>CAZWKB010000024.1:17578-22776 GCA_964633925.1 uncultured bacterium
CCAGCTGGAAATCAGCAGTCGAAGCGGCTGATAAATCAAAAGGATCCATAAGAGCTGTTTCTGATGATGAAATCCTTGCTGCTTATAAGCTTGTTGCGTCCACTGAAGGGGTTTTTTGTGAACCTGGGTCTGCTGCTTCTATAGCTGGACTAATTAAATATGGAAGTGAAATACCAAAAGGATCCTCTGTTGTTTGTGTTTTAACAGGACACGGGTTGAAAGATCCTGACAATGCAATAAAATTGGGGACAGAAGTTATAAATAACGGAAGTGATGGGATCAACGGAATAATTAACAGATTGGGTTATTAACATGCCGATCGTTTCTATTTCAAAATGTGACTCGTATGAAGAAGCTGCCATAGAAGAAGCTCTCACCAAAGTTATTGAAAATCTTGGCGGTCTTGATAAATTCATTAAACCAAAGCAAAAAGTCCTTCTCAAAATAAATGCATTAATGGGAGCTGCTCCTGAATCTGCATGCCCAACGCATCCTGCACTTGTCAAAGCAGTCGCAAAAAAAGTTTTAGAGATCGGCGCTGAACCTTTTATTGGAGATGCCCCCGGAAATGCAGTCGTTGATGTGAACAGCGTTTATGAGATTATTGGCATTAACAAGATTGCAAAGGAACTTGGAATAAGAACCGTAAACTTTTTTCAGGAAGGGACTGCAGAAATCCCAGCCAGGGCCAACAACAAAGTAAAAGTATTGCACATTTCAAAAACCGTTTTGAACGCCGACGTGATAATCAATCTTCCAAAACTAAAAACTCACATGATGATGCTTTACACTGGAGCTATCAAGAACATGTTCGGAACTATTCCCGGATTTCACAAGACACAGGCACATTTTGAAGCCCCAAATCCTCAGGATTTTGCCGCAATGTTGGTAGACATATATTCTGCAACTAAACCTCAACTGAATATTATGGACGCTATTGTTGGAATGGAAGGCACAGGGCCTGCCGCCGGAACACCGAGAGAAATAGGCTTAATTCTAGCAAGTGCCGACGGAGTTGCTCTCGATAGCATTGCCAGCAGAATAATTGGATATTCACCTTTTGACATCCCAACAACAAAGATCGCCGCAACATTAAAAATTGGTGAAGCTAATTTAGAGAAAATAGAAGTCAAAGGCGAAAACATAGAAACTCTCATAATCAAAGATTTTAAAAAAATAAAAGGCTTTTTTAACCTGACAAATAACATGCCTGGGTTTATTTACACGATCATGTCCCCTATTATAAAAAAATTGATAAGGATCAGACCAAAAATAAATCCTGAAAAATGTATTGCCTGCCAGACATGCGTGAGAGCTTGCCCCATGAAATGTATTGAAGTTAAGAAAGATACAGCATACAATATAGATTACAGTAAATGCATAACATGCTTTTGCTGTCATGAGCTTTGTCCATATAAAGCAGTTGATCTGAAACGGTCCCTACTTGCAAAACTGGCAAAATTATAAACATGCAAAAAGAATTTGACATAATAATTACAACTAACAGTCCCGGAGAGCTTTATGCCCTTGTGAGACCTCTTGTTAAAGAAATAGCTTATTCCATGCCACAGGCAAGAATAATACTTGCTATCACTCCGTGCCAATTCTCCAGCGGTCTTGAAACAAAAGTGGCGAAACATTTTGATGAGATCAGCTTTATAATAACTCCTGAAGAATTAAAGCGCTGGACATATTATAACAGTGCCCCAGATGGTATTAAGTTTTCTAAAAAAGGTGTTGTTGTATTCATGGGAGGAGATCTTTTTTATGCTCATATGATAGCAAGAAAATTGCGATTACATGCTATTGCATATACGTATGGGAGGATTGCATGGAAAAACACTTTCTCGAAGTTTTTATTCCCCGATTCAAAATCAGCTGAATCAGCCCTTAAGTCAGGTCTTAAAATGAAGAAGATGGGAATTGTTGGTGATCTTATGGTAGATGGAGTTGAATCAAAAATGACAAGGCGTGACGTAGGCTTTGACGAAAACAAAGAGACACTTGTGTTTATGCCTGGGAGCAGACCAAAACACACTAGTTTTCTGGCACCTTTCTTTGTTAAAGCTGCTGAATTATTGTTAAAAATAAAACCTAACATCCAAATTGCTTTTGCCCTTTCCCCGTATACAAGACATCATATGATAGAAGATACCATCGTTAAGGAACTTGATAATTCATATTTTGTATTTGAGAAGGATAACAGAAAATACCTTTCTACTAAATCGGGAAAGCCCATATTATTACTGGACCATTCACCTCATGATGCAATGAATGTTGCAGACATCGTTATTACCATACCAGGGACAAATACGGCAGAGATAGCAGCTCTTGGAAAACCGATGCTTGCAGTTGTTCCATTTAACAAACCTGAAGTGTACCTCTTTGAGGGGACACTTGGCATACTTGGAACAATGCCGTTTATTGGAACAATAATAAAGATCATTGCGATCTATATACTTAACAAATCTGTTAAACTGATCGCCCTTCCAAATATTAAAGCAGGAAAGATGCTCGTCCCTGAATTAAGAGGTGTTCTAAAACCTGAAATGGTGTCAAACAAAATCATAGAAATGCTCGAGAACAAAGATAAGCTCGAAAAGATGGGTTCAGAATTAAAACATGTAATGGGACCTAAAGGCGCATCAAAAAAGATTGTTGAAGAGATAAGACATTTATTAACGTAGGATCATGCCATGGCATGATCCTAAAATATTAATTATCCCCTAATCCTTTAACCCTAACACCAATAGAATAATTCGCGTTTGCCCCGTTCATAAAATCATCTGCCTGGAACAAAAGATTAACATAATCAGTGTATTTGTACTCGTTTGTGAATCTGACTCTTGGATAATTTGGTTTTGGATTGTTAATGTCATAAAGATCGGCACTTATGGTGTTTTTGTTATTGAGCTTATAATCAATGCCTCCGCCAAGATGCGTATTTATCATGCCGATTCTAAATGTTGTTTGTGGTGAAAGAGTATTTGCAAGCTGAAGATCTAGCAAGGCAAGACTACGTGAAGGGCCTTCTCCCATTGCCATTTTTACTGAAGTCAGATCGCTTGTTCTAAGATCTAGATTCCCCTTTACCTGATTGACCAGCCCACCCATCAAAATGTCTCCACTTGGTCTTACGTTTATCTTACCAAATCCTTCAAAAAAATCATTTGCTGAGTTTAATGTTTTGCTTGTTCCGGCAACAGTTCCTTTAAAATTATCTTGAAATCCCTGATCTGCAACAATGTTATTTATCGACTGAGCCATTAATTGAAGCATTTGAGTAAGTTTCTTAATTTCAACCGTCGCATCTTCTACATTGAGAACTGCATTAACGAAAGCATTTTGTATATCTTTTCTTTCAACAAGATTCTTTATTGCTACAAGGATTGCTTTTGTTTCAATAAGATTTTGAGCCCCAATATCAACAAAATCAACTATCCCAGATGTTGTTTTTCCATTAAGAATTTGAGATGAAAAGTATATGTCCGTAGATTTCCCTGGACGAATCTCTAAAAATTTCAGACCCACCAAACCGTCAAAAGCTACTCTCAGATAAGAATCTCTGGGAAACTCAATCCCTTTATTTATGATGGAATATACTTTAATATCTTCAGTACCAGGATCTATTCTCAAAACCTTACCAACCTTAAATCCCCTGTATCTTATTTCAGAACCTACTGTCAATCCCTCAACATTTTCAAATGAACCTATAAGCTCATATCCCGACGCTTTGAGAAATAAAGAACTTTTCCATGTGACAACAAATCCGAGTGCAATAATTGCCAGCAGCACAACAATCCCTACTTTTGCCTGATTAGACATTAAGGAAGTCCTCCTTTGATGAAGTTTCGTACGATCGGATTGTTGGTATTCTTTGTTTGTTCAATATTGCCCGTTTCAATAAACTTTCCTTCGTGTAACATTACTATTCTATCAGATGTGCGAAATATTGTAGATAGCTGATGTGTAACTATTATAGCCGTAGCTTTAAGTTCTCTGGTCAGCTTGTTGATGAGATCCTCAATAGTTGTAGAAGTTATCGGATCAAGACCCGTTGTTGGTTCATCATATAGAATTATTGAAGGGTCAGCTGCAATGGCTCTGGCTAGACTAACACGTTTTTGCATTCCACCAGACAACTCTCCTGTTGAAAGTCTTTCTGTACCTTCGAGATCTACCATCTTGAGTTTTTCTGCAACTTTTCGTTTGATGACTTCCTCAGAAAGAGAATTATTCTGTCTTAGACCAAAAGCAACATTTTCATATACATTCATCGAATCAAATAAAGCAGAGCTTTGAAAAACCATTCCTATCCCACGCCTAACCTGCATCAGATCATCATCTTTGAGTCTACAAATATCTGTTCCGTTAATAAAAATGCTTCCTCTTGTTGGTTCAGACAGTCTTGTTATTAGCCTTAACAAAGTACTCTTTCCACAACCTGATGGACCAATGACTGCAAGTTTTTGACCAGCAGGGATTTCAAGATCAATATTATCGAGTATTGATCTTCTTCCGTATTTTTTTGTCAGACCCTTTATTGTTATCATTTGTTAAATATTATTATCGAAAGGAAATAATTTGCTATAAAAATCGAGATCAACGAGAGAACAACAGATCCTGTTGTTGCTTCTCCAACTCCTTTTGCACCATTTTTTGCATGAAGTCCGTGATGGCAGGCAATAATTGCAATTATTCCACCAAACACAACCGCCTTTATCAGCCCTCCTATAACATCGCTTGTTTTCATGAACATTTCAGTTGTCTCCATATATCCATAAGCGTTGATGCCGACAATATAAACAGAAACAAGATAAGATCCGATAAACCCAATGATGTCGGAAAACATCGTTAGAACAGGAAGCATTACACAAGCAGCCGCAAATCTTGGCGCAACTAAATATCTGTTTGGATTAGTTCCTAGAGACTTCATCGCATCAATTTGCTGGGTGACTGTCATTGTTCCGAGCTCGGCAGCTATCGCAGCCCCTACCCTGCCTGCAAGAACAACTGCCGTGAGTATCGGCGCAAGCTCACGCGCAACTGCAATTGCCATGACCCCACCGACCATTTTTCCTGCACCAAATTTTGCAAATTCATTTGCTATCTGTATAGCAAACACCATTCCGACAAAGAGTGATGTAGTAACTGCAACAGGGATGGATTCGACGCCTATTCTCACCATCTGATCAAGA
>CAZWKB010000024.1:22786-25164 GCA_964633925.1 uncultured bacterium
CATTAATTGCCTTCGGTATCTCTTCTATCAAATCAGAGGCCAACAAACCTCTTTGTCCAATCTTTTTTGCCGCCAGATCCCCTGCCCGTCCATGAAGGTAAACTGCGACTGATGCACCTTCAAAGGCAGGCAACCCCTGACCAATCATACTTGCTATCATTCCAGAAAGAACGTCTCCTGTTCCTGCCGTTGCCATTCCACTATTGCCTGAAGAATTAATAAAATACGCACCCTCAGGAGCAGCAATAATCGTATTTGCTCCTTTTAAAACTGATATAATATTATACTTCTTGGAAAAATTTAAAGCAATATTTTTTCTGTCTGTCTGGACAACATCAACGGTTGTTTTCAAAAGCCTTGCCATTTCTCCCGGATGAGGGGTAATTATTGTTGGTGATTTTCTTTTTAATAGTATCCTTGGATCATCAGCAATAGAATTAAGACCATCGGCATCTATAATTAACGGAATATTCAGCGAAGTAATTATTTTTTTTACAAAAGACTTCATCTCTTTTCCAATACCGGGACCAATTATGGCAGAATGCAGCTTAAGTTTTTTTAACTTCGTAATATTAAAGTCTGTTATAGCTATTACTTCTGGGATCGTTCTGTTAATCGTACTCTGTATCTCTTTTGGAACAAGAGAATATACCAACCCCGTTCCTGTCCTAAATGCCGCTTTTGAGCATAAAATTGCAGCCCCTGCCATCTCAACTCCTCCTGCAATAACCAAAACCCTTCCACAATCACCTTTATTAGCATCGTTTTTTCGTTTTGGAAGGATCCTTTTTACAAATCCAGAACTTATCACGTGCTGGTCATTTTCTCTTAATTCTTCATTATCGTAGGGAATTCCAATGTCACACACTATAATTTCCCCCGACATCTCAGGGCCTTTTCTTATCAGAACCCCTTTCTTTACCATGTGTAAGGTTGTTGTTATATCTGCTTTTACACAACTGCCAGCAATTTCTCCGGTATCTGCATTGAGTCCAGAAGGGATATCTACTGACAATTTTATCGCTCCAGAATTATTTATCAATCCTATGGTTTTTTGGTAAATGCCATCAACTTTTCTATTCAAACCAATCCCAAACATAGCATCCACAATTAGCTCACAGCTGTTAAATATGTCCTTAATGTTTTTTAGATCCTCTTCGGAATTTACCAAAATTAACTCACATCCAATTTTTTGAAGTATGGAATAATTAGTTTTAGCACTGACCGTTAAGTTTGAAATATTACCGACAACAACAACCTGAGGATCTATTCCTGTATTTTTTAAGTATCTGGCAACAACAAATCCATCACCTCCATTATTGCCAACTGCACAAACAATTGAAATATTCTTAAAGCTATAAAACCTTGATCTGATAAGTTCAAACACAGATCTTCCTGCATTTTCCATGATGACAATTTCAGGAATACCTAATTCGTTTATTGCGCCATTGTCTAATTGTTTCATTTCATTTGATGAAATTGATTGCATTTTCATTCAATAACTACGCTGGCAACTGCATAATTCTGGCTATGCGAAAGACTTAGATGAACATTTTTTTTATTTTTGCCTTTTATCAACAAATGAGGTTTGCCTAATTTATCATTTGATACTTCGATTTGTTTCCAGCTGATTCCGATCATTCCTGTCCCTATTGCTTTGGTGTATGCTTCTTTTGCGGCAAATCTTGCAGCAAGACAAAAATATTTGTACCCTTTTAGTTTTTTGCAATATCTTAATTCTGAATCCGTAAAAACCTTATCCAGAAAAGATTTCCCATTTCGCTTGATTGCGGTTTTTATTCGATCTATTTCTACTATATCAATACCGATTCCTTTTATCATAGGATGGAGCTTAATATACCGCCGTTGTCCAATCAGTGTATTTTGCATCATCACCTTTCGCTGCTGCAAAATATGCTTTAGATATTTTTGCGGATATTGCTCCTATTTTACCGTTACCGACAGATCTCTTGTCAACCTCTATGATCGGAGTGATCTGTGCACCTGTTCCGGTGAAGAATAATTCATCTGCAATATACAATTCTGATCTGTCTATTGATCTTTCAACAGTTTCAATCCCGAATTCATCTTTTGCCAGACCAATTATTGCATTTCTTGTTATGCCCTCAAGTATATTATCCGAAATTGGAGGAGTGATCAATTTGCCGTCTCTAACCATAAAGATATTTTCTCCGCTGCCTTCTGCAACATGTCCTTCATTGTTTAACAATATTGCTTCATCAAATCCAAAGGCAATTGCATCCGCTTTTGCAAGAGAGGAATTTATATAAGCTCCGGTTGCTTTCACCCTTGCAGGGATTGCAAGATCATCAATTCTTTTCCATGTTGAAACACAGACTTTAATTCCTGCATCAATG
>CAZWKB010000024.1:25174-26279 GCA_964633925.1 uncultured bacterium
GGTGAGCAATACATACAAATATCATCTTCTACACCAATAAGCCCAAGACCTATTTTCTTTTGTGATTTATATGCGAGAGGTCTGATATAAACATCTTCCTTGTATCCATTCTTCTTTGCGAGTTCAACAGTAATATCGCATAGCTCTTTTACAGAATATTTGAGACCTATCCTCATTGCTTTGCATGAATTTGAAAGCCTTTCGTAATGCTCTTTGTTCTTGAGAATGTACATCTGGTTTTTAGATTTATTCCAATATCCTCGTATTCCTTCAAAAACTCCAGTACCATAATTGAACCCGTGTGTCATTATTGATATTTTAGCGTCTTCAAAAGGAACTATTTTACCTTCAAAAAAAGAATATTTCATATTTCATCTCCTCGTGGTGTTTATTAAGGGTATTTTATCACATTTTTTCGGGAGCCGAAATTCCCAACAATTTTAGTGAGTTTGAAATAACAATCTTAACGGATTGAATTAAAACTAATCTTGCCTTCATTATTTCAATATCATCTGATATGACTCGACATTTGTGATAGTAAGAATGAAATAAAGAAGCTAATTCTCTGGAATATCTTGCAATGTGATGTGGTTGCATGGATATGGCAGCTTCTTTTACAGCGTTTGGAAATTCTATAAGTTTTTTTATTAGATCCATCTCGGCAGTTTCAGTTAAAAGAGAATAATTGACGTTGTTATGATCAAAGGTAATTGAGTTAGAATTTGCAATTATATTACTTGCCCTAGCATGAGCATATTGTACATAATAAACAGGATTGTCCATTGTCTGCTTTTTTGCAAGTTCAAGATCAAAGTCCATATGGCTATCAGGACTCATCATAACCAGAAAGAATCTCGTGGCATCAGGACCTGTTTCTTCCAATACTTCTTCAAAAGTGATCATCTCACCCGTTCTTTTTGACATCCTGACTGGTTGGTCTCCTCTGTACAATGTAACTAATTGGCCAAGTATTACCCTTAAACAACCAGCAGGCATCCCTAAGGCCTCAAGTGACGATTGCAAACGTTTTACGTAACCATGATGATCTGTCCCCCAAACATTAACCAAACTCTCATAACCTCTTTGAATTTTGTTGTAATGATAG
>CAZWKB010000025.1:0-3184 GCA_964633925.1 uncultured bacterium
TGCCGATATTAAAAACTGTTCTGATCTGGGCAAGGCAGGAACAAGTAGTGGCGCTACATTTATTAAAGAATTTGTTGGAGATACTCCATGGGTTCATATTGATATAGCAGGAACTGCTGATCTTGACAGGGAAATTAATCATTACAAAAAAGGGCCGACGGGGGTGGGGATTTTTTCCATAGTTAATTATTTGTTAGACTGATCGTTGTTTTGAGGGGTTTTTATTAATGAAGAATAAATTTAGATTCTCGAACTTAGTAATAATGCTGATTTTTATCATGACCGCTTCGTCTTTTGCATACGACAAAGTCAGCATTCCATCGGTTGAACAATATATCATCAGGGTTCAAAATATTAAAAACGGCCAAATCTCTGTGCGTAAGGGTGAAAGATCCAGTTGGGAAGTTTTAGGTCTTGTTATTTATCCATGCAAAACGGTTAATAGAAAAGGGTATACTGCCAGCAAGTGGGCAAAACCTGGGGCTGTCGCCGCTACTGCAGTGAATGCAATTCATATAAAGACCGGCGATAATGTTGCAGATGATAAAGGGATCGTTTTTTCGTTGGTACCAAAGGACATGATGAATCCTCCTAGCTATTACAATTCCTTTTTAAGTCCCGATTCCTCTATTTATACGAATATCAAAGCAGGCGAAGGTATCTTCGGAGGTTTTTTTGCTCCATACATAGGAAACCCTGTTAGCTATTCTAAAGATAATTCTTCTGAAGCGATTCAGATATCTGGAGAATATGTTCCAAGTATAGGGGACACTATTTATATTGATGTTTTGAGGCCTTTGAAATATCCAAAATCCATAATCTTTGACAATAGTTTTGGTGGTCCGATAAAGATCGATTATGGTGGAGGAGAAATTAGTACGATAGGACAGGTTTTAAAGCCTGTTCAGGGGGTTGGCAGATTTTCAGGTACTCAATTTAGCGATCTTGGAAGGATAAGAGCAAATCATACTGGGGTTATTGATATTTCAACTTCTCCTATAGGGCTGACTGGTGGGTTCCAGATAATCCCTTCGAAACATGGCATGAGCGCTGAAATGGGGAATGCAAGGATACTTACACAATGGATGGTTATTGGCCCACTTTCCGTTTTTTCTAATGATATAGAAGGGCTTGCTCCATTGTTTTCTTCTTATCTTCAACCGAAATATAAAGCGATGGATCTTGATTCAGAAACCTTTGTTTCTGATCTGCTTAATAGATTTGTTGTTGATGTAAAATTGAAGGGAAGCAAAGATTGGCAGCCGATGCCAGTAGCTTATCTGGATCCTGATCTGAATAAAAAACTGCCGGATTGGGCCAATTCCGCACTAAAAGATATTACATATGTCAGAATACTTTTTCCTCTAGAAAATTAACCTAGTGAAAACGGCATTTAATTATTTACTAGCTTTGATGTTTGCAATATGCATTTCACAATCTTCCCTAATTCTTACACTCGTTCAAAGATCTAGTATTGAGTCGCAAATATTTAGAAAGGAAACAACCTATGACGGTTTGTATGAAAAAATGTCTGTTAATCAATATATTTGCTCATATTATGCCAGCTCAGGATCAAAAATATACAATCTGTATTTGAGCAGAGTGAAGGATAAAAGATTTCATTGGGACGATAACAGCCAATTAAAAATACTCTTCTATGTTGAGGTAAGAAACAATAAATTCGGCAAGTTTAGGAAATGGTTCGATTACTGGATCGGGACATATTCTGTTGTCGTAGATACTTCAAGTCAGGAATCAGCCAGTAGCATTAAATATTCATATTCCCAAATTGGCGAATACAAGATGATCCTTCCTCAAAAAGAATGGTGGAGATAGGGGCCCCTCATTGATAGTATAATGTATGTATGACCTCCGACAAAATAGTTATTAAGGGTGCCCGCACTCACAATTTAAAAAACATAACACTTGAGATCCCAAGAGATAAGCTTGTTGTAATAACAGGAATGTCAGGTTCAGGAAAATCATCACTTGCATTTGATACCCTTTATGCCGAGGGGCAAAGGCGATATGTTGAGTCCCTTTCTGCATATGCAAGACAATTTCTCGAACAAATGCAAAAACCTGATGTTGATTCGATAGACGGGCTTTCTCCTGCGATCTCTATTGAACAAAAAACAGGCAGCAGAAATCCAAGATCGACGGTTGGGACAGTTACAGAGATATATGACTATTTGAGATTATTATTTGCCAGTATTGGGACGGTGTATTGCTATACATGCGGCGAGAAAATAGAAAAGCAAAGCTCTTCGCAGATCGTTGACCGAATACTTATTGAACATGCTAATAAGAAAATTCAAATATTATCTCCGTTGATCTCCGGTAAAAAAGGAGAGCATAAAGACATTGTTGAAAGTGCAAAAAAGAATGGCTTTGTCAGAATAAGTATTGATGGCAAAGTCGTCGATCTTGAAGAAGACATAAAGCTTGATAAGAACAAGAAGCATTCTATAGAGGCAGTTGTTGACAGGATAAAAGCTTCTGTTGATAACAGAAAAAGACTTTCAGATTCTGTAGAAACAGCGCTAAAGTATGGCAAAGGAATAATTCGAATACTTAATGAAGATGACAAATCGGCAATATTTAGCGAGAACTTTTCATGTCCTCATTGCGGAACCAGTATAGAAGAGGTTTCGCCAAGACTGTTTTCTTTTAACAGCCCGTATGGGGCATGTCCTGAGTGTACCGGACTTGGCGCCTCTCTTGAATTTGATCCTGATCTTGTTATTCCTGACAAGAATATTTCAATAAATGATGGAGGGATTGCTCCGTTTAAAAAACCTTCACCATATTATGCGCATCAACTTGCAGCCCTTGCAAAAAAATACAAATTCAGTCTGACGGCACCTATAAAGGAGATGACTTCAAAACAGCTTGCTGCAATACTC
This sequence comes from uncultured bacterium, assembly GCA_964633925.1. Taxonomy (GTDB): domain Bacteria; phylum Margulisbacteria; class WOR-1; order JAKLHX01; family JAKLHX01; genus CAZWKB01. The sequence goes on from CAZWKB010000025.1 coordinate 2,907, forward strand.
TATGGCACAGAAGGGGAAACGATAAATTTTAAGTATGAATGGTCTCGGGGGCATGGGGAATATGAGTCAAGTTATGAAGGCGTTCTTAATATGCTTAAGCGAAGATACAAAACGTCAGATTCTGAAAATGTCAGGTTTTATTATCAAAGATTTATGAGCCCGATACCATGCTCGAAATGTAATGGTGACAGGCTCAAGGTGGAAGCTCTTTCTGTTAAAATTGCAGACAAAAATATTTCTCAGGTAACATCACTTGATGTGGAAAAGTTACTCGTCTT
>CAZWKB010000025.1:3194-7982 GCA_964633925.1 uncultured bacterium
AACTCAGTGAAACAGAAAAAACTATTTCCAGGCAGATTTTTAAGGAAATAAAGATGAGGCTTAAATTTCTTCTTGATGTTGGGCTGAATTATATTACTTTAAACAGAGAAACACACACTTTGTCTGGTGGCGAATCTCAAAGAATAAGGCTTGCAACACAAATAGGATCAGGACTTGTAGGTGTTCTTTATATTCTTGATGAACCAAGTATAGGACTTCATCAAAAAGATAATGACCGGTTGATAAACACTTTGAAAGGGTTGAGGGATCTAGGGAATACGGTAATTGTTGTTGAACATGACGAAGATATTATCAGACAGGCCGATTATATTCTGGATATTGGGCCAAAAGCAGGGATACACGGAGGATCTGTCGTTGCAAGTGGGACTCTTGATCAGGTGTTGAAAAATGAAAAATCAATTACGGGGGCATTTCTTAACGGTAAAGAATCAATATCTGTACCAAAAAAGAGAAGATCAGGTAACGGCAAAATTATTTCTCTTAAAGGGGCAAAACATAACAATCTGAAAAATGTTAATGTTGATTTTCCTTTAGCAAAATTGATTTGTGTAACAGGTGTTTCTGGCTCAGGAAAAAGTTCTCTGATAAATGATGTGTTTTTCAAGGCATTGGCCAAAAGATTATATAACAAGATGGATAAGCCAGGGGAATATTCATCACTTGATGGAGTTGCTAATGTAGATAAAGTTATCGTCATTGATCAGTCTTCAATCGGAAGAACCCCAAGATCTAATCCTGCGACATATACAAGCGTTTTTGATCCTATCAGAGATCTCTTTTCTATGACAGAAGAAGCAAAAATGCGAGGATATCTAAAAGGGCGGTTTTCATTTAATGTAAAAGGCGGACGATGTGAAAAATGCGGAGGAGGGGGAATGATAAAGATAGAGATGCACTTCCTTCCCGACGTTTATGTCACATGTGATGTTTGTGAAGGAATGAGGTATAATAAAGAAACCCTAGAGGTCAGATACAAGGGCAATAATATTTCTCAAGTTTTGGATATGACGGTAGAGGAAGCTCTTGGTTTGTTTGAAAAGATCCCTCAGATAAAGATAAAGCTACAAACACTTTTTGATGTCGGACTCGGGTATATTCATCTTGGGCAGCCGGCAACAACATTATCTGGTGGTGAAGCACAAAGGGTAAAGTTGGCGACTGAATTGTCGCACAAAAGCACAGGAAATACTCTTTATATATTGGATGAGCCTACAACGGGACTTCATTTTGCAGATGTAAAGAAGCTTCTTGAAGTGCTTGATAGACTTGTCGATGCAGGAAATACTGTTCTTGTTATCGAACACAATTTGGATGTAATAAAGGTTGCCGATCACGTTATAGATCTTGGACCGGATGGGGGAGACAAAGGCGGTCAGATAATTGCTGTCGGATCTCCAGAAGAGATTGCAGAAAATAAAAAATCCTATACAGGTAAGTATTTGAAAAGGATGTTGAAATAATGAGTGAGAACAGGCTTCCGCCTCAAAATCTGAATGCAGAACAGTCCGTTCTTGGCGCTATGTTGCTCGATAAAAATGCAATTATGAAAGCTGTTGAGATCCTCGTTCCTGACAGCTTCTATAGAGACGCTCACAGAGTTATTTTTGAAGCAATCCTTTCTTTGTTTGAAAAAAGTGAACCAGTAGATATTGTTACAGTTACCAATGAACTGGTAAAAGCAGGGAAGATAGAGCATGCAGGTGGAAGTGTATATATATCAGATCTCTTAAACAGTGTTCCAACGGCAGCCAATATTGAATATTATGCCAGGATAGTCGAAGAAAAATCCGTATTAAGAAGATTGATAAATGCCGGCACACAAATTGTAAAAGAATCTTACAATGACGAAACAGATGTCGATGGAGTTCTTGATGAGGCAGAGAGAACGATATTTGATATTGCTCTCAACAGGATAAAACAGGACTTTCACAAAGTAGATAAAGTTTTAAAAACTGTTTTGGATAGAATTGATAAGCTGTATGGCAACAAAGATGCGATCACTGGAATGCCATCAGGATTTGTTGATATAGACAAGATGACTGCAGGTTTTCAAAATTCCGAGCTTATAGTTTTGGCTGCAAGACCGTCAGTAGGAAAAACAGCTCTGGCACTAAATTTCGCTTCCAATGCAGCTATTAAACACAAAATACCTGTAGCCATATTCAGTCTTGAAATGTCAAAAGAACAGCTTGCACAAAGAATGCTTTGCTGCGAAGCGGAGATAGACGCACAAAAATTAAAAACTGCCAGTCTTTCTGATACGGGATGGAAGCGCCTGACAAAAGCTATTGGTAGAATTTCAGAAGCGCCAATATTTATCGATGATTCTCCTTTGCTTACGCCGATGGAAATGCGCGCAAAAGCAAGAAGAATGAAAATGGAACACAACATAGGAATGATTGTGGTGGATTATTTACAGCTTATGCAAGGAAAATCCGGTAAAGAAGAAAATAGAGTTCAGGTGATCTCGGAAATAACCAGATCATTAAAAACATTGGCAAGGGAAATTGATGTTCCTGTTATTGCTCTTTCTCAGCTGTCCCGTGGTATTGAACAAAGACAGGATAGAATGCCAAGGTTATCGGATTTGAGAGACTCAGGAGAAATTGAACAGACAGCAGATCTTGTTATGTTCATTCACAGAGAAGATTATTATAATGCTAATACCGAAAAAGGCAACATTGCCGAGATCATCATAGCGAAACAAAGGAATGGTCCAACAGGGACAGTGGAACTGGTATTTAGAAAAGAATTTACAAAATTCGAGAATAAGATCAAGTATGATGAGCCATCTCAATAAATTTAAGATAGTGGCTTTTATTATATTGTTTGTGTTGGCTGCTCAAAATGCTAATGCTGAGAAGAAGTTTGAGATCAGCGCTGATAATATTTCTTACGGAAAAAACAACGAAACAATTCAGGCTAGCGGGTCTGTGGAAGTTGTTTATGGGGATATTAGTCTTGAATCTGAAAAAATATTCAATAACAAGTCATACATTCGTGCTGATGGCAATGTAAAAATAACCAGAAACGGTACGTCTCTTGATGGCAACAGCATTACATTCTTCAAAGATACTGACAGAGTCTTTGCTAAAAACGGATATCATTTGACAAGAAAAGATCTTGATATTAAGGGATCTTTGTTGGATTATTCTTTGACTCAAGATACGGGGACTTCTGAAGATGTTCTTATTTCATTTGGATCGACATGGATAAGCGGACAATATGTTGATCTTGGGAAAAATGTCATCAGTTTAAAAAATGCCAGTTTCTCTACATGCGATCAAGAGCATCCTCATTACAAAATTTCTTCTCTTGGCATGTATTATTATCAAGATTCAGGATGGATAGTAGAATATTTGGGATTGCTATGGGTAAATGGTTTTCCTGTGTTCCCCGTGCCGACTTATGTTTATGATACAGGGGTTATCAGCGGAGCATACAGAAAAAAGAACCCTATGCCACTGCCGGAAATAGGATCAAACAATGAAGACGGTTTTTATTTTAACGAAAAGTTTATTTGGAGAACAACCAGTTACAGCTATGGAATGCTTGCCATGAATTACAAGTCTAAAAAAGGTCTAGGACTTGGGTTTGAGGGAAATTATCTGCTAAGCGATTTTAATGAGGGGAGTTTACGAATTTACGGCTTGAATCAGGACGGCTATTATGGAGGCGTATCCCATACAACATATTTTGGTGATGAGATAAAGACAGAAGATAAGAAATCATTGCTTTACGAAGTTTTGAAAGTTGCTCCAAAGAAAAAGTATTCCGCAGAGACAAATTTCTCTTTCAGAGAATGGATAAATTTTGAGAGAGTCAGCCAGACTCCAGTGTTTAAGCTGAATTATATGGATGTTCCTTTTTCATTCCTGAATTTTACTCCACATGCAGAAATTTCTGCTGGTTATGTTTCCGAAGAGAGTTCAGGGGTAAATTTGCTGAAGAGTAATATAAATAGCTCTCTGGATTATCTTCATCCCATATCTGAGAAGGATTATATAAAAACGGGCATGGATCTTTCTTATTCTACCTATGCATATCAAGGCAATTGGGGAAGGATTCTTGGACGGACAGATTATGTAAAACAATTGACGGGGAATGCCAGTGCAAGTATTGGATATTCTCATTTCTTTGTAAATGACGGCAGCAGTCCTTTTAGATATGAAAACTACAGGTTCTATCCTGAGGACGAGCTAAGAAGTTTCATAAAAATAAAGAATGATTCGTTTTCATTCAGCATAGATTATTCATATAATGTGCCGAGCTTTGTTCCGAGAGATATCGATTATAGTATTGCTATCGGCATGCATTGTTATGATGCAACGATTTCGTACAGGGCTGTGAGGGGAGAGTTGTTGTTTGGAGTGATGTTGGTTTCACAGTAATTATTAACAGGGCAGGCACCCACCTGCCCTCATTAAATAAAAGGAGGTCTATATGGATAAATCATTATTGATCACGTTTGAAGGAGTTGAGGGTTGCGGAAAATCTACGCAGGCGAAGATGCTGGCGAAATATTTTCAGAGCATGGGAAAGAAAGTTGTTCTTTCTCTTGAGCCTGGGGGAACAAAGCTCGGGAAAGATATTAGAAAAGTTCTTCTTGGTTTTGAAGAGCCTCTTTCAAAAAATGCAGAATTGTTTTTGTTTGCAGCCGATCGGGCCCAACATGCGGAAGAAGTTATAATGCCGGCTCTTGAGGCCGGAAAAATTGTCATTGTTGACAGATTTATTGATTCTACTATCGCTTACCAGATAGGTGGC
>CAZWKB010000025.1:7992-10259 GCA_964633925.1 uncultured bacterium
AAATGCAATTTCAAGCAAAGGACTTATCCCTGATATCACTTTTCTGCTAGACCTTTCTCCTATGGTTGGTCTTCCAAGAGCTATTGCTTCATCTGCAATGGACGGGAAGAACAAAAAAGTAGACCGGTTTGAAAAAGAAAAGATCGCATTTCATAATGACGTAAGAGCTGCCTATCTTGAAATAGCAAAAAACGAACCCGGACGTGTAAAGATCGTTGATAGCGAAAAACAATCAATCAACGATATCCATGAGCAGATAAAGAACGTTATTAAAAATCATTGATAGTTTTGTAGTTTGACAACCACTGCAATAAGGTGCATAGTGAGAAGTATGACAACTACTTCAACTACTTCAACTACTTCAATGAACAAAAAACAAAGACTGACTCTGTTTATTAATACTTCAATTGTTAAACATGCGAAAGCTCAAGCTGTGGTAGATGATATAACTTTAACTTGTCTTGTTGAGAATGCTTTGATAAAATACTTGCCAAAACAAACGGTGTTTAAGAAGCCTATTATAAAGACACAAAAACCAGTTAGCAAAAAAAGATGAAAGATTCTAATGACAGATTGACAAAAGCCCCTGTTATTCGTAAAATTGTAAGGAAAATGAATAAGCCCAAACTTAAAGAGTTTGAAACATTTTACGAGCAATTTACCATTCGTGACTATAAAAAAGGTGAAATGCTTATTCGTGCCGATGATGACCCCCAGGGCATTTATTGTTTAACAAAAGGATATGTCAGACAGTACACAATTTCCAAAACAGGATTTGAACTCACTCTTCACATTTTAAAGCCTTTATCTTATTTCCCTATGGTATGGGCGATAAACGGGACCCCAAATGTATATTTTTTTGAAGCACTAACTCCTGTTCAGGTTGGTCGAGCACCTAGAGATCAGGTGGTTAATTTTATTAAAGACAAACCAGTAATAATATTTGAATTGATGAGCGAGTTGTTAGAAGATTATGCAGAAACACTTACTCGTATGGAACATTTGGTATTTAGTGATGCATATAGAAGAGTTATTTCTGTATTGTTATATATTGCAAAACATTTTGGTGAAGAAAAAAACGGAGGAGTTGTTGTTTATCATCGTTTTACACAGCAAGATATTGCAACACTTGTCGGCGTGGCAAGGGAGACAGCTAGTATTGAGTTGGCAAAACTAGAAAAAAAGAAACTAATAAAATATATTGATCACGCTATTCTTTTTGACGATTTGCAAAAACTAGAGGCTGAGTTAAAATCATAACTTTAATGTAATCTGGGTCGCACATTCCTATTAACATATATCACCGCTATTAATGACTATTAAGCACATACTCAATCTATGCAACAAAATATAACCTATACTCGATATGTACAACTATTGTTCATAATAATTCTTTTTATATTTCAAGGTTGTTCTAGTGTCGCTAAGAGAACATATTATTACAAGCCAAATGAAAACAAGGCTATTGTAGAGAATATAAATAATACTTCATATTATGTAGCCGACAGCAAACTCTATAGAACGGGGATGTCGATTGTTAAGAGTAATCAATATTTTTTAGTAAGTATAGAGATGAAGAACAAGTCAAACGTTGCAATTGAATCAACAAACTATTCAGTTTCATTGTTTAATGGTAAAAAAATGGAGCAGCTAAAGCTAATAGATAGGAAGACTTCAGATCTGTTGAGTGATGAATCAAAACAATTTGATTTTTCTCAAATTAATTCACAAGAAACAAAAACAGGCGTTCTATTGTATCAAGTGGCTACTGTTGAAGAAGAGCCTATCACGCTACTCGTGAGAATTAATAACAATATTGGGATGTATGAGTTTTTTAAGAATAAATAGAGGAGGCAAAAACATGGATGAGAGAGTTGCAATATCCAATAAGGGTGTTGTCAAAGGCAAATCTGGAAGGACAAGCGACAGTCGCTAATATAACCATAAATGCGCAAATAGCGGGAGAGTTTGAGGCCAGATGGATAGATATATTTATTAGAACTTTCCATTCTCACAGAGACGATATAGGGACCAAGTCGCTTAAACAAAACATTAAGGATTATTTAATTAACCTTAAGGCGTCATGTGTTCGAGTTGATTTAGAGTATCCATTCTTTATCGAAAAAACTACACCGTTATCAAAGGCAAAAAGTCTTGCAAAATATATATGCAAATATTCGGCTGAGGCTATTTCTAAAGATATTTCATCTAGAATAATATTCAAGATCAGTGTTCCTATAATTGCAACATATCCGATATCTGGGATA
>CAZWKB010000025.1:10281-18821 GCA_964633925.1 uncultured bacterium
TGACCTTTTGGCACAGAGAAGTACTGTAGATATTGAGATAGAATCTAATACAGAGGTATATCCTGAAGATCTTGTAGAAATGATAGAAACCCACAGTCTTAGTCCTGTATATTCATATCTTACTGAACATGACCAGAACTTCATAATTAATAAAATTCATTCAGAAAAAAAGACGAGCGTTATGATACTTAAAGAGCTTTGTGACTTACTAAAAATGAATACGAATATAATATGGTTCAAAATACGAATAATAGACAGTGGGATGTTACATTCATATTCTAGTGTTTTAGGTATGGAAAAACATGTCAAATGATCAAGAGTATCCCACACCTCGTAATATATTTTAATTGACTCACAACAAAATAGTTATCTAGGTCACACATGATTCCCCATGCCCGTTACTGCGTAATATAACTCCACGGATCATACTGTGAGTATAGAAAAAAAATGAAAGGAGATGAAATATTATGAAAGATTATGATCAACATGAAAACGAGGCGAAAAGAAATAGTTTTAGAGCAGTGTTTGCAGCAATAACAGGAGCAATTGTCGGGATTGTAGGAGCAACCGTTGGTTTGTCTTGGTTAAAGAAGGAAGGAAATTGTGAAATAGCAAAAGAAGCCATAGCAGATGCAAAAGACCAAGCGAAAGTATATATGGATACTGCAAAAGATGAAATCACAGAAAAAATATCTGAAGGAAAAGAAATAGCGAAAAAGATAGTCGAGTCGGCAAAAGACACTTGGCATCAGGAAGTTATAAAAGCCAAAGAGTCAGAACAGAAGAAATTATAAAGTTATGGCAACCTTAAATGTTGCCATAAAGAAAATGGAGGAAAGTTTTATGAGAATCTGTAAGAAGTATATGTTCATGTTTCTAATGCTGGGTGTTGTTTTAATGGCGGGCTGCGGGTCTGATTTTTGGGGGGATAATTACGGAAAAACTTCGGATATTACATCTCCAGTAGTGAATTCAACCACTCCTGCTAATCTTGTGACAGGAGTTGCTATTAATAGCAATGTCGCCGCCACATTTAGCGAGGTGATGGATTCTGCTACCATTACATCTTCTACTGTAACTCTAAAGCAGGGGGCAACGGTTATTCCATCAGCCGTCACATATGCGGGTAAGATTGCAACATTGAATCCAACAAGCAACCTTTCATCCAATACAGTGTACACTGCAACGGTTACTACGGGAGTCAAAGATCTTGCCGGAAATTCATTGGCTGTCAATAAAACATGGAGCTTTACTACCGGCACGGTTGCTGATACGACTGCCCCGACAGTGAGCTTTACCAATCCTGCAAATTCTGATTCAGGAGTTTATATCAATGATGATATTACGGCAACATTTAGTGAAGCTATGGATGCTCCAACTATTACGACTTCGACTTTTATATTAAAGCAAGGAACTACGGTTATTCCTGGTACTGTAACATATGTAGGGAACGTTGCCACGTTTAATCCAACAAGCAATCTTGTTGCCAACACTGTGTATACCGGAACAATTACCACCGGAGTGAAAGATCTTGCCGACAATGCATTAGCCGCTGAAAAGACTTGGAGTTTCACAACAGGAACAACAGTGATCGTTATTTCTCCGACCATAAGTACTATAGTCCCTGTGGATCTTGCAACTGGAGTAGCAGTTAACGCAAACATCACAGCAACATTTAGTGAAGCGATGGATTCCGCGACAATAAGCACAGCAACATTTTCACTAAAACAAGGGGCAACAGTTGTCTTGGGGGCGGTTACATATTTAGGCACGGTTGCAACCTTTAATCCAACAAACAATCTCTCAGCTAGTACAACATATACCGCGACGATTACCACTGGAGCAAAAAATTCTATAGGTGATCCATTAGCCGCCAGCAAGGTCTGGAGTTTTACTACTGGGACGGTAGCGGCTTTAGGTCCATCGCCTGTAAATCTAGGAACTGCGGGAAATTTTGTTATTCTTTCAAAATCAGGAATTGATACAGTCCCAACATCTGCGATAACCGGCAATATTGGAGTAAGTCCAATTGACCGAACGGCTCTAACTGGTTTTTCGGAAGCGATGGATAGCACGAATACATTTTCAAGTGCAGGGCAGGTTACGGGGAATCTGTATGCGGCAGATTATACGTCTCCAACCTCTTCTAACTTGACAACTGCTATAAGCAATATGGAAACAGCATTTACTGATGCCGCAGGAAGACCAACTCCTGATTTTTCAGAGCTTGGCAGTGGGGATATCAGCGGGATGACATTAGCTCCAGGTCTGTACAAATGGGGAACGGGAGTATTGATATCTACGGATGTTTATCTTAATGGGGGCCCTAATGATGTTTGGATATTCCAGATATCCGGTGGAATTACTCAAGCTTCTGGAACAAGAATTTATCTGACAGGTGGTGCGTTACCTAAGAATGTTTTCTGGCAAACTTTTGGAGCAGTTGCACTTGGGACAACAGCTCATATGGAGGGTATTATTCTTTGTCAAACGGAGATCACCCTTGCGACAGGGGCAACAATAAACGGAAGATTGTTGTCACAGACCGCGGTGACACTTGACCAAAGTACAGTAATACAACCAGCCCCGTAGTATAAACGGATCAGGCCCGATCATTACTAGGATGATCGGGCCCTTGTCCATAAAGGAGTAATAACGAGAATGAAAAATATATTTATGTCAGGGGCTTACAGCCGTAAGCCCGTACAAATGTCAATAGTTATCAGTTTGCTGATCATGCTGTTTGGAACAGCGGCTCTGGCTTCTGTTCCGGCATTAATAGGAGGGTTAAGGAACGGTTCTGTACTTGGATTAATGTTCGAAAGCGGACCGTCAAATTATGCAAAATTAAGAATGGGGGCAGAAATAAATTCTTCAGATACCCCAGTCATTGTTGTTTTTGGTGGAAAATGGTTTCTTAATAATATCAATAATAGATATCCGATGTTCATGAGTGGTGGAGTTGTGAGCTATATGGGTTCAAACTCTGAGGCAGGTCCATACTTATCACTAATATTCGAACAGTTTATTGATGTAACTCCGATGTTTTTAGAAATTGGAATAGATGCCGTCAGAACGGGTCGATTGCAATGTCAGGTTGGGATGTATTTCTAATCATGAGAGTTATAATAATTTTCCTAATGATCATTACGATAGTATTGTCATTTACAGTAAATTCGTTCAGTAAGACTGTAGCGGAAGAGAGGCAGGCAACCAGAGATTATTTGAAGATCCTTGATGCAAAGCTAGAAATGGCCAAAAAGGCAAATCAGTTTGCAAAAGTAAATTTGCTTCATGATAAAAAAGAGGCAATTTTATCTCTAACTCCTGATAAGCCTGTCACTGCAGTTGTAGTATTTAGACAAAGCCCTCCTATAGAACCAGTTCCTCCTGTCGCCCCCGTAGCTTCAGCGGCTGTTAGCCAGCCAGTAGCAATTATTTTTTACTGGATAGTTTTTGGTCTGCTAGCAGGAAGCATTGCAAATTATATTGCTCCAGGGATGAGGGGTGGTTTTGTCGGGGCTAGCATTTTGGGTATAGTTGGGGCCGTAGTTGGAGGCTACTTGGGACAGCTCTTATTTGGAGTTGGAGTTACGGGATTTAATCTATACTCACTTATGTTGGCAATATTTGGATCCCTAATAGTTTTGTTCATTGGTAGTCAAACGAGGATTAAGGAAATTAAAATATGATGAAAGGAGAACGAACATGTTAGAGACTATTGCAGTTATACTGCTATTCTTTTGGGTTTTGGGGCTGGTAACGGCAACAACGATAGGGGGGTTGATCCATATTTTACTGGTCATAGCTGTTGTTATGGTGTTGATCCGTGTAATTAAGGGCAAGCCGTTATAAAGAGAGGAGAATGAACATGAAAAAACAGATTCCTATTTTCCTTGTATTAATTACATTTGTTGTGTGTTTATTTTTTTTGTTTGCGGATATGTCACTGGCGGGAATCAGTGTCAACATTAACTTAGGACCTCCTCCCGTTGTTGTTTCAGCTCCTCCTGAAATCGTGTTGATGCCGTCAGGTATTTATTATGTTCCAGGTTCTAGTTATGATGTTTTCTTTTACCGAGGATATTGGTGGGCCCCAAGAGGGAATCAATGGTATAGAACTCGTGACTATAACGGTCAGTGGGGGCTTGTGCAAAACAGATATGTTCCAGGATATTTGTTTAGGGTGCCGAAAAATTATCGTGAGACATACAAAAAAAACAAGTCGGTCAATTTTGGACAATGGAATAAGTTGTATCAAAACAATGGCGGGCATGGTCGTAAATAGTAAAAATTAATATAAAAAGGGGGTGATTTAGAATGAAGAAGATTATTGTTTGTTTAGTTGCAGTTGCTTTTGTAGCTGGGATCGTTAGCGTTTCTTTTGGTCGTACCATGGCTGAAGAAAAAGAGGCTGTTAGAGAATATTTGTTTGTGCTTGATGCGAAGCTAGCAAAGGCTAAAAATGCCGGACAGTCTGCAAAAGTTAATTTGCTGCATGCTGAAAAAAATTCAACTTTGGCTCGCTGGAACAAGTTAAAAGCTTCAATGGAGCCTAAACCTGTTGCCATGATTCCAGAGCCAGTTGTAATCGTTGTCCCAGGGCCAACTCCTGATCCTGTAATCGTGACGGTTAAGTCAACAAAAGAAGTTGGCAGAGGCGTTGCTTTATATGTAAATGGAGGGATTGACTCTGGGTTGACAGGATTTTCAGGCAATCTTGATTATGATTTGTCTGGATTCCCAGCCCAAGGACTCAAGTTAAGAGTAGGAGCGAATTATGTTTCTGGAACTAATCCTACTGGAAACGACGACATGAAAGCTGTTTTTGCTAAGGTTGGAGGTGTTTATTATATAACTCCATATTTACCGGATTTTGGTATTCCTCTTACATGGTATGTAGGAAGTGCTTATCTGATTCCAGTGAAAGTTAACAATAACAGGACGGGTGTCTGGGGAGTAGAAGCGTTTATCGGCTCAAACTATAACGTTCCTGAATTAGGAGTTATAAATGTTGAGGTCGGTTATGCAGGACTTAAATACTCTAATGATCAGTCTGCGTTGAAAGGTATGGATCTTAAGATCGGATACGGGATCATATTTTAATTTAACGGGGTGTACTAGGCACCCCGTTCATTTTTTTGACAATCTTCTCTTCCACATATATAATTCTCTGTTAAGGAGTATATATAAATGCTAAAAAAAGTATTCATGATGATAATTTTGATTTCGGGGATTTCATTTGCTGAATCAAGTTCGATAAATTTTACTGGCATGGGGCCGACATCCAGTCTTGCAGCAAAGTTTGCAAATGGTATTGGGGTTGGATATGTAAAGTCCGGATCAACTGAGGTTGCCGTGGCAAGATGGACTCCAGATTTTAAACTTGGAGATCTTGGAGTAGGGGTTGATATCAATATTCCTTTGAAGGGCGGAAATACAGAGGGTATTGAACCTGTAGTTTTAAGATATGCGGAATACAATACTTCAGTTTGGGGCGTCAGATATGGAATTCTTAATAATGTTACTCTTGCCAGCGGTTTGCTAATGAGCAGTTATTCAACATTGTCAAAAGGTGGCGTTTTTCCAACAAATAAACAGGTTGGGGTAAAAGGCTATTACAGATATGACACTTATGAACTTTTTGTTTTGGGTTCTTGGTCAAGCTTGTATGCAGTAAGGATTACTGACCAGATAACTCCAAACTTAATAATCGGGGGAAGTTATGTTACGGATGTTGATGGAGTCAATTTTACAAATCCTGATAGTTCAAAAACTTTATATCCTGCTATGTCTGGTTGGTCTGTTGATGCAAAGATCCCTGTATTTGAAGGTGCTTATGTTTATGCGGAATATGCAAGATTGCTCAATTATGGCGGAGGTTTTTCAGGCGGGGTGAACATGGGATATGATCTAGGAATTGCAAAGGCTTCATTTAGTGCTGCGAAAATATTTGCAGATAAAAACTTTGTTCCAGGATATTTTAATGAAAACTATGAGACATCTCCAATTAACCTTGTTTCATATGAAGCAATGTCAGCAACAAAAGATGGATATCAGATCAAATTTACTGCAGATGTTCTAGGAAGATCTCGTGCATGGGCAATATATGAAAGCTATGTTGGGAGCAATTCTACTCTCAAGGCAGAGGCAAGTGCTGATCTGACAGATGATTACTATGCATCGGCAAGCATTTATCAGCCAAACTTTATTGATGCCAGAAGCCTTAACGTGGAAGAAGGAGCGATTCTAACTGGTAAAGTTGGATACAAAGTCAATTCAAATATGCTAATGATCGTTAACTATAAGAAGGCTTATGATCCAACTGCAGGAAAAGTCGTTGAGTCCCAGTGGTATGAGGTTAGCCTGGCGTTCTAGGATCAACAGAGAAGATAATATAGTAGAAAGTTTGTAAAGTTTTGAAAGTTCATAAAGTTTCTTTTCTATTTTGAGCTTTCGAACTTTATAACTTTATGAACTGTTTTACTTTCTAATCACGTTCAATCTTCTTCCACTCGCATCTACAACTACCGATGCTTTCCCGATCTTGCATTTCCCTCCATCAATAAACAAATCAACTCCTTTTGGAAAATACTTTTTAGCTTGACCAGCAGTGATGGCAGGAGGTTTGCCTGAAATGTTTGCGGAAGTTGCGGCGATTGGGTAGCCAAATTCCCTTATAATAGCCAAGGCAATTTCATGATCAGGCATTCTAAGTCCTATAGTTTTAAATCCGGCGGTGACTGTATCTGGAACTGATTTTTTCTTTTTTAAAACCAGAGTAAGGGGCCCAGGCCATATTTCTTTTGCCATTTCAATTGCTTTTTTAGGAGCTTTTGACGCAAATCTTTTTACGTCACCTATACTGGATATTAATATTTGAAGAGGCTTTTTTTCATCTCTTAATTTTATATCGTAGATCTTTTTTATGGCTTTTTTATTGAAAGGATCAGCGATCATCCCATATACAGTTTCGGTTGGGATAATAACAAGACCTCCTTTTTTTAGTATAGAGACGGCCTTTTTTATATCCTTGTTATCGTCCTTGTCCTTATTTCCCATAGCATATATAATAGTACAATATGGTAAAGAAAGCACTGTTGTGCGTAACATTAGTATTGTCTGTTTTACTTGGAACATCTTTTGCATGGAAAAATACTCCGGAATTAAAAAAGGAGATAATGGAAAAAGAAGGTGCTGTAAAATCATCACCCAAATCTCCTGATGCATATTTCGATATGGCAATTACTTATGCTTATACAAACAAAATAGAATCCGGGCTTTCAGCTTTGAAAAAAACAGCTGATCTTTGCGGAGATGTAAAAGGATATTCAAAAGTATTGATCATGAGGTATTACCCGGCAGTTCAAAAAAATCCTGATGATTATAAGTTAAGATTTCGTTTGGCTTTTTCCTATTATTTTGGTGGTTATAAAAAATATGCAAAGGATGAACTGAAAAATGTTACTGTTGTAGCACCAAAAAATCCTTGGGCATGGGGTTATATGGCGATTATTTCAGTAGAAGATTATTTTTGGTCAGATGCATTGTATCAAATGAAAAAATCCATATATATCGATTCAAATGTAGCTGCCTTTCATCTGGGATTAGCCCAGGCTTATTCCAAAACAGGCAATAATTTTGGTGCAGTCCTTGAGACATCAGAAGCTCTAAGGTTACGGGCAATGGGTTTTTAGAATGGGGAAGAATATTTTCTTTTCGGCTTTTTTTATATTCATTGTTTGGATCTTTTATTGGGCCATATTTATTCCAAAAGACGACGTTAATATCAAGATAAAGCATGAGCTTGAGATGCAAAAACAAAAGTCAGATCTTTTGCTAAAAGGGGTTACTTTTTCTGAGGTCGTTAACGGAGTTAAATATTGGGAAATAAAATCTGCTACATCGGAGTTTAATCAAGACCAATCAATAGCCTATTTAGCAAATGTACAGGGGCAGTTTTATAGCAAAGGTAAGCCTACCATCCTGTTCGTTTCTCCTCGAGTTGTTTGGAATATGAAGTCGAAAAAGATAAAGATTTATGATCCTTTGTCATCGGATAAGGATAATTCATTCAAGACGGAGATTCTTGATTGGACCATGGACAGCAAAAGGATCAGTACTGATAAGAAGGTGATCTTTGAAAGAATTGATATTACCATAGAGGCTATAGGCTTTAGTGCTGATACTGCTATGGAAAAGATCTCTTTGACAGGCCGCCCTTTAACAAAAATTATTATCGAAAAAAAAGTTTTCAAAATAGAGTCAAACAATATGTTCATTGATGGCAAAGCAAATTCTATTAAATTGTCTGGCAATGTTATTCTTAGAGGCAATGGACTTGAGATGCGTTGTAGAGAATCGACCTATTATAGCGACAATAAAACTCTTGAAGCACAAGGGACTTCTTTTATTCCTGTTGTGCTAAAATTTAAGGATATTAATGCAAATGCCTTAAACGCATTTTACGATCTAAAAAAAGCGATGATTGTTCTTTCTGGAATGGCAAACGGGCAAAAATCCGGAAGTCGCTTAAATGG
>CAZWKB010000025.1:18831-22056 GCA_964633925.1 uncultured bacterium
GATGATAGATATGAAGAATAATAAAATTTATCTGCAAGGCAGGGCAAAAGTTATCGTGAAGGAGGGTCAATAGTGACAACCAGTATAAACACGGTTCCGCAGCTAGAATCTTTGTTGAAAGAAAAAGGCAGCTCTTTTGATGTGATAATCATTGGAGGCGGTCCTGCAGGACTTACTTGTGGTGTTTACTGTGGCAGGTCAGGATTGAAAACCCTATTAATAGAAAGGGCTCTTTTGGGTGGGCAGGTCTCTTTGTGTTCTGCCGTTGACAATTACCCGGGTTTTCCTTCAGGGATTTCCGGTGTTGAGCTGGCAGGAAGAATGGAAGACCAGGCAAAAAAATTTGATGTGGAAATTGTTTGGGGCGATGTTGTTAAGATCTCTGATGAGGGCAAATTAAAAAAAGTTGATCTGTACGATAAATCTTTTTTTGCGCCTGTTTTGGTAATTGCGACCGGAACTGAGCCAAAAAAACTTGGAGCTCCTGGAGAAGTAGAACTTCGTGGGAGAGGGGTTTCTTATTGTGCAACATGTGACGGAGCATTCTATAAAGAAAAGAACATTGTTGTTGTTGGTGGTGGAAATTCCGCCGTATCAGAAGCCTTATTCCTTACCAGATTTGCTGCAAAAGTGTATATAGTTCATCGAAGAGATTCTTTCAGGTCGGAAAAAATATTATCTGACCGTGCTGTTTCTGATCATAAGGTTGAGGTCATTTGGAATAGCGTTGTTGAAAAGATAAATGGAGTAGAAAAGGTTGAAAGTGTAGAAGTAAAAAATGTTAAGAACGGTAAACTCAGTACACTCCCGGTTGATGGTGTTTTTATTTATATTGGGGAGCAACCAAACACGGCAGTAGTTAAAGATCTGATCTCTCTCGATGAATTTGGTGAGATTGTTGTAGATGAGAAGATGAAAACATCTGTTTCTGGAGTGTTTGCCGCAGGGGATGTATGTAAAAAAGGGCTAAGGCAGATAGTTACGGCGGTAAGCGATGGTGCAATTGCGGCCGATAGTGCCCGCAAATATCTCGAAAATATGTTATAATTTTAAAAAATGGAGGTATCAAATTGGCAGTAATAACTATGAGACAATTGCTTGAGGCTGGGGTTCACTTTGGGCATCAGAGAAAATTTTGGAATCCGAAAATGAAACAGTATATCTATTCTTCAAGGAATGATATACATGTTATTGATCTTCACAAATCTATACCGCTTGTTGAGAAAGCATTCCAATTCATCAAGGACGTTGTTCATGCAAATGGCACAATACTTTTTGTCGGAACAAAGAAACAGGCGCAGGAAGCAATTGAAACAGAAGCAAAAAGATGCGGAATGTTTTTTGTTAGCAACAGATGGCTTGGCGGAACATTAACAAACTTTAAAACACTAAGAAAAAATATTTCAAGATTAAAAGACATCGAAAAAATGGAAACATCAGGAACTTTTGAGCAGTTACCAAAAAAAGAGGTTGCACAACTTCTTAAGGAAAAGGGTAAACTTGACAAGGAGCTTGGCGGAATAAGGGATATGGTTTCTCTTCCATCGGCACTTTTCATCGTTGATACAAAAAAGGAAGAGATCGCTGTAAAAGAAGCAAGAAAGCTTGGAATTCCTATCGTTGGAGTTGTTGATACGAACTGTGATCCTGACGAAGTTGACTATGTGATCCCTGCAAATGATGATGCGATAAGAGCTGTTAAATTAATCTGTTCCATAGTTGCCGATGCCGTTCTTGATGGCAGACAAGCAACAACTTCACAAGAAGGAATAGAATTTACACTAGAAGAAATGCCAGACGAAATTGTTGCGGCAGTAGAGCTTGAGAAAGAAGAACAACTCAATGAGCTCGTAGCTATAGAGGATTTTCTTGAAGAAGATCCTGAAGAAGTAAAGAAAGGTCCTGTAAAATAATGACTGAGATAACATCTGAATCAGTAAAAGAACTTAGAGAAAAAACTGCTTGCGGAATGATGGACTGCAAAAAGGCTTTGGTAGAAAATGGCGGAGATATGGAAAAAGCTGTTGAATACCTTCGTAAAAAGGGGCTTGCAGGAGCAGAAAAGAAAGCTTCTCGTGTTGCTTCTGAAGGGACGGTAGAATCTTATATACATCTGAATTCAAAGCTTGGTGTTCTTATCGAAGTAAATTGCGAAACCGATTTTGTTGCAAAAAATCCTGATTTTAAAGTGTTTGCAAAAGAATTGGCAATGCAGGTTGCAGCAGCAAGACCAATGTATGTCACAAAAGAAGAAGTTGATGTAACTCATATGGACAAAGAAAAAGATATTTTAAGAGCGCAGGCACTTGCTGAAGGCAAACCTGAAAAGATAATTGAAAAGATGGTTGAAGGAAGACTTGAGAAGTTTTATGCAGAAGTTTGTTTGCTTGAACAACCATTCATTAAAGATCCTTCCAAGAAGATCATTGATCTGATAAAAGAAGCAATTGTAAAATTCGGCGAAAACATTGTTGTCAAAAAATTTGTCAGATTCCAAATTGGCGAATAACCTACAAAAGCTCTATATAGTTGACGGTAATAGTCTCGTATATAGGGCTTTTTATGCGCTTCCAGATACTATGAAGACTCTGACCGGCATCACGACCAACGCAATATACGGTTTCACCAGCATGCTTTTAAAGCTCCTTGATGATAGACCAGACTATATTGCTGTTGCATTTGATAGACCGGCCCCAACATTCAGGCATATTCAATACGATGCATATAAAGCAACCCGCCAGAAAGCCCCTGATACTCTTAGAGAGCAATTTCCACATATTAAAGATCTTCTAAGAGCTTTTTCTATCCCTGTTTATGAGATAGATGGCTATGAGGCGGATGATATACTTGGTACTTTTGCAATGCAAGCTCAGGCAGAAGGTTTTGATGTCACTATTGTCACGGGAGATAAAGATGCTTTTCAATTGGTATCGGCAAATATTCACGTATTAACTGCAACAAAAGGGATATCAGAAACATCTTTATATTCACCTCAAAAAGTTTTTGAAAAAATGGGAGTTCATCCAAATCAGATCGTGGATTACAAAGCATTGGCAGGTGATAGTTCTGATAATATTCCCGGTATTCCGGGTGTCGGAAGTAAAACGGCAGCTTCACTTCTGGAGAAATATGGAGATCTCGAGACAATATTTGCAAATGTTGATAATATCGAAGGCAAGCTGAAAGAGAAAATAAAGAACAATATAGATATTGCAAAACTATCGA
>CAZWKB010000025.1:22066-23620 GCA_964633925.1 uncultured bacterium
CTATCGAAAAAACTCGCTGCATTAGAGCTAAACGTACCGCTTGTTCTTGATATGAATAAAGCAAAAAGGGGCGAAGTTGTTTGGCAAAACGTTATTCCTTTATTTGAAAAATACGAATTCAAAAGTTTAATTAGAAAATATTCGGCAACAACGGAATTATCTCTTTTTAATCAGGAACATACAGATAAAAAAACAGTCGATGTTGTTAAGAGAGACTATAAAATTATTTCAAATGATGAAGATCTGATTGATCTAATAAACAAAATCACGGCAAAAGGATCTTTCGCATTTGATACGGAAACAACATCTTTAGATACGATGTCCGCGCAGTTGATTGGCATATCATTTTCGTTCGAAACCGATTCTGCCTATTATTTACCGTATGCATCCGTAGTAGGGACGTTGCATGCAACGTCCCTACGCGAATTGTTCGCCAACCCCGCCATAAAAAAATATGGCCACAATATAAAATATGATATTCAGGTAATGCATACAAACGGGATAGATGTTAAAGGTGTTGGTTTTGATTCTATGCTGGCGGCGTATATATTAGACCCGACAGCCGGTAAATTCGGTCTGAAATATCTAGGATTAAAATATTTTGGAAGAGAGATGATTTCTTACGAAGATATGGTTGCAAAAAATGATGTAGGGGCGTTTGCTGATTATGCGTGTGCCGATGCTGATATTACATTTAAATTGAAAGACGTTCTGTCCAAAGAGATCGAAGAATCGGGCATGTCAAAAGTATTTTATGAAACGGAATTGCCTTTGGTAGAAGTTTTGGTTGATATAGAAAGAAACGGTGTTTCAATAAATTCAGGCAAGCTTAATGAGCTGTCAAAAGAAGTAAAGATAACTCTGTCAAAGCTGGAAAAAGATATTCACATTATTGCCGGCGAAGAGTTTAATCTGAATTCTCCAAAGCAACTGGCTTCAATATTATTTCAAAAACTCAGTCTGCCGATTACAAAAAGAACAAAGACCGGACCATCAACGGACGCTGAAGTATTGGAAAGTTTAGCAGTTAATTATGAGATCGCTCAAAAACTATTAGGATATAGACAATTAAACAAACTTCAGTCTACCTATATAGATGTTCTTCCAAAACTAGTCAATGAAAAAACTCACAGGATTCATGCATCTTTTAATCAAATAGTCACGGCAACGGGCCGTCTTTCAAGCAGCAATCCAAATCTTCAGAATATTCCGATAAAATCCGATATTGGAAAACAAATAAGAGATTCATTTATCCCTGAAAAGCCAGACTGGTTATTTCTATCAGCTGATTATTCTCAAATCGAGCTTAGGGTTTTGGCTCATCTAAGCGGAGACAAAGAATTGATAAATGATTTTGTTAATGACCGAGATATTCATGCTTCAACTGCCAGCGAGATATTTGCAGTTCCGTTTGAACAGGTAACTAAAGATATGCGCAACTTTGCAAAAACGATTAACTTTGGAATTATTTACGGGATGAGCGCTTATGGTCTGTCAAAATCTTTAAATATTAAAAAAACAGAAGCAGATGAGAGCATAACAAAATATTTTGCA
>CAZWKB010000025.1:23630-24956 GCA_964633925.1 uncultured bacterium
AGACAATAGAATTCGCAAAAAAGAACGGTTATGTTGAGACAATTCTTGGCAGGAAAAGATATTTGCATGATATAAACAGTCATAACATGAATGCCAGAATGGGTGAAGAGAGAATAGCAATAAACACATCGGTTCAGGGATCTGCTGCAGATATGATAAAAGTAGCAATGATAAAGATACATCAGGAGATGTTAAGCAGGGGACTTAAATCTAAAATGATTCTTCAGGTCCATGATGAACTCGATTTTGAATGTCCAAAAGATGAAGTTGATTTACTTAAACAAATCGTTATTGACTGCATGACTAACGCAATTCCTCTGTCAGTCCCAGTCAAAGTTGATGTCGGCATCGGCGGAAGTTGGGGAGAAGCGAAGTGATAAATAAAGATCTCCTCTATAACTGGCATCCTTATACACAAATGAAGGATCATGAAACATTTCCTCCTATACATATAGTAAGGGCGCAGGGGATAAAGCTGTACGATAATAAAGGCAATTGGTATTACGATACAATTTCAAGCTGGTGGTGCAATATTCATGGGCACAGGCACCCAAAAATAATAAAGGCGATTAATGATCAATTAAAAAAGATAGACCATGTAATGTTTGCTGGATTTACACATGACAAAGCAATTGAGTTGTCGGAGAAATTAGTTTCAATTTCTCCTAATAATATTTCACGAGTTTTTTATTCTGATAACGGTTCAACAGCAGTTGAAACGGCATTAAAAATGTCTATGCAATATTGGAGCAATATTGGAGTAAAAGGTAAAACTAAATTTGTTTCTCTTGACGCGGCATATCACGGAGATACTTCCGGAACAATGAGTCTTGGCGGAATTGATCTTTATAACAAAGTTTTTTCTCCGATGTTTTTTAAATCATATAAAGTTGCTTCTCCGAATTGTAATAAATGTCCGATGAATAAAATTCGCAAGACTTGTAAAATTGACTGCATCAAATCTCTTGAGAAACTTCTCAAAGAAAAGCATAAACAAATCGCCGGTTTTGTAATTGAGCCCATGGTAATGGCTGCTGCAGGAATGATCATTTATCCAAAAGAATATTTAAAAAAAGCATTTGATCTTTGTGAAAAATACAGTGTCCACTTTATTGCGGATGAAGTAGCTGTAGGTTTTGGAAGAACGGGAAAAATGTTTGCGTTTGAACATGCAAATATTAAACCTGATTTTATTTGTCTTTCAAAGGCACTCACAAATGGAGTAATGGCTCTTGGTGCAACTTTGACAACGGAAAAGATATACAAAGCATTTTATGGAGACTATTCAAAACATAAAACTTTTTATCATGGGCACACGTTTACGGC
>CAZWKB010000025.1:24966-25898 GCA_964633925.1 uncultured bacterium
TTTTAAAAGAGAATCATCTCTAAGAAATGTTCAGAGAATTAATAAACTATTGAAAGCTGCTACTAAAATGTTTTGCAGTCTTAAAAACGTGGCAAACGTCAGATCACTTGGAACTGTCTTTGCTTTTGACATTGTGAGTCAAATCGATAGAGTAGGGTATGAGATATATAAAGAAGGGTTGAAGAGTAATTTGGTTTTGAGGCCGTTAGGCAATACCATTTATTTATACTTGCCTTTATGTGTCAGCCAAAGTGATATGGAAGAAATCATTGTTAAGACCTATAGCTTAATTTCTGATGTTATCGCTACTTAATATTTCCCATTATTTTCTGAACGTTATACTTCACCATATAAAATAGTGACTCTTTTTTCATTCGTCCTTCTTTAAGTCTTGTTTCGAGAGCTTTTTTTTCTTTTTGAAATAACATTTTGATCACTACATCATCTGTTCCTGCAACAAACTCATTTGTCGATTGTGTGGTCTTCGATACTACATTAACAGATTCTTCTGTTGCTTTGTCGATATTTGATGAGTGTCCGAAGCTAATCGGGAACATCATTATTAGTGCAATTTTTCTTATATCCATACCATAAGTATATCGGAGGATCGAGGTCATAATTTCAATCAAAAGTTTTGTAAAAAAACGATATGGGATATTGACACGGGGGCAGATACCGTATAAAATGGATTATGCGTGTAGGGAAAGGAGGATCCGGCTTCTTATAGTCTGGCTTTCCATGTTGACCCCTTCCACGTTATTCTTCAATACGAATAAGTACCTTGAAAACTAAACAGGTTAATTAGTAAGAGCTTTATTGCTTTTATTAGTTATTTGGCGCAATACGAATTATTTCCCTTGAAATTCAATTGAATTTGGATATTTATTAATTAGAGCAAATTAAACTTTTATTATGAGAGTTTGATCTTGGCT
>CAZWKB010000026.1:0-16074 GCA_964633925.1 uncultured bacterium
ATATAGAAAGAATGATAAGAACAACGATACCTTTGGCATCACATCCAGAAGTTCCTTCAGAAAAGTTCTATTTCTCAGGTTCAAAAAGCTATTCAAGCCCACGAAGCAGATTCGGTGGCGGGAATAGGGGATTTGGAAGTAGGTCTAAGAGAAGATAGTATAAAGTTTGTAAAGTTCGTAAAGTTTATAAAGTGGGGCCCATCGGGGGCCCTTTTTTTACATCAAATTATTTTAATGGATTCTGTAAAATGGCATTAAAAATGAAAAGGTGCTCCCTTTTCCAAGAATGCTTTCTACCTCGATTTTGTATCCCAATAATTCTACACATTTTTTTGATATACTAAGGCCCAGTCCCAGCCCGTCGTATACGCGATTTATCAGAGATCCTGACTGGAAGAACGGAGAAAATATATTTTCAATATCGTCCCTTGAAAGTCCTATCCCATCGTCAGAGACTGAGAACCTTAATAGGACTTCTTTTTCATCGTATCTTTCGTTCAAAATATTTAATCTTACCTTCCCTGAATTAGAGAATTTGATTGCATTGTCTATGATATGGTTTAAAGATGATTCCAGGCATAATTTGTTGCCGTATATTTGCTGTGGAATATCATCAGAAATATTCAGGTCAAATTCCAGTCCTTTTTCTAATGCTTTCGCTCTGTGATTGTCGACCAAAAGGTTCATTTCCATATTCAAGTCTATAGGGTTGTTTTTAAGGTTGTGTTTTGTTGCCGGAATCTGAGTGTATTCCAGCATTATGTCGATAGTTTTTAGCAGTAGTTGATTTCTTTTATCTACGATATCTAGGTTCTCAATGCTTTCGTCATGCAGCTCCAATACGTGTTTTGCCAGTTCATAATTGCATATTACCTGGGATCGCTTAAACTTTTTTTCAAACTCCAATATTTTATCCATAAGGTCATTGACTGTTTCTTTGCCGACTGATTCTTCTTGAAGTCTTTCTGCTTGATGTTTAATACCATTTAGAGCCTCGTTTAATTCAATTGTTAGTGATCGGTATTCGTCAGGAATGAGTAGTTCTTTTAGGATAGAATGTGCTTCTTTAATGTTTTCAATCGTAAGGTTGTTAAATCCTTTTACCGGGTTTATCAGGTTTTTTATCTGATCGCTTACGATATGGAAAATTGATTCTCTGGTTTTTTTAGCATCTTCCTGCAGCTCAGAAATAACTTGAAGATTGCTTGTGTTGTCACAATATAGGGATAATGTATTGTTTTGCAGTAAAAAATCCTTTGGGATTTCAATTAAGCTGTTTGCCGTTGCAATAGAATGAATAGATCTTCCGGTTGTGTCAAAAATACCAATGATTTTTCTGGATTCTTCAAAAGAATCTTTTATTATTCCATTGTTATCCACTGCAATAACAGAAGTTCTGAGGGAAACCGGTATATTAGAGATGGGCCTAAAAGTTGGACCCTGATTATATGAACTCATACAGGGTCTATAGCAATATTCATGCCACTTGTCCTTGTGCGTAAAGATCACAAAAGTGGACATTTTCCCATTGAAATAGCCCAATAGCAATGCTATTATGCACATATATTATGCAACTGATAAAACCTTCGGTTCTCATTGTTGATGATGAATTCTTTGTTCGGAAATCATTAAGTACCATTCTACGGAAAAACTATAATACAATAACCGCAGCCAGAGGTGATGAGGGTATAGGCATTATAAAAAACCAAAGTATTGATCTGGTTCTTTTGGATCTAAAACTTCCTGATACAGATGGCTTAACTTTATTAAAGCAGATAAAAGATATGGATGAAAATACAATGGTGATAATTATTACGGCAGTAAAAGAAACCTCATTAGCCGTAAAAGCCATGAAGCTTGGAGCCTATGACTATATAACAAAACCAATAAATGTTGAAGAACTTAGAGCTTTAGTCGATAAAGCTCTTGAAAAAAGAGCTTTGATCAGAGAGAATAAGTTTTTAAAATCCGAGGTTATTAAGGACAATTCAAATATAATAGGGCAGAGTAAAGCGGTTCAGGAATTGAACAAGCTAATTAATGCAGCAGCAAAAACCGATTGTCCGGTTTTGATCACCGGTGAAAGTGGAACAGGCAAAGAGCTTATTACCAGAGCTATCAATGACAGAAGTGCCAGAGCCGGAAAACCTTTTGTTGTTCTGAATTGTGCTGCTATTCCTGATAATCTCCTTGAGTCCGAGCTTTTTGGATATGAAAGAGGTTCTTTTACCGGAGCAATGGAAAGAAAAGAGGGGAAATTTGAGCTGGCAAATGGAGGGACAATATTTCTTGATGAGATAGGTTCTATGTCTCTGCATCTGCAGGCGAAACTCCTCAGGGTATTACAGGATAATAAAGATGGGTTAAAAGATATAGAGCGACTCGGTGGTTCTGTATCAATTCCCGTTGATGTGCGAATACTTGCAGCCACGAATGTAAATATGAAAAAGGCTATTGGTGAAAATAAATTCAGGGAAGATCTTTATTATCGTCTTAATGTTTTTCCGATAAA
Source organism: uncultured bacterium (assembly GCA_964633925.1). Taxonomy (GTDB): domain Bacteria; phylum Margulisbacteria; class WOR-1; order JAKLHX01; family JAKLHX01; genus CAZWKB01. Next base: position 2,513 of record CAZWKB010000026.1, read on the forward strand.
CATCCCACCATTAAGAGAAAGAAAAGAAGATATTCCATTGTTGGCGGACTATTTCTTCAGGAATTATTGCAAAAAACTTAATAAAAAGTCAAGTCTGTCGGTTAAGGCATTAAGTATGCTTGTTGATTATAACTGGCCGGGAAACATAAGAGAGTTGAAGAATCTGATAGAAAGGCTTGTTACAATTAATGACGATGATGAAATAGCTCCTGAAGATCTTCCTCTTGAGATACTTGTCAACAGGGAAACTGTTCCAAACACACAGGCTTCAAATGAGATTAATTTAAAAGAAGCTATTGAACAAATGGAACAAAGATTTATAAAAAAAGCATTACGAAAAACTAATGGTAATCAGATCCAGGCGGCAAAAATTCTCGGAATTCATCGTAATACTCTTCTTGCTAAGGTTAAACAACTAAATCTTCAGAAAGAGGAGGATCAATAGGTAATCTGATGCTGATGGTAGTTCCTTTTCCTGCTTCGCTATAGGCTTTTATTTCTCCTCCATGATCTTTAACAATATTGAATGAAACAGCAAGTCCAAGTCCCGTTCCGTCCGACTTTGTTGAATAGAAAGGTTCAAATATCCGTCCTAGGTTCTCCTGCGGAATTCCATATCCATTATCATGTATCGTTATGGTAAGGGATTTTGTGCTAACACAGGGAGTTATCTTAACGGTAATGATTCCATTGTTTTCAGGTACGGACTGTATTGAATTTAGAAAAACATTCAAGAACACTTGTTTTATCTGTTTGCTGTCTGCCATGATATTTGTAACAATATGATCTGTATTGTTTCGAGAACAAGTAATTCTTCTCAGATTCATTTCCGGGTTTAATTGATATATTATTTCATCTAGCAATTTGCTCACATCAGTTTTTACAAGATCCGGTTTTGGTGGATTTGCGAATCTAAGAAGATTCTCCAGCAGTCCTTCCACTCTAACGATCTCTTGAAAAGCATAGCCCGATAATTCCTGTTTGTCTTCATCACTTTCATCGCTGTCGTTAAACACCTGAAAAAAAGCTTTTATTGATACAAGAGGGTTTCTTATTTCATGTACAAGTCCGCTGGCAAATTTTCCAAACAGGGCCAATCTCTCCGACAATTCAATTTTCTTGATCATTTCCTTTTCTTTTTCGATAAGCATTGCATTTTCAATTGCTGTAGCAGCATGACTGGCAATCGTTGATAACAATTCAAAATCCTCGGTACTAAAAGTGGCCTCAGAGAGTTTTTTATCCAGATTTAATATTCCAAACAGCCCTTTTTTACCGATCAGCGGTATGCAGATCGTAGCTCCGATGCTTTTCATGGCTTCTTTAATTTCTTCATCATCTATCTCGTTTTTAAACAACAAGTCATTGTTTTTAATCAGTTCGTCCACCAGCTTTTTATTTAGAGTCATTTTAATGTCGGATATCTGGAAGTAGTTTGTAATATATTCGTTCTTATATCCGCACCAATGATCTTTATCTGATATCAACAGTATTGAAGACGAGTTAATTCGAATAGTTTTTGAAATTCCAAGAACGATCATTTTCTGGAGCTGTTTTAAGTCAATGATTGAAGACAATTCTCTGCTGAGCTGATTTAGAGATCTTTTGTAATCATTTTTTCTTCTAAAAAAGATGCTGTCTGTCAGGTTTTGAATTAGCTCTCCAAACAATGTTGCCAGTAAAATATATATACACGAAATGATACCAACGAGGATCGAATAGACGATACTTTTCTTGATGATTATCTCTATGTCCATAAGGCGATGTTTTAAAATTGCATAAGTAGTGAATGATACAAAAACTATTGTTGCAATAGGTCCAACTGATGCAAAGGTAGAATTCCCCATGACAGGGAGAATTATATTGCTAAAACATATAAAACCCCAGCTGGCGATTGTTCCAAGCAAAATATACTTTATCTGTAGTCTCTCGATGCCTTTATACTTGAAGTATTTTCTTATTAAGTGGACAAATCCTCCGCAAAAAAAGATGAGCTCATATAAAAGGTATGGTTTATATAATATTCCGTAAACGTTTTTATATCCCATAGGCAATCTGTAGGATGCTTCGAGGATGTTTTCTATGCCTACAAAAAATATTAATACCGGCAAATATATAATTAGCAAAGTAAGTATATTGGGTCTTTTGTTTTCCGGGAAAGTCATTGAGAAATGCAGAAAAGTTGCTGCCATAATGGTCGAAAAAACAAAAGCAAATTTTAGAAACAGATAGCATTGGTCAGTTACCAGGGATAAATAAAAAGAACCGCACCATAATGCAAGGCTCAAAGTAAATAATGAAAACAGGTGGCTGGATTTGTCCTTTTTGCCTTTTAAGAGGATAAAAAGAGCCATAAACAAATTAACGATCGCAGTAGTTATTAGAAAGATTGTATTGGAATTCATTTGTTCATTATATAATTTATTTGATAGCTAGTCTCTCCTTGAATTTGTTTAGGAAGATATCTTTGCATTTGTTATATTTGTGCTTCAGTATTCCATATACATATACGTTGTGATATTTGCCGTTGCTGTATGATGCCTCTTCCAATACTCCTTCTTTTTTAAATACATCGTCTTCATCAGGAATTGTTTCAGATACCCATTGATTCAACGTTCCGATTATCCCGAGGTTAAATTCGAACATATTCCATTGAATCCTGTGCAGATTAAGTTCATTGAATACGTAATCAAAAAATATTATATATGCATCCCATACATATTCTCTTTTACGGAATCCCTTGCTTCCTAAAAACACAACGGCTTCTGCTTTTCTGTCGATCCAGTTGATCTTTTCTACAGAGATAGCTCCAATAGCTGTATTGTCTTTTGCCAGTTCGATTATAAAATCTCTTCTGTCTGAAGGATTCTTCAGTGAATTCTCAAAAAATGCCTTGACCGCTTCAATAGAACCTATTCGGCTGCCTATCATTTTTATCGACAGCGGGTTTTCCATGAACCATTTCTGCATCGAGGGGATATCTTCCATCAACATCGGGCGTAGATTTACAATTCTTCCTTTTAGTTTCATGAATTAAAACTCCATTTCTTTGAAAAAGCGCGCCAAATCTGTTTAATAATATAGCTTGGTCTCAGATAGAATCCGCTATTAATTTGCTTGCCCCAGCCGCGAAGTTTGGAAAAACTGATATTTTCATATAGTTCATTTACAAAATAGAATCTTTCCCAATCTTTCTCACTGATTCTTCCTTCGCTAACGGCATTGTTCCACAAAGGAGTTCCGGGTAAAAATGTTAGTTTGTTTGCTTCTACAAAATCTATGTCAAGTTCTGTAAGTATTTTCTTTGTTTCATTTACATCATCATCCGTTTCTATCGGAGCTCCCACGATTATTGAAGCAAGCACATCTATTCCGTATTTCTTAGCAAGTGTTATAGCGTTCCTGATTTGTAAAGTATTGGTGTTTTTGTTGTAATAGTCTAGTATTCTTTGAGAGCCGCTTTCAACACCGTAATATATCAGGATACATCCGGACTCTGCCATTTGTTTGTATAATTCATCTGATGCAGTATCAACTCTACCCATGCAGAACCATTTGATCTTTGCATTCAACTGTTTTATGGCCTGGCAAATCTTTTTTGCTCTTTCTGGAGATGCTGTAAAATTATCATCTACAAAATAAAACCTGTCATTGCCTTCCTTGACCAAAAACTCAATTTCTTTTATTACATTGTCTGCACTTCTTGCTCTGAACTTGTTTCTCATCATTGCCGTATTGCCACAATAAGTGCATCTAAATGGACATCCTCTGCTGGTTGATATGGAAGTATACCTCTTCAGCTCTGACATTCTGTATTTTCTAAGATCATACCAGACAAAACTCGCAGCAAACTCATATTTATATTTCTTTACCAGATGTCGTGCAGGGAAGGGGAGATTGTCAAGATTTACTATTTGGGGGCTTTCTCCGTTATTTGTAACTTCTCCATTTTTTCTGTATACAATGCCTGGGATCTCGCAAAGTTCCTTACCCTCAACTATATATAAGAGGGAATATTCTCCCTCTCCTTTGACAACGATATCAACAAAAGGATACTTGCGAAGTATTTGTTCGGCAAAAAAGGTAGGGTGATATCCTCCCATAACCACAATTGATTCTGGTTTTATCTTTTTTGCAATGTCCGCGATCTTTACTGCACTTGGGAATGTAGGGGTCATTGCAGATATTCCGATATACTCTGGATTGAATTCTATAATACGAGAGGAAATAACCTCCATATAATTGTTTTCATGATTGCCGTCTATGACTTCAACTTCAAATCCGTTTTTTTCAAGTACTGCTGCAATGTATAACAATCCCAGAGGTGGTGAAAAGGATTTGTATATTTCTTTTTTCTCGAGAGGCGCATTAATTAGTAATATTTTCATTGTTGTATTGGTAGTTCGTTGCAGTTGAGAAATGCTGGCGTAATAGATACGCCAGCATTATCAATTAATTATGCTCCGTATCCTGCCATTTGATTCTCCTTTCCTATATATTAGCGAAAGACCCTGCCCCAAGTACTGACCATGAGCTTCAAATAAATGAGATTGAGCTTCACTGAAGTTTGTATTAGCAATTATCTTGCCAATCCGAATTGTAGAGTAAACAGATAAAAAATTATCTGCACTATTATTAAACAGTTGCATATTCGTTGTGCAACCCACGAGAGTTTAGAAAGTTCAGAATAGAAAAGAAACTTTATAACTTTACGAACTTTCTACTTTTAACTTGAACGTAGATTTCTATTAACCTTGTAGTATAATACTACAAAGGAGAAATACCATATGAAGTTAACGAGATGGGTACTCTTGTTCGTAGTTGCAATGTTCCTGATGCTTGCCTATGTAATGTTCAAAGGTCCTGATCTTAGCAAGTATGAAAAGCTGATAGATCCTCAAATATCGGATAAGCCGGATCAACAAATGCTTGTTGTTGAATCCATAGGTGACCCTACGGCAAAAACAAAAAATGCCATGAAGCTTTTGTTTGGGACGTATTTCAATTTAAAGAACAACAATAAAGACTTTAGCTTGGCTCCAAGAGCAAGATGGCCAAAACCCCTTGAGACAAAGAGGGATTTGTGGATAGGGAAATATGCTCTCCCTGTATCTTTTGAAGCAAAGCTTCCGGAAAAAACAGCTACTTTGGATGCAACAACAAAATTGTATTTGAGCAAATGGAAATATGGACCTGTTGTTGAGATATTGCACAAAGGAACATATAGTACAGAAGACGTGTCTATAAAAAAACTACATCAATTTGTAAAGACAAACGGATATAAGATAATTGGTGAGCATGAAGAAGAATATATTAAGGGTCCAGGGATGTTTGGTGCCGGAAATCCGAAGGATTACTATACGGTGATAAGATATAGAGTAGAAAAAGTAGGGGCGCGATGACAGCATTTAAAAAATTCTATGACTTGGGTCTCTCGATATTTATTTGTTTCTTTGCAGGATCTGTGGGTTCCTATTTTACATATCCCGAGATAAAAGTGTGGTATACCTCTATCAATAAACCTAGCTTTAATCCTCCTAACTGGATATTTGGGCCAGTTTGGTCAATACTTTATCTTTTGATGGGAATTGCATTGTTTTTGGTGTGGCAAAAAAGGAAGACTGTTGATGTCAGATTCGCGATCGGTTTATTTGCAGTTCAGTTGATATTGAACACTACTTGGTCCGTAGTATTTTTTGGATCAAAAGATCTTTTTGCTGCATTTGTTGTTATTATCATTCTTGCTCTCATGATACTTTTTACCATGATATCTTTTTATAGGATCAGCAAAACAGCTTCACTGCTTTTGTTACCATATTTACTTTGGGTTTCCTTCGCCTCATATCTTAACTATTCCATTTTATTATTGAACAGATAAGGAGAAATGTGATGAAAAAGATACTAATGACAATGATGATGACCGTACTTATCGCAGGCGGCGTTTTTGCACAGGATAAACCGGCTCCAGATCTTTCTTTAAAAGATCTGAATGGTAAAACTGTCACTCTTTCAAAACTGAAAGGTAAGGTAGTATTTCTTAATTTCTTTGCAACATGGTGTCCTCCATGCAGGGAAGAGATGCCGTCGATTGAAAAGCTTTTTAAAACAGTTAAGAATAAAAGTTTTGTCCTATTGGCAGTCTCTGTAGACAAGATTGAAGAGTCTAGATTAAAAGAATTTGTGAAAGATGGAGGTTACACTTTTCCAGTATTAAGTGATAAGGAAAGTGTCTCAGCAAGAGCTTATGGTATCAGCAGTATCCCTGCAACATATTTGATAGATAAAAAAGGCAATATTGTAAAGAAAATCATCGGTAGCAGGGATTGGGCATCGCAGGACGCAATAAAAATGATAAACGATGAGTTGAAAAAGTAATGGATAATATATCAATAGTATCTGCTTTCTTTGCAGGGATACTTTCTTTTCTGTCTCCCTGTGTTTTGCCTCTCATTCCATCTTATGTTTCTTTCATAACAGGAATTTCTTTGAAAGACTTTTCTGATAAACAAAGAAGAACAGAGACAACTATGATCACTTTAATTAACTCTCTGGCATTTATTGCCGGTTTTACATTTGTGTTCATTTCTCTTGGTGCGCTGGCAGGCTTTGCGGCAGAATCCATAACTACATACAAAGATGTTCTAAGCACTGTCGGCGGAATACTGGTTATATTTTTCGGGCTTGTCATAATGGGCGTAATTAAACTGCCTTTTATGGAACAAGAGAAACGAATGTTTGTAAGGACAAAGCCTTTTGGTATCATTGGTTCGTTTTTGATAGGATGCACATTTGGCGGTGCATGGATACCGTGTGTTGGCCCGATACTTGGCTCTATACTTGTTATTGCCGCAACAAAAGAAACTATCGGTTCAGGCGTTTTTCTTCTGTTCGTCTATTCAATGGGGCTTGCGATACCTTTCTTGTTATCATCGCTTCTGATAAATACGTTCTTATCAAGCTTTAAGCGCATTACAAAATATATGGGAGTTATTACATTTCTAAGCGGATTGTTGCTGATAATAATCGGCTTACTGCTAATTACCAATAACTTTTCGATGCTTATGGCTCCGGCAGGCCTGTAAGAAAGTAGAAAGTATAAAGTTCATAAAGTTTGAAAGTTTCTTTTCTACTTTGAACTTTCTACTTCATGAACTTTACGAACTTTATAAATTTTATAAACTCTCAACTCGTTTATGATACAATAAATATTGATTGAGCAAATGATATAAGGAGATTTTATGCCTGTAACAATAGTAGCCGGTTCACAGTGGGGAGACGAAGGAAAAGGAAAAATAACAGATCTATTATCAAAAGAGATGGATATTGTTGCAAGATATCAAGGTGGTAACAATGCAGGCCATACCGTTGTAATAGGAGAAAAAGTATTCAAACTTCATATAATACCTTCAGGAATATTCTATCCAAATATTAAATGCATAGTAGGTAGCGGAACGGTAATTGATCCTGCAGAGCTGATCCAAGAGCTTGAAACATTAATGGCTCAGGGTATAGATCCAGCAAATTTAAAAATAAGCGCAAAAGCACATGTAATATTTCCATATCATAAAATAATTGACCAAGCACAGGAAAAAAAGAGAGAAGCAGGAAGAATTGGGACTACATCTCGTGGCATTGGTCCATGTTATGTAGACAAAATGAACAGACGTGGCATAAGAATAGGGGATCTTTACAATGAGGACCTGTTCAAAGAAAAACTGATCTGGAACCTGAAAGAAAAAGAGTCAATGCTTAAGCATTTCTATGGTTCGGAATTCCATCTCGACTATAACGAATTATTAAGCGAGTATCTTGGTTATGGAAGAATGATGAAGAAATATGTAATTGAAGATGAATCACTTATTATCGCAAAAGCAATTGAAAAGAATCAAAACGTTCTGCTAGAGGGAGCTCAGGGAACAATGCTTGACGTTGACCATGGGACCTATCCGTTTGTAACTTCATCAAGTCCAACTTCAGGGGGAGCCTGTTGTGGATTGGGTGTTGGGCCAACAAAGATCAACGATGTCCTAGCAATAGTAAAAGCCTATGTAACACGAGTTGGCAGCGGTCCTTTTGTAACTGAGATACTTTCTGAAGTTGGGGATTTCCTTCGAGAAAAAGGTGGTGAGTACGGGGCAACAACTGGCAGGCCAAGACGTTGCGGATGGTATGATGCCGTTCAAATGAAATATTCTACAAGAATAAATGGATTTACAAAACTTGCAATAACAAAATTAGATGTTATGGACGAGCTCCCTATGATTAAGATCTGCGTAGGTTATAAATACGGAGGAAAAGTGCTTGACGAATTCCCTGCTAATCTTTCTGTACTTGAACAATGTGAGCCTGTATATGAAGAATATCCAGGATGGAAAAGCGACACAACAAATTGCAAGAAATTTGAAGAGTTGCCGATCAATGCACAGAAATATTTAAACAAACTATCTGAATATGCTGGTGTTCCAATATCCTTGGTATCAATCGGAGCTGAAAGAGGAAAAATAATAAGATTATGAAAAGCATAGCACTGGTTTCCGGCGGTCTAGATTCGCTGGTCTCCTTGGCCATGGCAAGAAAAGATAGCGACGTTGTTCTTGCTCTTAATTTTGATTATGGACAAAAAGCCGCAGCTCGTGAATCAAAAGCATCAGAAGAAATCGCAAAGTATTATAATATTCCATACAGACAGATCAAGCTTGACTGGATGTCTGATATAACTCAAACCGCTCTTGTCAATAAAAAAATGGAGATCCCAAAAATTGACGAGTTAATGATGGAAAGACAACTTGAAATAACTCAGGAGAGCGCAAAGGCTGTATGGGTTCCAAATCGAAACGGGGTATTTGTCAATATTGCTGCTTCTTTTGCAGAAACAATGAAAGCAGATCTCATAATTGCAGGATTCAATAGTGAAGAAGCTGCAACCTTTCCTGACAACTCCCTTCAGTTTGTTAATTATTCAAATCAATTATTCAGGGTTTCAACTTTGTCAAAGCCGAAATTGATCAGCTATATGCAAAGTTATAACAAAAGTGGGATAGTAAATATCGGGTTTACTCTAAAAGTGCCGTTCAATCTCATTTATTCATGTTACAACTCAAGCAAAACCGGAAAAATGTGCGGAGGTTGTGAAAGTTGCTCAAGATTAAAAAGAGCTTTTAAAAAAGCAAGCAAATATGATCTGATAATAGAGAAATTTGCTGATGAGGAACAGAATCTTCCTCTTATTCCAACCGGCAAGAAATAATTTTTATGAAAACCAAATTCATATCTAAGGCTCTAAATTATGACGGCTCACAATTGCGTTCGCATTTTGCATTCGAATCATTCAATATAGTAGGGGACAGCATTGTGTCATTTATTGGCGGATGTGAAGTTAGCTCGCATATGGTAGACCTTGCTGATAAAAAGAAAAACGAATTTATTTATAGCGAAAAAATGCTTCATTTTATAATCGAGCATTTTGATGATGACCTTGAAAAAGCTATACTCAGAAAACGTCTACTGATTTGTGTCATCCATGAAGAATTATCTAAGCTTTCAAAAAAAATATTCATCAGAAAAGATAACGGTATATATTTCGGCAACAAAAAACTAACGGTTGCCATTGCTACAAAATCAGGGGTTTCCACATTGATACACATAGCCCTTAATATTTCCTCGAAGAATACACCTGTAAAGACAATATCTTTGAACGATCTCAATATTTCTGCTGGAGCTTTTGCAAAAACGATTCTCAAGAGATATTTAGATGAAATAAACTCCATTAAAATCTCCAGAGCAAAGGTTATGAGTGTTAAATGAACGCATTAGTATTTGTTTGTATTCTGACAGGAACAATACATTTCTTTGAAACTCTGGCTTCTTCTATGCGTCTTGCAGGTGTAAGGACAAAACAGATAGCGACATCTCTTGCTTTTGTAAATACAGCTTTTTTGGTAGCCAGAATGTCAAACATGTTCCAAGCACCATTGCTTGGTGGAATGGTAGATACAGCGATCATGACAAACACTCCTGCAGTTCTGAGTAATCAATTCAGACTTGTAATATTTTGTGCGTTCATTGGCAATCTGGTTGGCGCCTTGCTTGTGCCATATTTTGTTTTTCTTTTTGAAAAAGCAATATTAACATTTGAGCAAGTCGGTTCCATTCCAAGATTATTCTTAGTTGCTATCAAACCAAGGAATTTAAAAAAGATAGTAAAGGCTTTTAGGCTTCCAACTTTTGGATCATTCAAAGGCTTGTCTGTAAAAAACTTCTCAAAAAATTTTTTGGTACTCAATTTGTTCATGGTTTCTATATATGCGATAGGCGTTCTGTCGTCTCTATATGCAGGGGCTCAGGTTCCTGAATTTAGAACTACTGCCAGCCAGCTTTCAGGCATAGTTAACGGTATGGCGACTATACTACTTGCTCTTCTGGTTGATCCAGCATGTGCTTTTATTACGGATCAGGCAGTCAGAGGCAAAAGAAAAGAAGATGATGTCAGGACAATGGTGTTCTATATTATTCTTGGCAGAATTGTCGGAACGCTTATCATTTCACAGCTTCTTTTCTGGCCTGCATCAGAATACATAAAAGATGCCACAATGTTCGTTAAGACATTGTTTGTAAGATGAAATTGATCAACAGCTTCAAAGCACTTAATGGAAAACCAACGGTACTTGCACTTGGCACATTCGACGGAGTTCATCTTGGACATAAAAAGGTCATATCAAGTGCGATAGAATTTGCAAAAAAGAAAAAGATAAAATCTGTTATCGTTACATTCGATCCTCATCCTGCGCAAATTGCCAGACCTGATAAACCAGTCAAACTACTTACAACGATCCCTGAAAGAGCTGATATTATTGCTTCTCTTGGAGCTGATCATGTTCTCGTTGTACCTTTCAACAAAAAACTACTGAATATGGATTATTCAAACTTTGTAAAGAACATTATTGTTAGAGAGTTGAACGCTGTGAATGTATTCGTTGGAATGGACTATACGTTTGGCAAGAATAAGGAAGGCAATATATCAAAGCTAAAAAAACTTGGTGAGCATTATGGCTTTTCTTTAACGGCAATTAGGGACATTATCGAGAACTCCAGGATAGTTAAGAGCACATTGATTAGGCATTTGATAGAAAAGGGTCAATTCACACACGCTGTAAATCTTTTGGGGCATTCATATCCTATATGCGGGAAAGTTGTTAAGGGTTTTGGTAGAGGAGTTGGGCTTGGATATCCGACTGCAAATATTGTTGTTGAGAAAAACAAGTTAATACCAAAAGCTGGTGTATATGCCTGCTATGCTACAGTTGCCGGCAAAACATATAAAGCAGTTTTGAATGTCGGCAAGAACCCCACATTCAATAATAAGGTTCTAACAATAGAAGTTCATATTTTGGGATTAAAAAAGAACCTGCTTGGGAAAAAGATATGTCTTGATGTTGTTAAACGCATAAGAAATGAAAAAAAGTTCAAAACAATTGAAGCTTTAAAAAAAGCAATATTCTCTGATACACAGATTGCACAAGAATTTTTGGCATGATACAATAGAAGTATATGAAAAAAGAAATAAAAACTGGTTTGATAGAAAAACACAAGATCAATGATAAGGATTGCGGATCGGCTGATGTACAAATAGCTGTATTGACCGGAAGGATTCTAGAGCTAACGGAACATCTAAAAGGACATAAAAAAGACAATCATACAAGATATGGTCTTCTTAAGCTTGTAGGGCAAAGAAGAAAGCTTCAAACATATCTTAAGAGAACTGCACCAAAGAGATATACAACATTAGCAGCAAGCTTAGGTATTAAATGATCCATCAAGCATCAATTGACCTCGCTGGCAAAAAACTAACTATCGAAACTGGTCTTTTAGCAAAACAAGCATCCGGATCCATACTGCTCAAAATTGGCGATACTGTTCTTTTGGCAACAGCCACAGGCACAGAGATCCCAAGAGCCGGTATAGACTTTTTCCCACTTACTGTAGATTATGATGAAAAGATGTATGCTGCAGGCAAAATACCTGGTGGTTTCTTCAAAAGAGAAGGCAGACCAACAGAAAAAGCAATTTTAACCTCAAGATTAATTGATAGACCAATCAGACCATTATTCCCAGACGGATTCAGAAATGATGTTCAGATAGTTGTAACCCCACTTTCTGTTGATGGTGATGTTCAACCAGACGTTTTAGCAATAATTGCCGCTTCTGCAGCACTTTCAATTTCAAACATACCATTCGAAGGTCCTATTGGAGCAGTTAGAGTTGGAATGATAGATGGTAACTTCATAGCAAACCCAACTTCATCTGAAATGGTGAACAGCACATTAGATTTAGTTATTGCAGGAACAAGAGCCGAAGTGATGATGATCGAGGCAAAAGCACAGGAAGTTCCAGAAAATGTAGTGTTCGACGCCATTAAGTTTGGGCAGAAAGCACTTAACGAGTCAATTGATATTCAAATAGACCTTATGAAAAAAGCCGGCAAACCAAAGATGGCCTTTAAGGTTTATCAGCCAAACGAGATCATAAAGAAATTCGTTAAAGAGAATGCAGAAAAAGATATCATTTCAGCTCTAAATATAAATGATAACGACAAACAAAAAGAACAAATGACCATTATTGCAATTGGGCTAAAAGAAAAAGCAATGGCTAGCAACAATGCTGAATTGATCCAAGCACTTACAGCAACACCAAATGATCTTTCATATTGTGTCAAATCGATACAAAAGGGTATTGTCAGAAGCATGATCATCAATGAAAGCAAAAGACCTGACGGACGTAAGATAGAAGAAGTAAGACAGATCTCATGTATGACAGGACTTTTACCAAGAGCACATGGTTCTGCAGTATTCACTAGAGGTCAAACCCAAGCATTAACAGTTCTAACACTTGGAGCAAAGGGTGATGAACAGATAATCGACGGACTGGATAATGAAGAAACCAAAAAGAGATATATACATCATTACAATATGCCTGCATACAGTGTTGGCGAAGTAAAATCGATCAGATCAGCTGGTAGACGCGAAATAGGGCACGGAGCATTGGCAGAAAAAGCATTGCATCCAGTACTGCCATCCGAAACAGATTTTCCATACACCATCAGATTAGTATCTGAAATTCTTGAATCAAACGGTTCTAGCTCAATGGCTTCAACCTGTGGAAGCACTTTGGCACTTATGGATGCCGGTGTTCCAATCAAGAGTCCTGTAGCAGGAATTGCAATGGGTCTTGTTACCGAAGGTTCAAAGTTCAAAGTATTAACAGATCTCCAAGGGCTAGAAGATTTCCTTGGCGACATGGATTTTAAGATCGCAGGTACAAGCAAAGGTATAACCGCTATTCAATTAGATATTAAGATCAAAGGACTTTCACTTGAAATAGTAGAAAAGACATTCTCACAAGCTTTAGAAGGCAGACAGCACATTCTTTCAAAGATGCTAGAAGCCATTGCAGCTCCAAGAAATGATCTTTCTATGTTTGCCCCAAGAGTTATCAGCTTCCAGATCAATCAGGATAAGATTGGTTTAGTTATTGGTCCAGGTGGAAAGAACATTAAGAGAATTCTT
>CAZWKB010000026.1:16084-18287 GCA_964633925.1 uncultured bacterium
TTGCCTGGTAAAGAAGGTCTTGTACACATTTCAAAACTATCAAAATCAAGAGTGAACAAAGTTGAAGATGTTGTCAACGAGGGCGATGAAGTAGAAGTAAAGCTAACAGAAATTGATGCTCAAGGTAGATACAACCTCACAATGGTGTTTTAACTCTGTAAAAGCGTTGCTTTTACAATACTTTTTCAAAGTAATTCAAAAAGGCCTTAGGGCCTTTTTTGTTGGCTAAAATGCCTCACGGCCGAATTGCCGTTTGATCCTTTAGGAGGCGGAATATTTGAAATTTTAATGATAATTTAGCGATAAATATATGTTGGATATATCAATTGGAGTAAATAATATATGGGTGGAATAAACAGATTAGGTAATGTAACTGGCAATATTAGAACGACACCAAATTTAGGAATCAATTCAGTAGTATCTCCTTTGACAGAGGTTCTGGATATTCAAAGACAGAATAATATTACTAGTTGTATTTCAGAAATACATACGACTACTTTGCTAAGTGATCAAAAGATGGATTTTATTAATTCCATCCCATCATATATTAAATCTAATAATATGCCTAGTCTTATAAATGTACAGTGCTCAGCCATTTCTCCTGACGGAAGTAAACTGATCTCAATTGATTCTGATATGGAAACAAAAATATGGGATACCGTTACAGGGGTTGTTTTAAAGAATTTCGGGAAGGCATCTTCTTGCTTATATTCTCCTAATGGTTCTTTGTATGCAATTGTTAAGGGTCTGTCCGTTTACTTATATAATTCAAAAACGCATAACAAAACACAAAAACTAGTTGCTGATAAACAAATTCAAAAACTGTATTTTTCACCTGATGAATCTATGTTTGCAACTACAAGTTCTGGGCATGGAATGACTTTATGGAATGTAAAGTCTGGAAAAAAAATAAATTCATTTAGCTTAGCTGGCGTTGCGAATAGCATCGAAGCTGATACAAGAGATGGAATTACCCGTTTTTCTCCTGATGGTATGAAGATTGCGTATGGTTTGACAAATAGGATTCATATTATTAATACCATTGCGGGGAATGTTTTAACAGAAATATATAATGGAGTGAGCTGTTTAGAGGACATCTGCTTTTCACCGGATGGCAAGAAATTACTTACTGCAGGATGGGATAGCACAGCAAAGGTCTATGATACAAACACTTGGGAACTTCTGAATAGATTAGGTCATAACGATGTTGTAAGGACTGCGTCTTTCTCACCAGGCGGGGAAGATATTATTACGGCTTCATTCGATAAATCGGTTAATATCTGGGATTCGAATACTTATAAGCTTAAGAATAGTTTCCTGCATAACGACAAAGTATTTAGCGCTGGTTTCTATAATAATGGGGATAATATCATTTCAATTGGTGACAATATAATTAATATATGGAATACAAAAAGTAGGACTTTAATTCAGAACATCGTAGAAGAATGTGCGGCCAGTAGGGTGCACATTTCTCAATATGGCTCTGATCTGTTCATACAAAGATATTCCCATAACTTGCCCGCAAACAGTAGAGCTATGTTTTACGAAACATCAAATCTCTGGAGTTCATTGAGAGAAAAATATCTTCCAAAAATATCAAAAATGAATACCGATCAATTTATTACATTTCAGTCATTATTCAATGAATTAAAGACACGTTTTAGTGATATCAATAATTCTTTAGATGAATACAGGAAATTTGATATCGATCAATTTAATACAAATTATATGTATCAGGCATTTAGCCTCGAGAGTATACTTCCAGGTTCTATTAAAAACATGATAAGTTTACTTGATAAAACAAAGAATCTCGCTCTTGTTATAAGAATGCTAAATTCAAAGTCCTCGGTTTTGTTTGATGATACTGTCTGTGATGCATTAAGGTCAATAATAAACAAAACAAAACAACATCACGAATCGATATCAAGAAAAAGTTTTAAGTTAAACTATGATAATTATTTTAAATTACTGAATATTTCTAATAGCATGATGACAATGAGCCTTGGGGATATTCTATTAACACGGCTTAGTGAATTCAAAGGGAATGAGGATGTTCTTTCGTTATATAGTAGCCTCGTTAAAGAACTTCTTTCAAATATTGCAAGTTCTATTGGCGTTGAGAATGCTAATATTTCTCAGAATGCATATCGTAAATTGAATCTCCCTTATATGGAGAGATTGACGACTGCTATTGAAGACATTC
>CAZWKB010000026.1:18349-21373 GCA_964633925.1 uncultured bacterium
TAATTAAAGCAATGTTCGAAGATAATTTTTGGGAGTTTATTGAAAAAGAGGAGCAACCGAGCAGTGTTTTAGGTGGGTCGATTGCTGAGCACAACAAATATATAAGGAATTTATTAATTATGCATGGGATCGAACAGGAAAAATGGCTAGGCAAGAAACACGAAACAAGATGTGGAAAAGAACAATTCATGTATTATGAAAAGTCTTCTTATGAATATGACCCTGTAGCTGATGTTAAATCTGTATCAGATTATCTCCTAAAAACCTTCAACTCAGGTATGAACCGCACAGAAAATGCTAAATTAGCAGCTTATCTAAATGGAAAAGGGATAAATGTATTATTTGATGCGAATGATATAGCAAAGGACTTAGAGCTAGTAAGTGCAGACAAAAAAATAGATCTGCTAAAAGTCCTGTCAGATAGACAAACTCTTTTGGGATTAAGGTCAATTATTAATTTATTATTGGATGTTGAAACGATTAAGAACAATCCTAGTATATTAGAGACCGTAAATCATACTCTCGAGAGAGTGAATATCGTGATAGAAAGATTAAACAACGAAGAATACTCACTGGATCTGGGAAAAACAAGGAAATACTTTTCTATTAGCCCAATGCTTAGAAATCCTGGTACTGACATATTCATGGGTGATAATGTAAGCTGTTGTTTGGCTATGAATTCTAGTATACATCCTGAAGCAATGGTAGACAGATTAATAGATGAGGGAATGAATGTTATAGAAGTTAAAGATGAAGTCACCGGAAAAACTATGGCCTGTTCATGGTTATATATCGATACTATGGGAGATCTTGTCATTCAGAACATGGAGATCAATTCTGAGTATGAAGCTATCAAACCTCTTATGGATAAAGTAGGAGAAGGCATGATAGAGTATGCTGGAAAGTTTGCAGAATATATTGGAGCAAAACGACTCCTCATCGGTATGCCTGGGCATGGGAAGTACTTTGGGACTGGCAGTTTTGTTGATGAAAGATACAAAAATAATAGTATAGATTATGGACTTGATAAGATAGGCGGATATTTATTTGGGAGTAAGTATTATCTGGATTCTGCTGGCAAGCCGAAAGCGTATTTAGTATCAAAATAGAATCGGGTTTGACCTAAGTCAAAGTACCTTCCCTTCATTTCATATACAATTACCTCAAAGGAGACTAATAATGAAAAGAGATATTATAATAATCGATCAGGATAAATGTAATGGGTGTGGGAACTGCATTACTGGCTGTCCAGAGGGAGCAATAGGGCTGGTTAATGGAAAGGCTCAGTTGGTTAAAGAATTCTATTGTGATGGGCTAGGGGCCTGTATTGGCAATTGTCCGGAAGGGGCGATAACAATAGAAACTAGAGAAGCCGAAGTATATGATGAAATAGCCACGTTAAAGAATATCATTCCTCAAGGGCTTGATATAGTAAAAGCGCATCTTGAACATCTTGATAGCCATAAACAAGACGATTATCTAAATCAGGCAATCAAATATTTAAAAGAGAATAATATTAAAGTTGGGTTTGAAAAACAAAAAGCATCTGGTTGTAGTTCTGGTGGCTGTCCTGGAGCTAAAACTATAGACTTTACAGATAAAAAATATTCAATAACGACAACAAGTACAATAACGAGTACACAGAACTCGGAGCTGAGACAATGGCCCGTTCAAATGCATCTTGTAAGTCCAAATGCGCCATACTTTCAAGATTCTAATCTTCTTATTGCTGCCGACTGCGTGCCATTTGCATATGCTGATTTTCACTCTAAGCTGTTAAAGAATAAAGCCGTGATCACATTTTGTCCTAAACTAGATCATGCAACAGAAGACTATATAGAAAAACTGGCAGAGCTGATAAAAGCAAACAATATTATGTCAATTACTGTTGCTCACATGGAAGTTCCTTGTTGTCACGGCACCGTTCATATCGTTAAAGAAGCCATCAAACAAAGCGGAAAAATAGTCCCATTGGCAATCGTCGAGATCGGTATTAAAGGAGAAATAAAATGACAAAAAAAACGAACGACGTACGACTGACGACGAACGACGTCAAGGTGACAGACCCATCACAGCTGGTTCAATATCAATCAGGAACTGTCGTGAGTGCCCAGACCCTAAAAAAGAAAAACGGAATGATCACATTGTTTGCGTTTGACAAAGGGGAAGGTCTTAGCGAACACACATCTCCTTATGATGCTACTGCATATATTTTGGATGGTGAGGCAAAGATAAAAATAGCAGGCAGACCATTTTTGGTTAAAAAAGGAGAGTCTCTAACGATGCCCGCAAATAAACCTCATGAACTTAAAGCTGAAAAGCGTTTTAAAATGATGCTTGTGATGATCAAATAACAACTTTAATGATATAATTAGACTTGATGGGGGCATAGTTCAGCTGGTAGAACGTCTGATTTGCAATCAGAAGGTCAGCGGTTCGATCCCGCTTGCCTCCATTTTTTCTCCTCTCGTCTAATTTATCTCCCAATTATATATGCGACAGCGCGGACAAAAAATTGAATATTTTGGTTTTTTCATCTATAATTCATTGATGAGACTTAGATTTACATGAAATCAGACGTCAATATATTCGAGCACATCTATTTTAGAATTGTCGAAAGAATGTCATTGATATTTTTTAGGCGTTTTTGTAAGGGGACAACGATTGGTGATCAGATTATTAAAAACTCTAATAGTGGTTTAGTATTAGCAATGAATCATGTGAGCTATTTTGATTGGCTCGTGTTGTATTCGCTTTTTCGAATAGAATATGGAAGAGAAATTACATTTTTAGCTAAAGAAAAATTGTTTAAGAGCAAGATCTGGGGGCCACTCGTAAGAGCAACTAAGTGCATTATGATTACAGATACCGGTCTTTCAATTTCTTCCTTTAGAAAACTAAGGGAGTTAATTCAGAAGGGTGGCATAATCGGTATTTTTCCTGAAGGAACAAGGTCAAATGATGGGGAATTGCTTGAAGCCAAAGAGGGCGTTGCCCAAATTGCTATTTTAACAAAAGGGATTG
>CAZWKB010000026.1:21383-25381 GCA_964633925.1 uncultured bacterium
TTCCTACAGGATTAATAGGGTTTTACGAAATATGGCCTAGATGGAGAAGCTATCCTTTGATAAAGAAAGCAACTATTAAGTTTGGAGAGCCTTTATCTTTTAGAAAAGTAACAAAGGTAACAAGCAAGGAATATTATGAGAGTACATTAAAAACAATAATGAGCCACATCGCAAAACTTATCAATAAGAAATATAAATATTAATATGATAAAAGTACTTGAGTCGAAGGTAGATAAATTAAGAGAAGATATTGCCGCCTATTTTTTAAATGTTTCGTTTAATTCGAAATCTACAGTATATATAAAGCCAAATTTAGGAGGACGTTATCCAATAATCAAAGGCGAAAATAACGAGGTTGAATTCGTCGAGTTGTTGTGCGAGGTTCTAATTTGTCGAGGGATTAAGAATATCATTATAGGGCACTCTTCTTTAATAGGTTTTGGATATTCTAAGAATTGCAATTTTGATGAACTTATTAGCTCAAATAGATATGACAGATTGTTGAGGAATAAAGAAATTAAATTGATCAATTTAGATGATGTAGATAGAGTTCAAATAAAAAAAGATGGATTTGTTTACGATGTCCCTGCTCTAATAAAAGAATCCTATTATATTAATTTGTGCAAATTAAAAACACACATGGAAACATCAGTTTCTTTGTCATTGAAAAATCAGATGGGACTTCTTAGCATGGACAAAAGAAAGGAAATGCACAAAGGAAATATCCATAAATTAATCGCAAACCTAGGGGTTGTTTCAAAACCGGATCTGAATATTATGGACGGAATTTATTCTATGGAAGGCGACGGGCCTCATCATGGCAGCCCGAAAAAATTGGATGTTGTTCTCATTTCTGATAATATGGTCGAAATTGATAGTGTAGCCTGTAACATCATGGGGTTGAAACCTGAAAATGTAAAGCATCTTAGTTATGCAAAAGAAAATGGGGTTGGTCAATTTGCAAAATGGGATGATAATATAACAAGGAAATTCATTCCTGCACGTGTAGTCTTTAAGAAAGGGAAGAAATTTAATGTTTGGCCAACAACGGCATGTTCCGGCTGTATTTTTTCTTTAAACCGAGCCTTTGAAAAGTTTGCAAAAAAGTATCCGTTTCAGACAATAAAAATGTTATATTTCAAAGAAACGAATATTATAATCGGGAATGCTGCGGATCTAGATGCTATTAAAGATGCCTGTGCGATAGGGAATTGCACAGGCAAATATTGTGCTAAGAACGGAATTCAAGATTATCTTAGGGGCTGTCCCCCGAAGGTTGAAGAAATAGTAAAATTTATGGCGAATAAGTGCAAATAAACTTATGTATTACATAATCTCTTCTTTTCTGACTTTTTTTGTTTGCTTCCTAATATCCTTGTTTGTCATTGTAAGGAACTTCAAGCGTAAGCAAAATATGACCTTTGGAGTATTTAGTATCAGTGTTTCTTTGTGGGCATATTCTTACGGTCTCTTTGATCTTGCAACAAATCCTTCAGTAGCTCTGTTTTGGAATAAAATACTTATGTCTTTCGCAATTTTAATTTCCGTATCATTCCTTCATTTTGTTGTATTGCAAATAGAAGAGGAAAAGAAATATAGGACGTTAATATACCTTTCATATTTAATCGGGGCTGTCTTTCTTGTGCTAATTCCGACGGATCTGTTTATCAAAGATATAGCACCTTTATACGGCTTTAAATATTGGCCAGTTGCGGGAATTGCTTTTCACCCTTTCTTTTTCTGGTTTTCTGCCAATACGATCATGTCACATCTTCTGATGTTAGAAGCTATTATTCGTTTTGAAGGGGCAAAAAAAAGGCAACTAGTGTATATTTTTATAGGCACTTTTATTGGTTTTATTGGTGGAGCCACTAATTATTTCATGTGGTATAACATACCTTTTCCACCTATTGGCAATCCATTGGTAGCTTGTTATGTCTTTACGGTCGCATATGCTATAACAAAGGCAAAATTGATGGATATTTCCTTAGTAGTAAGTCGATCTATCGCTTATTTAATTTCTGTCGCTTCAATCATACTTGGATATCTCATATTGCATTTATCTTATACGAGGTTAGTAATGCCCCAAAAGGAATATGAAGTTTTGTTAATCACAATAGTCTACATCTTCTTTGCAATTTATTATTTTGAAAGGATTCGTCTAAAAATACAAACCTCATCCGATAAGCTTTTTCTTAAAGGGCAATATGATTATACCCAAACAACAGCTTATGTATCAGAAAAGTTGGCGTCTATTGTCAGCTATGGAGATTTGTTTAGTCTAATGGAAAAGATTAGAATTGATAATTTCGAATCTGAAGTCCTTCAGTTATTCAGGGAAGAAGAATTTTTCAAAATCCATATACCGTTAGTTGATTACTTGTCAAAAAACAGAATGATTATACAAAGATCCAAAATGCCGAAAGACATATCGGAAGATAAATCACTGCCTGAGAAATACGAATACATTGTTCCGTGTTTCACGGGGGAAAAGCTTAATGCCGTTCTGTTCGTTGGTAAGAAGTTGTCAGAAGATCCTTATTCTCAGGATGAGCTAAACGTATTTCGTGTAATAGCTCCACAAATCGCAACTGTTATAGAACGTATCAGACCTTACGAAAAAGTAAAAGAGGATTACGGATATGTATCAGATAATCTTAAGAGGGCGCAGGAAAAAATGGAAGAACAATCAAGACTTGCGTCTTTGGGTGTTCTTGCCGCAGGTCTGGCACATGAGATACGTAATCCTATGGCGATAATGAGGGCTAGGGCACAGACCGTGATTGATAGGATGGACGATAAGGAATACCTTGAGAAGTTTGCGAGATCTATTCCTGAACAAATAGACAGGATATTAAACATAGTAACAAGAATGTTAAAATTTGCCCGTACAGAAGAAAGCATGGACAAGATAGAGATAAACAAGGTGCTTGAAGAAACAATGACCTTGCTTGACGGCAAATTTAAAGATAAAGAGATTTGTTTGATAAAAGAGTTTAATTCAGAACACTGTATTGTTGGTAACCCGGTTCAGCTTTCAGAATCTTTCTTTAACATATTGTTGAATTCCATTGATTTTATGGATATTAAAGGGACACTAAAAGTACTTACCGAAAGCAAAGATGGCCATGTTTACGTATCTATTATTGATACTGGCAAAGGGATCCCACAAGAAAATCTTAACAAAATATTTGATCCATTTTTTACAACAAGGCCAGAAGGGAATGGCCTTGGGCTTTCAATTGTTCATAAAACAATAACAACCCATAAAGGATTCATTGAAGTGAAATCTGAAATTAATAATGGTACAGAATTTAATATTAGATTTCCGGTAGCTGTTTAGCTTTATCTTCGACATCAGAAATAATTATATCGTTCCATTTGTGTTCGTAGACAGATTTCAGATATTTTACAGGTATATCATTAAGCTCAGCATCATATCTGGCAAGTAATGCTTCCAAAAGGTCTTTTCTTTTTCCTCCATCTTTGTATAGATTGCTCATAATGAAGGCTCTCTCATGCATGTCATCGATCTTTCTTTTTCTTTCAACAGCCATACTGGCTCTCAATTTGAGCTGGTCTGTATCAAATGGTTTTGTGATGTAATCTGTTGCCCCTAATTGTGCCGCCTCCCATGCCAATTTCGCTTCGTCAAAAGCTGTAAGCATTAATATTTCTGTTGTGAAAGGAATAAAACGTCCTTTAATTCTCTTCAGTGTTTCAAGTCCACCCATACCCGGCATTCTTATATCAAGAAAAACAACATCATAAAATCGTCTGTCAGTTTTAAACATATCATCTATTTTTTCTATAGCATTTTCTCCGGAGGTAGCAGTATCGACTACATAATCTTTTTCAAACACATCATAAATGATCTCTCTAGTTTCCGGTTCGTCATCAACAATTAATATGTATGGTTTTTCCATGAATGTTTCCCCCTGCTGGAAATTCTATCATATTCTCTTTCATTATTTAAAAAATTAATAGATAAAATTCTA
>CAZWKB010000026.1:25391-25773 GCA_964633925.1 uncultured bacterium
GGAATTATACCGGATGTTTACGTCGGAGCATCAATTGGCTCTATAATTGCAGTTCTTCTTGCTCTATATGATGATCCTGACAAAGTGATATCTTTATACAAAGAATTTGTAGAAAAACATATTTTTCCTCAATTGCTTCCTCTAAATGTCTTTTCAACTCGTGGCTTGTTTAATGCCAAACTTTTTATCCGTCATCTAGCAAAGCATACCGGTTTAACAGGCAAGACCTTTGCAGACCTAAAGAAGCCTGTGTATATAACAGCAACAGATATGAACACCGCCGACAAAATCATCTTCGGTCCGGATGGTGTCACCCCATGTAGGGGCGGGGTTAATCCCCGCCCTATAACAGAAATCCTCGAATCCGCAATCTCCATCCCCG
>CAZWKB010000027.1:0-1543 GCA_964633925.1 uncultured bacterium
GTGGATAATAATAGTAAATTCTCTCTGCATAGTATATCGGACGATGGCCGTCTTGCCATAATCATAATCGATGGGCAGTCCATAGCCGTAGATACAAATACTGGGCTGTTTTTGTGCAAGATCGGAACGGACAATATTAAAGTTACATATTTGGATGGACATGCAAATATTTCATTTATCGAAGAAGGCATACTCAAGATGATCAATATTCAATATCCTAGACGTACTCCCGGTGAAATCCTTTCCCCTTTTTTTCGATAATTACCCATAGGGGGCACAGATAAATATGTCCGGAGTAAGATCAACTAATACCATCAATCCAACAGGGATAGCAATTCCCTGCAATAATCTGATGTCTCGATCCTTACAACAAAGTCAACAACCAGTGGAAATTGTCAGGCAGGACGCGGTAATAGAAACACTTCCTATCATATTACTAAATGATATTCCCGGATTTAAGAAAACAGGAGATCTCTTCCTGCCTACTGATATACAGGGAGACCATCTGTTAAAAACTGCTCTTTCAGAAAGATCCAATTGTCTGAATTCATTGACAGATCCTGTTAAATTCTTTGATATATCGGATCAGGGGCAACTTGAAATGATACAAAAATATCAAGAGCTTAAATTGCTGGATACTGAAAACATCATTGAAACTGACAATATACTGAAATTGTTTAATCATTCTGTGAATTTTAAAAAGACAATTATCAAAGATGTTCGATACATGCTTTATGATGAGCTTCTGCAACAAAATCAGGATTTCAAATACAACAAGGATCAGTCAGAAATACTGACTTGTTTCATAAAAAACAATATGGAAGATTATCAAATACCTTTCAGTCACAGATTGATAATGTCTCTGACAGAAAAACTGTCGGATATGACGGCAAAAGCATACGAAGCGTATCTTGATATTTTGTCGACCTATAGGCTGCCGTTTCATGAAGAAGGGATCCCAAATCTATCAAATGCAATGAAGTTTGGGCTTGAGATAACGATCGGGATGGTGGGGGAAAACAATGATCATATTGAAGAAGCAACAAACGCGCTGATATGTAGTCTGCGATACCATCTTGAATGGTATGTAAACAATTCTGTTTTGCATGAAGGGTGGAGCGCTAAAATTGATCAATGTTATTTAGAGATCAATACACCTCCGATTTCAAATTCAAGAGAAGGCTTTATTGAATTGCAAAAAGGATTGTCATTAGTGCAAGAATTCATTTCGGGTTATATGAAGGACAAATCAATTACAAAATTATCCCAGGGAATACATATCCATGCAAGCCATCCTGATTTTGTTGGGTCATTTGATGATAGACGAGCCATCACTTTTATTGGTAAATCTATGGAGTATTACTGGGATAGATTAGCAGTGGCAGATATTCGTGGAATCATTTTTCCAACAGTCGCACTTCTTGGAGATTCCATAACAGGAAAAAATGTAACGTTGTTTTATTATGACAACCAAAAAAACACTGTTGCGTTTAATGCGTTCATCCCTCCAAAGATAATTGATAATCCCGATTATCTATACTCT
>CAZWKB010000027.1:1553-7825 GCA_964633925.1 uncultured bacterium
ATTTAATGTTTTCGTATGGGGACTACCTGTACTAAAAGGCGCTCCATACACACCGGAAAACTCCTGTCATTTACGTGACGGTCTCGATAAATTATACAAAGGGAATCTTGAAGGTAAGTTATCTTTTCTGCAGTTGCTGACAACAATAGGACAAAGACCTCCTCTATATTCTGGGATAACGGACAAAAGGGGTTCTGACGAAGTCAGATCTTTATATCATACAAACGATTTGGGATATTTATATGAACTTAAAAAGGACCCTAACATTAATACCACAAATATCATTGAAACGATATCAAACAGAATAGGGGATTTTAAGAAAGAAGTTGATTTGGCAAATAACCTTGCCTTATATGGGAGCAAAACATTATCACAATGTATGATTGAAAATCTAAGCAAAAAATATGCAATAACAGTTCCGTCTATATCATATATACATGAAATGACTGATGATGCGTTCAATGTAGATGTCTCCCCGAATAAAAAATATGCCATTGTGAGATATCGTAATAGTAATCCTAAACTGTGGGATCTGACATCTCTTGAGTGCAAGGCCGAACTGGGAGAGTTCCTGGGGGGTGACTTTAGTCCTGACAGCAGGTATATGATAGCAAGAGATAAAAGCGATGAAGGTGTGTTGTTAGATCTAGCAACAGGAACGTATAAAACCGCATTTGGTCAATTGTATTGTGCGGAATTCAGCCCTGATAGCAAATATATGATAGGAAAAGATAAGAATTCCCAAGGTAAGCTTTGGGATCTAACAACCATGGAGTTAAAGTCAGACCTGGGGGAATATTATAGCTCTCAATTCAGCCCTGACAGCAAATATATGATCGAAATAACCGATAATGAAGATGTTACAGGTAAATTGTGGGATCTGACAACCATGGAGTGCAGGTTAGAACTTTCAGATATGTATGACAGCCAGTTCAGCCCTGACAGCAGATATCTGATAGGAATAGACAAAGACGATAACATTGGCAAGATGTGGTCTTTGAATAATGGAGAATGCGAGGCTACATTTGGTGAGTGGCATGAGTATAAAATCAGCCGCGACAGCAAATATATGATCATGATAGGAATATTTTCACACGACATATATGTTGTGGATCTCACGACAGGAGAGCGAAAAACAGGATTCGGGGAGTTGTTCCCTCCAAAGATAAGTCCTGACAGCAAATATATGATAGGAATAGCCCAAGATGGCGCTATGGGTAAGCTGTGGGATCTAAAAACAGGAAAATGTGAAGCAGAACTTGGAAAATTGAGAGATTCAGTTTTCAGTGCTGACAGCAAATATGCGATAGCCATAGAAGCAGAGGAAAGTACAGGTAAACTGTGGGATCTAACAACAGGAAAGTGTACAGCGGATCTAGGCGCGTTGTTTGATTATGAAATCAGTTCTGACAGCAAATATGTTATTGGAATAGATAGCCATGGCACATGGAAGTTGCAGGATTTGATCACCGCAGATATTATATTAAAAACTAAGGCAATAATAAAAAAAACACAAGATTATCCGGAAGTTGGGTTGCGTATTGTTCAATTAGAAAGTCAATTTATTCCAATGGACATCAAAACTGGTCTGTGTTTTGATCCTATTGATGCAAAGGAAATTATTAGTATCACTTCAGCAGATAATCGTTTGACGGTGATTTACACTGATAATGATGGCTCCTACAAAATGATCTCAATTATATTCGACAAGTCTTTGTAAATCTCTTTATGAGAAAAGTGCTGATTATCATCAGCACAAATACATATATAGCGGTTATCTCTTTTATTCCATGGGTGCTTGATGCTTTGGCAATAAAAAGTCCGGCAAGTATCATCGAAAATTCTCCTCTGGAAAACAAACTTATTCCGATATTCTGAGCTTCTCTGAAAGATGCTTTCTCAAGAGGCATCGAAAGAAGCCCTGTAAGGAATTTTCCAACAATAGAAACAAATATCAGAACGCAGAGCATAAATAACATGGTTATATCAAATTTCAGAAGATTTACCTGAAGACCAAATGACAAAAAGAAAAGAGGGGCAGCGAAATACGCGAGTGGATTAAGAAGTGTTTTTATTCTGTGCTTGTGTTCCGATTCCGCCATTGCGGAACCTATAAAAAATGCTCCTGTAGCTTCTGACAATCCGATAACTTTTGAAAAAACTGCAACGATAAATATCAGTCCTATCACTTGCATTAGAAAGATTTCATTGCTTTCGATCCTCAATATCTTGTTAATGGCAATCCTTATGGGAGATTCGAAAACTATAAAGAACATGCAGAATGCGATCGCCTTTAATACTACAAGAAAAACAGATGATATTTCTATGCTTGGCTGAAATGCCAGTGCAGAAAGGATCGCAAGAACCATTGCCATGATGATATCTTCGATTATCAAAACTCCGAGAACTGTTTTTGTCTCTTTTCTCGACATGCAGCCTGCGTCAGACAACAGCTTTGATATCACTGCTGAACTGCTGACATAGACAATTCCTCCCAAAAATAAACATTCAAGCCAATTCCATCCGAATATTATGCCGCACAATACTCCCAATGGAAAGTTTATAAAAAGATCTGCCATTCCTATAAGAACCACTTTTCTGTTTAATGTCTTAATATTCTTTATCGAGAACTCAAGCCCGATAAAGAAGAGCAGAAGAATTGCTCCTATAGATGTAATAAATTCAAAGGTTTCTGATTGTGGAAAGAACGGGCCTGAGATTGCTCCGGCAATAAGGAATCCTGCTATCGTTGACTGCCCGATTGCATTCGCGGCAAGCCCGAAAACAGCCGCGAGAATAAAGACAATCCCAAGAAATAACATTTGCATAACTTCATTATATCTTATGCTATAATTCAAACACAAATGACAAAAATCGCTTTTTTCGATACAAAACCATATGACAGAGAATCTTTCGATTCATTGAATACTGACGGCAAATATCCAATAAAATATTTTACCGATAAATTAACAGCTGATACGGCGATCATGTCCAAAGGATATGACTGTGTCTGTGCTTTTGTAAATGACACTTTAGATAAATCCGTTTTAGATATACTTCAAAAAAACGGTATAAAGCTTGTTGCTCTTCGAAGTGCAGGATATAACAATGTGGACCTGTCAGCGGCTTTTGGAAAAATGCATGTCGTAAGGGTCCCTGCCTATTCGCCATATGCCGTTGCCGAGCCCTGATGATGACGCTAAACAGAAAAACTCACAAAGCATATAACAGAACAAGGGATTCAAATTTCAGTCTCAACGGTCTTCTTGGTTTTGATATGAACGGTAAAACTGCTGGTGTGATAGGAACAGGCAAAATAGGGAAGATACTAATAAAAATACTAAAAGGTTTTGGAATGAAAGTATTGGCTTATGATGTTTATCCGGATTACAATTTCTCAAAACAGGAGAGCATTGAATATGTAGACCTTGACACTATTTATAAAGAATCTGACGTTATCTCACTAAATTGCCCGTTAAATGATCAGACTTACCATATGATAAATGAAGAAGCTCTTTCAAAAATGAAGCCAAGTGTAATGATAATTAACACTGGTAGGGGAAAGCTCATCGATACAAAAGCACTGATCGCGGCATTAAAGCTGAATAAGATCGGCTCTGCAGGGTTGGATGTATACGAAGAAGAGAACGAATACTTTTTTGAGGATTTTTCAGGAAGCAATATAGGGGATGACATATTGGCAAGGCTTTTAACATTTAATAATGTATTAATAACCTCTCATCAAGCTTTCTTTACCAAAGAAGCCATGCAAAACATTGCACAAACAACTCTTGATAACATCAAAGAATATTTCGAAGAAGGCAAACTAACCAACGAGATCTGCTACAAATGCAACGCCAACCCCTGCGCCAAAATTAAGAACGGCAAGTGTTTCTAATAAACTTAACGCACATTATTGGTGTTCTAGGCAAAAAAGTCAGCAATAAAAAGGCTTAATATAGGCAATTAAAGCTGCTGTTGACTATTATGGACTGTTGGTATAGAATGGTAAAATGGATATTTCAAGAATTTTAACAGATGCAATTATCGATGAACTAAGATTAAATCAATCAACGATTTTGATAGGGGCCAGACAAACAGGAAAAACTTACTTGTTAAAAAAGATTAGGGATCATGCAAAAAAAGAAGGGTTGAGAACCTCTTTTTTTGATCTTGAGCAGCCGGATGTTATTGCAATGTTTAACAAGAGCGATACAGAAATACTAAATATGCTTATATCTAGCGGGGATGTAATATTTATTGACGAATTTCATTATATGAAAAATGCATCGAAAGTATTCAAAGCCATATATGACAAAAATGTAAAAGTAAAAATATATGCTTCAGGCTCATCCTCACTTGAAATACATAAACATTTAAAAGAGTCACTTGCAGGCAGAAAGTTTTTGCATAAGGTGTTCCCTTGTTCTATTAAAGAGATGATGATGTCAGGGCATAAAAACGCTTTGGAAGAGCAGTTTATTTATGGTGGAATGCCTGGGGTGATTAATGCTGAATCTGTGAGTATGAAAAAAGCGATTCTTTCGGATATATTACAGTCTTATCTGCTCAAAGATATAAAGTCACTTATTAAAGAAGAAAATATAAGGGCATTTAACAATTTACTTGTAATTCTTGCGCAAAGTCAGGGTTCCGTGGTTTCTCTGACCAGTCTGTCAAATGATATCAATTTATCGATCAAAACAGTTTCTTCATATCTGGAAATACTATCTCAGACATTTGTCAATTATCCTCTAAAGAGTTTTAGTTTCAATTATGCAAATGAGCTAAAGAAATCTAATAAATATTATTATTACGATCTCGGTATACGTAATGCTCTGATCAGAAACTTTGCAGGTATTTCAGGAAGAAAAGATTCTGGAGTGCTTGCGGAAAGCATAGTATATCTTGAACTATCAAAACAGATAATGCCTGAAAACGATCTTGGTTTTTGGAGGTTAAAAGATGGAACAGAGGTTGATTTTATCTGGATAAAAAACAGAGAGCCATTTCCAATCGAAGTAAAGTTATCTGCGACCGTCAATGAATTGCCGAAAGGAATAAAAGCATTTATCGATAGATATCCCGAAACAAAAAAGGCTTTTGTTACCAGTATGAATGCTGTTGGTAACAGAGCATATAAAAACACGGAGATCCTTTATATTCCACTGTCGGAATGTTTCAAAATCCCTGAATTGTGTTGACCTTATTATTCCAACCCCTGCGCCAAAATTAAGAACGGCAAGTGTTCCTACAAGTGTTTCTAATTACCTGAAATTTCCTGTTCGTTATGCCGATAAAACTCTGTTATGACATCTATAATACACATGCGAATAAATTCTCCCGGT
This sequence comes from uncultured bacterium, assembly GCA_964633925.1. Lineage (GTDB taxonomy): Bacteria > Margulisbacteria > WOR-1 > JAKLHX01 > JAKLHX01 > CAZWKB01. The sequence goes on from CAZWKB010000027.1 coordinate 6,902, forward strand.
TTTAAATGTATGCCATTATTGGCACCGGAGATCGACAGACTCTGTTCAACATTGGGTCCAGATAGAGTGTTGGATTTTACAAACGTACTAACCGATTCTTTCATGACAGACAGATCATTTGAGCTCTACAATTCGGTGAAACTATTAAATGAAATAGCTGATTTGAATGTTGAGAATGTTCTTGTGGTAGGAAGCGGACTCATATCTCTTCCTTTGATCATGGGTTACTCAGGTAGAGAGACAACTTTTCTTGATATGAATGAAGCAACTACATGTATATACAAGATCCTTAACATTACTGGTTTCATGAAGAAGTATGCAAAAGTAAAATGTATTACAGAAGAATTCGGAACGATGAATCCAACAGCATACGATATTAAACCATATTCATTTGATCTGATTACGATGATTGATCTTGCAGGAGGTGGGTTAAAGGGAGATCCTCTTCAATGGTTTGAAATATCCAAAGAAATATTGAAACCAAATGGTTTTATCCTGATGGATGAAGATAAAGATAACAGGGATGCAGTGTTCGCTGCTTTTAATAAGATATTTCCGAATAATTTTCTTGTGAGTAATACGATAATTCAAGGGATGTATTCTTCTCATAGCAGCACAAACCGGTTATATAGGGTATCCAAGTAAATCTCCCTAATGTTATAATATTTTCAGGTTATGAACTTCACCCCCGACAATATCGGGGCACCCAGACCTCACATATATGCTTGTACAAACAGAATTTGAAAATAGGCCATTATTATTTGAAAAACCGTTAAAGGTGCTCTCTTGCCATAAGATCAGTCAAATACCGGCTGTTTTTGAACAAATTGAGCAAGCATTATCTGATGGGTATTATTTAGCCGGCTTTTTGTCTTATGAAGCCGGTTACGGTATGGAAAACAACCTGATTTACAAGAATGATTA
>CAZWKB010000027.1:7835-11373 GCA_964633925.1 uncultured bacterium
ACTTTCCTTTAATATGCATGGGGGTATACCAACCTCCCGTCAACAAGCGCTTGGTTACGAATAATCATAACCCAGGCATTTCAGGCTTAACTATTAACTTATCCAAGGAAGAGTATTTTGTTGATATTAAGGCAATAAAAGACTATATTTCAAAAGGTGATGTATATCAGATAACGTATTGTATAAAGGCCAAATTCGCTAATAATAATCATAACTACTCGTTATACAGAAAACTGCTAAAGGATCAACCGGTGCCGTATCCTGCCTATATCAAAACGGACGATTTTGAGATAGCTTCTTTATCTCCCGAGCTTTTCATCAAGAAGACCGGCTCAAAGATACTGACAAAGCCCATGAAAGGCACTTGGCCAAGAGGCAATAACATTTTTACCGATTCTATTGCCGGCTGGCAGCTTCATTTCGACAAAAAGAACAGGGCAGAGAATGTCATGATCTGCGATCTCCTTCGAAATGACCTTGGCAGAATTGGGCGCAATGTAAAGGTCCCGAAGCTATTTGAGGTCGCAAGATACAATACCCTATACCAAATGACGTCAACCGTTACCGCCGAAATAGACAAAAACATCAAAATGATAGATATTTTCAAATCGCTGCACCCATCCGGTTCTGTCACAGGGGCTCCAAAGATAAGGGCAATGCAAATTATCAGGGATCTCGAGCGAGAAGAACGCAGAATTTATACCGGAGCTATCGGTTATATTACACCTCAAAGAGATATGTTCTTTAATGTGCCGATACGAACCATTCTCTCCATGGGTAAAGTTTCCGAAATGGGCATAGGCGGCGGCATAGTATGGGACTCAACCCCAGAGGGCGAATGGGCCGAAGGCCTGTTAAAAATGCGCTTCCTTTCGTAAAGACTCGATTCATCGCGTCTCAATAATTACCCGCAATCTATGGCATTGGACTTTAGAACGTTAATTAAACTGACTCCCTGATTTTTTTGACTTCCCTCACCCTGATAAACCAGATATTGCTTGTCAATTTTCTTAGGAAGCAATTTTTTTAGATAATGCAGGCTCTTTAGGAAATCACTTGAAAAAGTCTTCCCAGCTTTGATCTCAACACAATCAAGCATGGAAGATCTTTTTATTAGTACATCTATTTCTTTTTGGTATTTATCGCGATAGAAAAACAGATTACTGTCTTTCCCTTGATTGAATCTTTGTTTCAGCAACTCCAGAACAACAAAGTTTTCTACAAGAAAGCCGTACACACGATCTCTCTTCAATTGATTCTCGTCTGAAATTCCTAATAAATATGAAGCTAGCCCCACGTCATAAAAATATATTTTCGGTGATTTTATTATTCTCTTCCCAATATTTTCATAATATGGAGGCAATAAAAATACTGTATATGAAGTCTCAAGCACAGACATCCATGCTTTTACTGTATGTGCTGACACTCCTAGATCATTTGATATGCTTGTTGCGTTAAATACTTGACCTATCCTGCCGGCACAAAGCCTTACAAACTTCTGAAACTGAGCAAGTTCCTTTATATTGATCATCTCTCTTAGGTCTCTTTGTATATATGTTTCGAAATAACTGGAATATGCCTGGTATGGATCAAGCTTGGCATTCCAGACTCTTGGGTAAAAGCCTTTTAATAGATATTCGTCAAGTTTTTCATTCTTTTTGTAATGTTTGGTTTCAGTCATGGAAAAAGGAAGTAATTTTACTAATGCGGTTCTTCCTGCAAGAGATTGAGAGACACTTTTCATAAGCTGAAACTGCTGACTACCGGTCAGAATGAATTCTCCGGCAGTATTATGTTCATCAACAATGCCTTGGATGTAGGACAACAATTTAGGTGCTTTTTGAATTTCGTCTAAGATCATCCCGTTCTCGGAATCTTCTAAAAAGGATCTGGGATCACTTATCGCCTTGTCTCTAGTATCCGGGTCTTCTAATGAAAAGTATTTTTTGTCTTTAAAGAGTTTTTTAACTAAAGTAGTTTTTCCGGATTGTCGAGGGCCTGTAATTGTTATTACAGGATATTGTTTAGCTAATTTAAGAATATGTCTCGATATTTCTCTTGTTACTGTCATACAATAAGTATATCACAAGTGTGGCAAAAACGAAGTATGACTTCCGATATGCCTAATAGACAGATTCGTAAAGACGCGATTCATCGCGTCTCTATATATTATCCACATACAAGAATCTCTCTAATATCCTCGATATATGAATAGAGCATAAAAATAATGATATATGTTAACAACGAAAGAGTACAAGGCTGTCCCTGGAGCGTAAAGCAGAATGATGCTGGTCGTTATGCAGTAATAGATAATCCACCTGATAAAGCACGTCTCTCTACATGGAATAACAAACTATTAGAGGGTATTATACCGTCATATATTCCTTCATACGATGTTGGAACGCCAGGTGGAAGCTCGCAAATCAGTGAGCCGACACAATCTTGGTCAACGGAAAAGAAAAAAGTATACGAGCAAGTTATGCAATATGGGTTTGACTTGGAGTATGCATCTGCAGAACTAAAAAACGATAAAGATATTGTTTTGGCCGCTGTTAAGAGAAGTGCCCCTGCCTTGGAGTATGCATCCCCAGAAATACAAAACAATAAAGAGATTGTCTTGGCTGCTGTTGAAAAATATGGGAATGCCTTGAAGTATGCATCAGCAGAAATAAAAAACGATAAAGATGTTGTATTGGCCGCTGTTAAGCAAAATGGTTGGGCCATGAAGTATGCTTCAATAGAACTGCAATACAATAAAGAGTTCGTCTTGGCTGCTGTTAAGCAAAATGGTTGGGCCTTGGAGTATGCATCAGCAGAACTAAAAAACGATAAAGAGTTTGTATTGGCCGCTGTTAAGCAAAATGGTCTGGTCCTGAAGTATGCATCAGTCGAACTACAAAACAATAAAGAGGTTGTATTGGCTGCTGTTAAGAAAAATGGTTGGGCTTTGGGGTATACATCAGCAGAACTACAAAACGATAAAGAGATTGTCTTGGCTGCTGTTAAGGAAAATGGTTGGGCTTTGGGGTATACATCAGCAGAACTACAAAACGATAAAGAGTTTGTATTGGCCGCTGTTAATCAAGCTGGTTGGTCCCTGAAGTATGCATCAGCAGAACTACAAAACAATAAAGAGGTTGTATTGGCTGCTGTTAAGCAAAATGGTCGGGTCCTGAAGTATGCATCAGCAGAAATAAAAAACGATAAAGATGTTTTGCTTGTGCTAGCTGATAATCACCCGGTCGAAGCATTTGAAATGTTTGATGAATACGAAAAAACGCCATTTGCAAAAGAAATATTAATAAAAGCAAGAGATGCAATGTCCAAAGATCAGTCAAAATACAATTATAGCTGGATAGTTAAAATTGTTAACAACTTTCATAATGAAAGCTCTGACATCCGCTACTTAATAATTGAAAACTTCACTCCCGCACAGCTATATGATTGCATTACCGAAGGGCGTTCAGAAATATTTACATCAAGTTATAATGCCATTGCTGATCGCATGCTGGATAAAATGAAAAATGATGGAAAGACT
>CAZWKB010000027.1:11383-13396 GCA_964633925.1 uncultured bacterium
TAGATGATATTCAACAAAAACACGAAATAGTGGACAAAATGATCGAATCTGCCAGTAAAGACAACTTGCAAAATGCCATTGCAATCGGCGAAATTTTAGGAGGCCTGAAAGATCCTGAATCAATTAGCTATATTGAAAACGCTATCGAGGCTAACCATGATAAAGCAACTGGTAAAGAAAAGATCCTATGGAATATTATTGGCAGTGTCAGAAAAGGGTTATCGAAAAATGTATGGATCAATAGCATTCCCGAGATATATGAGATTAAACATCAAAAAAGCATTGACAGTAAGTCGTTATTTGACAATAACGGTATCTGCCATCAAAGATATTATTTCTACAATGATGAAGACGGCAAGAGTTCATATAACAACTTCATCAAATATTACAAGAATTCTAATGATTGGACAGTGACAGAAGAAAATGGGGCAATAACTATAGTGTCAAAGCAAAAAAACGGTAAAGAGGTGATGATATATGCAAACAAACCGGAAGCACAGGACAAAAACCAAGACATGGATAAGAATCTAAAAATGAAGGGTATAGAGATAAAGGTTTTTGTTCATCGAGGGCATTCTTATCATGCAGATGAAAGCCTGCAACAGCTCAACGGCACTGAAAGACTTGTTGTATTGGGATCCTGTGGCGGCTATCAAAATCTTTCGAAAGTGTTGGATAAATGTCCCGATTCTCATATTATTGCAACAAAAGGGGTTGGGACTATGAATGTTAATGACCCTATGTTGAGAGTCCTAAATGACGAGATGTTATCAGACAAAGGATCAGAAATAGTATGGGATAAGACATGGGAAAAAGCAAGAAAAGCGGCAAATAATAACAAAGACTTCGAATTGTATATCCGCCCCGACCTTAATTATGGTGTCATGCTTATCAAAAAGTATAATGAGCTTGCCAAGTAAATACAAAACAGTAGAAAGGCCTGCCAAAAATGCGTTTCCTGCGTTAATCCACCCGTTCATACAAGAAAACACCTATATATAACGATATATATATAGGAAAACAAATAAATGGTTCTTACATCAATCGACGTAAATAGCAAAATATTAAAAATTGATAATGGCAGTGATAATTTACTGCAATTTGAAGAGTTAGCAAAACAGCTAAAAGATTGCATTACCGGTTTTAATGAAATGCAAAAGAGTGCGCTTATTCTTAAAGTGGCAAAAGAAAAGCTTGGGGCAGACTTCAAAAGTCTTTCCCCAGAAGAACAACAGTCTTTTGAAATTACTGCTAAAAATGCCGAAGCCATAACAAAAAACATTATTCTAACAACACAAAAAGATGGAAATAAGAGGACGAATTTTGTAGCGGATCAAGGCATGTACGACAGCCCAGATTACGATAACGATAACGATCTTCAAAACAATCTACTTTCCAAAAATCAGGGATATGTTCAAGATAAAACTGGGAATTGGAAATTAAAATATGTAGTTCAGTCAGGGGAGAGATTATGGGATATTGCTGAGAAACAACTCAAACAATCTGGGAATGAAAATCCAACCAAAAAAGAGATCAAGCAAAGAAGAACAAAAATAATTGAGGCCAACAGATCTAAGTTAAGTCATAAAGTAAATGATAAAGGCCAAACCGTATATTTTGTAAGAGCAGGAGAAACAATTGAGATCCCTGGATCATCATACTCATTAAACGAAAAACCGGTAGAGCCTTTAGCAAAAAAGATAGAGCGTTCAAAAATTCAGGGAAGCTACAGGCTTGTTGAAACAAAAACAGAAAAAAAAATATTGATTCCAGTATCTTCTCAGCAGGATGCCGAAGCGTCAACTGATGTTCAGATTTCCACGGGGCAGTTATTTGATCTGAACTCAAAACGATATAATCTTTCTGATATCGCTAAAGGAAATTATAATGGTCTGGACATCAAAGAAAAAGGCAAATACTCAGGAGCCCCAGATCTTCTGATCAATACAATTCTTAATCAAAACGCTTGTACTAAGGGAGTCAAAACTATTGCGGATAACTTTGGAGAAGGAG
>CAZWKB010000027.1:13406-16071 GCA_964633925.1 uncultured bacterium
GCTTCGATAGATCAGCCTGATTGTGATTCAGGAACCTGTTTAGCTCCTGATACGGAGAGAGAAATTAAAGGGAATGGACAGGATGTTGCGACTGCATATAGAAATAATGATTTAGGCGGTATTATTGGTTATGGATCATTGATGAGCAGTAATACTTCTGCATTATTGTCCAGTATGACGGAGATGTTCTACAATGCTGGAAGCGAAAATGGTAATGATCTGTTCCGGTATTCTCCAAGCTTTGCAAAGTTGGAAAACAAGTCAGTATTTGGAGGTCTGTTCAGTCTTAGTGGGTCTTTAAGTATTTCTATTAATCCTCAGTTTAGCGTTACAAACAGTCCTCTTAATATTACATTGCAGAATGCTGCGCTCCTAAGAGGTCATATCAAAATAGAATCTGATCTATACTCTTCCGATACTTCTTCTGTGCGTGCGTTTGGCAAGGCGAGTATAACCGGTGGGTTGGGATACAACATGAACACCGTAGTTTCTGGATACAAAGATTATTCATTTAGCTTTGCACAAGGAACCGGTAACATTGCACAGGGAGTCGATCTTTTTGCAGTGCCTCCGACTTTATTTGCCGGAATAGAGGCTTCGCATCGATTTTTTAATACCGTAGTTGCAGAGGGAAGCCTGACCGCTGATCTGTCACCAAAAATATATCAATTTGGTTCAAGTGTCTGGCGCAATGCTTCACGCATCAATCCGGAGTTGAACAGTATTCCGGTTTCCTTTAGTGTAATGCTTTCAGCTGCAAAGGATATGGACCTTGGCGGTGGATTTGGCTTAAATGGATTTGCAGGTGTTAAAGGGATGATAGATGGTACGATTAAAAGTCTTACCGCAGGAGTGAAATTCAACACTCCGTATGGCAATGTAACTGCTTTTGCCAATTATTCCGGGGCTTCAGGGGTTTCCTCTGAAAGGTTTTATATAAACAGTTTGAATGTTGGGCTTAAAGGCTCAATAAATCTAAGCTCAATTCTAAACTTTGGAAGCAGCAGCAAACAAAAGGAGGCTGCAATAGATTACCAGGGAAACTATTACCCAAATTCAATCAGAAATGATGTCAAATTTTCTTATTCGGAAAAGATCATTCCTCCTCCTGATATTGCCTTTAAGGAACAAACAATCACAGCGACTTCAAGAACTCTAGTCTATGATCCTTCTTTCACTTCTCCTTACAGTTTTGCTGATAATATTATTAAGAATCCTCGTATTCCAGAATCTGATCAGGGAATCAAGGATAAAAGCTTAGTTGATAATTCTAGAAAATTAATGCAAAGACTTAAAAATATCGCTGATTTGACATTGGCGCAAATAGATCAATCAGTAGTAGCTTTAAAAACTTTGTTCGATAAAGGCCTTATTTCGCGTGATGATATTATTTCCGTGATGCCTTCCAAGGATGATGTCCGAGCATTTATCTTTTCAAATAATTATTACAGTTCACATGGTGAGATCAATGTTAATGTGAGACAGATATCTCAAAAATATCTTCATTTTTATAAAAGCTATTACCGGTCTTTTGAGAACGGTCAGGATATCGCGACCAAATCGTCTTTGTTTGATGGTTATAAAGGAGGGATCCCAAAAGATCCATCATTAGGCAATCATCAGGATGCACTCGATATTTTTTTTCAAGGAAAAATTAATAAAGACGGGGACTTTGAGGTCGGACCTCAGATAAAGGCATTCAAAGGCGGGATAGTTATTGCCGCAGAGAACGGCTGGGATGGTGGAGCGGAAGAAAACTCCTATATAACTGGAGGCCTGGGTGAAAAAGCCGGTAATGGAGTTGTCTTATATAATCCGCAGGATGGACAGAGATATTATTATGCTCATTTTTATGATGTATGTGTAGTTCCCGGAAACATAATCAATTCTGGAGATGTTATTGGAAGGGGCGGCAATACTGGTATGAATGCTATGAAACAAGGTCACGGCAATCATTTGCATTTGGGCATTTATAATGAAACATTAAAAACTGGTGACTTGAGTGTTTATTCAGATCCAATAAGTGCTACAGGCGTAAAACAATACATTGAAGACATAACACCTAACAATTATAAGCCTCGTGTATTTAACCCCGCAAATATTACTTATACAAATATTTCTACGCCACCAATTACTATGAATCTGCTAAAAGTAGCCGAAAAGGATTATAATAAGTTGTGTCAAGAATATGCTGCCAAGGGCCAGCCTGCACCCGATTATCATTTTGCCGTAGATTTTGCTATGAATAATTCTGAGCCAAGATTCTATAGGTTTCATTTTATAGCTGATGGAAAAATCGAGGTCTCGGCGATAAAAGTTGCTCATGGCATAAACAGTGATACTGATAAAGACGGTTGGATCGATACATTTTCAAATAAAGTGAATTCTTTGCAATCAAGTTCTGGTTTATATACAATAGGAAAACTGGCTTGGGATAAAGATAAGCACGGATGGAGATATCCAATGATTGGCCTTACAGAAGATAATAGTAATGCAGTCAGTCGAGGTCTGTTCATTCACGTGGCAGATTACGTTCCTGGAATAGAAGATCAAGACAATAATCTTACTGGTAATAGCGAAGGGTGTCTTGCAATAAATCAAAAAGATGTTCTCGCCTGGGGAATGAACTTAGGCAAGGTAAATAGGGAAAAAAATCAGTCAGAGA
>CAZWKB010000027.1:16081-19407 GCA_964633925.1 uncultured bacterium
AGAGACGGACTACAGAAAAGTAGGGATCACTGCATACTTTAATAGTGACGAGCAAATTAATAATATGGAGAATTATTCTTTGACGGGAAGTTCACGGGGGACAGATGATTCTTCAAATATTGCAAATCCAAGGAAGAAGAAACCTTAGTGAAATATTAACAACAGATCGTCGATAGATTAGATAAGGTGATAAATGGGAACAGGAGTAGAAAAAATCGAGACATCAAGTTTAAAAAATGGAGAACAAAGTTCTGTTAATTCTCTGCCTTCAAAACGGCAGGTGTTTACTGATCTTCCTACAGCCATGAGATCTATCCTTAAAACGTACGATCCTAAAGTCGTTTCTTTTGGCGAAGTGCATCCTTCTCCTTTGATCAATGAGGTCAAAACTACATCGATAAGGTTTTGTGAAATACTGCCATTATTAAATGATATGGGATATTCAAAAGGTGTGATTGAAGGAATGATAGATGACCAGGCCGTGTATGAGGATTTAGAACGTCTAAAAGAAAATACAGATGATTATTCAAAGAGTGAACAGAATGTGTGCAGATTAATATATGACAGCAGTTATGCTCCTGCGATATATGAAAACCTTCAAGGATACAAAACTCCAGAAGATCTGGCTTATGTTTTTATATATTCTTCAAAACAGAAAAATATTAGTCTATATGGGGCACTAACAAAAGAGATCTCTGAAAGATATTGCGAAAGCTGCAAGGATAAACTGAGCGAGTACGAAATAAGAAAAGCTATTGTCGATGGAATGGAAACGAGGGTTTTTTCGTTAATAAAAGAAGGAGATAATACAGACGTCAAGGTCTTTACTTACTCAGGTGCAATGCATAACGATATCGATCCCAAAAATAATGAGATGAGTTTTGGTGATGAGCTTTCAGAGTCTTTGGGAGACAAATATCTCGAGATAGATATTGTTGTTCCTGAATATGCCATGCAGAACAAAATATTTTGGTTAAGATCTTATGGTTTGAATGCACCAAAAAGCGGTGTCGAGGTTGTCCCTGATCCCATGAACCCTCAACATATTTATCTCATATTTGCCAGGTCTCAAAATTAATTTAAGGAAAAAATATATAATGGTAAATTTTCAGATAAACACAATAAAAGCAACGAATATGACAAATGGTTTTGTTAATGACAAGCTTGGTAGCAATTCCAGAACCACCGGTAGGTTAATATTGGGCACCTATGCAAGGGATCTTATTGCTTATGTAAATGATCCAAAGAATGAGGCATCGAACCTCTCTCGAAAAGTTGTAGAACCACCGACAGATGAACATAGACCAAAAGAGCTTAAATACACTACTGAATTATTGGCTAGAAATGGAAAGAAAGCAGATAACCTTACATATGTTGCCAGAAGCATACTTGAAAATTCAGGAGAAAATTATACAGAAGCAGATGTCGTTAGGCTCGTGAAACAAATAATGAAGGATAACAATATCGATAATAAAAAAGCCCGCAGATTAAAAGTAGGGCAGGAGATCTTTCTTAGAGAAACCTATCAGATAAACAACCGAACCATTTCACTTAATCCTCCTAATAAATAATTCTATAGGCTCAAGAATTCCTGATTTGCTTTTGTTGATATCTAATTGAATTGAGAGGATAGTCAACAAGCACAACTTATTCATTTGTATTTCATTGGCTATTTCATCAATTCTTTCAGTCTTGTTTTCTATAAGTGCAGCCAGCAGCTCCGCAGTTGCACTTATTAGCTCCATATCTCTATCGCTAAGTGGAAATTCAGGGTTGATTAGGGATTCTTTGGAAAATACTTTTTTAAATATTGCTAATGCTTGGTCGTATTTGCCTGATTTAAGAAGAAAGACCGCCGTTCCAAGGGCGCTTTCATTGCCTATATCAAAACGTTCTTCAACAAATTTATCAAAGAACGGGAATCCGCTATATATAAATTCATTTCCGTCACCAATAGGGTATCTTTCAGTATCTGCCTTTCCGATAGTTCGGAGCCATCTCTTTGTGTTTATCTGACAGTCTTTGTTAAACTCATAAAAGGAGAATGAAACTTCTTTCTCTTTTTCCTTGTCTATTGCTTTGTATGCAAATAGTGAAGGGGCCCATTTTATAAAACTTCCAAACGATTCAATGGTAAATATTGTGAAATATTCCTCCAAAACTTTTCTGCTGTTTTTATCAGTTCTTGGCAATATTGTATTGATGCACGAAGCATTTACTATTTTTCGCATAGTAAAAAGAGATTCGTTATGTTCTGCTGTGCTGGTTTTTTCCAAAAGACTGGGCCTGACAACGGCATTGTAAAGATCGTTATAAACTATCGGATCAAAATTTTCTCCCCAAACGGCTTTTTCAGGAGAGTCAATAAGCATTCTTGTGTTATAGTCCAGCGCTTGAATCCCCACATCCCTTATCATTCTCAGATTGTCGATATAGTTTGTTGGTATCGATGTTTTTGCAATTGGGCTTTGTATGTACATTAATAATTCCTTTTGATATGGTGTTTTGTTTATTCTAACATGCCAATATGATGAAATTACCCCCGTAATTTTCCGATAAATACCTGTAGGGGGGTAGGCAGCATAGAATGTCTGATTAATTTGTCGTAGGATTGTTTTCTCGTAGAGACGCATAATTATGCGTCTCATTAAAAAACAGAAGGAGAAATGAAATGGGAAGTATTAAGGTGAACTCGGAGTCTGTGAAGGTTGTTTTGGATAAAGTCGATGCTAATAAGGACGGATGTATTTCACGCGCAGAATTAAAAGCTGCCAGTGATATAGACAGACCATCAGGGAAACCGACTGCCGAAGAAAAGAAAGTATATGACTTTGTCGAGACTGAGTTTAATGCTGCCCCGAAAGGAACAGAAGAAATATCTGTAGATGATCTCTTCAATGGTTTTGAAGGTGACTTAGAGTTACAAAAAATATTTGAAGATGTACTGAAACCTAACTTAGGAATTTAGGCCCTCTAAAGAGAATAGGCGATCTTTTATATACCCGGGACCTCATATCCCGGGTATTTTTTTGTTTCTTATTCTCCGTAATGAGTTTTTGCTCTGTAAACCATAACAACCAGCTTGCCATCATGAATTGTATAAACTATTCGGTCCTGATATGTCAGTATATAGGAATAAAAACCTGTTAGATCACCCATTAGTTTTTTTCCTGCATATGGGTTTATGGCGATCGTCTCTGTTAATATCTTGTAAAGTCTATTTTTAAGCTTTGGGGAAAGCTTCTTGATATCTTTCAATGCTTCTTTATTGAAGAGTATTATATCTTTACGACTTGGCACCAAAAACCTCTTTTAGTGTGTATACA
>CAZWKB010000027.1:19417-23343 GCA_964633925.1 uncultured bacterium
TCATTCCGTTTACAATGCTTTTTCGAAATCCGGGAATAGATAGCAGCTCCACAGTTTCAATAAGTGATTCATAGTCTTCTTCCGCCATCATAACCACTCCATTATTTTTGTGTGAAATATATGCCGGCACATGTTGCTCATTAACCTTACTGATCAAATCAAAGAATCCTGTCCTTGCATCTGTAGCTGTTGTCTTAATCATATTACACCTCCTGAATATGTACGCTTATGCGTACATTGTAGCACACGTCCTCTTTTCTCGTAAAGATGAATGACAGTGAGTCTCACTAATCCACCCAATATTGTATAATTCATTTAATGCCAAAATATCGTATTGGAATAGATGTCGGAGGAACATTCACTCACGCAGTTGCGATCAATAATGCCGATTATACTCTTGTTGGTCAGGTAAAAGTCCCAACCACTCACAGATCAAAAAATGGTGTTGCAGACGGTATCATTCAGTCACTAAACGAATTGCTCAATAATTGCTCCATATCTCCGACTGATGTAAATTTTATTGCTCACAGCACAACGCAGGCAACAAATGCATTACTTGAAGGAGATGTTGCAACTGTTGGTGTTATAGCAATAGGGGATGGAGTAGAAGGCCAGAGGGTAAAATCAGAAACTGATTTTGGCATAGTTCCTCTTGATGATAAAAAAAATATAAAAGTACTTCACCGATACATTGAAAAATCGTCGTTAAGATCTGAAAGTGCAAACATAATTAAATCTCTTGTAAGAGACGGAGCTCAGTCAATAGTTGTTGCTGAGGCCTTTTCAGTTGACGATCCGTCAAACGAAAAATATGTAATAGATACCGCATTATCTTTGGACATCCCATGTGTTGGCACTCATGAAATATCCGGTTTGTACGGGCTCAAAATGAGAGCAAGGACAGCTGTTGTCAATGCAAGCATAATGCCAAAAATGCTGGAGACGGCAAATGCAACACAACAATGTGTAATTGCTTCCGGCATCAAAGCACCTCTTATGATAATGCGCAGCGACGGCGGTGTTATGGGCATAGAAGAAATGAAGAAAAGACCTATTCTCACAATTCTTTCCGGTCCTGCAGCCGGCATTGCATCAGCCCTTTTATATGTAAAAGTTTCCAATGGTATTTTTCTTGAAGTCGGAGGCACAAGCACCGATGTTGCTGTAATAAAGAATGGCCGTGCACAGGTAAAGACTGCCGTAATAGGTGGCAACAGATTATATTTGCGCACACTCGATTCACGTACAGTCGGCGTTGCCGGCGGTTCTATGCCACGCATTGTTGATGGAAAGATCGTCGATGTCGGTCCGCGTTCCGCCCATATCGCCGGGTTACAATATTGCGCATTCGCGGATTCAAATATCGTAGAGACGCAAAATGTTGCGTCTCCACAACAAAAAAATTCGCCCCTACAATTCATCCTCCCCATGCCATCCGACCCACCCGGATATTTTGCCATCGGTGAAAAACATACTGTCACAACAACCTGCGCCGCCAACGCCTTGGGATTGGTCAATCCCACCGATTACGCATATGGCAATCGCGAATCGGCATTGGCTGGATTGGATATCGTACGGGCGAATAATCATTCGCCCCTATCATCATCTGATATCGCCACCTCCATTCTCAAAACCGCCACCTCCAAGATCATCAAGGTCGTCAATGATCTAATAAAAGATTATTCCCTTGAAAAAGATTGCATTACGTTAATTGGTGGCGGCGGTGGTGCAGCAGCAATTGTTCCGTTCACTGCCAAAGAAATGGGTCTTTCTCATAATATAGCCGAAAATCATGCTGTCATTTCGGCCATCGGCGCAGCTCTTGCGATGATATCAAACACAATTGAGAGGTCAATTATTAATGCAACAAAGGAAGACATTTTAAGAGTAAGGAAAGAAGCCGAAGATTCCGTCATAAAAATGGGAGCCTGCCAGGATACCGTAGAAGTAACGATAGAAGTAGATCAGCAAAAAAATATTGTACGTGCTTGTGCCTGTGGGGCAACAGAGCTGCGAAAAAAAGACCTTCTTGTAAAAATGCTTACTGAAGAAGAAAGAAAAACCATTGCAGGTCCATCTTTCAATATTATCGGCAGATCTGACTGGTATGATGCATGGGGTTCTACTGTTGAAGAGAAGAAGCTTTTCGGTTTGCTAAAGACAAAGAAAAATCCTATGAAGCTTGTCAGTCTCGAAGGTGTTATAAGACTTTCTTTCTCAAATGCCAAAGTGTATGAAGTTGATTCATCCGCGGTTGTTGAAAGCATAAAAAAGATTCTTGAAGAAAATACTGTCTATGGAGACGGTGGGGAAAAGATCCCTCACACATATCTGGTGTTTAATACTAAGGTTCTGGATCTTACAGGGTTGATATCTGTTAGTCAGATAATTTCCGTGGTAGAGACGGAAGCCAGATCCTTTGAACATGGAAAAAAGGCTCTTGTCATTTTGAATTTGGAATAGTAGTTTTAATGAATCGGAGAAGATTCTAATTGAAAAATCGAGATAAGTCCATTTGGCTGTTATTATTCACAAACATTGTGTTTATTGTTGCGGCAATAAAAGGGCAATATAGTTTCCCTCAAATACTGATGACTTACTGGGTTCAAAGTGTCATTATTGGTTTGTTCAATTTCTTTAAAATTCTTTCTCTAAAAAACTTTTCAACAAAAGATTTTTCTATGAATGGCAAATCGGTCAAAAACACTACAAGGACAAAAATAAATGTTGCATTCTTTTTCTTGTTTCATTACGGGACATTTCATTTGGTTTATTTGATTTTTATTTTGGTCGAGCATGGCAGGAGATCAGTAGATCTTTCTCTGCTGGGCTGGGCAGCACTGGGTTTCTTTCTGAATCATTTATTTTCAGCGGTTTACAATTACAGAACTACAAGTCAGAAAGAAAATATTGGTCAGGTTATGTTCTTTCCATATTTGAGAATAATCCCTATGCATTTGGTGATAATATTCGGATCTGCAATGGGTCAGGGGGCATTCGTGTTTTTTATGTTGCTGAAAACTGCTGTTGATAGCATCATGCACTGGCTGGAACACAAACAACCCGTCGGCGGTAATGTTTGATTTGGTTTTTAATTATTTTGTTTTTATTGTTTTGTTGCGTTTGCCTTATCGTAGAGACGCAAAATTTTGCGTCTCTCTCAATAACAACAATAACAACGACGACGATTATCCAACAACAAATAAATGAAAAAAACAATATCAATATGGTTCCTATACATCCTTAAATGCAAAGACGGTTCTTTGTATACGGGGATAACCAATAATTTAGCAAACAGAATAAAAGCCCATAATACAGGCAGAGGCAGCAAATATGTTCACAGCAGGGGTGGAGGCAAACTCGCATATCAAGAGACATTTTCTTCGAAATCATCCGCGCTCAAAAGAGAGGCCATTATCAAAAAGCTCTGTAGACAAAAGAAACACGAGTTGCTAGAATTAAAAAGTATTCCCCTGTAGCTCAATCGGTACCCGCCCGCAACGCCTCGCAAGCAGAAAAAAATAAAATTGTAATATAATAATGGTAGCTCGGCTTGCGTGGCGGGCGGGGAGCACCTGAAATGTATTTTACATATGTTCTCAAGAGTATAAAGGATAACAAGCACTATATAGGATATGCTGAAGATATAGAAAAACGTATAAAAGAGCATAATTCAGGAATGGTAATGGCAACCAAAGGAAGAATCCCATTAGAACTTGTTTACTATGAAGCATGCATTAGCAAGGAAAAAGCTATTGCGAGAGAAAAGTATTTTAAGACAGGATTCGGTAGACGATTTTTAAAAGATAGGTTATAATATTTTAGTATTCCCCTGTAGCTCAATCGGTACCCGCCCGCCACGCAAGCCGAGCAGAAATTCATATACATATTTCATAATAAATAGGATAATCTTCCCATTAGATTTT
>CAZWKB010000027.1:23353-24971 GCA_964633925.1 uncultured bacterium
TTAGATTTTGTTGCTTTACTGCTTGCGAGGCGTTGCGGGCGGGGAGCACCTGAAGAACATAGCCCCGTTAAAAGCAATTGCAAAATCAGATTAAATAGTAATGTTTTCTATGATATAATTTTTTAGTATTCCCCTGTAGCTCAATCGGTAGAGCACCTGACTGTTAATCAGGTTGTTACTGGTTCGAGTCCAGTCGGGGGAGTCTTGAATATCAAAAGCCCGCCATTGGCGGGCTTTTTGTTTTATTTAGACAGTTCGTTATACTTTTTGATAAACATAACCCCATAATTACGATCGGGGCGTATATACAGATCGAAGTCTTTGTTGTTGTTTGATGCTTTTCTGGCCTTTTCCCATGTTTTATCCCATTGCATGCTAGCAGAGCTATTCGATAGAAGCTCATTGTTAATAACATTCAAGATCGGATCATTGACATTCATTGTTCCTTTGCCTTTTGTTGCAATAATGTTAGCATCCGGGCATTTATCAAGTACATTTGAGAGATTTTGATAGCCTCCGCATGACCCAAGAACAACCAGTTTTTCTGTTCCAGTGATTTTTGAAATGCTTTCATCTGCATGATATGAATGCCCTCGATGTACAAAAACTTTGATATCAACACCTTCTTTCTTGATATTAAGATCCATTTCGTCGTTCTTTTTTTGATCTTCGGGCTTATTTGCATATATTATTATTCGTTTGCCATCTCTTTTCTTTGAGACAATAGTTATTGCACCTTCTTTTTCAGTTACAGTCCAATCATTGGAATTCTTATAATATTTGATGAAATGATCATATGAGCTTTTGCCGTCTTCGTCATCATAGAAATAATATCTTTGATGACAAATGCCTTTGTCGTCAAATAATGTTTTTTTGTCCATACTCTTTTGAAGAGTAAGTACATAATTATCAGGAATACTGTTTATCCATTCATTTTTTGATTTGTTTTTTCTGACGCTCCCAATAATATTCCACAAAACCTTTTCATTGCCTGTTGCAGTGGCTAGCTTATCCCTGATTTTATTCTCAAGATAGTCAATTGACATAATATCTTTAAGACTGCATAACACTTCGCCAATTGCAATTGCATTTTGCAGGTTGTCTTCATTTGCAGATTCGATCATTTTGTCCACTATTTCATGTCTTTGTCCGATGTCTGTTACAGTTCTCATTAGCTCATCCCACCTTCCAAAAGCAACACTTGCCTCCATAAATACAGTTATCCCTTTAAAACCATTCTCTTTTGCCACATCATAAAGATTCTTTTCATCTGTTTTCATTTTGGTCAACATGCGATTAGCTATGGCATTATAGCTAGAGGTAAATATTTCAGGCCTTCCTTTTGTAATGCAGTTATATAGATGTGTCGGAGTGAATTTCTCAATTATTAAATAGCGGATATCATTATTCTCATTGTGAAGGTAATTTACTACTCTAACGATTTTATCATAACCAAAACTTGATGGATCTTTTGATATAGCATCACTTGCAATAACTAATATTTCTTTTGCAAAAGGCAAACTTTTGTATTTAGCAAACAGTTCAAAAGCCATGAGAGGGTAGTTCTCGGCTAATACTGTCAAAACCTCTTTATCATTTTTGAGGTCATCAGATGCAT
>CAZWKB010000028.1:0-9106 GCA_964633925.1 uncultured bacterium
CTTGGAGCTTCGAGATGGCAGACTGTTCGAAATGTTGTTCTCCCAAATGCGATTCCAGGAATAATAACAGGAACGATTCTCGGGCTCTCTCGTGCAGCAGGAGAAACGGCTCCCATATTATTTACTGTTGCTGCATTTTATCTTCCATATCTGCCAAAGTCTATTATGGATCAGGCCATGGTTCTCCCGTACCATATATATGTGCTTTCCACCCAGGTTCCCAACATCTCTGCAGGTGTCCAATATGGGACAGTTCTTGTTCTCGTACTTATGGTTTTTATAGCAAATCTTTCAGCAGGATTTATTAGAGCAAAATACAGGAAAAAGAAACAATGGTAGCAAAACTTAAAATCAAAGATCTTAATGTCTATTATGATAAATTCCAGGCATTGAAAGATGTTAATTTTAATGTTGAAGAGAAAGAAATACTAGGTCTTATAGGTCCGGCAAAAAGCGGGAAGACAACATTGATGAAAACTATTAACAGAATGCTTGAATATATGCCAAACACCAGTATAAAAGGAAAAGTCTATCTTGATAAATTTGAAATATTTAGAGATCTTAAAGTTCAGGTTGTCAGAAGGAAGATCGGCATGGTGTTTGCTATGCCCGTGCCTCTCCCAATGTCTATTTTTGACAATGTCGCTTATGGACCGAGACTTCACGGACTTAGGAACAAGAAAAAGCTGTCAGACATAGTTGAGAAATCTCTTAGAGCATCATATATATGGGATGAAGTAAAAGACAGGCTTGATACTTCCGCTTTCAAATTATCCGGTGGTCAGCAACAAAGACTTTGCATTTCAAGAGCATTGGCAGTGGAGCCAGAGATAATTCTTTATGACGAGCCATGTTCCGGGCTGGATCCGATCTCGACTGCAAAAGTAGAAGAAGCGATGAGAGAATTGAAAAAAAATTATACTCAGATACTCGTAACCAATAATGTTAAACAGGCTGCAAGGGTGAGTGACAGGACAGCTTTCTTTCTAATGGGAGAATTGGTAGAGATCGATTCTACGGCCAGAATATTTACAACTCCAAGAGATAAAAGGACTAACGATTATATTATAGGAAAATTCGGATAATGGGAAATACAATAATAAAAGTAAAAAATCTTAATTTCTATTATGGTCAATTTCAAGCATTGATCAATGTGAATGTTGAGATAGAGCAAAATCAAATAACTGCATTGATAGGCCCATCAGGATGTGGCAAATCAACTTTTTTAAGGTGCATGAATAGGATGAATGATTTGATAGAAGGAAGTCGTGTTACGGGGTCTATTAAAATCAAAGGTCAGGAAATAAACACATCAGATAAGGATCTTGTTGAGTTAAGAAAAAATGTTGGTATGGTATTTCAGAGACCAAATCCATTTCCTCTTTCAATTTATGAAAATATTGCATTCGGATTGCGCATTCACGGACTAAGCAATAAGGAAAAACTGGATCAGGCGGTAAGGCAGGGGCTTGAGGAAGTCCTTCTTTGGGAAGAGTTAAAAGATAAATTAAAGAAGAATGCACTATCCCTAACTCTGGAGCAGCAACAAAGACTTTGTATCGCAAGATTGGCAGCTATTAAGCCGGAGATCCTGCTTATGGATGAATCTAGCTCATCTCTGGATCCTTTTGCGACTTCGAGAATAGAAGAGTTAATGCAAGAGCTTAAGAAAAATTATACCATTGTGATCGTTACCCATAACATGCAACAAGCTGGGAGGGTAGCAGATCAAACGGGGTTTTTCCTACTGGGAGAATTGATTGAGTTTGATCTGACAAAAAACATATTTACTGCACCTTCCGATAAAAGAACCGAAGATTATATTACCGGAAGATTCGGATAAATATAAGAAAAATTAGAAAGGAAGAGAAATGATAGAAAGAACAATAGATCACGATATTGAGGAGCTAAACGATCTGATATTAAAGATGGGGAATATGGTTGAAGAATCAATAGTAAAGAGCATCGAGGCTTTAAAGAATAGGGATGATAAGTTGGCACAGTCAATAATTGAAGATGATGAAAAAATGGATAACTTTGAACTTGAGGTAGACGATAAAGCCATTACATTACTTGCAACGAAGCAGCCAATGGCAAAAGATCTAAGATTTATTACTACTGCAATGAGCATCGCGACTGATCTTGAGAGAATGGGGGATCTTGCAGTTGATATTGCTCAAAAAACATTAGAGCTGAATACAATGCCTCTTCTGAAGCCATTGATAGATACTCCTAAGTTGGCAGAAGTTGCAAAAAACATGATAAGGTTGAGCCTGGATTCTTTTATAAAAAGAGCGCCTGAACTTGAAAAACAGATCTATCTTATGGAAAAAGAAGCGGATGATCTAAGAAATCTAATATCCACTGAACTCATTGAAATAATGGCGAAAGACTCACAGGCAGTGACAAGAGCAATTCCTCTTTTATTGATCGCCAGATTTCTCGAGAGAATTTGTGATCATGCAATGAATATTGCAGAAGATGTTGTTTATATGGTCGAGGGAAAGGTTATAAAGCACCATCACAACTTAGCTTGATAAAGTTCATTAGACAATTTGGCGAAATCTTCTATACGCAGGGTTTCGCCTCTTTTTTTTGGATCTATGCCTGCTTTTTCAAGTGCAATATCAATTGCTGAGAACTCGAATTTTTGAGATAAAGAATTTCTTAGAGTTTTTCTTCTCTGTCCAAATGATGATCTAACAGTATCAAAAAAGGCCTTTTCATCCAATATATCAACAATGGGTTTTTGTCTTATCTTAAGAACAATAACGGCAGATCCAACATCAGGTTGCGGTAAAAATGCTGTTTTGGGGATGTTTAAAGAAATGCCTGGCTCAGTGTAGAAATTTACAAAGATAGAAAAACTTCCATATGATTTGGTTCCTGGTTTTGCTACCATTCTCTCCGCAAATTCTCTTTGTACTGTCAATGTTGCAGACTCAACTTGATGGATCTTATTGAGTTGAATTATCTTTTCAATTATCGGAGTCGTGATGTAATAGGGGATGTTTGCGACAATTTTAATTGGTGTAGTTCCAAATGCTATAACATCAATATCAGATTTTAAAAAATCCTGGTTAATGATTTCGACATTTTTGCATCCTGCTAAATATTCTTTTGCGACAGGAACGATTCTTTTGTCAATTTCATATGTGATTACATGTTTTGATGCAAGGGACAATTCTTTTGTTAATATACCGGATCCCGTTCCTATCTCTAGCACCGTGTCATTTTTGGTTATATTGGATGCTTTAATAATTCGTGATAACGCTGCTCTGTCTATTAAAAAGTTTTGTCCCAATGATTTTTTTAAATGAATATCGTATTTTAAAAGTAGAGTTTTTAATTCAGTGGAGAGCATTATTTTTTTATTGCCATTAATGTTGCAGTTTTTATTGCCTGTAGCATGCTGCTAGGGTTGGCATAATTCTTGCCGGCAATATCAAATGCGGTTCCGTGATCAACAGATGTTCTTATTATAGGCAGCCCAGCTGTAAAGTTTACAGACTTATGAAAAGCTAACAGTTTTACTGGGATCAGAGCTTGATCATGATACATGGAAACAATAATATCAAAGGCCCCTATATTTGCCATATGAAAAATTATGTCTGCAGAAATAGGTCCTTTGACATTTATTCCTGTTTTCTTTGCTTCATTTACGGCAGGCTCAATTATTTTCAATTCTTCAGTGCCCAAGATTCCATTTTCTCCGGCATGCGGATTAAGAGCGGCCACTCCTATCTTTGGTCTTTTCCCAAGAAGAGTGGTCATTTCTTTGTCGGCAAGCTTGATAATATCGACAATTCTTTTCTTGTCAATATTTTTAGGAACATCTGCTAACGGGATATGAGTTGTGACCAAGGCAATTCTGATAGCATCAGACAGGAACATCATGGAATGAGATTTTGCTTTTGTTTTATGAGCAAGCAATTCTGTGTGTCCACTAAACTTAGATCCGGCTTTTTTTATTGCTTCTTTGTTTATTGGTCCGGTAACAATTGCATCTGCTTTTCCATCAAGAGCGCAGTCTATAGCTTTCTCAATATATGCGAGTGAGGCTTTTCCTGATTCAGCTGTTACTTTGCCGATTTTTAATTTCGATGGAAGTATCATCCCCATGTCAAGTATATTGATAAATCCAATCTGAAAGTTTCCATGTGAAACCTTTTTAACCTCGTTAATTATTAACATTGAAGGGGCATTTATGGTTTTGAGATATATTTTGAGAACCGAAGAGTCTCCTATTAATACGGGGCGGCAAATTCTGTTTATTTCTGGCGATAAAATGGCTTTGATCGCGATTTCCGGTCCTATGCCGGACGGATCCCCCATTGTTATCGCAATTAGAGGGCGAGCATCTTTTGTTTGACTAAGATTTAATATATTTTATCCCTGCCTTTTCCATTCTGCAAATAGCTTCTTCGATCCTGGCGTTGGATTCGATTAGTGCCACTCTGACATATCCTTCTCCAAGAGAACCAAATCCGGTTCCTGGAGAAACGACAACATCAGCCTTCTTTAGTAATTCAAGGGCAAAGCTGGAAGAGCTGTATCCATGCGGTACTTCAAGCCAGACATACATGGATGCTTTAGGTTTTTTTATTTCCTAGATAGCTTTTATCAAGATTCATGGCGGCAATGCCAGCTTTTTGAGTAGCTGCAAAAAGTCCATAATCAAGATTCGTTTTCATTTTTCTTAGACTTTCAATGATATTTTGATTTCCCGCAATAAAACCCATTCTCCATCCGGCCATGCTAAATGTTTTTGACATTGTATGATATTCTACGCAAACATCTTTTGCTCCTGGAATATCCAGCATACTGATAGGTTTATTGCCTTCAAAGTATACCTCTGCATATGCAAAATCATGAATCAAAATTATTTCGTATTTTTTACAAAATGCCACTGCTTCTTCAAAAAACTTTCTTGTAGCTATCGCTCCTGTTGGATTTGTTGGATAACTAAGGAACATTGTTTTTGCTTTTTCTGCAACAGAGCGGTCTATTGTAGAAAGGTCAGGAATATAGTCATTTTTTTCACTTGTTGGAAGCACAACGTTTTTCCCGCCGGCGAGAAGGGGTCCTCTGTAATGTGCAGGGTATGCCGGTAATGGGACCAAATTTACATCTCCAGGATTAATGAATGCAAAAGCGAGATGCACCAATCCTTCTTTTGACCCAATGAGAGGAAGAACTTCTTTCCCTGGATCTACAGAAGCATTGTATTGATTCTTCATCCACTTTGAAACAGTTTGTTTAAATTCAGGCAACCCTGCAAAAGCGGGATACCTGTGATTGATTGGTTCATCCAATGCTTTTTTCATTGCTTCAACGACAGGTTTTGGGGTCGGGAGGTCGGGACTTCCCATACTAAAATCTATAAGATCTTTTCCTTTTTCACGCTCTTCAGCTTTAAGTTTTTCTATGGAATCAAAAACATAAGTTGGTAATTCTTTTAATCTTGTTGCTTCTTCAAATTCAAACATTTATTTCTCCTGCTCTATATGAACTTCTAACAAACGGACCTGCAAAAACTTTTTTAAATCCTAATTCAGTTCCGATCTTTTCGAATTCTTCAAAAATCTTTGGGACCACATATTCCTTTACTTCTATCTGATTGCTTGAAGGTCGAAGATACTGCCCTATTGTAAGAATGTCGCAGTCAACACTTCTTAAATCATTCATCAAAGCAATAACTTCGTCTTTCTGTTCTCCTAATCCTAGCATAATACCACTTTTCGTGTAAAGGGGATTATTTTGAAATTTGGCTTGTTTAAGCAGATTTAGAGACATGTTGTAATCGGCTTGAGGCCTCACTGTTTTATATAGTCGCTTCACTGTTTCAAGGTTGTGATTAATGGTATTTGGCTTTGCTTCAACAATTAAAGATAGTGCTTCCGTATTTCCTTGAAGGTCAGGAATCAGCACTTCTATTCTTACTGATGGAATAGCTATTTTGAGTGCATTAATTGTTTTTGCAAAATGATTAGCGCCTCCATCCGACAAATCATCTCTTGTTACCGATGTGACTACTACGTATTTTAATCCAAGTTTTTTTGCCGCTTCTGCAACTTTTTTAGGCTCTTCATGGTCAATTTTTTCCGGACCGTTATGAGCGACAGCACAAAACGAACAGCTTCTTGTACATGAATTGCCAAGTATCATAAATGTAACGGTGTTCTTCGAGTAACATTCCCCAATATTTGGGCACATGGCAGACTCACATACCGTATGTATAGAATCATTGCCAAGTATTTCTCTTATTATTTTCTTATTCCTAGATTTAGGAGTGGATTTGATCAACCATTTTGGAAGTGCCATATTGAAATTATAACGCAAAATTATTGTATAATTAATCTATTATGAAAACAACAAAACGTATCGCGAGTATTCCAAAATATTTGTTTGCCGAAATTGACAAGAAAAAAGCTGCGGCAATTGAAAAAGGGGTTGATATTATAGATCTAAGTATTGGAGATCCTGATACCCCAACGCCTCAATATATTATTGATAGCATGAAAAAAGCTTTGGATAATCCCGCAACTCATAATTATCCGCCTTATGAAGGAACTAAAGATTATAGAACTGCAGTAGCAAAATGGTACAAAAAACGATTTGATGTGGATCTTGATCCTGCAACAGAAGTCATGTCATTGATAGGATCAAAAGAGGGGATAGCTCATATTCTTTTTGCATTGCTTGATCCAGGAGATATTTCTTTAGTACCCGATCCATGTTATCCGGTTTATAAAATGTGCACTCTGCTTGCAGGTGGCGAGCCATATTACCTACCAATAACAAAAGAAAATAATTTTATGCCTGATCCGTATGATATTCCAAAAGATGTAATAACAAAAGCAAAGTTGATGTTTGTAAATTATCCAAATAATCCAACAGGTGCAATTGCAACAAAAGAATATCTAACAAAAGTTGTTAAGTTCTGTAAAGAAAATGACATTGTTCTTTGCTCTGACCTTGCATATTCTGAAGTCACGTTTGGAGGATATGAACCAAACAGTATTTTACAAATAGAAGGTGCAAAAGATATTGCAATAGAATTCCATTCGCTTTCTAAAACATACAATATGACCGGCTGGAGAATTGGCATGGCTGTTGGGAACAAAGACGTTATGAGAGCGCTTGCTATCGTTAAAACAAATGTAGACTCTGGAGCATTTAAGGCAATTCAAATTGCTGCAATAGATGCGCTTAATGGATCTGACGATTTCACAAAAACAATGAACAAAATATATGAAGAGAGAATGATAGCTCTTGTTGATGGTCTTAATTCTCTTGGCTGGAAACTGGAATATACAAAAGCAACTTTTTATATTTGGATACCGACACCGGTTGCTCATACCAGCGAATCCTTCTGTGCAGAGCTTCTAGAAAAATGCGGCATACTAACAGTTCCAGGAAGTGGATATGGCAATTGTGGGCAGGGATATGTCAGGTTCTGTATTACTGCGGATAAAAAAAGAATTGTTGAAGCTGTTGAGAGAATGAGAAAACAGGGGATAAGATACTAAAAAACCCCAAAGCCCTTTAAGGGCTTTGGGGAAGATTGTTAATTAAGGATTTGTTTATCCGCCTATTTCCTTCCAGGATTGCTTACGCTCCCAAATAATTAATTCTGCCTTGGAGATTTTCCCATCTCCATCTAAATCAATTTCGCTTAAATCCAAGGTTTTAAAGTCTTCTTTTAGAGACCCTTTATACTTCTCTAGTAGTTTTGTACTCCACGGATCCGCATTAGCCATTTGTGACCCTGAAACGGCGAGTCCGAGAACAAAAACACCAGCCATCAAAAAACTGATAGACTTTTTCATCGGTGATCTCCTTTTCAATTTAATATTTTGCAGTTGACAATGGTCTGCAGAAACATTATCAACAACCCTCTGTTAGTTATATCGAGTTAAATTGGTGCAAACTTGCACATTGAGCATGATTTTTAGTAAGGGAGGGAATGAACTCAGGTGTTTCTCAATGATGCGGTTAGTTCAAATATTTTTCTGAATAGCATTTCATATTCAGCCGTCATCTCAATACTTCTTCTGCTCATCGCAATCTTTGCTGTTGCAACTGCTTTTTCGATATCATATGCCATGAATTTTCCGTTTCCACCCCAAGAGAAAGAGGGGATATGTTTCGGTTGATAACCGGCACCGAACACATTTGCACTAACACCAATAACCGTTCCTGTGTTCAACATTGTGCTTATGCCTGTTTTTGCATGGTCAGCAATAATTGATCCGCAAAACATTTTGCCTGTATCTATATATTGTCCGTTGTTATACATTTCAACATTTGCATAATTATTTTTCAGATCAGAATTGTTGGTGTTTGCTCCCAGATTAACCCACTCTCCTATATATGAATGACCAATAAATCCATCATGTTGTTTATTAGAATATCCCTGAAAAACAGATTCTTCAATTTCTCCTCCAACTTTGCACCATGGGCCAATTGATGTCCCTCCATATATCTTTGATCCTGCCTTGATAATAGTATTCTTGCCTATATATGCTGGGCCAAATATTACAGTGTTTGGCATTATAACAACACCTTCATCAATAAAAATTGGGCCTCCTTCGCCATCAAGCACAGAGCCGCTCATGACTTTGCAATTAGTTCCAATGCATTTATCACTTATATGAATTGTTTGTTTTTGTATCAGCTGAACGCCCTCAAAAACTTTATAGCTCTTTGTAATTTGCATTCTCTCAATATCTTTAACTATTTCCTCTTTATTTTTATAAATTATGTCCCATGGGTACACAATAATATTTGCTTCGATCTCTTTTTCAATTAAACCGAGAGCACTCACATCGGACGTCGATATGGTAGATTTATTCTTAAGAGAAGAAAAAATATTTTCATCGATAATTAATGCGACGATTGTTTCTCCATCTAGCAATAAACTATTTTTTCTCGAACCGTTTATTTCATTTATTAGGGTTTCATTAGAGATCACTCTGGAATTAACTAACACGTTATAATCTCTTGGCAATGTAATCTTTCTAGCATCAAGCTCTATCTTTTCTTTTAATGTTAAAATGCCACAGCGCAGGTCAAATGCCTTTTTTAAAAAAACTATCGGGTT
>CAZWKB010000028.1:9116-9695 GCA_964633925.1 uncultured bacterium
GGTTGAGTTTGTTTGTTTTGTCGTCACTGAAAAATTGTATATTTGTCATTTAAGTTATTTTGTAATCAGGGCTTTCAAATGAATATTTGAAATTTGTGTGTACATCATATCTGTTTTCAAGAATTGCGACAACATCTTCAATAAATACTATTTCTTCATTGGTGGGAATTACATATGCTTTTATTTTTGAATCAGGAGTGGATATCAGTGTTTCTGCAGCTCTCGTTCGTGTTGCTTTATTTTTTTCAATATCCAGTTTGATCAGCGGGTCAAGACCATGAACGATGCGTTCTCTAAGGCCCGCATCCATTTCACCGGCCCCAGCAGTAAATACTATTGCATCAACATTCCCAATAGCGGCAATATATGCGCCGATATATTTCTTTAATCTGTAGGCTTCCATTTCAATTGCCATTTTGCATCTTTCATCACCATTTGCAGCTGCATTTTCTATATCTCGTCTGTCAGAATATTTCCCTGTTATTCCAAGAAGTCCGCTTTTACTGTTTAGTATTTTGTCCAGCTCTTTCGGATAGAAACCCTCTTTTTCTATCATAAAGAGAATTATTGCAGGATCTA
>CAZWKB010000028.1:9706-24154 GCA_964633925.1 uncultured bacterium
CTTCTTGTCCCCATGATCGCACCGGCAAGAGGCGTTAGTCCCATAGTTGTATCTATTGATATTCCATTCTTTATTGCGGCAACGCTCACACCGTTTCCAATATGAAGAGTTATCACATTTGTTTGTGCCGGACTTTTATCCAAAAGAACAGCGGCTCTTTTTGACACATAAAGATGTGATGAGCCATGAAAACCGTATTTTCTTACACCATACATCTT
Source organism: uncultured bacterium (assembly GCA_964633925.1). Classification (GTDB taxonomy): domain Bacteria; phylum Margulisbacteria; class WOR-1; order JAKLHX01; family JAKLHX01; genus CAZWKB01. The sequence goes on from CAZWKB010000028.1 coordinate 9,925, forward strand.
GTACCATTCAAACGGTACCGCGTATAGATATGCTTCAGGTTCCATTGTTTGATGAAAAGCAGTATCAAATACCGCAATATTTGGAACTCCTGGTAGAAGTGTTTGAGCAGCTTCTATTCCAAGAGCATTTGCAGGATTATGGAGAGGACTTAGATCTTTCAAGTCTTTTATTGCCTGAAGCACTTCTTCGTTGATAAGTGAAGAACGATTGAACAATGTTCCACCATGAACAACTCTATGTCCAATAGCCGTTATTTCGTTTAGGTTAGATAGAACTCCTATTTTTGAGTCGGTAAGCGAATCTGTAATGCATTGCAGTGCTATTGTGTGGTCTTTATAATTTCCTTCAATCTTTACTTCTTCTTTGTCAAAGGCCTTGTGGCACATAATCCCTGTTGCTGCCCCGATCCTCTCTACCATTCCCTTGCAGATTACTTTTTTGGAGGCCCAGTCATAAAGCTGGTATTTTACTGAGGAGCTGCCGCAATTTAGGGCTAAAATATTCATGTTGTTACAGTTTTATGATATAATAACGCAGGGCAAAAATCAATGGCGCTTAAGTCAAAAGACCTTCTAGGCATAAAAGAACTAACTGCGAGCGAGATCAACTTAATACTTGATACGGCCGAATCTATGAAAGAAATACTATCACGCCAAATGAGAGCAGTTCCTGCCCTTTCAGGAAAGATGATCACAACACTTTTTTATGAACCAAGCACAAGAACAAGAACATCTTTTGAGACTGCTGCAAAATTATTATCGGCATCAACAAATAGTATTAGTACACAGGTAAGCAGCATAGTAAAAGGCGAAACCTTAATTGACACTGCGAGAAATCTCGAAGCTCTTGGGGTGAATGCAATAATCATCAGACATAGCATGGCCGGTGCTCCACATCTAATCGCAAAAAATATTTCAGGATCTGTCATCAATGCAGGAGACGGTTATAACGAACATCCAACACAGGCGCTTCTTGACATGTTCACTATGAAAGAAAAAAAGGGAACATTAAAGGGCAAGAAGGTCGTTATTGTAGGGGATATTCTTCACAGCAGAGTTGCCAGAAGTAATTGCTGGGGATTGCTCAAGATGGGGGCTTCTGTGACAGTGGTTGCGCCTCCAACGCTAATGCCGGCAGGAATAGAAGAAACTGGAGTGAAGGTGTCTCATGATCTTGATAAGGAGATCGAGGATGCGGATTTTGTTAACGTTCTCAGAATCCAGCTTGAAAGACAGCAAAAAGGGTTATTTCCTTCGATTCTTGAATATCACAAATTGTTTGGAATTACTAAAGAACGATTATCAAGAGCAAAAAAAGATGTTGTTGTTCTTCATCCAGGTCCCATAAATAGGGGAGTGGAAATATCTTCGGATGTTGTTGATAAAGGCGATAGCGTAATTCTTGATCAGGTTACTAACGGCGTTGCCATCAGGATGGCGGTCCTATTCCTTCTTATGGGTGGAAAAGAATAATCTAGATTGCAATATTAAGCGTTGCCAACATAATTACCCACAGTACAAAAACAATCCAAGTCATTTTATCTTTAATTAGCATTCTCTCAAGCGGTAGATCTTTGGATTTATCATTTGTTAGTAATACTATCCTCAAAACCGCAAAGATAACAAACGGTAATGTATATGCCATATTATTTCCGATAGATTGCAAAGAGGTAAGGCTAAATAAGGAATAAATTACCAAAGCGAAGCACGCCATTATTGAAACTAATTGTTCCAGAACCTGATCACTATATTTTGGAAGGGTGGAATAAGCTCCTTCACTGCTAAGCAAGAGCCTTCTTTTTTGTTCTGAAAAAACCAGAAAAATTGACAGTGCTATGATAAAAACAAAAAGCCAGGATAACGATATCATTCCAACAAGAGCCATTCCTGCAAATAAAAGAGCACATGATTCCATGGATATTGTGATAGCGTCAATGATTTCAAACTTTTTTAGCTGAAAATGATAGAGAAGCTCTATTGCCAGATATGCAACACATGCAACTCCAAACCAGTTGTCGAGAAAGAAGGCAGAAACAAAAGAGCAGATCAATAACAGACCAGCGGAAAATTCTGCTTTTTCAATTGAAAGGGATCCGCTTGCAACTGGCATGGCCTTTTTAATGATGTCGTTTTTGTCTTTTTCTTTGTCGGTTATATCATCTATTATATTTATCGCTCCTGTCAATAGGAACAGAATGAACGCCCCAATAGAGAGTTTTAGTAATGCCACAATATTTAAAAGATTCCCTGATATCAGAAATGGGATCAAAAGTATTCCAAGCCTCCAAACGCGATAAGGTCTCATTGTTATCCACAAAGCTTCAAGAGTATTCATTGTTTATTTCCTTTCTCTATATATCCTTCAATCATAATATCTTGCCCGCTTTTTCTTACTAGAACATCTTTTAGGGAGACGGCTTTTATCAGCTGGTCTATCCCTTTCCCTTCTATTGGTGTCGGAGCAGTTTTTCCTCCAATTATTATTGGGGCAATAAAGAATATAATCTTGTCGACTATTTTTTCTTCTATAGCACTTGCTGCTAGGCTTCCTCCTCCTTCGATCAAAACGTGGGTTATATTTCTTTCTCCCAATTTTGTTATGAGAGAGCTTAAGGATACTTTCCCCTCCCTATCTTTTAAGATGAGGACTTCAGCACCGAGTTTTTTTATTTGAGCGATCTTTCTTGCGGGGGCAGCTTTTGTTACTGCAATGATAGTTTTTGAACTGTTGTCTTTGAGCACTTTTGAGGAAAGAGAGATTCTTGCTTTGCTATCCACAATGATTCTCAAAGGGTTATCAAATTTTCCTTTCGGTACATTTCTGATATTGAGCATGGGATCATCTTTTGCTATTGTGTTTATTCCTACAATGACAGCATCAACGACTTTTCGTAATCTGTGTACTTGTTTTCTAGATTCGTTACTGCTGATCCAAGAACTGTCGCCGGTTTTTGTTGAGATTTTTCCGTCAAGGCTCATCGCCATTTTAAGCACGACGAAAGGTTTTTTTGTCGTAATGTGTTTAATGAAGTGTTCGTTTAGCTTTTTTGCTTCAGCTTCTAGAATCCCTCCTTCAACTTTTATTCCTGCTTTCTTTAATTTATCAAATCCTTTTCCGCATATGAGAGGATTTGGATCCATCATTGCCGCAACAACCCTTGTAATTCCAGACTTGATAATGTTGTCCGTGCAAGGAGGGTTGTTTCCAAAATGACAACATGGTTCCAGATTTACATATAGAGTCGCCCCTTTTGCTTTTGTGCCGGCTTTTTTCAATGCAAACGTTTCAGCATGTGGTTTAGTATATTCATCATGATATCCGCTGCTAATAATTCTGTTATTTTTTACAACTATTGCCGCAACAGCAGGGTCGGGAGAAGTGAGTCCATGGACTTTTGATGCTATCTTGAGTACCTTTTTCATGAATTTTATATCAGAGACATTACTCATGAGTTCCCCTGATATCAGAAATGGAGAGTCTATAATCTTTAGAATAAAAGATGGCGGAGCCTGCGACAAGTATATTCGCTCCTGCACTTATGACTTCTTTTGCAGTTGTTTCGTTTATACCACCATCAACTTCAATGTCGATATTTAGTTTGCTTTTTTCTATATAGTTTCTGAGGCTTTTAATGTTAGGAAGAACGGAAGGGATGAATTTTTGTCCTTCAAAACCTGGGAATACTGTCATGAGAAGAATCATTTTGAACTTGTCCAGTATGTTTATGTATTTCTCGAAGGAATTGTCGGGATTTATTGCAAGAGCAGGGGCCTTTCCATATTTTTCTATTTCTAATATTGTCTTTGCTGGATTTGAAACCGCTTCAGCATGAAAGGATATGACATCACTTCCTGCGTCTGCAAAGTTCTTAATATATTTATCAGGATTGCTTATCATTAGGTGTACATCCAGAGGGAGTTTTGTGATCTTTTTTACTGCTTTCACAACAAGAGGACCCATAGTAATATTTGGAACAAAATGCCCATCCATTACATCGATATGTAAAAGATCGGCTCCGGCTTCTTCTATTTTTTTTATTTCTTCGGCAAGATTTCCAAAATCTGCAGACAGAATGGATGGCGCAATCTTAATCATTAGTATTACCCTTGATCGAAATTGTTATTGAAATTTTGCTTCCCTGCATGGCTTTTTCTCCTGATTTTGGAAATTGTTCAATAATTTTCCCATTGGCTTCATCCGATGTTATGCCGTAAACATTTTCAAGAACGAGATTGGAGGCTTTTAATATAGAGTCAGCCTCTTCCGATGTTTTTCCAATAAGATCAGGGATGATAGCATTGCTATCTTTAGCACTTATCATAAGCTTTATTATTCTGGAGCTTTTCACCACTTTGCCAGCTTCTGGGATTTGAGAAATAACCGTTCCTGCTGGCTCATTAGAAAAAGAAACTCCGCTGATTTCGGATCTCAAAGAAAGATTTTCTAATTGTTTTTTTGCCTCATCAACATTCATTCCAAGAACGCGAGGAGTTATCACTTCAGGGGTTGTTGATGAATACAACCATATACCAACGTTGATAATAACTGGAAAAATCAGAACAAGAGATATGAGAAGTATTGTATTTATGTTGAGAGAAATGTTCCCTTTGCCAACATAGTACCCGATTACCCCCATTAGGGCCGCCGTAAAAATATAGAAAACTGTAAGTTCTGTCATTTATTTTCCTATAACAAAAATGCTGAATAAGGAATAAATTACTCCTGCAAGTATTGCTCCTGCAACAGCAATCATAATCAATCTTATCATAATGTTACTCTGTGCTTTTTCCCATTCATTTTCTTTTGTTATTCTCTTGTCTTCTTTTTTTCTTTCATCATAATTGTTTGAGGATTGAGGGAGAAGGTCGGGAATATCAAATGTTTCTTTTGTTTTGGTTACTATTCCTTTATTATTCAGGCTCTCCTCAATTTCAGCAACACTTTCAAATCTTAGTCTTTGTTCTTTATTCAGACATTTCATAACAATATCATCCATATGCTTTGGCACTTTTGGATTGATGGAAGATGGAGCAGCGGTATTCCCCATTATTGTGTTTAACGTTATATCAATCCCGTTGATTCCTTTTGCAGGCACTTTTCCCGTAAGCAGCAAATATAATAAAATTCCTATCTGGTAAATATCAGTTTTTTCTGATGAGGGGTCTCCAGCGATATTCTCAGGAGCTAAAAAGGCAGCTCTTTCATCAAAAAACATATTGATCTTCTGTTCAGTGGAGGAAAACACCGTATCGTTTACTCCAAAATCTGCAATTATCACATCTGTATTGTCTTTAATAAAGATGTTGTTTGGTGTTAATGCTCCGTGAATGAGACCGCATGAATGGGCATTTTCTATTGCTTTACATAGCAAAACGACAACCCCCGAGGCTTCTTCACTATCAAGTGGAATGCTGATCTGTGAAAGAGGGGTTGCTTCTACATAATCTCTTACAAAATAGAATCCCTGCCAGCCGTAGTCTCCATCATAAAATCTCGGAACATTTTCAATGTTTAGTTTTACAAGATTGCTAACATCCGACTTTAGCTTTTTTATTATTATGCTATTGAGGAATTCTCTTTTAAATATTTTGATGACAACTGGTTTTTTTGTGTCAACAAATTCACCTTTATATGTAATCTGCAGAGGGGATTCTGCAAGTTGTTCCTGAATCCTGTACTTGCTTTTTAATATCCTATCCATTAAGTCCCTTTTTTAATTAGATCAAAAAATCTGTCAAATAGGTATGTGCTGTCATGAGGGCCAGGGGATGCTTCTGGATGATATTGCACAGAAAAGGCAGGGATGTTTTTGTGTCTGATCCCTTCGCATGTCTGATCATTTAAGTTGAGATGACTTATTTCAACATCATTATTGAAAGAATTTGGGTCAGTTGCAAATCCATGATTTTGAGAAGTTATCTCAACTGAACCTGTTATTAGATTCTTTACGGGGTGATTTGCTCCTCGATGTCCAAACTTTAATTTGAATGTTTTTCCACCGAGAGCAAGAGACAATATCTGATGACCAAGACAAATTCCAAATATGGGTTTTTTGCCAAGAAGATTTTTTACGGTTTCTATTCCATAAGTTACGGCCTGCGGATCACCCGGGCCGTTTGATAAAAACACACCATCCGGAGAATATTTCAGAATCTCTTCTGCAGAAGAGTTGCCGGGAACGACAGTCAGTTCACAGCCTTTTGACTTGAGTATTCGCAGTATATTGTGTTTTGCACCAAAATCTATAGCCACAATCTTAAGTAAGTTAGTTGAGATATTTTTGTTATCATCTTTTTGAGTGTTAAGCCCTTCCGTCCATTTATAAGGGGTTTTACAGGTTACTTCTTTGGCAAGATCGGCTCCAACCATAGATCTGGACGCTTTAACCTTTTTTAGGAGAGAGTCAACATCTCCTCCAGTCGAAGATATTACACCTCTCATTGCCCCTTTATCTCTAAGATGTCTAGTCAATGCTCTAGTGTCTATTTCAGAAAGCGCAATAATATTGTTCTTTTTTAGATAAGAGTCAAGATCTCCATTGGATCTGAAATTACTGTAAATGTTGCTGGCTTCTCTGACCAAAAAACCGGAACATTGAGGAGCGTTAGATTCGACATCAGCTGCATTTACTCCATAATTTCCAATGAGGGGGTACGTCATGGTAACTATTTGACCTTTATAAGATGGGTCGGTAAGGATCTCCTGATAACCGGTCATACTGGTATTAAAAACGACTTCCCCAAATGCAAGCCCTCTGGCTCCATACGCTTTACCTTCAAATACTGATCCGTCTTCGAGTACTAATAAGCTTTCCATACTATAATAAGTATATATTAGTGAGAAGGTTAATATCAACCATGAAAAACGAGAACGTGTGGGAGCTTATCAACGAGAGCTTTGTTATCAATAGTGTTGAAAAGGTAACAGGGGTGGAGCTGTCTGGCCTTTGCATAAAAAGAAACAGCTATATCAACAGAGTTTTTGAGCTCGAAGAAAAAGCCTCAAAGAAAAGATTGATTGTTAAGCTTTATCGTCCAAAAAGATGGACAAAGAAAATGATAGAGGAAGAACATAGCTTTGTAAGGGATTTATTTGATAACGATAATCATGTGATATGTCCTATCGCCATTGATGGCAAGACAATTTTTGTAACTGAAGGTCTTATGTTCTCACTTTATGAGAAAATGGGCGGTCGTGCCCTTGATGAATTTGATAAGGATGGATGGATAAATATCGGCACACTCATTGGGAAAATGCATTTGTTATCTTCAAAAAGGAAATCATCAAACAGAATAGTATGGAAACCGTCTGTAGCAACAAAAGAGCATTTGGAAACTATTTTGTCTTCAGACGCTGTTCCTTTAGATTTTATTGACCCCCTTACAACAACAATCAACTCATTCATAAAGACATCAACTCCATTATTTGTCGATGAAAAATTCATCTTACTTCATGGAGATTGTCATATGGGAAATTTTATTCACAGACCTGGAGAGGGGACCTATATTCTGGATTTTGATGATATGTGTATTGGACTTGCTGTTCAGGATCTTTGGATGTTATTGCCGGATTCGGTTGATAATTCACTGCAAGAAATTAATTGGTTTATAGAGGGATATAAGGTATTTAACAACTTCGAATATTCACAAATAAAAATGATTCCGTACCTTAGGGCTATGAGGATGATACATTTTGCCTCGTGGTGTGCAGTACAAAAATATGACCCAAGTTTTCAAAAAAACTTCCCTCTTTGGGGGGATAAAAAATATTGGGGGGATCTGATAAGGAATGTTGCAACTCTCCATTGATTTGTTTTTTTTGATTTAATCAAACGGGTCCGTTTTTTTAAAATCTGGAATAAATTCTTCTGATGATTCCAGCTCTTGAATAAGATAATTGTCAAGATCAAGCTTTTGTGCTTGACCTATAACCTCCCAGTATTCCTCTTTGGTTATTTTTCTGTTTATTTCTTTGAATAATGAAGCCTTATGCAGAGGGTGATATTGAGCCATTAAACTGATCCACATTTCTTTAGAAACAGATGCCAGAAAATCGATGATGCTTTTACTGTCTTTTGTGTTTCCAGGAAGCACAAGATGTCTAGTGAACATGCCTCTTACAGCTATTTCATTGTTATCATATCTCAAATTGCCTACCTGGCGAAACATTTCTTTAATAGCTATTTTTGCAGTATCAGGATAATTAGGAGCATTAGAATATTGCTCGGCTAGTTTACTATCCATGTATTTCATGTCAGGCATATATATGTCTACAATACCATCAAGCAGTTTTAATAGCTCTATACTGTCATATCCATTTGTGTTATAAACAATCGGAATTGTCAGTCCTTTTTCTTGTGCAATTTTTATCGAGGTAAGTATCATCGGCATATAATGCGTAGGCGTGACAAGATTAATATTATGACAACCTTTTTCCTGAAGAGCGATCATAATATTTGCTAAATCTTCTTTTGAAGTCTCTTTCCCAAGGCCTTCGCTACTTATCTCATAGTTTTGGCAAAAAACACATCGCAGATTGCAATGCGAAAAAAATATAGTCCCTGATCCATTATCACCAGAAATAAAGGGCTCTTCTCCATAGTGAGGGGTGTTCGAAGCGATTATCATTTTTTCTGTTGCTTTGCATATACCTGTTTGTCCTTTTGTTCTATCTATCTCACATCTGTGTCCGCAAAGGATGCAGCTTTTTATCAAATCAAAGGCCTTCATAATTATTTCGTCGGATATCTTCTTCATATGATAAAGATATACGGCAAAATGATCTAAGTCAAATTTGGTGGTATCATTATAGAAAATATGCCAAAAACTATGCGTATAGCACTTTGCCAGATAGATCCAATAGTAGGAGATATCGCTGGCAATTGTAAAAAGATATTAGATCACATTAGCAGATGCAGAGCACTTGGTTCAGATGTTGTTGTTTTTCCTGAGCTTGCGGTTACAGGATATCCGCCTGAAGATTTATTGCTAAAAAGTAAGTTTGTTCAAGATAATACATACGCGGTTAATTCTATCGCTAAACAATGTAATGACATAATAGTAATCGTGGGTTTTGTAAACAAAGTAAAGAATGAGATCTATAATTCCGCAGCAGTAATTCAGAACAAGAAGATTGTAGGGATCTATGACAAGATTTGTCTTCCAAATTACGGAGTGTTTGACGAGAAAAGATATTTTTCTAAAGGCAAAAAGATACATGTATTTACTTCAGGAGATTTTAGTTTTGGAATAAGCATTTGCGAGGACCTCTGGCAGAAAAAAAGTCCTGCAACAACCATCTTAAAATTTGGAGCAGATGTTGTTATTGCAATTAATGCATCTCCCTTCCATGCAGGCAAATGGAAAGAAAGAGAAAAAATAGCCAAGAAACTTGCCGTTGAGGGAAAAGGCTCCATAGCGTATCTAAATCTTGTTGGCGGTCAAGATGAACTTGTTTTTGATGGGCATTCATTCGTAATAAACGAACAAGGCAAGTTAATCGCTAAAGCTATGCAGTTTGATGAAGACATTTTGGTGTTTGATCTTGAAGGTAAAAACAAGAGGATTAAAAAGCAAAACGAATTAAAAATAATTAATCTTAAGAGGTTTGGAAAAAGTGCCAAGGAGCCAATCGGCTCAAAGATGGTTGTTCCAAAAACAGGGGTTGCAGAAATTTACAACGCTTTGTGTCTTGGATTAAAAGATTATGTTAAAAAGAATAATTTTAAGAAAATAATCTTTGGGCTTTCCGGCGGCATCGATTCAGCGTTAACTGCTGCGATTGCCTCAGACGCTATCGGCGCGGAAAATGTGTCTGCTATATTTATGCCGTCAATATTCTCTGCAGATCAGAGCAAAGAAGATTCTGTTGCACTTGCAAACAATCTTGGCATAGAACTTTCGTGTATTCCAATTAATTTGATCTTTGATTCCTTTATTAAAGAGCTTGAGCCTTATTTTAAGGGCATAAGCTTTGGGCTGGCAGAAGAAAACCTTCAGGCAAGAATTAGAGGCACATTATTGATGTCGTATTCAAACAAGTTTGGGCATTTGGTTTTGGCAACGGGGAATAAGAGCGAGGTCTCTACTGGATATTCTACTCTTTATGGAGATATGGCCGGAGGTCTTTCTATAATTAAGGATGTCCCGAAAACCATGGTTTATGAATTGGCAGAATATAGAAATACGATTTCGCAAGTCATCCCACAAAGTATAATTGATCGACCTCCAACTGCAGAGCTTCGGCCAAATCAGAAAGATCAAGATTCACTTCCTCCCTACGATGTTCTCGACAAGATCATAAATCGATATGTAGAGGAAGACAAGAGCTTATCTTCAATCGCCAAGACAGGAATAGATAAAGATCTGGTATCTAAGATAATCGGAATGATAGATAAAAACGAATATAAACGAAGGCAATCTGCGCCTGGGATAAAGATTACTCAAAAATCTTTTGGGAGAGACAGAAGGCTTCCAATAACAAATAAATACCGAGAGGATGAAATATGATAAAAGATATTTTTACTTTTGGAGAAATGATAAGACAAAGTTCAAAGGAATACGCTTCAAATATTGCTCTTCAAATGCGCTGTGATGACGGGACATATCGAAAGTATTCTTATGCTGAGTTGGAGTTAATAATTAAAAAGGTGAATGCATTTCTTTTGGAAAAGGGGATAATTCATGGAGATCGAGTTGCGTTAATAAGTGAGAACCGTCCGGAGTGGGTTTTTGCATACATGGGCATTATTTCCATAGGAGCTATTGTTGTTCCTCTTGATCCAAAACTTGAAACTGACGAGATCTTTAATCTTGTTGAAGATTCGCAGTGTAAGCTGTTTTTTTCTTCTTCGGCACTTTTAGAAAAAACCATTCCAGCGGTTGAAAAGATGAGCACAAAGATAGAGATAGTTAATCTTGATAATGGATTTAGTGCTGTTCTCCTTTCAGATATAACCAAAGAAAGACGATTAAAAGAAGTTCAGCCGGATGATATCGCTGCCATTATTTACACTTCAGGAACGACAGGAAGCCCAAAAGGAGTAATGCTGTCTCATAAAAATATATTGTCAAATGCAATTTCTACCTGCAATGTTCTTTATGTTCTTGGTCCTGACGATAATTTTCTTTCAGTTCTTCCTGCCTATCATACACTCGAAACAATTGCAGAAGTTGCCGCTCTTCTGTTAGGAGCCACAACAACGTTCGCTGAAAGTCTCAAGTCTCACAATATTTTACGAAATATGCAGGAGACCAAGGTTTCTGTCATGGTGGGGGTCCCTTTATTATTTCGGCTCTTTTATGATGGAATATTCCGACAGGTTCAAGAAAAAGGCCCTGTAGCAAGAGCTGTTTTCGGGCTAATGATGAACATTTCTAAACTGGGATCAAAAATCTTATCTTTCGGTATAAAAAAAAGAATGTTTCGTATGATACACGATAAATTTGGCGGAAACATAAAAGTTTTTGCATGTGGAGGAGCTGCACTTGACCCTGAAATAAACAAAGGGTTTGATGCTATGGGCTTTGTTATGCTTCAGGGATATGGCCTTACGGAGACATCTCCTGTTCTTTCTTTCAATAGAATTGATGATAATGTTTTTGGTTCAGTCGGGAAGCCATATCCCGGAATCGAACTTAGGATATATGAAAAGAACAAGGATGCAAAAGGACCAAATGTCATGAAGGGTTATTATAAAAAACCGGAAGCTACGGCGGAGATAATACGGGATGGCTGGTTTCATACCGGAGATCTCGGGAAGTTTGACAAGAGGGGAAATCTGAAAATAACAGGACGATGCAAAGATGTGATAGTCCTTGGTTCAGGGGTGAATGTGTATCCTGATGAAATTGAGTTCGCTCTTATGAAAAGCAGTCTCATAAAGGAAGTCTGTGTGTTCGGCAAAGTGATCAAGGATGGAGCAAGAAAAGGAATGGAAGAGGTCTGTGCCGCTGTATTTCCTGACATCGAAGCAATTCCAAATAGTACCGATAAAATGATATACGATCTGATCAATTCCGAAATTGAAAGACTCGGTAAGGAATTGACAGAATACAAGAGAATTGCTAAATTCTATATTAGTAAGGAAGAGTTGCCAAAGACCGCAACAAAAAAAGTTAAAAGATTTGTTGTGAAAAAAACTTACGAATAGGAGACTGAAGTGGAACAAATGGAAAAAGAGATAATCGCTCTTGTTTCTAAGATAATTAAGGTTCCTGAAGATAAGATCGACAGAAATGCCGATCTTTTTAAAGAACATTCTGTTGATTCTTTGTTGGGGGTGGAGATCTTTGCAGCGCTAGATAAGAAATATGAAATTGACCTGCCTGAAAAAAAAGTTGAAAAAGTAAAAACATTAAACGATATAATTGCCGTTGCAAAAGAAGCTGTTTCTAAAAAGTGAGCTATATCAAATTTTTGGGAACCGCCGGAGCAAGAATTGTTGTGGCGCGACAGCTTAGGTCCTCGGCAGGAATCTGGCTTAATCTAGAGGATTCAAACTTTTATATAGACCCAGGCCCTGGGGCTCTTGTAAAATGTTTCGAAAACAATCTGGACCCTCAAAACCTTGATGCAATACTTTTGTCGCATAAACATCTTGATCATTCTGGAGATATTAATGCTATGATCGAGTCAATGAGTCTTGGTGGACACGAGAAAAAAGGAGAGGTTTTTGCTCCTCTGGATTGTCTTGAAGGAGATCCCGTGATTTTCAGATATCTAAGAGGTTTTGTAGATAATTTAACAGTTCTTAAGACGGCAGGTAATTACAAGGTCAAAACAATAGACTTTTCGACTCCTGTTTTACATTATCACGGCGGAGACACTTTTGGGTTCAAGTTCAAGACGAGCGATTTTTCTTTGTCGTATATTTCTGATACAAAATATTTCACTGAACTGCAAGAAGCTTATAAAGCAGATTATCTGGTGCTAAGCGTTCTTCTAAAACATAGCGTAAACAACATTGATCACCTTTGTGTTAGGGATGCGAAAGAAATTATTTCCCAAATAAGACCAAAAGCTGCAATCCTTACACATTTTGGCAGAAATCTTCTTGTTGATGATCCGAATCTATTGGCCGAAGAAATGTCAAAGGAGATAGGGGTCAATGTGATAGCTGCTAGCGATGGAATGAAGATAGATCTAAAATGATATAATTTACCTAAGAGGTAAAACCACACATGCCAATGTTCGAAAGATTCACCGAAAAAGCAATAAGAGCCATTATGGCCTCCCAAGAAGAAGCAAAAAGATTGTCATCAAGCTTTGTTAGTACAGAACATTTATTTTTGGGAATGATAAGAGAAAATGAAACTCTTGTTCTTAGATTGTTTGAGGCATTTAGCCTTAACTCCGTATCGATCAAGAATAAAATTGAAGAATATGTAAAACAAGAAGGATCAATCAGAGCAGCAAAAGATGCTCCTTTTAGCCCTCAATTAAAAAGAACAATAGAGCTTGCATGGGATGAAGCTCGCCAGCTTGGACATAGCTATGTAGGGGTTGAGCATCTTTTTCTTGGGCTTCTTAGAGAAGGAAGCGGGGTTCTGGGTCGAGTATTTGGAGAGCTTGGGATAGATTATAATAGTTCAAAAAGCAAGATAATATCTTTTCTAGGAGATGACTCAGCTGGTCAGAGAAAGACAAAATCTTCTTCTTCGACCCCTGTTCTAGATAGTTTTAGTAGAGATTTAACATCTCTTGCAAAAGAGAACAAACTTGATCCCGTTGTTGGCAGGTCAAAAGAGATAGAAAGAGTTATTCAAATTCTTTCCAGAAGAAAAAAGAACAATCCCGTTCTAACAGGGGAAGCCGGAGTAGGGAAGACTGCTATTGTGGAAGGCTTGGCTCAACTAATTGTCGCTTCTGATGTCCCTCCGACTTTGACAGGAAAAAGGCTAGTTACTCTTGATCTTGGACTTCTAATTGCAGGCACAAAATACAGAGGTGAGTTTGAAGAAAGACTGAAGCGTATTCTCGAGGAAGTTAGAAAAGCAACAAACATTATACTTTTTATTGATGAACTGCATACGATCATAGGTGCCGGTGCAGCTGAAGGAGCTATGGATGCTGCTAATATGCTCAAACCTCCGCTTGCAAGAGGAGAGATTCAGACCATAGGGGCAACAACATTTGATGAATATAGAAAAAGAATAGAAAGCGATCCGGCTCTGGAGCGAAGGTTTCAGGCTGTAAAAGTTGATGAGCCAAGCGTATTAAATACAGTAG
>CAZWKB010000029.1:0-1554 GCA_964633925.1 uncultured bacterium
TCCCTCTCTCCGTTCGGGACAAGCCGCGCCCTATTTTCTTTCCCTTATTGTCTGGAGGTACGTAGACACCTAGAGGGTTTTGCCGGGGGTTTGGGGGGAAGGCAAAACCCGAACGACAATTTCAGCATACGATTTTAAATTGGCCACCATGACTAATATTATTAGTCAATTAACATTTGATCAAATATTTTTGCGCTTTCTATACGCATGCTCATAGTTGTAAATGATAAGATATCCATTTCCTGAAAATTGTTGTAATCATAATATTGAGAAATATCCGTCCCGTAATTAATCAATATATTCCCAAATCTTATTGCCTGCTTGAACCAAAGATCTCTTTGATCTCCACCCATCTCCACTTTAATTTTTTCAAAATATTCTGCTAATAAACCATACTCTTTTATATCGCACGAAAAAGCATAGCAAAAGTCTTTTGTCATTATCTCTTCTGAAACATCAATGTGTTGTAATAATTCTTTTTTTACCTTAATTCTATTAAAGAATTCGAACAATTCGACCATACATAAATAATGATAGGCAGTGTGCAACTTCTCATCACCAACATCATTAATTCTTGTTTGCGGTGTTCTATCGAAACACTTTATATATGCACGGGCAATAACAAAAGCTGAAATTGCAAATGCCAATAATGCCTTTACTTCGAAAGGAGTTATCTTTCCATTCAGTGCTATATTCTCAATTTTCTTTAAACTTTCAAAATGAAGATTCTCTATTCTTTTGATTATTCTAATTGCACTTTCACTGCAATCAGCATAATCCTGTCGTAAATCTTTTTGTGTTAATCTTTTAAAATATTCTTCAGTTAAACCACCTCGATTACATTGTCCGTCAAATGACTTTTTTTTATTTTTATTCCAATTAAAATATTCAAAAACTACAATACAAGCAACTACAATTAGTACAATCCAAACCATTCCCATTTAAACACCCTCCTTGTCTATCGAACTATAATTGTTGTTGTACACAGCGACTTTTTTCACTCATCTTTTATTTGATATCTAAATACTTTTTCAATTTTATTATTTTTAATAATAAACCCTTTTTCAATATCTGCCATCCCCTTGCTTTCTAATTTTGGATCGTACCACAATCTAATTGTCATATCATAGGAGCTTTCATCATTCCACTTAATAAAATACCTATAATCATGATCATAATTTGCTGTTTCAGGTATTCCCATCAATTTATATGCCAATCCATATCTGAGGACGGGGTTGAAATCATTAGAACGCCCATCCAATAAAATCCTTTCTCCAAGAATCTTATATATCTCAAACTTTGCATCAGACGATGAACATCTCATTTTAATAGCAAACTTTGTTTCTTTTGGAGAAAACTCAACTCCCCATATATCAACGACTTCTTCAGATATTACTCGAACAAGAGTCTTATTTCCATTTCTGGTATTAATCAAGTATATTGAATATCCCATACAGCCATAATTTTCGTTTTGTTCAGTAGGGCGAGAAAACAATATCTTAAATTTGCCAGATTTTGATATATACTCGAATTCATTTGTAATAACTTCGGTGG
>CAZWKB010000029.1:1564-14241 GCA_964633925.1 uncultured bacterium
TTTTCAGGCGCTTCAGTGTCTACTTCAAGTATAAATTGTTGCGACTCGTTAACAGCGGTCGTATTTTTATGCCATGCAAATAATGCGATTGCAATCAAAATTAATGCTATGAAAGAACGCATCCAGAAACTTGATTTAGAATTCATTTGAAAAATCATTATAACATCGCAATGAACACTATCCTATTCTAATAATAGGGAGTTCTCTAATATTATTCAGATACAAAAACACCTATTGCTATTAGCATAAAAAATATTAGGCTTAAAGACATCAACGCTAGTTGCCACCATATGAACCTATTTGGGATGCAGTTCTTCTCTGTTTTTTTCCAATAATCATTGGTTGCATTGAGCAATGGCAACATCGGAATAAAAGATAAATAAGCAACAAGCCAAAAAGGGTTAGGTAATTTCCAAAGAAATGAAAGAATCAAATAAGAAATCCCTATTAGTGTTGGTGAATAAGTACAATCAATCTCATTTTTTAATAAATATTTTTGCAGATGATTAGAAAAGCTCCCAGCCCAAAAAGGAGAAAACCATGCTCTCCAAAATGGAGATATTTCTAACTCCTCCTTTTCCTTCAAAAACTTCCAGTAGGAATAAAACCATATTAGCTCATAGATTCCCAAGGTGCTCAATGAAAGCAGAATGAACTTCCAAACAGGGAGGATTCTAGAGATCCCGTTTGAGATATTAATCTCGTTATGCTGAGTTCCTTGACCAATTATCTCATCACAATATTCACATTTTAATGAATTTGAGTTTATTTCCTCTGCGCAAAATGGACACTTAATTTTTAAATCGTTTTCCATTGTTAGTTCCTCCTTTATTGACTTCTAAATATATAATGAATTGGTACAGCAAAGTTAATGTTTTGCGCTTTTTCAGATTGAGAAGATAATGTATTAATTCCAACAACTTCCCCAAATGCATTAATTAATGGGCCTCCACTATTCCCAGGTGAAAGGGGCGCTGTAGTTTGAAATACTGAATAACTATTAATTTCCCTTATTGCCGAAATTATTCCATCAGAGAAACTTTTCTTTAAATCGAATGGATCCCCCAATGCATAAACCGTGTCCCCAACCTTAACATCGCTGAACCTAGAAATAATTGCAGGCATTAAACCTGTCGCATTAATTTTTAAAATTGCAATATCCTGGGAAGGGATTGAAAGATTTGAAACAAAAAATACATCCTTAAAAACATCCCCATTGTTCATACTGATTTGAATACTCTTTGCATCTTTGATCACATGATTATTCGTTGCAATAAGTCCATTTGACGAAATCACAAAACCCGAACCACTGCATATTTGAGCATTATTATCATCAAAACATAATATTGATACGGAAATACCCTTGTAAAGCTTATAGATTGCACTTGCTGGAAGTTCGTTTCTTTGAAGTTCAAGGGCTTTATAAGTTACTGGAGGAGGAGTATCCGCAACAATTTTTTGCAAATGTACTTGAGAACTATCATTTTTAGTTTGCCCTGAATAGGAATCCAAAACAAGCACATATATAGCAAGACATATTATCACCATGATATTAAAAACTGCAATCATAACAGGTTTATGCAATCTATCCATCGAATAAAAATCTACCTCACCTTTTTCAGGAAGACATGGCAAGGTTGAAAAGTACGCAGGGAACAATAACCCAAACATTCCGCCTCCATAGATTGATGCCGGCACTGCAATCACTGCCATTATTAAATAGGTAAAACTCTTATAAAGCCTCTTCTTTACGAACCCAATAATAATCAGTATCGAACAGTAAATAAACGCCGCAATGTTCCCAATTGAGTATGAATTCATATTCAGCCAAGGCATAAGAAGGGAAAGAGAAGAAACAAGAGCAACTGCAATTAACATTACGAAAAACAAATGTGCTAAATAAAAAGCAATTGATTGACTAAAACTTCTCTCATAAGAAAAATCAAGAATATAAGAGAAAGCTTGTTGAAATGGCGATTTTATTCTTATAATACTGTCATCAACACTAAACTCAATTGTTTTATTATTAATCCATTTTTTGCAAAACCTACACTTAAGTGCTTTATCTTGTACTTCGTTATTGCAAAAAGGACAAATCAAATTATTCCCCTATAGATAGATTTACATTATGATATATCACATTTCCTGTCTAGGCAAGCAAATCTTTTCGTTTTATTTTAGGTATCATTTCTGTCATGATATATCAATAAAAAAACATGGCATCCAAATGCTACAAATTACCTTTGAGCGTTGTCATTGGTCAGATCTGCCTAAGGTGGTTTCAAAATCACTACCGAATCGCTCTAACATCCTTTCTAGATGTCGAGAGGCACGATCATCAGAAGGACACAACTCACTGGATCGTTTATAGCTGTCCCATGCCTGAGTAAATTTACCCTGATATTCGAGTGAAACTCCAAGATTTTTCCAGGCATTGTGGCGCAATGGATCTGCTTTAATAGCCAGACGCAAAAAAGGTTCTGCTTCGGCAAATCTTTCAAGGTAATTAAGACAAAACCCCAGATTATTTACCTGCCAATAGAAATGTCCTGAATTTGTATCAGAACAATATTCCAAGCTTTTCTGATAGCAATACAATGCATGATCAAAAGCATGATAATTCTCAGCAAATATCCCATATTGAAGAAAATAGAAGGCCGCGGACTTTTTGACCTCCTCATCCTGCTCGATCTTTTGTTCTAATTCTTTAATATTATTTGCAATTTTTTCATAATAATTTGGTCTAGAATCAATAGCGACTGAAGTTTCTATATCTTCAATGAACAGTTCTTTATTCATGTTCATATAGTTCTACTCCAATTCTTAGTAATCAAATTAATCCCAATTCCTTTGCCGAATCTAAAGCTTTTTGTCTGTACAGATACGCTTCGGCATCTTCTGGATTTAGTTCTAGAACTTTATCATAATCGGCGATTTGCCCAATTTTGTCTCCAAGCTGGCCTTTGGAAGTCCCACGATTGAAATATGCATTTCGATATTCTGGATCAAGTTCGACAGCCTTATTAAAATCACTTAATGAACCCTGAATATCATTCAGTTTGACCCGTGCAATGCCACGACAGTAATATGAGAAAGCGCTGTCAGGGTACAATATTATTGCCATATCAATATCGATAATAGCCCCAACGTTGTCACCCAGATGCCATTTGCAAATACCACGAAGGTGATATGACGGCGCAAAGTAAGTATCCAAATTGATCGCCTTATCAAATTCTGCAAGTGCTTCTTTAAACTCTTCTTTGTTAATTTTCTCAAGACCTTTGCTGAGATAGTCATAAATTATTTCTCTCGATTCTGTTTTGTTCACAGAGTCTTCATTCATTTCTTTTTCTATCATTGCTTAACCTCCTATGATGTCGTTTTGGGAGTTAGCAACTACCTTCCCTGGCAATCAATAAAACAACCTTAAATGTATCCTCATCGAAATAATATTCTAATGATAATGATAGCTGCCTACCGGATATCCCCATCCAGAGGTTCGAACGTGATGTCCACCATATCGATCAGTTCTACCAGGATGAGCAAAGGCGGAGGCAACCGTAAAACACATAATCAACAATAGTACTAACATAAACATTTTCATTTTAAAACTCCTTATATTATTTTTACCATTCGCTATGTTCTCTTGTCATTTGAGCAGAGCCATCAGAATACATTCTGCCAGTTGGATGCGAAAGACTACCATGCCTTGCTTCCGCTACCAGTGTCAATCCAATCATCATGATCATTACTACTAATACTGTCTTTAATGCGTTCATTGTTTTCCCCTCCCTTCCTATATTTTTTTACCCTTACTACCCTCGTGTTATACTTCTGTTGTGTCCCACACTTTGAATAACGGCAAACATCTTTAATACCGGACACAATAGAAGTCCCAATATAGGAGTTTATTTCAAAATGGGCCTAGACGACCAGACAAACAGCTTAATATTTGCCGCTAAACAAGGAAATATTGAAGCTTTAAATAAACTTTTTGCTACCTATCAATCTCGCATTCTTCGTATAGTACGTCTCCGCCTTGCCCCAGGTCTTCGTCAAAAACTCAAACTTCAATCTATGGATATAGTTCAAGAAGTACTTATGTATGCCTTCCAACACCTGGAAGCCTTTGAACCAAAAAGCCAAGGACACTTCTTGAACTGGCTAAGCAAAAAAGTAGAACATTATATCTGCGACAGGCTTGATTTTGTCTCAAGGATAAAGAGAGAAGCCCCAGGAGGGGAAACATCGATCGATCATGGAATTGATACTGAACTAGGAGAAGCTAAGATTCAAATTAAGGATGATCGTCCTACTCCAAGTCAATTTGCCGTTAACAAAGATAGTGAAGCATTGGTTGATTCATTACTCGATTTTTTAGACCCTGAAGAAAAAGAATTAATAATAAATAGATTATTGGAAGAATTAACTTTTGCTGAGATTGGCGAGCAATTAGGCAAAAGCGAAGATGCAGCAAGAAAGCAGTATAACAGAGCATTTAAAAAGCTTATCGATCTTGGCGAAGATAGAATAAGACTGCTATTGGCAGATCAGACATACAAGGAATTAAAAAATGGACTTTGATGAAATAATTCTTGATCTATTGAACGAGATCACTGAAGGCAAACAAGTCGATATTGATGTGTATTGCGAAAAATATCCGCAATATAAAGAGGCGATTCTTGCCAAATTTAAAACTGCGAATTTTATCAAACACCACTTTCAGGAAGAGGATTATAGCAACAAGAAATTGGGAGAGTATATTCTTTTACAGGAATTGGGTCGCGGAGGCATGGGGATAGTATTTTTAGCTATACAACCTGCCCTTTCGCGATTGAGTGCTATAAAAGTTCTTCCTCCAAACTTTTCGTTTGATAAAGAAGCTTTAAACAACTTCATAGAAGAAGCAAAGACAATAGCTCAATTTAATCACCCGAACATTGTCCCAATTTTCTCGGTTGGCGAAGAAAGTGGCATATATTATATTGCAATGGCATACATTCCTGGATTATCCCTAAGAAATATTATCGATATGTTAAAAAAGAATAAGGGGAAGATCCATAATATCAAAGCTGTTGAAATAAGAAATCTTCTACAAGAACCCATTAGCAATAAACAGGAAGTCACGGATAAGAGTATTACACTGCGACGTAATATGGCATTTTGGGATTTAAATTATTTCCACTTTATCGCCTCAATGATATCTGAGGTTGCAGATGCCATACATTATGCCCATGAGAATAAGATAGTACACGGAGACCTTAAACCATCAAACATATTGCTTACAAGAGAAGCGATTCCGATGGTAGTCGACTTTGGACTCTCTGCTAAGCCTGGAAAAGGAGCTCCAAAGAATGAATTTAGCGGAACAATAATGTATGCGGCTCCGGAACAGTTAAAGAATAATGTCATCGACGATAAAACTGATATGTGGTCATTGGGGGTTACTCTTTATGAGTTATTGTGTTTTCGTAATCCATTTACGGCAGATACACTTCAAAAAACATCGGATAATATACTAAAGGGCTATCCTGTTTCTCCCCGAACATATAATAAAAAGATCCCTCATGAATTAGAAGCCATTGTCCTGAAGTGTTTAGAAAATAATCCGGAGAATAGATATGCGACGATGGGAGAACTTTCTGCAGATCTAAAGAACTATTTAGAATTGAAGCCAATTAAGGCTAAGAGAGACAACATATTTAGAAGAATTAAGAAAGCGATTATCAGGAAGCCAATGATTGCGGCGTTAGTAGTATTACTGATAATCATATCTATTTTTACTATTACATATGCCCCTTACTATTTAACTGAAAAATGGCGAACAGATATTGATAGTTTATTGAATTCGAAGAATATTTCTGGAGCACTAATAAAATATAGAAGACTCAATTCCTTAGGGAAGTTCTACCCATTATCACAAAGAAAAGTGTTAAACGGGCATATTATGATTGCCAATTATTATTTAGGCACTAGTGATTATGGAAAAGCTAACTACTATTTTCAAAAAGTCATTAACGAAGATCCAACCAATATTCATGGATGGACATGGCTTGCACAAAAAGGTATGGGGGTCGTCTTTCAAGTGCAAGGAATGAATAAAGAAGCAAGAAAGATATTTATAGACTGTTATAAATATGGAGGGAAAGAGGATCCAGATATTGGGTTTTCGATAGCTCAAACATATTATGCTGATGGCTATCGCAAATATAATCTAAAAAGAATTGTACTTGAATTAAAAAAAGAAGGATATTCGCAATCGCAAATACAGGATATTGCGGAAAGCTTTTTAATTATCGATGCTTATGCATCTGAATTATTCAAAGGCAATTTATACGGGGACAGATATGGGCCTCTTTCAGAAAAGCTAATTAAAACAAGAAGCTTTGCAGGGAAAAGAAATACTGTTGACACATTGATTCAATCTGTCGAGAATGAAAGAAACACATACTTTGATAAAGACCGTGAATTTTCATATGTATTACCAACAAATTGGCACACAAAGGACGATTATAGAGATGAACATGCAATAGCACTAGGGCCCTATAACGGGACTTTTTCTCCTGTTATTATTGTGGGGCATATTTATTTTTCTGGAACACTTGAAAGCTACATAAACAGCTATTTGTCAAAAGAGACTGCTAGCATTACAAAAGCTAAATTTGTTCGAGAGGATAAGCAGCGTGGATATAAGGTGTTTCACACAAGGCAATCAACCCTCGGCAGTAAACCTATGTTAAAGAATACTATATATTTCTTTGAAGGATCCAATAACAAAATGTTCTCCATATTGTGTGTAGGTTTATTGGAAGATAAATCTATTAATGATCCCATATTTGATCAAGTAGCGAAGAGTTTTAGAATATATTAGAATATTATTTTACTGTTATAGTCTATCAATTAACCTTTTAACAGTATCACTCACCATCCTCAATATAAAAACATTGTGTTATCCTATAAGCAATGTTAGAAAAAGAAGCGGCCTTAAATCAGATAGTTACTTTCGTTAATTCGGTAAGAATGCGAAATATCGACAAAAGACAATAGTTGATGTAAGAAATATTGACCAGGATATTGAAATCATCCTTATTGGGGACCTGCACACAAAGAAAAATCATTTGATAGACATTTTGGCACATGACAACAATGAAGAAAAGATAAAGCAAAATAAGGCGATATTAATAATTCTTGGAGACGCCGTGCATGACGAAGATGATCTGCGTGACATGGACACATCTATTGAAATAATGCAGTTCATAATGGACCTGAAGATCAAATACCCAGACAATGTTTACTATATGATCGGGAATCATGACTATCTTTCAGAATATATTGTCAAAGGATTCATTTATCAAGGCCTAGTATATGAGAAAGAACTCATGGAATTATACGGAAACGATTACATTGAGCAATATAAAACATTTATAAGATACTCTCCTATTCTGGCCATAGGGGATAATTTTGTCGCAGTTCACGCAGGGCCAACAAAAACAAACATTACTATGGATAATATTATGTATTCGCCGATATCTGATGAAAGGCAACCTATTATAAATGCATTGATATGGAATAGATTTGATGAAGATTACAACCTAGAAGATGTTAATAGATTTTTAACAAACTTAGATAGTGAGAAATCTACTTTAATAGTCGCACATAATAGAATGGACAAGATCAATTGGCATTGGGAATTAGCTGATAACCATCACATTATTTTTGCAGCGAATAGTAAATTTGGTTATGCGGTTATTGAGAATGATGAGATAAGATTTATAGACTGCTAATATCAGAAGTATTAATCAGATCATCAAGTTCTATATGATATTTTTTTGTTTTTAATCTGTTCGTCTATCTTGCCTATGCGTATATAGGTACTTTTTTTATTTCTTGTCTCTAAAGTTTGCAATATAATCAACATCGCATGCAATACTCAACAGAGTTATAGTAATAACAACATGAAAAAACGCCACATTACCAATAGGAAATATCATGGCCAATCCATTCCATATTAATGTTATAACTCCTGCAATTATTAAAATACACAGAAATAAGCTAATTTGGCTTGACAATATTTTCCCTCCTTGCACGCATTATAAACTACTATTCTATCATTTAAGGGAATCATTAGTAAGGCAGAATAAAAAGACAAAGGCACAGCCAAATTCCATCTAAATTAATCTATTCCTTTGGGATTGGTTAAGAAGATCGGAAATAGACGTGCTAATTACCGACGTACCTGATTTATCATTTTATGACTGTAGATTTTAATATCCAGTCCATTCCGGTTTTTGCCATTATATCAACAATCTTATACTCAGCAACGCGTTCGTTCTGGTGCATATATTCAAATATAACATTCGGGAAACTTTTTTCATAAGCTTTGACTTTATCATAATATTTTTTTAGTTGTTTAACGGCTATCCTGGCATTAAGTTGATCAATAACTGATAAACAATCTCCATATACTATTATGTGTGCTTTCCATTGTTTATCTAGATGCTCAAGCTCAATTTGACTCAAGGCTGCAATTATTCCTTCGTAAAACACCTTATTCGGACCGTGATTATAGTAATAAATAACACCGGAAGCAATTAAATCGCTTTTCCTGTAAATTGTCCATGCTGCAGTCGACTTTCCATATCGATTTCCAGTGAACTTCGTAGATGAATCAACCCTAATTTCATATAATGATGGCATTAGAGAACTCCTTTTACTGCCTTTCTATACCTACAATAATCACATTCTGGATTAGAATCCGGAATTGTATCGCTCATTAAACAATTCTTAGCATCTATTATAGTCTTTTCGACCCAGTAGTCATCACCGATATGTGGAATCAAAGTAATATCGAATAGTAATTGACCATCAAAGCGATCTCTTGAAGCATCACCATTGCAATAAACAAAAAAACCAGTTGGGCTAACTTTGAAATTGTTTCGTCTGAATAACCATTGATATATTTCCATCTGTCGTTTGTATCCGTCTTGCCAATCCTGATCAAGTGCAGTTATATCCCCATCTTTTGAAGTGCTTTTATAATCTACAATATATAATTCGTCTGATGGATTTTTCCATACGTCGTCTATTCCGCCGGTTATCATTAGATTTGTGTCTTTGTGATAATGACAAATGCCTCCAGTCAAAGCATTTCTCCATAGATCAATATCTTTGTGTTCATAAGGGATCGCATCTAATTTATTCTCAATCATTAATGGATGGGGCTTGTGCGCTTTTCTATATTGATCAAATTCATTCTTCAATAAGGCATCAACAGCACTATTCAGGGAAAATGGATATCCTGGCGGCTGCCCTACACCAAGCCGGCGATCCAGATAGAAACATCGAGGACAATTAATGAACTGTTCAAGCTTTGATCGGCTTAATCTGAATGTTTCAGATGATTTGGGATCAAAGATGTTCCGGGTCCGTTTTGGATTATAGTATTTTGACATGTATTAATTCCATTGAACTTGATTAAAGATCATTTCCAAGTTCTGCCCTTTTGATAGATTTATTCTTTTTATCCACGATATTTTACCTAATATAGATTCTTTAGATAAAGGCTTTTTGTTTTTTACAAAATATTTTTCTTTCTGTGAATCGACTCCATTCTTCAAACAATTATTTAACAAAGCTCGCATGTCTCGATAATTCTCTTTTTTTGCATTGATCTTTTCGTTAACAACTATACCGGTTACTTCCTGCCTTTCATGTCTATACATGACCCCTTTTTTGTTA
This sequence comes from uncultured bacterium, assembly GCA_964633925.1. Classification (GTDB taxonomy): domain Bacteria; phylum Margulisbacteria; class WOR-1; order JAKLHX01; family JAKLHX01; genus CAZWKB01. The sequence continues at coordinate 11,303 of CAZWKB010000029.1, forward strand.
AGTTTTTCCATATTAATACTAAAACCACACTGATTAAGAATATTTTTAATTAAATTGTTAAAATTAATCTCGCTTCCATTTGAAGAAAAGCATATATCATCTATATAGACCGTAAATGCAATTCCCTTCCCTTTTAACATATTAGAAATTCGTTTTTCAGCTTTTTTAAAAACAAGACATGCAAGGAATGCGCTTGTTGATGCCCCCTGAGGTAAACAATAGTTGTGAGTTGTTAATCGTGTAAGAATACGACCAATATCTGGACAGCATCCAAGATCATTAACAAACACTTCATATACTCTTTCACATCGAACTGATGGGAAAAAGCTCTTTATATCAAATGTCTTTACAACTTTTTTTGATACATGCATTGCGGCGTTTGTAATAGATGATCTCCCATGAACCGCACCATGATACGATGCTGGCATTTCTAGTGTTTTCAATAGTTTGTCATAGATTTGCTTTTGAATATATTTTAGTTCATTTTTAGGGACATTAAATTCTCTAGTTTTCCCATTCTGTTTTAATACTTCTCTAGTAGGCCAGTACAATGGATTCGCCGATATTTTTATTATTTGATCTTCTGAAATGTTTAATCGTTGTGAGAGGTGCTCAAGGGTATTAAGATTTAATTGCTTCTGATACTTCATTTCGTTCATCTTTTGCTATGGCTGGAAGTGCTTTTGATATTACCATAAGTAATTGCTTATAATAATCGATTTGTTCCTTATTTGATAAACTAACATCTTCTATTGATGGAAGAAAAAACATATCCATAGTTACTCCAAGAGCTTTTGCAAGTTTCTCAACTAGTTGAAGACTTGGTGTTTTTTTGCCATTTTCTAAAATTGATATATAGTTCTTTGAAACCCCGAGAGTTAAAGCTAATTCACTCTGATCATTTTTATCTTTTTACCAATTTCTTTATTATCCATTTTAATTCTTTCATTTATTATTATTTTGTTTTTTAAGGAGATACTAACTTTTGCTTGACTATACTTTCAATTAAACTCATCAGATTTTTCAGAATAATCCATTTGGATTTCTTCTTCCTACCTGATTCGGCCTTCAACTTGTCGAGTTTTCTTTTAAATACATCAGCATTGCCAACATTACTCTTCAGTATTTTTGAAGTTATCTCAAATGCTTGAATAATAAGCTGGTCCGTCCCAGACCTATCTCGGCTTTTTTCCACTTTTACCACCCCCTTCATAAATTGTGATCAAAATATTAGTCTCCTTAAAAAACTTCTATAGCATTAATAATTATTTAAGAACTATTTTGAAAACTCTTTATCACTATTTATTTAACGCTTTATTGCGCATATTTTATAGTGCGGAAGTAGAGTTATTCACATTACTCTTAATAATTTGCAGTAGACAATTAACGTTGAGAATAATCTCAGCGTGAGGTCAAACCTCTTCAGAAGAGTTGTTAAACTCTTTGGTTGAAGTTACTCCAACCGGAAGGGAGTTTCGGTGTCTTCATGTCTGGAACAAATCACAATTTCAAGGTGCAAAGGCGTAACGCCTTACTTATTTATAGTAGCATAAAAAAACGGCCATGTCAACTATTGCTTCCTGTCAGTTATACTTTCATCACTTTCAGTGTTATTTAGCCTGTCTGATGCTAGCACGATTTTCAGTCACTCACTTGTGTTAGGTCGCTCAGAATTATTTATTCGCGGGAAAAGACATAGAAAGCTTGATTTTCAGAAATTTTGTTATTGAGTATGCCTGTATATGAGTAAGATTTTGCGATATATTAAATAAATGATTACATAAAAGGTGAGACTGATCAACAAACATTCATAATCTAGATTTATTGCAATTAAGGCAGTTCCGACAGCCCTAGTTCTTTAAGAAATCGATTATGAACCGCTTTTGCATTGGTCATTTTATCTTCGATTTCAACCAATTCTTTATGGACATCCCCTAATACAATTTCTTTGTCAGCTATTGCCGTGCTCACATATCTGGATATGTTTAAATTGTATTCATTCTTTTCAATCTCTTTCCGGTAGCAAGCATGTGCTGCACTATTAATTTCAAATACTCTGCTCCTTTGAGGGTCAAGGCTGCACAGAACTGTAGGGATTTTCGACACTATTGTAGGAGTTTTCGACACCTTGCTCAGAGATTCACGCTCAAAATGCCATTTAATGAGGTGTTTTTGACGGACATGGTGAAATCAAGAATGGTGCCAAGTGATTATAGTTTGAAGCTTAATTATCCTTACGAACACTATAGTTATCAAGGGGACCTGGAGCCGTCGGCAAATGTCAACAAGAAGATCATTGTTATCTGGGGGTAAAACATGTTCAGCGTTATTGAATCGTCTATTTAATCATATCCATGATTTTATCCTTAACATATTTCTGGCGTGTAATGACATGGTGATTCGGAAGTCTCAATATCTGCCAGCCTTCATCCATTAAGTATTTATCTCTTTCTACGTCTTCTATCACTGGCAACCCGTCAATAATATTGTGATTACCAAAACCATCGCATTCAATGTCAATCTTCTTTTCCCCCATCAATGCAAAATCCAACGTATACCTTTTTGCGATATATTTTGGAATTAGTTTATACCCTAACGATTCAAAATCAATATTTTGCAAATATTGGTACAGGAGAAGCTCTGTTGGAGAATCAAATTTTCCCGAAAAATACTGCTCCTCAACATTTTCATGCTTCTTTATCTCGCTGTATGTATTAGAAATCTTCTTTAATATGCCATCCCCTGAATCGCAAAATGCCTTATCTCCAACAATATACAAAAGATATTTTGCTCTCGATAATGCAACATTTAAAATCTGAGGATTTGCATTGTACCAACGATCATTATTGCCGTCTCCTTTGCCGGACAGAACAGAAGAAAATATCATAATATCTTTTTCTGATCCTTGGAATTTATGTGCAGTAAGCACCTTCACATCA
>CAZWKB010000029.1:14251-16531 GCA_964633925.1 uncultured bacterium
ATCAATTCTTGCGGCGTTTCTTCAGAAATAATCTTATATATCTCCTTTTGCTGCTTCGAATATGGGGTCACAATGCCTATACTAAATTTAGCATCTCTTATCTCTCCTAATATTTTCTGGAAAATTTCATTAACTTTTTTTGCTTCTTCTCTATTGACTCTACTCCCACCATAAGGCCTAATTACAGTTCCGACACAATCTTCCCACTGTATGCCTAAAGGTAATGTTGCCGGCCATTTATCATGATTTAGATTAGAAGATATGGTCAGTTTCCCGCCGTAAAATACTTCATTACACAAATCTATTATTTGATCTTCTGAACGATAATGTTTTGCCAATAATATTGGGGGCTTACTTAAACATGATTCTGCACATTTATAAAGGGATACATCATAATACCGGATCCTTTCCGGATATAAATCTTTTTGATCCAGCAATCCATATTTTCTTGCAATCTCCTTATCATAGTCCTTCGTAATACCGGCAATGTGCGAAAGTTGCATAGGATCACCCACTATAACTGCATTTTTTGCCCGGTATAAAGCAGGTGCCGCAGACGGCAGATCTATTTGTGAGGCTTCATCAAAAATAACATAGTCAAATATAGCAGGCTTGAGAGGGAATGTACGATTCAAAGACTTTAGTGTTGACGACCATACTTTTAATACATCAAGAGCTCCAATAAAGGAATAATTCCCTATGTCCTCATTAAATTTTGTTGATGAGACTTCCTGTAAAAAGCTTTTTGCCTTACTTGATTTTGACCAATCCTCAAAAATCGATTTTGCATATGCAGACTTTACATATTCGTATGACACTTTGAAGTATTCTTCTTCTGTCGTTTTCATTTCTTTCCCAATAATATCCTTTAGAGGCATTCTATTAAGACGCCATAAATTATAATGATATTTTATAAAGGTGAAGATATTCCTTTTTAACTTATGCAACTCATAGAGTTCATTTACCGTCCCCTCTTGATCATCGATTTTTAAAACTAGTTTTTTATGATCAATTATCCGATTCCATAAGATGTGCACTCTTTCTAGAGAGATTGCTTTTACGTGTTTAGTTTTCTGAGATTCTATTGCCAGATCATTGTAATTTCTTATAAGATCTTGTCTGTGTTCTTTGCTGCCAGTACGAAATAAGAGATTTTGAAAACTGTCATTGATCTTTTCATTAACAACATTAACAGCTTCATTCGTATGGCTCACAAATAATACCTTTTTCTTTTCTAGAAATAGATTTATCAATAAATTCATAATAAACTGACTTTTCCCGGTTCCCGGAGGGCCTGTAATCACAGAAAGCCTGTTGTCCATCACACCGCTCAATGCACTCATTTGATATTCATTTAAGGGGAAAGGTAAAACCAAAGGCCTTTTACCTTCTCTCCTGTTCATATTCTCATTCTGTCTATTCGTTATGAAATCAAGTGCCGTTCCACCTATATCCGTCATCGATTTTAATTTCATAAGGTCTTTTATAAGACTCATATTATATAAAGTGTTCTCGCCGACGAAAATCAAACTTTTGTTATATATACCCATACTAGCTTCTTCTGACAGCTTAGTATTATTTGTAAGATTAGTCGGATCAATTTCCTCAATTATAGAAAAGTTAGTTTCTTCTAAAAGCACATCCATACATTTTTTTATGGTTTCCTTCGAATCAGTAATATCACCCTTAAATATTTTCTCAAATTCTTGATTTACTTCTGCTATTTCTTCGGTTCTTAATCCCAGCCTGTTTAATGCCTGGATACCACAATTTGGAATTTGCTCTTCTGCGAACAAAACACATTTCCCATTTGCCTCTGTCTTATAGCCAATTTTTGCAATAAACAGCGGAGCAATATTGTTTTTTTTGGTTTTTTCATCGTAATAAAGCAAGATAGGATAACCATAAAACAACTCTTCGTTTTGTATCCTTGATCTATTAACGATATCTATTATTTTCGGATCTGTAACCAGTAGGCTGTCTATTGATTTATTAAAAATAAAAGGGTCTGATTCGAATGAATTTAGCACCGCTTTTGTGCGTGCGTTGATTGAAATGTCTTTTGCCAAAACATCTTCTTGCTTTATACAGTCCAACCAATAACCGACTATATTATTTAACATGCCCAAATTAATGCTTTCAATAATCCCAATTAATATCTAGAATCTCGCGTTTTCATCCCGGCAATGATCTGCCAGATTGTGTTTATTAATTATAGTATATTAGCCGGAAAAAGGAAGATGTTAAACGAATGCAATTATAATCCGTTAACCATGAAAA
>CAZWKB010000029.1:16541-19994 GCA_964633925.1 uncultured bacterium
GCTTATTCAGACAATTGCGATTCAATAATTCTTATTATATCTGCGCTTTTTTGCCCCATTTTAAAAATTTCAATTCGTGGATTTGATTTAGGAAGGACAATCCGAGGATTGTCCCTACGAAATAACATTTTACCCAATGAATACGCCCTATCAATCACCATTGCCGATTTCTTCAATTCAAACGGCCCAATATCCGACACGTATGGATTAATTATTCTTACTTTTAACTTCTTATCCACAAACACATCATCCATCATTGCCCCGGGAAGCTGATCATACGAGGTGACTATATCAAAAGCTTTGACGAAGACATCAATGACATTTGAATTGCTAAGATCTTTATCATAATTTCCCCAATAACCAAGATCTACTGCAATGATATTTTTAACACCTTCAATATTTGCGGCAACTGTTATCGGACAACTTTCTCGAATACCTCCATCGCATAAAGCCATAACTCTATCCCCTACTTTCATTTGAACTGGTTTGAAAATGACTGGAATAGAAATTGCGGCTTCAAGTATTTCTGTGATCTTTAAATTGCTATCAGGACCAAAGACGATCTTTTCAGCTGTATTCATATCTGTTGCGGTTATATATACAGGCTTATTCAAATCCTTTAAATATAATCCTTTAATGCATGTATGCATGGCAAGATGTCTGATAAACAGTTTTGCATTGAATACGCCTCTAACAGAAAACATATTTAAAGGAAGCATTTGAGGAAATGTATGCTCTTCAACAAATTCTTTATAGATTGAAATAACTTCGTCTGGATCATGATATAAAGCGAGAAGCACTACAATGATTGAACCAATTGATGCTCCAACAAAAATATCAGGCTTAATCCCTTTTTCATATAAGGCTTTTGCTATGCCAAGATGTGCGGCACCTTTGGCGAGGCCGCCTGATAATACGAGGGCCGTTTTATTAGAGACGCGATGAATCGCGTCTTTACGACAAGACATGTTTTCACCATTTCCTTGTTACATTAACGATGCCAACGATAACCGCTGTACCTGATATAACCTTTGTCCAATTATCTTCCCACCAATCTGGTTGTTTGCCGGAATTGACGGTGTAGATGCCGCCGTGTTCGATTAACCCCCTCTGTCCTTCGGACATCTCCCCCTTAACAGGGGAAGAATCCTGACCTAGAAAGGCACGGGCCTCGTCAATTGATTTGGCGGTTTTGACGTCCCATTCGTTTTTCTTGAGGTCGTGTTGGATTACATATATTGGTCTTGGAATGAGATTGATAGTTACACTAAAGTCTTTGATCTTGTCCTTATACTTTTCTGTTAATAATCCGTGTAGTTGCTTTAATGTTTTACCTTTTACATAGATCACGCCATAACCTGGGAGACATATTTGCCCATCGGGAGCAATGGTAGTCTTTGCGGTAAATTCAGGATGATTGACGATTTCTACTTCGAGCCCATCATAAGGGCCAAGAATATATTCAGCGCCATATACTAAAGGAGAGCTTGTAATAAACATGCACATTACTAGAATCGTGGCTATTAGCCTTTTCATTCTAATCATCCCCTTTCTTTGCGGCGGGTTTAATACCCGCCTTTTGGGCATTCCCGTCGGGAACGGGATGCCCGTTAGCTATTGCCTAACATAAACACTTCCTGTAAATATTAATTGCTTAGATGCCATCTTAATTTTCTGCTCCTCGATCTTTATGTACACATCCCGCAACTGGCTTTGTAATTCTTCTATCCTTACGTTTTGCTTTTCTACTTTGTCTTTATCCAAAAACAATTCTTTGCCAAGAGGAGTGAGGTCTTTCCCTAAGGTTTGTTCCTTTATCTGCTGATTAATAACTTTTGTTCTTACATAAAGAGCTGAAAGATCTGCGGCATCCTTTTTCTTTTGAAGATCATATTTTTCTGCAAGTCCAATATTACGGATCTGATCTTTGCTTGCAAAGCTGAGAACAAGACTATTTCCTTTTTGCTCAATAGTTTTATATGAAAGCGATGACGTTGGAAGGCTGACATCAACACCAGAAGGGATATCAATAGTTCCAGATATTAAAGCTCCATTTGGAATTTGTGATAAAAGATCATCCCGCGTTTTATCTTTAAACTCTTTGGATTCTATTTGTATCGGGTCATTGGTTCTTTTTACCCTGACTTTTGAAGCGTGAATATCGGCAACAGTGTCATCTGCCAATGTGTAAATATTATTCTTAAACAGAACGATGAGCTTTTTGTGGTCGACATCAAGTATCTCGGCAGTGCCTTTAACATCTTGCTTTGTAATGGTGAAATAGCCTTCGAATTCTACATACGAATGAGTTTTGAGAGACTTGTATTCTTCTATTGCAGAACCGGGAGTTGCAAGAAGCCAACGCATTGAAGTGTCGACGCCATATTTTGAAACAGGAAGAGAAAGGAACATCAGAATAAGAAGAATGATAAATATCAGTATCTCTGACCTTGAGCCGGATTCAAGTCGATATCTGGGATCTTTTGGAATAACGTCTCTGTTTTGATTTGGCCAGAACATTTGAACGCCGCGTTTATTAAACATATCCAGCGCCAAGTGAGAAAAATAACTGATAGAGAATGCCGCTATCCAACGCGTTGATAAATTCCAGTTTATAAATTCAACTTTAAAGAAAACTCCTGATAGCCAAATCCCCAAGTAAATAAAAACTGAAAATATTACAGAGAAAATAAACCAACCGATAAACGAATGAGTCATTGTTCGATGGCCGAATTTGTGTTCGAGAAATCCTGCTATCGGATAAAATATTTTTCCTATAACAGATCGGGGGTGATCGATATCAGGAATTATTGAACCGAACACCGCACAAAGAATTATTGTCCAGTGCATGCCCCATTGAACTCCAAAGAAGGCAAGGATCAAGAGTGTTAGTAATATTCCAAATACGCTATGTGTTGGTGCTAACATAAAACCTCCTAACGTGATCTCAGATATTTCAAAACGCCTGCTGAAACGGCTAGTCCGAGAAATGCGAATAGATATCCTTCGTAACTGCCGGCACCTAAAGAAAAAAATCTTGAACTTGTTCCAACTGTCCAGAGAACAATTACCAATGGCGTCCAATCTCTGTATCTGACACCGGCTTCATGATATAGGGTACGGATATCATCAACATTAACAACCTTTAGATGATGCACTTGGGCTACCATTTCAACCATTGCCAAAGGATTGCCATTAGCGAATGACATTATTCTTGTTTCCAAAAGCTGATAATCGGGAATTGTCAGGCCGGCAGTTAAATACTTGATAAGTATTTTTGAATCCGCAGATGTTAAAGGCATCAGATCTATGCGTCTAAACTTCCACCAGACCTCTTTTAAGCGGCCCGGAGTCTCTTCGGTGGACGCCAATATGGTGAAGTTGTCGAAAAGCCCCATAATGACTTCTACGTCGGAAATTTTGAGGCTGTCGAGATTATCTATGGCCAGAACT
>CAZWKB010000029.1:20004-21199 GCA_964633925.1 uncultured bacterium
TTCGGTTGAATTTTTTAGAACATTTGTCAGAAGATCGACTATCTCTTTGGCGCTTGAACGCGACTTTGCCGGAAGACGATCTTTCCAATCGGGACAATACTTCTCACAGATCTTTTGAAGAAATTGTTTTAATGGTGTTGGTGAATCAAGATATAAGTAACCGTTATCTGTTGCAACCTTTTTTAACAAACACGTTTTACCTATCCCAAGGCTTCCAACAAGTAATGTAGATACTTGCTTCGATAGATTCTCTTTAATTTCCGCTAGTACGGCATCCCTTCCGATGACTGCATCTTTTGATGTATCAATAACGACAGGTTGAATGACTTTTGATCCTTTAGGTTTTTTCTGAATAAGCTTTGATATTTTCTTTACGATCTTTGAACGAGTATCAAGTTTATCAAGTTCGTTGGTTTCGACTTTCCCCTCTTTTAGTTCATGCGCCGCCTTTGTATATCTGCGCAGTGAATCCGGCTCAGTGAGCCCGAGTATACAGGAAGCGTTATCAATAGAAGTTTCTTTGGTAAGTAAATGCACGGCAAATGTATTACGAAGTATTTTTGCATTGAGATGTTTTTTTATTCCAGCCTGATGGCCATATTTCCTGAGCATCTTATCAATAGCGCGAATGGTCATTCCGTTAAACTGGCCTTTTGAAGTTGTAAACAAAGCGGTCGAGGTATTGTCTTTTCTATCGTGAGTCCATGCTGTTAAAGAACTGTAAAGCTCATCATTTATCGGAATGTCTCTTGCGTGTTTTCCACCAACATGAATTATCTTTTTATCCCACTGAATAGATTCGATAGTAAGTTCGGAAAGTTCGGTGAGTCGCAGGCCGGCTCCCAAGAAAAGCTTTATGATCGCTTTGTCGCGAGAAGAATTTGCGGCTGTTTGCAGGGCTTTGGACTCGCCGTCGGATAGATAATCCAGTTTATTATCTTCATCCATTTGAGGCCACCCCCTCCTATATATATATCGACGATTTGGAGCTAAGAAACCACCGTTTTGGTGTAGATTCCTCGGTTTTTGGTGTCGATTACCACCCCCTTGGTGTGGATTTACAGGAGGATTTGGCGGGCGGATTCCACTCCCCCATTCAAATATTTCCGCCCGACAAATCCAGAGAGTTTGTCTATCCACCCAGACAATAAGGGAAAGAAAATAGGGCGCGGCTTGTCCCGAACGGAGAGAGGGA
>CAZWKB010000030.1:0-1411 GCA_964633925.1 uncultured bacterium
CTCCTTATAATCCTTGATGCAGTAATAGTTTTTGTTTCTTTATTCTTTTTCAGGGAATTTCAGGCAATTGCATATGACGAAGAATATGCTCAGGCATCAGGGCTTCCTGTATTTTATCTTAATCTTCTTCTTTTGGGAATAATTGGGCTTTCGGTAGTGCTTCTGATAAGAATAGTCGGCATCATTCTTGTCATTGCTTTGTTGACCATGCCTGCCGCAGTCAGCCGACTGTTCTCAAATGATCTTAAAAAAATGATGATAATATCAATACTATTTTCTGCGCTCTTTACAATGACTGGGCTTTTGCTGTCATATTATCTCAACCAGGCTTCAGGTGCCACGATAATAATAGTTTCAGCATTAGTATACGGTGTTTCCGTTATGTGTAAAAAGGTGATGAAAACATAAAAAGAAGGAGAAAGAAGATGTTGAAAAAGAATTTGTGCCTGAGTCTGTTTGTATTGTTCCTGTTTTCGTCCGTGTCTTATGCCGATATTTCAGATATCGAGGCAAGGTTGTCTGTTATGGAAGCAAAGTTGTTTCAACTTCAAAGAGAGGAAGTTTCCCATGATTCTCACGGGCACGAAGGTCATGAAGGGCATGATCATGGAAGCCTTAACAAGTCTGACTATGATCTGCATACAGGCTTGGATATTAGATATTTGAATCTTGAAGACGGGACAAAGAATTATTTTTTGCATGAAGCAGAGATCGGGATCGGAGCAAAGCTGTCAAAGAATATATATGGGCTTGTTTCTTTTTCAAAGCATCACGGAGAAGCACTCGAGATACACGATGCCTATGTAAAATTAAGTTTTGACTCATTAACATTATTATCCGGTAAAACCAAACAAAAATTCGGTTTGGAGAACACTAATTGTTTCTATAGCAGAAAAACGATCGCTCCCTCTGCGGCAGGTTCCCTTATGTTCGGTTCGCATGGGTGGAATTCCATGACCTTAGCATTAACAAAGAAATTGCCTATGGAAAGTGCAATTACAGTATCAATAGCTGAAGGCAATCAGGAAGGTGGTATCTTTAGTACCGGCACCGATGAGGCAAACACCTCGTATCCTGTTATTGTTGATCTTTCAACAAAGATAGGGGCTCTATCAGGTGGTTTAAGTTTTGCCACCGGCAAATGGGATGCGGCTGGCTCTTATAATGCATCCATAGTCGGAGCAAATGCAAAATATTCATTTGGTATTACCGAGGTCATAGCTGAATATTTCAGAGCAGTTAAGCAGACAGCCTCTGGAGATGAGATCCCTAATGGATACTATATACAATCCATTTTTAAGCTTACTGATTCGTTCGAAATGCTTCTTGCCTATGATATCGCTGATGATTCTACGGGCAATATCGAAAAAAGGATTTCTTTGCAACCGACAATAAAGCTCACAGATAGCCT
>CAZWKB010000030.1:1421-10205 GCA_964633925.1 uncultured bacterium
ATGTCTTACGAAGACAGAAGAGAACAGCCTGTTGATACAACTAATAACAGATTGATTCTGCAATTAGCATACGAAATATAGAAGAATAGATCTTACAGCGCTTGACAATATATCCTTTATAGTGATAAAATGATAATGGTTATCAAAATCAATTAAAGGAATTCACATGAGATCTGAAAGAGATGTTTTAAATAAATTCCTAAAAGACAACAATCTAAAGGTCACAAGGCAGAGAGATGTGATACTTGATGAGTTCTTAAAAACAGAAAAACATATTTCTGCCGAAGAGCTTTATAAGATAGTAAGAAAAAAAGATAAGGGTGTCGGTCAGGCAACAGTCTTTAGGGCAGTAAAAACTTTTGTTGATGCAGGTCTTGCGGAACCGGTCGCTTTTACAGAAAAAACAATTAAATACGAGCATAAATACAATCACAACCATCATGATCATCTGATATGTCACGACTGCGGAGCAATAGTCGAATTCTCTGATGACAGGATAGAAAAGCTTCAGGAAAGCATATGCAAAAATAACGGATTTATGATCAGATCACATCGTCTGGAAATATTTGGGGAATGCGGAGAATGCAGAAAGAAAAGCAAGTGATACCTGAGAATAAAATAATTCTATTAAGCCAATTAAAAAAAGGACAGAAATTTAAAATAATTAAAATAACTGTATCCGGCGAGATAGGCAAAAGACTTGCTGATATGGGCTTCTCAAAAGGTGTAGAAGGCAAATATATAAGATGTGCATTGTTCGGAGATCCTATTCAGCTTAGGCTTCGAGGCTATGATGTTTCGCTTAGAAAGTCGGAAGCAGAGGGAATAGAAGTTGAGCTTGTGCAGTGTTGTGGAGGGCATAAAGGACATTGTCATTGCCATAATCACTCGGGAGAACATCATGAGCACAAATAAAATAGTAATAGCACTTGCAGGCAATCCAAATTCAGGAAAAACTACAATGTTTAACTCTATGACAGGATCAAATCAAAAAGTAGGTAATTATCCGGGAGTCACTGTAGAAAAAAAGGAAGGCCATTTAAATTACAAAGGTATTGATTTTCATATATACGACCTTCCGGGCACTTATAGCCTCACTGCCTATTCACCGGACGAGGTTGTCGCCAGGGATTTCATAATCGGTGAAAAACCTGATGTGATAGTTGATGTTATAGATTCAACAAATCTCGAAAGAAATCTTTTTCTCTGTCTTCAGCTTCAGGAGCTCGGACTTCCTGTTGTTGGGGCGCTTAATATTATTGACCAGGCAGAAGATATGGGAATTCGCATTCAGGATAAAGAATTATCATCTTTGCTGGGAATTCCTCTTGTGCGCACTTCAGGTGCCAAAGGCAAAGGGATCGAGCAACTGCTTGATACCGTGATCGAATATCTTGAGAGCAAAACAGAAAAGCGCTCAATAAATTATGGCTCAGAAATTGAACTAGAGATACAATCACTTATTGCTCCTGTAGAAAAAGATTGTGGTTTTTGTGAAAAATATCCGCCAAGATGGATAGCAATAAAACTGCTGGAAAAGGATAATAGCGCACTAGAATTGTTGTCTTTGCACGAACAGGGCGAAGATCTTAAGAGCAAAACAAAAGAAGCAATTAAGAGAATAGAAAAACATTTTGGTCTCGACAGTGAAATTGTCATTTCCGAACAAAGATATGCCTATATTCATGGCGCAATGGCTGAAACGGTCTCAATAAAAGAAAAAAATGGCAGAAGTGTCACTGAACTAATAGATAAAATATTGCTAAACAGGATAGTCGGGCTTCCTTTTTTCTTTTTTGTGATCTGGTCAATATTTCAGTTAACCTTTAAACTCGGAGAACTGCCCATGCTTTGGATAGAGAATATTTTCGGTTCCTTATCTGCATTTGCAACAGCTACTATTCCCGAAGGAATATTGCGCTCTATAGTTGTAGACGGCATGATAGCCGGTGTAGGAGGGGTGTTCTCCTTCATTCCTTTGATCATTATTCTCTTCATGTTATTGTCAATTCTTGAAGATACGGGGTATATGTCACGAGCGGCATTTCTATCAGACAGATTTCTTCATCTTTTTGGTCTGCATGGCCAGTCGTTCATGCCCATGATGCTTGGTTTTGGATGTTCTGTTCCTGCAATAATGGCTGCCAGAGCATTAAAAAGTCAGAAAGATAGAATTATCACAATATTAATAACGCCATTTATGAGTTGCAGTGCAAAGCTTCCTGTTCATGTTCTTTTGGCAGCTGCTTTTTTCCCAAACAATGCCGGCAATGTGGTCATGTCTATTTATTTTATTGGTATTGTTTTAGGGTTGATCTCTTCCTTTGTTTTCAGCAAGATATTATTAAAGGGCAAAGAAAGTCCTTTTGTAATGGAACTTCCTCCATATCGAATGCCAACTGTGAACGGGATATTATGGCATGTTTTTGAAAAATCCTGGATGTATATAAAAAAGGCAGGAACAGTTATTTTGGCAGCGTCTATATTGATATGGGCTATAACTGCTTTTCCTGTATCAAATGACAGTTCAAAACAGCTTGAACAAAGCATTGCCGGCAGGGCAGGCAAGGTCATTGAACCGTTCATTGCTCCTATAGGATTTGACTGGAAGATAGGGGTGGCCAGTATAACCGGGTTTGCCGCAAAGGAAGTGGTGGTCTCCACGCTAGGAGTTCTTTATCAGGTAGGAGAAGAAGAGGATGAAAGTAGTCAGTCGCTCAGGCAGGCCTTGGTGGCAGATAAAAAATTCACACCGCTTGTTGCTTATGGACTGATGCTGTTCATGTTAATTCTTGCTCCGTGTTTTGCAGCCCAGGCCGTGATGCGCGCAGAAATAGGGTGGGGCTGGGTCGGATTTCATTTCATATATACAACAGCTCTTGCCTGGACAGTTTGTTTTGTTGTATATCAAGGCGGACGAATGTTAGGATTGGGATAAATTGATATATAATAGAGTAATGAAAATAAAGAACATTATTTCTGCTTTTTTGTTGCTACTGTTATTAATGTCAGTTTCATTTGCACTGAATAATATAAGAATATCCGATCCTGATTTTTTTTCGAGTTACAAAGGAGTTTCCAAGTTAAAAAAGACAGGGGAGATCTCGAGCAGCTATCAAAACACTGTTTCTCGTGATGGCGACAAATTGTATATGGATTCTGTTTCTTCCGACAGAAAAGGGATTGCCTCAAAGAGCAGGGGTGAATTTGATATTTCAGGCAACAATTATACATTGGTCAAATTTACCTCTGACGTAACAAAGAATGACAAGCCATTTATGAAACAGGAATTTGTTTTTGATTGGCAAAAAGATAATGTAAGTGTAATGCTCAATGACCTGGAGAAAGGTAAAACAACAACAAAAACAACAAAACTGACAGAAAGAACGGTCCTTGTTCAGTATCTTACTATCACACTTAGAAGAATGTTATACAGCAAAGTTGCAGATGAATCAATTAATCTTTTGTTGCCAACAGGGGATACTTTTAATATGAAGGTACATGTAAACTATTTAAAACAAAACGTTATTCTTGCCTCCGGTCCCGTAGAATGCTTTAAGGTGGAAATGAAACCTGATCTCGGGTTTATATCAGGGCTGATCCCTAATGTTAATTTTTTCTTTAATGCAACAGCACCATACAGATTTGTAAGATACGAAGGATCCGAATCCGGTCCAGGATCGGCGGATATAATCCAAGACGCTAAAGATTAACTGCAATGTTCCCAAAACTTTATCGATAATATATCGAATAGGGGGACCATATTGTAATGTCTGGATATAGCGTTTTACCAACAAGATCTGTTATTAATTGCGGCAATGCTTTGCCAATTCAAAATACTGTCGCCTCGATCATCACAGATATTCAGCGTCCAATAACAATTCAGGAAACAGTTGTTGCCGATGTAAACATCAGTTTGGATGATATGCCATCTCTATTAGCCGATAAATTTCTAAGTGTATATCAGAGCATGGATATTGAAACTGCGGATATAATTATAGCCGATCACATGGCTGCCGGTAATGATATTGCATTTGGGGTAGAAGAAATTGCCGGTGTTAAATCAACAAGATATCTCAAACGTATGCTTGACATTCCAGACGAGAGCTTTGCCGTTCAGCCATATGGGCTTATGTCTTACGATAATATGGATGAGATATTTGAAGGCCTAAAACCATGGTGGCGATCTAAAAACGATATACTAATAACTTTTCATGATGATAACTGCGTTTCTGTAAACGAAAACGGAAGAATTTCTTTACCATACAATCTATTAAAGCTGGATATTATGCCAAGAGAGGCAGGGAGAACGATATCAATATCAAAGGGTATGCTGAATATTCCTGATACAAGAAAAGTTATTGTTGCAGGATCCTTGCATCTTAATACGTCTGAAATGGAAAAATTGATTAATATTTATAATCAACATTTCTTACATTTGCCGGTAAATGAAAGGCCTGTGCTTGTTCTTGCACCAAGACATACGGATGCTGTTGATCAAACAGAGTATGTTTTTCTGAAGAATAATGATTATTTGGTTAGAGATGAAAGATCAAAAATACAAAACAACATCATGGTAGAAGATATGAATGACAAAGATATTCTGTTTCTTTTGACACAGGGAGAGCTTGATTATTTCTATTCCGTGGCAGACATTGCGATACTTGGTTATGATCGAAATATCATGGAGCCTCTTTCATGGGGCAAACAAGTTTTATACTTTGGGTCTTCTTGGAGAAATAACAAAGAAATTCTAGACCTTGGGATAAGGTCTGGCATGGCGTTTAATTTCAGCGAGGACAAACTAATTGAAATGTTAGAGCAAAACAAAGCAGTTGACACATCAATTCTGGATAAAAAAATTAATGATTTGCGCATAACAAGTGAGATAGCAGCAAAAAGAGCAAAGCTAATAATTGCTGCATATTTAAGTTTATTGCTTGATCGCTAAGGATCAGAACATTATGACAAAGTCCATGTAAGTCTTGTTCAAAAATGAATCATATGTGAGATTGATGTGTTTTGCGTCGTCCCTGTTGATATCATAAAGTCCTATGCCGCCGATTAAACTGGTCATTTTGAAGTTGTATGAGTTTATTCCCCAGAACGGGTGAATCCCTTTTTTGCCAAATATAGTATTAGTAAATCCTATTGCAATTGCATAATCTCCAAGCTGAGCCAGTCCCTTATCATTCCAAAAACTTTGATCCGTGAACCTAACCATTTTTACATAATTTGTTGTGCATGGAACGATGAAATTTGGAGCCATGGCCCATGTGGCTCCGTAAGAATAATCTACAGGGGATACGCTGTATGCCATTCCAAGGTAGTATTTTGGCTTTGTTTTGAACGCATCATCGATGAAATTCGCATGAGATGTCTGAAAAAACAGACTAAAAAGAACGAATAATAAAAAGGTGATTATGCGATTCTGGAAGTTTGTTTTCATAGAAATATTATATCACTCTGTTCCTCTGCGATAATTGAATTAGTCTTGCACAACAGGAACCCTGTGCTAGAATTTATTAAGAGGAGCTAATATGAAACACTTATCACCATTACAAATAAAATCTCTAGTTATATTTCTTGCTCTGCTGATTCTTTTTTTTATTTTTGCCCCGTTTCTAAAAGTTCTTATGTGGTCTTTTGTTATCGCTGCAATAATTAATCCTGTCTTTAAGCTTATTTCTAAACTGGTAAAAAACAGAACAATTGCATGTTTGATGGCTCTTGCCATAGCTCTGATCGTAATTTTCTTGCCTCTTACATATGTAGCCACAAAAGTCTATGAAGAAATGATAATGGCTATGAAACAATTTTCATCGGCCGATCTTAATACTTCCATAGATAATATGTATGTATATGTAAACAATCTGGGACTCCCTTTCACAAAAGAGATCATCAGCAATATCTCTTATAGCAAGGAATCTATAATTCAGATGTTGAACGGAGCTGCTCCCGATGTTGCGGGTAAAACAGTTGAAGCGGCAAAAGGGACAATATCAGGTATTTTTCAGCTTTTCCTCTGTTTGGTCACTGCTTTTTTTATCATCGTAGAATCAAAAAGTATAAAAGAATTTGCATACAAGATCTCTCCTTTGGGTAAAAAAGATATGGACATTCTTACTACAAAAGCGAGCGAAACACTTTATGCAACACTTTTTGGTGTAATAGTAATTTCTATTGTACAGTCTATACTTGCCGGTATTGGATTGTATTTTGCAGGTCTGTCTCATGTGTTGTTTTTAACGGCCTTGATGATGATCACGGGAACAATTCCTTTTGTAGGGACTCCTGTTGTATGGTTCCCGGCTGTTGTATACCTGTTCATGTCAGGATCAATAGTTAAAGCGATATTACTGTTTTTGTGGGGGGCTCTATTTGTTGGAACAATAGATAACATTCTCAGACCTATGATAGTTGGTTCAAGGACAAGCCTTCATCCAATGCTTGTGTTCTTTTCAATAATCGGAGGAATAATTCTTTTGGGGCCTGTTGGTATTTTTGCCGGCCCTGTTATTCTCGTTATCGCACTTTGCTTGATAGATATTGCTACAAACCCTGACGCAGGAAATAATTAGATTTTATGGAATACCTAATCAATATTATCAACTTTATCATACACATTGACACCCACCTTGAAGAGATAATTAGAAATTATGGGGCATATACATATGCCATCTTGTGGGTAATAGTGTTTGCCGAGACAGGTCTCGTCTTTACTCCTTTTTTGCCTGGTGATTCACTTTTGTTTGCCGCCGGCGCCTTTGCCGCAATCGGATCGTTCAACATTGTCTATTTGATATTGCTACTTTTAATTGCCGCAATTTTAGGAGATACCATCAATTACATGATAGGACGCTATTTTGGAAAAAAGATAATTGACCATCCAAAATTCCCTATCAATCAGAAACATATATATAATGCACAACAATTCTATGAGAAACACGGAGGAAAAACTATTTTCCTAGCCCGATTCGTGCCGATCTTGAGGACTTTTGCACCGTTTGTTGCAGGAATAGGCAAAATGGATTACAAGAACTTTGTGTTCTATAACATTATTGGTGCTATTGTTTGGGTTGTTGGATTTTGTCTATTAGGTTATTTCTTTGGGAATATTACGCAGGTAAAGGACAATTTTTCTCTAGTAATAATTGCAATAATTGTTATATCTATCATCCCAATAATAGTTGAGCTTTTAAAAGCAAAGGAGAAATAAGAATGAACTCGAAGGATATTAAGCTCGGTTTAGTTGTCGGTCTGTTTTTTTTATTGTCAGGTTTCACTTCCGGAATATTCGGGTTCATTTCGGACTGGCTTTGGTTTAATGAAGTCGGATTCAAGGATATCTTTGTTAAATCTCTATTAACCCAACTATCTCTTGGTTCGTTTATAGCATTCATTTCGTTTTTGTTCTTGTCTTTGAACATACTTATTGCCGTGTCTTCAAAAAGGCCGTGGATAGCGACCGTTCCTGAATCAATATCGAGTCAGCCTATTAGCATTTCTCAAAGGTTGGCAAGACTGTTCGGCCTTCTCGGTGCAGCCGTTATCTCCATTCTCATGGGAGTTACTGCCGCTGCAAATTGGGAAGCAGTTCTGAAATATCTTAACGCAACTCCATTTAACAGCGTGGATCCTGTTTTTGGAAAAGATATTTCCTTTTATATCTTTTCACTTCCGGTAATATCATATGCCGTTTCACTTTTTACTTTCTTAATAGTAGTGTCTATCAGCATAACAGCGGCTATTTATCTTTTGAGAGGTGTTCTTTCTTTTGTCGTAAGCACAGGAAGGACACTGGACTCAACGAGTCCGTCAGCTAGAATGCATGTTGCCATATTAGTTGCTCTTCTTTTTGTTGCTCTTGCTGTTGGAAAATATTTTTCAATGTTCAATGTTCTTACCAATGAAACAGTAGCAGTTTTTGGAGCGGCTTTTTCGGATGTTTTTATAAGGATCCCTATGATATGGATATCCATTGCAGTAATGGGGATAGCTGCCTTAGCATCGCTTCTTTGGGGCAAGACCGGCAAAATAGCACCTCTTTTTGCAGGAATAATTTTGTATTTTGTAATTGGTTTATCTTCTTTGGTGATCTCGGCAATTACTCAGCAGTTGATCGTTGCTCCAAATGAACTTGCAAAAGAAACCCCATTCATAAGACATAATATTGATGCGACTCGCAAAGCCTTTGGACTTGATAATATTGAAGAGCGCAAAATATCCGGAGATAAACCTCTCACATCAGCAGATATTGCAAAGAACGATCTCACAATAAAAAACGTAAGGCTGTGGGACAGAGGGCCACTTCTGTCAACTTTTTCACAGATACAGGAGATCAGGACATATTACGAATTCATTTCGGTTGATAATGACCGCTACAATATAAACGGAGAAATAAGACAGATAATGCTCTCACCTAGAGAGCTTTCATCTGCCAGCCTTCCAAATAAAAACTGGATAAACGAAAAACTGACATTCACTCATGGCTATGGCGTCGCAGCAGGCCCTGTGAATCAGGTAACATCTGGAGGGCTTCCTGTTCTTTTTGTTAAAGATCTTCCTCCTCAAACACAGGTAAAGGAGCTTGCAATTACACGCCCTGAAATTTATTATGGAGAGCTTACGAATGATTATTCGATCGTTAAGACAAAATCGAAGGAATTCGATTATCCAAAAGGTGAGGAAAATGTTTTTTCTGACTATAAAGGAAGTGGTGGAGTTGAAATAAATTCTCTATTGCGAAAGATCATTTACTCCATAAGGTTTAGCTCTCTCAAG
>CAZWKB010000030.1:10215-20581 GCA_964633925.1 uncultured bacterium
AATGACATAGGTAAAGATAGCAGGATCATGTATCACAGAAATATTAAGGAAAGACTGGCAAAGATCGCTCCTTTTCTGATCTTCGATAGGGACCCTTATTCCGTTATATCGGAAGGAAAATTATATTGGATAGCAGATGCCTATACAACAAGTAATCTATATCCTTATTCCCAGCCTTTGCAGATGAATGGAGAAAGAATAAACTATATTAGAAATTCAGTTAAGGCCGTGGTTGATGCATATGACGGTACTGTTAAGTTGTATGTGGCAGACAGCAAGGATCCGATAATACAAACATACGAAAAAGTATTCCCAGGTTCATTTTTAGATCTGTCAAAAATGCCAAAGGACCTGGCAAGTCATATAAGATATCCGGAAGATATTTTTACTCTGCAAACGTATATTTATACGACATATCATATGAACGACCCTCAAATCTTCTATAACAAAGAAGATCAATGGGAAATTCCTTCAATTCCTGTCCAAGGGGAGTTGGCTACTGATAATACTACGTTTATGACACCAAGGCATATGATAATGAAACTCCCTTCAGAAAAAAGTGAAGAATATATTCTTATGCTTCCATTTACGCCAAGAGGCAAGGACAATCTTTCTGCATGGATGGTGGCAAGAAATGACGGCGCAAATTATGGGAAGCTTATGGTTTACAGGTTTCCAAAGCAACAGCTGATATTTGGCCCAAAACAGGTAATTGGAAGGATCAACCAGGATTCTGAGATAAGCCGCCAGATATCCATGTGGGATCAGAAAGGTTCTCAAGTAATTCAAGGATCACTCCTTGTTATTCCGATAGAGGAATCCTTGATATATGTCAGACCTCTATATCTCAAGGCAGATGCCGGCAAGATCCCTGAGCTAAAAAGAGTATTGGTCAGTTATGAAAATAAAATAGCAATGGAAGAAACTCTTGAACTTGGTCTTGCAAGGATATTTGGAATGTCATCAAATACCGAAAGAACTAAAAGTGTAGCCGACACTCCTTTGCCTGTCTCAAAAAACAATCAGGAGATAATACGCAAAGCAAATCAGATCTATAACTCGGCTCTTCAGGCACAAAGAGACGGCAATTGGGCACGATATGGAGAAGATATTAAGAGGCTGGGAGATATATTGAAAGAATTGTAGTCGTTTTAATGTATAATAATGCTATGGAGGTAATGAGGAAATGAAAAAAATAATTGGTTTGATGTTGGTATTAAGTTTGGTATTGGTTACAGGGTGTTCTAATACAGTAGATAAGTCAAAAAATTCAAGTGGTCTGTATCCTATAATCGAAAATAATAAATGGGGATTTGTCGATAAGTCCGGTAAATATGCGATCAGTCCACAATTTGACGGAGCTCTAAACTTTTCTGAAGATCTTGCAGGTGTAATGGTCAGCGGAAAGATAGGCTACATTGATAAATCAGGTAAATATGCAGTTACCCCTCAGTTTGATGAAGGTGGCTTCTATTCTGAAGGTCTGGTTAATGTAAGAGTTGGAAGCAAATGGGGTTATGTTGACAAAAAAGGAACAATTGTCATTCAGGCGCAGTTCGATGCAGCAGGTCCTTTTGTAGAAGACAGAGCAATCATTAGATCTGCCGGCAAGCTTGGATACATAGACAAGAATGGAAAGATGATAATTGCACCAACATATGATGAAGTAGGAAATTTCAATAACGGAATGGCTGTTGTAAGAGTTAATACCAACTGGGGATATATCAATAAAGACGGAAAGTTTGTCTGGCCAAAGGCCCAGTAGAGTTCATGGCCTCATCGTCTAACGGTTAGGACATCAGATTCTCAATCTGACGGTCGGGGTTCGATTCCCCGTGGGGCTACCAAAGGGTTTATTTTCGAACGATCGGCTCTCGATCTTTGTGCAGAAGTTACGACAAAGAACTCAAAGGGCTGATTTAGTTCGATTTTTGTTATATCGGGACCATTCACTTCAATCCGCTTAAAAATAGTCTGTAATAGAATTTTCCTGTTTGTTAAATTGAATTTATCATACATCTTCCTGCAATTGGCCATAAGATCAATACAGCGGCTTATAAGGTCAATATTTCTTAGATAGTCTTGTCCCAGGCCCTTTTTTCTTCGTTCGACTTCAACAATATCCAAATTTATGCGGTCATTATGCTTGTTATATATATCCTTATCGATTGTTTTATCCAAAAGAAGATTAAAAAGGTCATCTCTCCTTTTCTTTAATGAAACGAGTTTTGCGTTAAGCGACTGATTTTCACCTTCTTTTGTCAAATTCAATTCTTTGCTAACCTCAATAAGATTTGCTTTGATAATCTTTACAACAAATGGTTTGAATTGAATGGTTGAAATCAATTCGTAAAGTTTATTATCCAATATTTTAGATGGTATGTACGTGGCCGGTTTGCATACATTAGATTTGCGATATCTAATACAGGTGTAATAGGAATACATCCTCTTTTTTATCTCTCCGGTGATCTTATTCCCACATTTATGACAATATGTGATCCCGCGCAAAAGAAAATCGCGATCCGTTTGATTCTCCAAACATATTGACGGGTATGAATGCCCACGCATAGCTAATATAGTCTGACATGTCTGCCATAGTGCTTTTGTTATAAGAGGTTTGTGTTTCCCTTGAACTTCAAGACCATTCAAATAGGGATGATCTATCATCCCAGAATAAAATCTTCGTTTGATAATATCCTTCATCTTTTGCGGGGAAAGCGGCTTGTCTTTGACGTTTTTAAAGCCACGTTCAAACATTACCTTAGCCAAACGGTCTAAACTATAATTATTCGTGCCAAACAATTCGAAGATTGCCCTGATTTGATGAAACTTGTCCGGATCAGGAACAACTTCTTTTTCTCCGGTTTCAAAAGTAAAGTTCAGATATCCAACTGGAGCTTTCCATGGCCATCCACCCTGACGCAATTTTTCAATCATCCCTTTTTTACATTCGCGGGCTAGGTTTTTGCTATAAAATTCTGCCATTGTTGACATGACACCTTCAAGAAGTTGTCCCTCAGGACTTTCATCAATGTGTTCAACAACAGAGACCAGTTGTACATTATGTTTTCTTAATTCAATCTTAATAAAAGCATGGTCTTCCCGATTTCTGGAAAGTCTGTCTATTTTATGGACCACAAAATAATCAACCTTGTTTTTTTTGACAAAAGAGAGAGCTTCTTGCAATTGAGGTCTGTCCGCACTCCTTGCACTTTCACCGGCATCTTCAAATTCACTCAGAATTTCCCATGTCTTAGCTTTGCAATAATCACGCAATACTCTGACCTGAGCTTCTAATGAATAACCTTCTTCAGCTTGATCTTTTGTGCTTACACGAGTGTATAAAATGACCTTCATTGACAATTACTTTTTTTTCGAGTTGTTATATGTTTTTTCAATTTCTGCTTTTCTTTGTTTTGCTTTTGCCGGGGCAACAAATAAATGATCAAACAGTTGCTGCAATACAATTATTGTATGTTCTGCAAATTCTTTTGGCACGTTAACAATTTCACCTGTAGTAATATTTTTAAACGGATGTGATGCGATATTCCCCACTTTCCGAATGTCTTCAAGTCCTTCAGAAATATATGATGGCGGATTCAATTTAATATATGCTTGGATTTCATTGTCCAGAGTCGACTTGTGACCATCAGGCAACTTAATACTTATTTTATGTCTTAATAGATTTTGCAAGCACCTTCTTGATAGTGCTGATGATGCGTTTGGGGAAATGTCCAATACTTTAATGGCCTCATTATAATCATCTGCATATTCCGCATCTACCTCTTGAGGTGCATAATCATATCGCATAATATTTGGATAAATGTAATTATCAGTTATATTTGCAATGCTTCCATCTGACAATAAGATAGTTTCTCTCAACGCAATCACGCTTTCTTTGCATAAAGGGCAGAGTAGAAAGATTAAAGTGTGCGTTGTTCTAAAGGAAGGTGAATTTAATGGCATATTTATATTGTTTATTATGGTGGCATAGCCTGATAAATTAACACCAATTCTACAATGAGGACATTTGTCCTGTTTTTCTTCTGCTATTACTGTCATAGAGGCTGTTTCTGGAACCCTCATGTATTTATTCCTCCTCTAATAATGTTGAAATACTTCTTGTTGGTATATACCAATATTTTCCGAGACGCCTACCTTTTATCACTCCGTTACGCAACCAAACGCGGATTGTGTAAGGTGTTTTATCAAACTTTTTCGCCAATTCTTCGACTGAATAGTATTCTTTTTCTTTCATTGTTTCTAATCCAGTATCATAATAACCATCCCCATCATAGTCGATTATAGGCTCCATTGAAATATCCCCACAGCCACATTTTGGACAAAGACCTTGTTTAACAACTTCTTTTTGATGATAGTAAGCAATGACTTCGGGATCATCGGTAAGGTTCTTTTTATAATAGGCCTTATATCCATAATATGCTCCAATACAAGTTGGTATTCCAAATATCAGGGTTAATATGATCGTTAGTGTATCCATAACTTAACACATATTAACACATTACAACACTTGGCAATCATCTATTTCTTCTTATGTGTTTATATTTTTTTATATATTTTTGATCCATCTCTTTGTACTTTTTTGTATTTATTGTTTTCATTTATCACTATTGTTTCGAAGTGATAACAGATTCGATCAAAACATCATGCAGCAAATAGTATCTCGTGTTATTTCTCTTCTCAATTTCATTCTCTTTCTAAGGGCTTTGCAGATTTTGCAAGAATTTCCCTCATCTGTTTTAGACATGTTTTCCCAATTTCATGAGCCGATTCATGATGATTTTGCCTTTCAGATTCATACATATTAGACATTGCAACATAATTGTTGACTTTGCAATTATTGCTATGATTTCCAATAAATACTAAATTAAGTGATTCTTCTGTTGTGTATTTCTTATTCTTTTGATAGAAATCAAAAACACCGATCCTAAACGATCTTTGCCCTTGTTTTGGGCAGTCAATGATTATTCTCTTTGATTCCTTCAATCGGCATATTGCGCTTTTAATTGTGTTTGCTGATTTGTTAATCATGTCTCCTATGCCGTGGTAGCTGGTCGTTGCAATGCCATTGGTTGGGTTTGCTTTCTCAAAAAGAATTAACAAAACAATAAAATCAGTGCATGGAAGATCCCCTCTATAAAGACTCTGCATAAGATCTCTCTGAATAAAGAATGACGGTTTTAAATCAGTATTATTCATCATGTGCTTCCTTTCGTGTTATTTATCATAGCAACAGCAATGCGGTAACAATCAGCCTGAATAGCCTCTAATTCAACATCGCTCAAATTCATTATTTCTGGATTGTCTTTACAAATGACTTGTATTTGTTCGACTGTCAACATTTAACTCTATAAACAAAGTTTGCCTGTCCTACATTCGGCTTGTCATGCTGAATATAACCCTTTCTTTGCAATCCTTCCAAAGCGACCTTGGCAGTTACAACGCTAATATCGACAAATCGTGCCAATTCGCTGTAACTCGTTGTTTGTCCCTTCTTGGCATTTAAATATAGATAGACTTTCAATTCTTTCTTGCTTATCTCGCCTGCTATGAAGGACTCAAATATCATTGTTTTCTTCCCCTTTCGTTTAGATCTACCAACCCTGCAGATAGCCTTCCAATGTATATGTCCACTGAAAACACAAATGGCTATATATTCCTCCTATATCCTTCCCATCAGTGGAAACTCTGAAAGGCAAATAAAGGTTGTAAATAACAAGTACAGAGATCATAATTAGACAAAAGGACAACCAAACATGTTATCCGAAATGTTTCAAAAAGTATTATCAGAATATTTGCAAGAAAAGATTATTTCCTATACCAAAACTAACGAAATAGCCAGACTTCTGACAAAGGATATTCCCGAAGAACTGGCCAGCCATCTTAGCAACAAAGAAGCCTATATTGTTGATGGATCGGCAGGAAAGGGCAATTGGGCAAATTGTCCTTGGGTTGCTATATTCGATATCAATATTACCGACACAGCAACAAAAGGCTTCTATCCTGCATATCTGTTTAACAGCAATATGAATGGTGTTTACCTTACACTTAATCACGGCATTACGGATATAAAAGATACTCGAAACAGTAGCGAAAGATAAACGCGGACAATTAAAAACAATTCCTTTGGGTTTCTCAGATAAAAAGATTGATCTTTCATTTACTAGCAAAACTGAACCCGCATATTGGTATGAGCTTGGTAGTGTTTATTCCATTTACTATCCCAAGAATAATATCCCGAATGATAAACAGCTTTACGAAGATCTTGATCAGATGCTACGGGACTATCAAACACTAAAAATTAAGGAATTAAAACCGCGCAATGAATCAGAAATTGAAGAAGATGAAGTTGAATCTGGCGAAGAAGAACCGTCGCTTAGCGAAGATCCTTCATTATTGCGATTACATAAAAGATATGATCGCAATCCCAAATTGGCGAAGGAAGCAAAGAGGATTCACGGCTATTCTTGCCAGGTATGTGGTTTCAATTTTGCTGATAAATATGGAGATATTGGGAAGGACTATATTGAAGCGCACCATCTAGAACTATTTAGTAAGATAAAAACAAAGGTATTCCTTAATCCAAAGACAGATTTTGCCGTTGTATGTGCAAACTGTCACCGGATGCTTCATAGATTGAAAGATACAGTTTCGGTTAATGTATTGAAGGAAAGGATTAAGCAGAAGATCCAATGCATAATGTAAAATTCTTATTAGAAGAGTTAACAAAATACAGTAACTTATTGCTGGCGACATTAACTGCGGTATATGTTTGGTTAACATTCGTATTGATTAGAGAAAACAACAAGTCTAGTGAAAAACATTTTCGTATATTAACATTGCCGCACCTTTTTTGCAAAATCTATTTAAACGGGGATCAAGTTCATCTCGTGGTTTATAATACTGGCCATGCTCAGGCCTATAATGTAGATCTTCTTTCGTTGATATCATATTCAGAAGATAATATAAGCGTTGAAGATTTTTCAAAAAAATATATGAATAATAAATTAAATGATGCGGTAAATGCAGAAAATGAAAAGTTATCCATTCACAAAAGTGATGAAGGAATATATAGTGTTTATGATAGAGTATGCTATTTTCATTTGCCCACAAATATGAAAGTAGATTCTGAGTATCATATCCCAATTCCTCCGTTCTATATTTCATTATTATTACAATATTGCGATTTGTTTGGAAATAATTTTGTCCAATTATTAGATTATTGTGAAGAAAACGGGTCTTATAAAATGATTTCTAAGAAGAATAGTGCTCCTGAAAAAGCCCCAAGAATTGAACTTGGCGATAAAATGGGTGATCTCGTTACAGAGGATAGAAAAGCGATGCCAAAACATATCAAAGAACATTTCGTTAAAGAATTCAAAACGGCCATTTCTGCGGGGTATCTACGGCACCCAAAACCTTTTTTCATCGAAGATCGTGGGGAATGGTCAAAACTGTAATGATATTGTATCGATGATCGTATAAGAGATTGAAAGGGCAGTTATAATGAATAATATAATTTTAGATGTCATGTCGCAAATGCTAGATGGGTTTAATAAAAAGACTTTGGTTCCATCAGCAATCACATCCTTTTTCCTAATTAGCAAACAATATGTATCAGTAAAAGACACATATGGTCTCATTGGTTTTATTGCAATACTATTTGCTTGCTCTTTTGTTATAATGTTTCTTCTTTGGGGAACTACATATCTATTCGACAAGTTCATTCGCCTAATTTTTCCGATTGTAGTTGCCATCAATAACAGATTTGATCGCATATTTACGAGATGGATTAAGCACCAAACTATTGACTCTCAGACTGAAATTCAGTATCTTTCAAATATTTATGACATTTATGTGCAATGCTTCCATTATGCTTTGCCAGCATATTTTGTGATCTCTTACTTAAATATCTTTTCTATGGTCATCAACATCTCAATATTTATGTCAATTATATTTATTGGTTTCTGCCATTTATTAACCCATTATCTTTTTAGGCATGTATCAATGGATTTTCAAGGATTTTGGGGTAGTGGCACCATATAAGAAATGCATTGTAATAATCAGTCACAGAACATATGAGCTGAACAGTCAATATTGATTTTGTTGGGTTTGTTTATTCTCCAGCTATAAATGAATAGGTTGTGATGCAGTTTTTATTATAACTATCTTTTGCGATTAACCTTACTTGAACATTTTGTCCCTTTTTAGGAGCTGCGTCGCCTTGTAGACTCAGCTCTATTGCGGCCTGTTTCATCTCATAAGGGGCTAGGTATATTGGGGTTGAATTGGATCCTGCAAAGTAATATCCATTAACCGGTTTGTCGTTGATCTCAACTTGCAATTTCTCCCATGTATTTGGATATTTCTTATTTCTGACAGATAATTTTACATTGATCCATACAGTAACTGGGGAAATAGGGTTTTCACTATAATCATTTGTCTTAGCCTCTCTAATGATAATTTCCATCGTTGGATTTATCCAAATCATCAGTCGTTCAGAAATATTTCCTCCTATACCTGTCAAGACAGCTAGACAGAAGCCCATGATTAGAGTAACAATGTAGCCAAACAACCGCAATTGGTTAATTGTTTGTTGTTCCGACATGCTCATATTTTATGATAAATTTAGGAGAAACGCAATCATAGCAAGCGGAAATAGTAGACAAAAGATTTATCATGCTATCAGAAAATGATATACTTTTGATAAGTTCCGAGAGGGAGTTCGAAACACATCCCCGTGGGGCTACCATTTTCTCATTGCGAACTGATGCGCGTACTAATCCGATTAAGGTGACAGAAATGTTATAATCTGAATAATCATGGACGTTTTTCAAAGTATATTAATCGGGATTGTTGAAGGCATAACAGAATTCCTTCCGATTTCATCAACAGCACATATGATACTTGCTTCAAAACTAATGGGCATAGAGCAAACAGAATTTGTAAAAAGTTTCGAAATTATCATTCAATTTGGAGCCATCTTATCTGTTCTTGTTTTATATTGGAGACGTTTCCTTCTCGATCTTGAAAGTTTAAAACGGGTAATAGCAGCATTCATCCCAACGGCCATTGTAGGATTTCTTCTTTATAAGATAATAAAAACATTTTTATTAAGCAGCACTCCAATAATCGTTCTTGCTTTGTTCTTTGGCGGTTTGATCATCATATTATTCGAAATGTTCCATAAAGAAAAGGAAACAGCACTCGAAGATATCTCTTCATTGCCTTATTCAAAGTGTATAGCGATAGGGTTGTTCCAGGCACTTGCGGTTGTTCCGGGGGTTTCTCGTTCGGCAGCAACAATAATAGGCGGTTTGTCTTTTGGATTAAAAAGAACAACAATAGTAGAATTCTCTTTTCTTCTTGCTGTCCCAACCATGCTTGCAGCCTCGGTTCTAGACCTTGCAAAAAGCGGCAGTTCATTTTCTCCTGATCAATTTGGGGTCTTGGCAACAGGATTCATTGTTTCTTTCATTGTTGCCATGCTAAGCATCAAATTCCTTATTGGTTTTGTAAAGAATCACAGCTTTATTGCTTTCGGTATATACCGAATGATAGCCTCAGTCCTGTTTGCAGCTTACATGTTAATGCGATAATATCTATTTTTTCTCGATCGGCATCACAAACAATATCTTATTTTCTTTCATTGTATAGAATTCATATGGCATAGTCCATTAATATTATTCGGTCTCAATCTGGGGGAGGGGCGGGTATAGGGGCAATAATGTGTATGCTCAGATCGTGCCAAAGTGTGTTTAACAGAAGATCTCAGCTGATAGGTTTAATATTTTTTATCAGCATCTGCCTGCCTCTTTGAATTCTCGCCTTAGCGTTTTCTAGAGTAATATTAAACATATCTGAAATCTCTTTTGCCGAAAATCCTTCAATATCGCTAAGTATTCCTGAAGAACGGCGTCGTTTTTAATTTTCTATATACATTTTTCTGTATGTGCTTTTTCATGATGATCTGCAAGGGACTCGTCCATTTCAGATTTCTGTCTTTTCAGCATCCTGCAATTATTTGTGGCGATTTAAAATATCCATGTCGAGAATTTAGAATCGCCTCTAAAGCCACCTATATTGTTGTAAACGCTCAACATTGTTTCTTGTAGCATATCTTCGGCAGTTGTTGGGTTGTTGCACATTTTTGTCAAAAAGTTCTACAGCTTGGGATTGTAGGGAACAAGCATCTTTTCAAATGCATTCTTGTCCCCAGCCTGAGTAGCCTTTATTAATGCTGCTTATTCCATAAAAAAAGTATAGCATTATTACTTAATTATTTATTTTCTTGGATATCTTCAACCCTCGCCAGAACTGTCTCGAGATTATTTCGCGAGTTGTG
>CAZWKB010000031.1:0-1277 GCA_964633925.1 uncultured bacterium
TATCCTGATTATTTCTACAATATGCCAAATGGTGACAAAATATTGAAGTCTCTTCCTTCCTTTGATCCCGAAGAACTGATAACCCGCGGAGATTTTTTAAGCGGTGGAACAATGTATCGTAAAAGTGTTTTTGAAACTATCGGTGAATATGATGAATCGTTAAAAACTTTGGAGAGTTATGAATTATTATTAAGATTGTTAAAATACAAAATAAAAGGGGCTCATATTGCAGAACCTCTTTTTGAGTACAATATTCATGGGGCAAGCATGAGCGAGTTCACTGTTATAGAATATATAATAAAAAATCTGGCAGAGCAGGGGATAAGTGAGATGTTTATACTTGCTTATTATCAGTTTGATAAATTCCTCAAATGCAAGGATTACGAAAAAAAATACGGTATCAGGATAACGATTGTAAAGGAAGAAAAAAAGATGGGAACAATCGGTGGCCTTTATTTGATCAAAAATGAACTGGCTTCAGATAATTTCTTTACAATAAATGCTGATATCGTGAGCAGATTTGATGTTGCTGATATGGTCACGTATCATTGCGAGGCAGGTGCTACTCTTACTCTTGGATCAAAGATACACGAAGTTAATATCCCTTATGGGGTTGTCTCATATACCGATTCAGGAGAATTGACAGGTATAACAGAAAAACCATCAACCTCATATTCTATCAGTGCAGGTATCAATCTTTTTTCTTCAGATGTACTCAAAATGATCAACGGCGATGTTCTTGATATGCCGGATTTTGTCTCAGATCTTAAAAGATTCGGCAAAAAAGTAATGGTACATGATATAAAAGGTTTATGGTTGGACATTGGTCGAGTAGAAGATTATGAAAAAGCAGTTGAAATGCTGGAAAAAGTGAGAAATGAAGCCTAAAACGATACTTATTACAGGTTCAGGAGGATTTATCGGATCTTCATTCATTGATCGTATGAAGAATAGTGCTATCGATCTGATTCCATTTGATATTTCTCAGGGAAAGAGCATTTTGAATTTGCCTGATCTGATGGCTGTTGGTCCTGTTGATGCAGTTGTTCATTTGGCTGCAAATACTAATGTTCAGAGCTCTTTTGACCATGCATATCAGATCTATAATGACAATATTATCGGCACGTTGAATATTCTAGAGTATTGCAAAATAAATAAAATAAAAAAGAATATCTTTGTAAGTTCATATGTTTATGGTGAGCCTGTCTTTTTGCCTATCACTGAATCTCATCCTTTGTCAGCTATCAATCCTTACGGAACAAGCAAAATAATCAGTG
>CAZWKB010000031.1:1335-1898 GCA_964633925.1 uncultured bacterium
ATCGAACTGGGTTGTTTTACCGAAAACATATCCGGTGCCGAAGCTGTTAATATTGGTTTTGGAAAATCTTTTTCTGTTAAAGAAGTGATCGATATGGCGTTTGATATTTCAGGTATAAAAAAAGAGATTGAAGTTGAAGGAATTGAAAGAAAAAACGAGATTCTTGATTGCGTGGCAGATATTTCAAAAGCAAAAAAACTATTAGGATGGGAGCCGACTTATGATCTTATAAAAGGGCTCTCTGAAATGATCTCTCTGTATAAAGGCAGGAACAATTAATGTATAAAGGTAAAAAGATCCTAGCAATAATTCCTGCAAGAGGAAGAAATGACGGTATCCCTCATATGAATATGCGTGAGCTCGGAGGTAAGCCCTTAATACTACATACTATAGATGCTGCAAAAAAATGTGAATTCATTGACAGAACAGTGGTTTCAACGGAAGATGAGGATATTGCCAACTATTCGGCTTCCAAAGGGGCAGATATCCCTTTTCTTCGCTCGGGAGAACTTGCAGGCACAGAAGTTGTTATGGATAGTATTATCGACGAAGTCTTGGATCAT
>CAZWKB010000031.1:1908-5760 GCA_964633925.1 uncultured bacterium
ATTATTCTTCTAAAGGAGAAACGTTCGATATCCTTTTAAACCTTTATCCTAACGCACCTTTCAAAAAAAGCGAAACCATAATCCGTTTTGTTGAAAAATCCATGGATTTTGATATGGTTGTTCCGTTGTTCGGCCATCAGAATTATTTTTGGGCTGTTACTGGAGACAGAGCTGATCTCGCTATAGACAAAGAACGTTCAACAAGAAAAAAGGCCGTTAAAAAATACGAAGAGCTTGGTGGAATATATGCTTTCAGGCTCAAGGATGGCCGCAGAGTAAAGCCTTCCAAGGGTAACATTGGTTATTGTGAAATAGATTTTCATGACTCAAGAATGGTCAATTCTGTATACGATCTTATAATGCTTGAAAAATTATCAAGACTTCCGGATTCACTATTAAAAGATCTTCTCAGCGAAGAATAAAGGAGAAAATATGAACTTAAAGGATAAAAAAGTTCTGGTCACCGGATCAGAAGGTTTTATTGGCAGTCATCTTGTTGAACGGCTTGTTAACGAAGGTGCAAAAGTAAAGGCTTTTGTTCTTTACAATTCTTTCAATGATTGGGGATGGTTAGAGTCTTTGCCAAAAGATATTCTTTCAAATATTGAGATTGTCACAGGGAATATCTCCGAGGCCTATAATGTAAAAAAGGCAGCCGAAAATATCGATGTAATTTTTCATTTGGCAGCCTTAATAGCTATCCCATACTCTTATCATTCTCCAGAATCTTATGTTTCTACAAATGTCTCTGGCACACTGAATATCCTTCAGGCAGCCAGAGAATGCGGAGTGAAAAAGGTCGTTCATACTTCAACAAGCGAGACCTATGGAACAGCAATATACACTCCAATTGATGAAAAACATCCTTTGCAGGGGCAGTCTCCATACTCGGCTTCTAAAATAGGAGCAGATATGATGGCCGAAAGTTTCTATAGATCTTTCGAGCTTCCGGTTGCAATTTGTAGACCTTTCAATACTTATGGTCCTAGGCAGTCTGCCAGAGCTGTTATTCCAACGATAATAAGTCAATTGGCATCTGGTTCAAAAAAACTTAAATTAGGATCTCTTTCTCCGGTAAGGGATCTCACCTATGTTTCCGATACAGTTGATGGATTCATTAAAATAGCTATGTCAGACAACTCCATAGGACAGGTACTTAATCTTGGAACAGGGTCAGGTGTTACTATCGGAGATCTGGCAAAAAAAATAATGAATATAATGGATCTTGATGTAGAGATAGTAACAGATGAACAGAGATTAAGACCGGAAAAAAGCGAAGTAAAAAATCTTATTAGTGATAATTCAAAGGCAAAATCTCTCGTTGGTTGGACTCCGCAGGTAAGTATAGACGAAGGACTAAATAGAACAGTTAGCTTTGTTCGCGAAAATCTAAACAAATATAAACCTGATATTTATAATAAGTGAAGAATAGGACCTAAATAATGTTGTCTGTCCTTTATTATTCTGATTCTAAGACTCTTGGGGGGGCAGAGATGTTCTTTAAAAATCTTGCTTCCAACATGCCAAATGATAAGATCTCCGTCACTCTTGTTAAAAGGGATGGTTTTTTTAGACATTTCGTGCTGTTAAAAAAGATATTGGATATTAAACCGGATATTGTGCATCTGAATTTTCCTGTTCCCTTTTCAAATTTATTGTCTATCATTGTTGCTAGATTTGCAGGTGCAAGGGTAATTATAGGTTCTATCTATTCTGTTCAGATATTATCTTCCAGGTATCCATTTGTAAAACATATCAAAAAATTTCTATCAATGCTGATATTAAAGAATGTGAATTACTTTGTTACAGATTCAGCTTTCAGCAGCAAGCTTTTAATAAAGAATTACAAAATAAGCAAAGACAAGGTTTCTGTCGTATATTATGGCTTCGAGCCTTCAGTTATTAATGCAGCATTAATAAGCAAGCCAAAAAGTAAAGGAAATATCGATATAGGTATTGTTTCAAGATTGGTAAAAGACAAAGGCCACAGTATGTTAATAGATGTTTTTTCCGGCATTGCTGCTAACAGAAATGATGTTCGTTTGTTCATAATAGGGGACGGTCCAATAAGGGAAACCCTGGAAAAACAAGCAAGAGCGACAAGTTTTTCTGACAGAGTACTTTTTACAGGTTTTGTTACGAACGAAAAAAAGTTCGAATATTTTCGCATGCTTGATCTATTTGTCCTTCCTTCATTTTATGAATCCATGCCGTTAAGCGTTCTTGAAGCAATGCTTTTTTCATCTCCTATAATAACCACTTGTGTCGGAGGTATTCCTGAAATAGTCAGATCTGATATGGGTGTATTGATACAACCAAATTCTAAAATGCAATTGCACGATGCGATCAATGATTTCATTATGGACAGAGCTCGATATGAAAAAATGGCGGCAACTGCAAAGGAATATGTCTCAAATTTTAAAGTGTCTGTTTTGGTAGATGCATATTTGGATATATATAGAAGATCCGTTGAAAAATGCTATAATGTTCAATGATTGAACGTATTGTTAATTCAACAGAATAGGGAGGTTCAAAAATGAAAGCAGTCATACTTTGTGGCGGTAAAGGCACAAGATTGCGTGAAGAGACCGAAGTAAGACCAAAACCTCTTGTCGAGATAGGTGGCAAACCTATCCTTTGGCATATCATGAAAATATACTCCTCTTTTGGTATAAAGGAGTTTGTTCTTTGTCTTGGGTATAAAGGCGATATGATCAAGGATTATTTCTACAATTACAATGTCATTTCAAATGATTTCACTATAGAGCTCAATGGAAAAAAAGATATCGTTTATCATAATGTTTCTGACGAACTTGACTGGAAAGTTACTCTTGTGGACACTGGTCTTGAAACTCTAAAAGGTGCAAGAATAAAAAAGATACAAAAGTATATTGGCTCTGACGAGTCTTTCTGCCTCACTTATGGTGACGGTGTAGCTGATGTTGATATTGACAAACTTCTTGCATTCCACAAAGAACATGGAAAGACCGCAACTTTAACAGGGGTTAGACCTCCTTCACGTTTTGGTGATCTTGTGGTAGATAATGGCAAAGTGAATAGTTTTACCGAAAAGCCACAGGCATCAGCAGGGTTGATCAATGGGGGCTTTTTTGTTTTAAATAGGAATATCTTCGAACATCTAACCGAAGATGAAAAATGCGATTTCGAGTTTGGCGCTCTCGAAGAGCTGGCATCTAATGGTGAACTGATGGTCTATCAGCATAAAGGGTCATGGGAATGCATGGATACGTTACGAGAAACGGAACACTTGAATAATCTATGGAAGAGTGGAAAAGCATTCTGGAAAGGATGGAAATGAAAGTATTAGTAACTGGAAGTAACGGATATATAGGGAATGTAATGTGCCCAATGCTTATGGAAGAAGGCTTTGAGGTCATAGGTCTTGATACGAATTATTTCGACGGTTGTGAATTTGGTGACGGTAAAAAGAAGATAAAGACGATCAACAAGGATGTAAGGCAACTGAGCGCGAATGATTTTGAAGGAATTGATGCCGTCGTTCATCTTGCGGGTCTTTCGAACGATCCAATGGGTGATCTTAATCCGGGAATAACGGAAGAAATAAATCTGGATGCTTCAGTCGTTTGCGCAAAGCTTGCCAAAAAAGCCGGAGTGAAAAAATTTGTTTTTGCTTCTTCATGCAGTGTTTATGGTATAGCAGAAGAAGGTAAAGCAATTGACGAAACCGGTTCTTTGAATCCTGTCACAGCTTACGCAAAATCAAAGATAGGGACAGAACTTGGGGTCTCTCCTCTTGCAGATAAAGATTTTTCACCTGTTTTTATGAGAAATGCAACTGTTTACGGGCTGTCTCCTTTTTTAAGGCTGGAT
>CAZWKB010000031.1:5770-6985 GCA_964633925.1 uncultured bacterium
TCTCGTAGTCAATAATCTTGTTGCTTGGGCACATACCACAGGCAAAATAAAAATGATGAGCGATGGAACTCCTTGGAGACCTCTTATTCATATTCAAGATTTTAGCGCTGCATTTATAGCTGTGGTAAAGGCTCCAAAAGAACTTGTTCATGATCAGGTTTTCAATGTAGGTCAAAATATCGAGAACTATATGATAAAGGAATTGGCAGATGCAGTAAAAGAAACCGTTCCTGGCTGTTCTGTAGAGTTCACTGGCGAGCACGGGGCTGACAGCAGAACATATAGAGTAGATTTTACAAAGATAAACACAGTATTAAAAGATTTTTTTAAGCCAAAGTGGAATGTAAAAAAAGGAATTGAAGAACTTTACAAAGCATACAAGGATATCGGTCTTGATCTCGCAGCATTTGAGGGCGATAAATACATCAGATTAAAGCATCTCAATCTTCTAAGAGCTAATGGCAAGCTCGACGAAAAATTCTTCTGGATCAACAAATAAGGAGGACTAACAAATGATAGAAGGCGTAAAGATCATTCCGCTTAGAAAGATCCCTGATGAGAGAGGGATGATAATGCATATGCTTCGAAGCACTGATCCTCATTTTGAGAAATTCGGAGAGATCTATTTTTCTGTAGCTTATCCGGGGGTGATAAAGGGCTGGCATCTTCACACAAAACAAACTCAGATGTATGCTGTCATACAAGGGATGATAAAGCTTGTTATGTATGATGAAAGAAAAGATTCAAAGACATATGGGGAATTGATGGAGATATTTACTGGTGAAGATAATTATCAATTGATAAGGATCCCGGTAGGGGTTGTTAATGGTTACAAGACCATTGGGGTAAAACCAGCCATCGTTGCAAACTGTGCCGATATGCCTCATGAATTGAATGAGATGCTAAGATATGATCCACACAAGAGTCATATCAATTACGATTGGAAACTGGTAGACAAATGAGCAAGAAGATCTTAATTACTGGTGGAGGAGGGATGCTTGCCACTGCTATTGAACAATATTATTCTAAAGCAGGAGCAGAGATACTCGCACCTTCGCATTCAAAACTAGATATTCTTTCCATCTCAGATCTAAAAAAGACAGTAAACGATTTTGCTCCTGAAATAGTTTTTCACACGGCCGCTATGCATGTTGATCCGTGTGAAGAGAACCCGGAAAAAGCACTTGAATATACCGAACAGCTTTCCGCTTTTTA
>CAZWKB010000031.1:6995-10544 GCA_964633925.1 uncultured bacterium
CTTCAGGCAATATTGCAAAAGTATGCAATGATCACGGATCCAAACTCGTCTATATCAGTTCTTGCGGATATTTTGGCGATGACATTAAATATTACAGTGAATACGATGATGTCGTTCTGAAAACTGTTTATGCCAAGTCTAAGCATGCGGGCGAAATGCTTGCTGTAAAGAATTGTGCAGATACTTATGCTATCAGGCCTGGATGGCTGTTTGGTGGCAGCATCAAACATAAAAAGAATTTTGTTTATCAAAGATATCTGGAAGCAATAAAAACCCCAGTTCTAAAATCTGCAGGAGACAAATATGGAGCTCCAACTCTTGTTGACGATCTCACCTCAAAGATAGACGAGATCTTGAATGTCGGTATTCCTGGGCTCTATCATGTCACAAATTCAGGTGGCTGTTCAAGAGCAGAATATGTAAAAAAGATCGTTCATTCTTGTGGGCTAGATACAAAAGTAGAAGCTATAGATTCAAGCGCTTTTCCAAGAAAAGCAAATGTTCCATCCTGCGAAATGCTGCATAATTGGAATTTAAAATATCTCGGACTTAAGCCTATGCCTGCATGGGAAGAAGCAATAGAAAGATACTCAAAGACCATGTTAAAGGAAATCAATATCTAAATGGACCCAAAAGTCTCTGTTATTATTGCCGCACATAATCATGCGCATTTCCTTCCGGAATGTCTTGGGTCTGTAAAAACACAAACATATTCAGATTACGAGGTTATTGTTATAGATAATGGATCAACTGATAATACCAAAGATGTTGTTGCATCTATCAAATGGGACAAATTAAGATATCATTTCCAGTCTGATACTGGTTCGGTAGCGGGCCCCAGGAATACAGGGATCAAAATTGCAAAAGGCAAATATGTTGCATTCCTTGATTCTGATGATATGTGGCTTCCTGAAAAACTGTCAGAAACTGTAGATATCCTTGAATCCGATCCCTCAATAGATATTGTCACTCACGATCTTGAAAAATTTGAGAATGGAAAAAATACTGGTTTATTACGAACTGGCCCAAACAATGTCAGATTCTTCAGGGCTCTTCTATATGGAAATTGTGTGCTAGGTAGCGCAACAGTTGCAAAAAGAACTGTTATGGAAGATATCAATGGTTTTGATCCAAGCAAAAAATTTGTTCATGCAGAAGATTATGAGACATGGCTTAGGCTTGCAAAAAAAGGCAAGAATTTCCATTGTATCAATAGAGCTCTTGGAAAATACAGGATACACGGCAACAATCTAAGCAATGATATTGATACAGCGATAAGGAATGAATGGAATGTTCTTAACAAACATCTTAAAGATTATGTTCCAGGGAATAGATGGGATGCTTTTATTACAAATAGGCAGGTAAGAGGCTATATGCATGTAAGGTCATTCTGCGCTTATAAAGCAAAAAAGCGTTATTTTAAAGCTGTTTCTGAACTTTTCTTAAGTTTTATTAGTATGCCATTGGTGTTCATGGCAAGAACTCTGAGGCTGTCAATTAAGGCCTTATCCGGATCCAAAAAAAATTGAAAACGTTCATAAAAATACCTCTTTATGTTTTGTCTTTGATTCTGGTATG
Source organism: uncultured bacterium (assembly GCA_964633925.1). Classification (GTDB taxonomy): domain Bacteria; phylum Margulisbacteria; class WOR-1; order JAKLHX01; family JAKLHX01; genus CAZWKB01. The sequence continues at coordinate 8,574 of CAZWKB010000031.1, forward strand.
GATCAGAATTGGTTTTCTTTCTTTTTACAAAATCCAAAAGAATAAGCGAATCGAAAATAATAAGAAACTGAAGATAGGGTTTGCTTCATTCCCAAATCAATTTGCTCCTGCGAATTATAAAGGACGAGGCGACCTGACTGTTGATGCAATGGTAAAAAACTTACTTAGTCTTGCAGGGCATGAAGTTGTAGATATTGTTTACGATGAAAAAAATGTAAGGTTTTCAAATATCAAAAAGGTGTTTTTCGGTATGCAATATGTATTTACTCAAATAATTAACAAAGAAGCAAAAGATCTTGATGTGCTGATTTGCAATGCTTCTGTCTCTTTTGGGATCAGACATCCCAGAGCGATAGCTTTGTTCCACAGCTCCCATGCTGTGTATCGAAAACTGGTCCCAAATATCTTTTCTTCAAACATCATTCTTTTGCTTGATAATATCAGGAATTCTGGGGTGGAAATATGCGGAGCAAAGTTCACTTATAATGTAGCAGTATCAGAGTTCTTAAAAGAGCATTTGACAAAAGTTGGGATAAAAACCGACAAGATAATTAGGAACGGTATCGATACTGATGTTTTTAAACCGTTGAGGGAAGAAACCGACGGCGAATTATTATATGCAGGGGCTTATTCTCTTTATGGCAAAGGTTTTGATATTTTGCAAAAGCTGGCAGCTAAAGGACTTGATATTAGCTGTCTTACTAATTCTGAGCCTGGAGGAGATCTAAAGTTTATTCCAAGTGTGCTGCATTCGCATATGCCGGTTCTGTATAACAAATACAAAGTTGTTGTTTTTCCAAGCCGTGCTGAAAGCTGTCAGATGGTACCTCTTGAAGCTATGTCATGTGGCCTGCCGGTAATTATAAGTAATGTCGGCATAGGAAGTGAATTAATAAAAGAGATTCCGGAATTCGTGATCGACGGGTTTGATTACGGTTCCGTAGAAAAATATCTTGGATCTTTCAATAAGATCATGAATGACTATGCTTCATATTCAAAGAGAGCAAGAGACTATGTTATAACTCATCATTCAATAGAAAAATTCAACAAAGAATGGAGAGAGCTTGTTGAAAATATTATTTGATGCGCAGGCTTTTACATATCAAAAATACGGCGGGGTATCCAGATATTTCTATGAGTTGATAAAGAACATAAGACCATATGAATATATTAAACCTGTTCTTCCATTCTTTTTTTCTAACAATGAATATTTAATGGATGATAAGACCATTAATTTTTCCGACTTTTGTGCAGATCATGAATTTAAAGGGAAAGGGAGGATACTTAAAACTGTAAATTCCCTGTTTGCCTTTAAAAAAGTAATGTCAGGGGATTACGATTTACTTCATCCCACTTATTATTCTAATGATATGTATATGAAGGTGAACAAAAAACCGTTAGTTATTACCGTATTTGATATGATCCACGAAGTTTATCCTCAAATGTTCGGACGGCAAGGGCAGGAATTGTCAAAAATCAAAGCGGACATGATGAGGAAAGCAAAAAAAATAATTGCAATATCCAAAAATACCAAAGAAGACATCATAAAATATTGTCCCGGTATAGATCCTGAAAAGATCTCAGTGATTTATCTTTCAGGTACAGATCTGAAGATTAAAAAAAATCCGTCACAACAAATTGTTCAGGCAGATAAATATGTCCTTTTTGTGGGCGATAGAAAAAATTACAAGAATTTTGAGGTCTTTATTCAGGCTATGTCCGTATTACTCAAAGAAGATGATCAGTTGAAAGTTGTTTGTGCCGGAGGCGGCATCTTAAGCAAAAAAGAGATGGATTATATTTCTTCTATGGGTATAATAGATAAAGTAATACAGACAGATGTTTTGGGCGGGGATCTGTCGGTGTTATATGCGAAAGCCTTGGTCTTTGTATTTCCTTCAAAATATGAAGGATTTGGTATCCCTGTTTTGGAATCAATGGCAAATGGATGTCCCGTTGCGTTAAGCAATG
>CAZWKB010000031.1:10554-16077 GCA_964633925.1 uncultured bacterium
CTGATGATGTCTTGTCTGTTGTTTCCGTTGTCAGAAAGATAATTTGCGATGAAGGATTAAAAAATAGTTTGCGGACAAAAGGTCTTGAACGTGTAAAAATATTCTCATGGAGTTTGACTGCAAAAAAAACAATTGATGTTTACCGGTCAATAATGGAGGGATAAATGAAAGCACTTATTACGGGAGTAAATGGACAGGACGGAAGCTATCTTTCGCAGTACCTTATTGATAAAAAGTATGAAGTTATCGGGCTTGATATGCAGACAAAAGCCGGCATTGAAGGGACCCTTTATTATCAGGGCTCTATTTGCGACAAAGTTTTCATTTCTGATGTTTTATTAAAGGAAAAACCTGATGAAATTTATAATCTGGCTTCTGTTTCTCAGGTATCAAAAAGTTTTTTAATACCTGAAGAGACTTTCTGTGTAAATCTTAATCCAGTGATCAATATACTTGAGCTTATGAGACAGCATTTGCCAAAGACCAAATTATTGCAGGCCACCTCTTCTGAAATATTCGGGGGAGGAAAGGCTCCTTTTAATGAAGAGTCAAAAATAGATCCTATTTCTCCTTATGCGGTTTCAAAAGAAGCTTCGTACAGAATGGTGAAGATCTATAGAAAAGCCTATGGCCTTTTTGCCTCCAACGCAATTTTATTTAATCACACATCTCCAAGGCATGGACAGGAATTTGTAATAGCAAAGATAGTCAGCGGTCTCGTCAAAGTAAAAAAAGGGCTGATAAGTCAGATTGTTTTAGGGAACCTTGAAATAAAAAGGGAATGGGGCTTTGCAGGTGACTATGTCAAAGCAATGCATATGATCCTGTCTCATCACTCTTCTGATGATTTTATTGTTGGGACTGGTAATGTGAGAACATTAAGATCAATAGTTGATTATGTGCTGTCAAGACTTGGGTTAAGCTATAATGAATCTATATTTATAGACAGTTCGTTTTTCAGGAAAAACGATCCGGAACTTATCTACTCTGATCCTTTGAAGATAGAAAAAGATCTAGGCTGGAAGGCGGATATGGATTTTGAAGAAGTATTAGAAATGATGATAAAGTCAGAAATGGAGAAAGAATAATATGAAAAAAGCGTTCATTACAGGTCTTACAGGACAGGATGGTTCCTATTTAGCAGAATTGTTGCTGTCCAAGGGTTACGAGGTCCACGGAATACTAAGAAGAGCTTCAAGCTTTAATACCGAGAGAATAGATCACATATTTGACAAGATCAAAACTTATTACAGCGATCTTGCTGATTCTTCAAGTCTTAACAGATTGATGGAAAAGATCCAGCCGGATGAGATATATAATCTCGGTGCACAATCACATGTAAAAGTTTCTTTCGAAGTTCCGGAATATACCGCCGAAGTAGATGGAGTTGGGACTTTAAGATTACTCGATGCTATCCGCGAAACAAAGATCAAACCGAAATTCTATCAAGCGTCAACAAGTGAGATGTTTGGAGGTCTGCCTGATACAGTTCCACAAAACGAAAACACACCCTTTCATCCAAGAAGTCCATATGGGGCAGCAAAATTATATAGTCATTGGATAACGATCAATTATCGTGAAGCCTATGATCTTTTTGCATGTAGCGGGATATTGTTTAATCACGAATCCCCTCGCAGAGGAAGAACTTTTGTTACGAGAAAAATATCTTATGCAGTAGCAAATGTCAAAGCAGGGCTTCAGGACAAAATAAAATTGGGTAATCTTGATGCAAAAAGGGATTGGGGCTATGCTCCTGATTATGTAGAGGCGATGTGGATGATGCTGCAGGCTCCGTCTGCTGACGATTATGTCATAGCAACAGGAGAGTCTCACACAGTAAGAGAGTTTTGTGATCATGCATTTAAACATATAGGAATAGATCTTGAGTGGAAAGGAAAAGGGATAGAAGAAAAGGGAGTAAACAAAAAAACTGGGAATGTTTTGGTTGAAGTTGATCCGAAATACTTTAGGCCATCTGAAGTTGAGTTCCTTTTTGGAGATCCTGCAAAAGCAAAAAACAAGCTTGGGTGGCAACCAAAGGTAACATTCGAAGAACTTGTAAAAATAATGGTAGAGGCGGATATTAAACTTGTTAAAAAATAATTTCTGGCACGATAAAAAAGTTTGTGTCACAGGCGGAGCCGGGTTCCTCGGCTCATTTATTGTTGAGCAATTAAAGGGGAAAGGCTGTAATAATATATTCGTTCCTTTGGTAGAAGAATATAACTTGGTAGAGATGGATTCAGTAAAAAAATTATATTCTGATTGTAACCCTGATATTGTTGTCCATTTAGCCGCAGTTGTCGGCGGTATCGGCGCCAATATGGAAAATCCAGGCAAATACTTCTACGAAAATCTTATGATGGGTGTCCAGCTTATGGAGCAGGCCAGATTACATGGCATAAAAAAGTTTGTAGCTCTTGGGACCATATGCGCTTATCCAAAATTTACTCCTGTTCCTTTCAAAGAAGAGGATCTTTGGATGGGTTATCCCGAAGAAACAAATGCTCCCTATGGTCTTGCAAAAAAAATGATGCTTGTGCAGTCTCAGGCATATAGGCAGCAGTACGGATTCAACAGTATATTTCTTCTTCCTGTAAACCTCTATGGCCCAAGAGATAACTTTGATCCGCGATCTTCTCATGTTATCCCTGCTTTGATACGAAAGTGTGTTGAAGCAAAGCAAAGAGGGGACAAACAGATCGTTGTATGGGGAACAGGTTCTGCAAGCCGTGAATTCTTATATGTAGAAGATGCAGCAAGAGGCATACTCCTTGCGGCTGAAAAATATGAAAAGTCCGATCCCGTAAATCTTGGGGCCGGATTTGAGATCACAATTAAGGATCTTATCACACTTATAGCTGAACTTACAGGTTTTAAAGGTGATATTGTCTGGGACAAAACAAAACCCGACGGACAGCCACGCAGATGTCTTGATATTTCAAAAGCAAAAGATGAATTCGGCTTTATTGCAAAGACCCAATTTAAAGAAGGACTAACAAAGACAATAGATTGGTATAGAGAAAAGGCAAACATTCTATAACCTTGAAGGATCATTACAAAATGGAAATACAATCAGACATTCCACTAATTACAGTTGTTACAGTCGTCCTTAATGGGTGTAATCATATTAAGCAGACGATTGAAAGTGTCTTGTCTCAAACTTATCCCAACATAGAATATATTGTGATCGATGGTGGATCTTCCGATGGGACACTTAATCTTATTAAATCATATGGAAACAAGATAACTAAAGTCCTCAGCGAAAGAGATTATGGCATTTATGATGCTATGAACAAAGGTTGTAATCTTGCTAATGGTGATTGGATAGTTTTTATGAATGCGGGTGATACTTTTTATTCTAATACTGCTTTACTTCAGTTGTCTGATTTTCTGGCCAATGATGCAGATCTGGTTTATGGAGGACACGAAGTTAGGCATGACAGTTTTTCAAGAATAAAACATCCTGATGACTTAAAAAAAATATGGAAGGGAACAATTTTTAATCACCAAGCTTCTATTGTTCGTTCTTGCTTAATGAAAAACAAGAAATTCGACACGATGTATAAGTACTCTGCAGATTATGAATTTATCAGATACTTACTATTAAACGAAAAAAAACTGGTTAATTCAGGTGTGATCATTTCATCTTTTTCTGCCAGTGGCATATCAGATTCTCAAAGACCAGCCGTATTAATGGAGTTCGCCGCTATTTCTCGACTATATAAGGACAATAAAATTGTGAGGCTTTATTATTTAGTTGCAGTTTCTGTGTCGTTAATGGTAGGTAAAATTAAATCTTTTTTGCCGTGTGGGATTCTTGAAAGCATAAAAAAAATTAAGTATTCGGTTAAAAGGTCGTAATCTTAAAATGAGTAACAAATTGTTAAGAGTCGCTATTTTGGGTGCCGGTAACATGGGTTCCCAACTGGCTCTATTGTTTGCCATGAACAATTATTTGGTCGTGGTTTGGGACGCGCAGAACAGAAGTGTTTCGGAAGGCAATATTAATAAAGCGCTTTTATCGGCAATTGCCAGAAAAAAGATTGCAATTGAGGAGAAAGAAAACTTGCTTGCCAGGATCACATTCCTATCTGATCTTTCCGATATTGGCGAATGTGTGCTCATTCTTGAAGCGATTTCTGAAAATTTGGAGGACAAATGTTCTTTGTTCTTAAAGATAGATAAGATATGCGGATATAAGACTATTCTTGCTTCGAACACATCCAGCATAGATCTTGAGGTGATTTCAAAAATGTTGAGCAATCCTGAACGCTTTATTGGTTTGCATTTTTTTAATCCTCCTCTTGACATGAAACTGGTTGAAATCGGCAGACTGGAAATGACCAGTGAAGAAACATTGAAAGATGCAGAATATCTAACGTCTTCCTTAAATAAAAAAGCGGTAATTGTTAGCAAAAGTCCGGGTTATATCGTAAATCGGCTGTTGATGCCTCTGATAAACGATGCCAGCAGGATATTGATGGATGGTTCGGCGACTGCTGCCCAAATTGATACTGCCATGCGGTTTGGTGCCAATCATCCCATGGGGCCTCTGGCTCTTGGCGATCTTATCGGTTTGGATATTACGGTAAACATTTTGGAAGAATTATCGAGAAGGTTCAATAACGATAAATTCATACCTAGTCCGTTATTATATGAGAAAGTAGCCTCCGGTAAATTGGGAAGAAAGACTCTCGAGGGTTTTTATATATATGAGCAATAAGAAACTTGAGAATCTGAAAAAGCTTGTCTCTAATAGGTTTAAATGGGAGGCATTTCGATATGAGCCGAGCGATGATATCGCAATGCTAGGTTTATGGCGCGAGACGTTTTCAGATGTACATTATGAGCAAGATTATTTTGATTGGCTCTATAAGCGTAATCCTTCCGGTATGGCCGTTATTTGGCTGGCCAGGCAAAGTGGTCAACTCATCGGCCAATACGTGCTGTCGCCGATGAAAGTGAAACTGAAAGATACTGATTATCTTGGATCGATTTCTCTAAATACGGTAACTCATCCGTTATTTAGGGGGAAAGCAATATTCAATCTTTTATCGGAATTGGCTTATGAAACCTGCACAGAAATAAATGTGGCCTTTACCTATGGAGCTCCAAACGGAAACTCTTACGGAGGATTTGTAAAAAAACTTGAATTTACTGACATAGGGCATCTTTCTTTAATGTTAAGGGTTTATAGTTTCTCAACTTTTTTTAAGGGGTTCCTTAAAAAAAGTTTGCTGGCAAAAATCCTTGGTTTTGCGTTTTTCTTGATCGATCCACTGGGAAAAATGATTTCTCATGGTCTTCCTTTCCGCAAAGATCCATCAGTGAAAATTATACCGGCGGTAAACATTGACGAACGATTTGACGGGCTTTGGCTCAGATCTAAAGATCAGTTTGAAAACTGTGTCGTTAGAGATAAGGTTTTTTTGAATTGGAGATATATTGACAAACCCGGGAATAAGTACGAGATTATTATTGCCGAAAAGTGCGGGAAACTAGAAGGCTATCTTGTAATGT
>CAZWKB010000031.1:16087-20385 GCA_964633925.1 uncultured bacterium
ATCGGTCAGCAAAGGGGCTCTGACCGGAGTGATCGTTGACCTTTTGACCTCCTCCGGCGGGCAGAGTGACCTTGTCGGCCGCATGCTAATCGCTGCTGCTGTCAAGAATTTCGACGACAGGAGAGTTGCTGTCATCAAAGCTCTTACTGTCCCCAATTCAAAATATTACCGGCTATACCGTAAATGCGGTTTTTTTAAATGTCCGGAGGCTTTAAAAACGAACCCTTATCCGGTGATAATCAGGGCTCATGATCAGGCCATAAACGCGTCATCCATCAAAAATATATACGCCTGGAATTTTAGTTTCGGAGATTTTGACGATGTTTGATTTTGTCGAGGCAGGCTTTAAATAAATGAAAAATAAACATCTTAAAACGGTTTTAAAAAGGATTGCGGCGTATACGCTGTACTATTCTGGTATTATTTATTTAATCAATTTTCTGCTAGATCGTATAATAAGGGACAGGAAAAAAATTGTATTTCTAATGTATCATGCGGTGGAAGACGATAACCTTTTGATCGCGGATAACATTTCGTTTTCTAATTTTAGTGCGCAAATGCAGTTCCTGAACGATAATTATAAAGTTATCAGCCTGGAAGATGCGATCAGTCACTTGTTAGGTATAAAAAAAGTAGACGGAGATATTGCAGTCTTGACGTTTGATGATGCGTATTCAAGTGTATATCGAAATGCCTTACCTGTTTTAAGGCGGTTTGAGATGCCGTCTATGATTTACGTGCCTGCCGGATATATAGGCATGGAGGGTGCGTGGAAGCGTGAAGAAAGAGCTCATAATGGATCAGTAATGAGTAAAGATATGATCAATGACCTGAAAAATGATCGTTTGGTATCACTCGGATCTCACGGATTTAGGCATTTAAAGATGTCTGAGTTGAACAAAACAGAAATATATATGGAATTAAGTTCTTCAAAGCAGGTATTGGAAAATATTACGGGTTCAAAAATTAAACATTTCTCATATCCTTACGGGCAGTCGTCGGAATGCTCCAACGAAATTGCGCGTGAGGTTAAGCGTAATGGCTATGCAACCGCATGCTCAACAATATTTGGGAGATATTCAAGGCCTGGAGATCTGTATGCTATACGAAGAATCGGGGTCGATCATTTTGATACGATAAAGGATTTTAAGCTAAAAATGAACGGCGGTTATGATTGGCTGGCTATACTCCACGCGGCAAAAATCGGAAGCCGGGAGCGAAAGAAAAGAAAGTTATGAAAAAATATTCTGTTTCCGTTGATTGGTTCTTTCAATCAATAATCATTGTTTTACTCCTTCTTACTCCGATTTTTAATTTTATGGAGTTAACCGCGTTGTTTAGCGGCAATTATATTTCCGCAAAAATTGTACTTACGCCGATATATATAAAAATTATTAAAGATGTTGCAATGTTGCTGATTGTTGCGGTTGGGCTCGTCAATGTGGCTCAAAATAAAAAGATATACACGAACAAACTCTATCTTATCCTGGTTTTGGCAATACTTCTTTCAGCCTTGACCTCAGTGATCGTCAGTCCCAATGTAACCAACATACTTGCCGGCTTGCGTTGGTCACTTCCTTTCTTGTTGGTGCTATTCCTTTTTGACTCTATCGACACAAAATTCCAATATAGGATAAGCACTCTGCTTACCCGCTTATTGGTGTTTGGTTTTTTACTACAGGTTGTACAGGCTTTTTATTTCAGGGCATTTTATGGTTTGAGCTCTTTTACGGGATTGAACGCGCGTAATCCCGGTTTTTATTTTACTCCGTCGGCGATGGCTGCATTCACTTTGGCAGCGGCCTATTACATCGATTATTTTCGGGAGGATGACGTTTACAAAAAAATCCTTTTGTTCTTCGTCGTCCCTGTGAGTGTATTGTTAACGGGTTCTGGGACTGGGTTGCTTGTATTATGCGGATATTTCATTATCAAAGCTTATAAGAGGATACATCAAAAACAATTAATGATATTTTTGGGCGTTTGTCTATTCTTAGCGGGACTTGTAGCCCTGCCAATCATTAGCGGACGCGCCATAATTTATGAGTCTATCTTAAAAAGAGGCGAAATATTTGCGCAGGCTTTCAAAAATGAAAATATGGTTTTATCGCAATCTTTTGGTTCCGCTACAAATGCGGCAGTATTATCAGACGATAGATCCGATAATGCCATTTCTTTTATCGCCGATTCGACGATAACATCTGTTATGTTTAATATAGGGTCGTTTGCTTTAGTTGTATTTGTATTATTTTTTGTCAGCATAAGCAGGAAAAAAGTCATGTATCTTCATTTTTGGCTGATTTATGGTGCATTTATTGTAACTACGATAATATTTGAACTTTTCCCTTTAAATCTGTTGCTTGCGGTTAATCTGGCATATTTTATAAAAATAAAGAAGGATTTGCAAATTGAAAATAGTAATTAACTGCATCGCTTCTCATAAAGCAGGGACTTATACTGTTGCTATCAATCTGTTAAAAGCTCTTGCTAAAAAGGGAAGTGGACATCAATTTGTGGCATTGGCTCCAGCTGGGGTCGGATATGAAAAAATACAGAGCCACAATCTGGAAATACTAACTTTTAAGAGAAAGAGAATGTATTATTTGTGGAGGTTATGGTTTGATCAAATATTCGTTTCGAAGTTGTGCAGAGATATCAAAGCGGATGTCATGCTGAATCTGACAAATCTTCCTTCTCTTTTTATCAAAACACCTCAGATATTGATGTTGCAGCAGGCTAATCTTGTTGTCCGCAATTCCTACAGTAATTTCTCAAAGGAGAGATATTTTTTTGGTGTTCAAAAATTAATGTTTAAACTAGGTCTTAAGAACTGCACAAAGATAATAGTTCAAACGCCGGTAGTTGCAAAAAAACTTTTTGCGAACTATAAGGTCGAGGATGTTTCTGTCAGTGTGATCAAAAGCGGTTTTGTCCCTGTGCTAAAAAAAGAAATGGATTCAAGATCTGATATGTCGCTTACCGTATCGGAAGAAACAAGGGTGTTGTGTTTATGCCGGTATTATCCAACCAAGAATCTGGAGATCTTACTTGAGGTAGGAAAGAAAATAAAAGAAAAGGGACTGAAAATAAAGATCTTCATAACAATTCAAATTGATCAACATCCCGGGGCAGAAAAGCTCATTAATAATATTTCTCTGTTCGATCTCGGGGATATCGTCGTTAATTTAGGAGAATTGTCGTCTGAACAGGCATCAGAAGCATATTACAATTCTGATATCTTTTTGCTCCCGACGGTTTTAGAATCATTTTGCCTGACTTATCTCGAAGCGATGCAGCATGATTGTCCTGTGATCACAAGCGATATGGATTTTGCACATTATATATGCGAAGATGCGGCCATATATTTCGATCCGTTCTCATCGCAGTCTATTTTACAGTCAATAATCAAATTGTCAAAAAATGATGAGCTAAGAACTGGTTTAATAAAAAAGGGAAAACACAGGCTGACCAATTTCTTTAATTCCTGGGATTCGGTTGCAGAAGAATTTGTCAAGGCTATCGAAGAGGGTAAAAAATGAAGATCTCTATTATTACGGCAACTTATAACAGCGAAAAAACAGTAAAAGATACTATAGAGAGTGTTTTATCTCAAAAACACAAGGATATTGAATATATAATTATTGACGGGGATTCAAACGATTCTACGGTCTCAATAGTGAAAAGCTATGGGAATAAAATAACGAAATTCATCTCAGAGCCAGATAAGGGTATTTATGATGCAATGAATAAAGGAATCTCTTTGGCCACAGGGGATATTGTAGGGATACTCAATTCTGATGACATTTTTTTTAATGATGAAGTCCTTGTATCTGTTAATGATGTTTTTAAGAATACTGAAACGGATGTTCTGTATGGAGACATCGTTTATGTCGACAAGTATGATGTCGGTAAGGTTGTTCGACACTGGATATCAAGAGAATGCAAGCCTAAAGACATGTTAAAGGGCTGGCATCCTCCGCATCCGTCGTTCTTTGTAAAGAAATCACTCTATAATAAATGCGGTGTTTTCGATCTTTCATTTAGGATATCCGCTGATTTCGAGTTGATGTTAAGGTTTATTGAAAAATGTAAGGCAAGAACAAAATATCTGAAAAAAACTCTGGTAAAAATGAGGATGGGGGGAGCGAGCAACAATTCAATAAAGAATATTATTATAGGGAATATGAATTGCTTGAGAGCTTTTCAGAAGAATGGTTTGCGGATCGATTATTTGCACTATCCTACAGGTCGATTTATGCCTAAAATAAAACAATACCTATTCAGATAGGGCTATCTGA
>CAZWKB010000032.1:0-1116 GCA_964633925.1 uncultured bacterium
AAGAATCTTGTTAGAGGAGTTGCTCCAACAGGAACAGCTGATGACAGCATATACATTGCAGCTGGTTCTCTGACAGTACCAACAGGAACATACGGAAATCTACAACTTGGGCCAACAGCAGGAACATTAACTCTTGGTGGTGCATTGACATTGTCACAGGCAGGAACAAGAGAAGGAACACTCTCTATATATGGCGGAACATTCATCCCATCAACCAATGCAATAAACCTTGCCGGACATTACTTACATAATGGCGGCACACATACATATGGAGCAAACACGGTTGCATTTACAAACTCTGATCTAACGGTAGGGACAAAGAGAAATGTACAATCTGGAGGAACATCATTTAACAATGTAACGTTTAGCGGCACCGGTAGCTGGGAAATAGTTGACAACGCAAGCCTTGAAGGAAACTTGAATGTAACATCAACAGGAGTTATAAGTGCAGATACCATTACAATAAAGGTAAAAGGCAATTTCAACAATGCTTCTGGTACATATATAGCAAACCTTTCAACCTTAGAGATGGCGGGAACTGGGACTGTATCAACAAACAACAATAGCCTATACAACTTGTTACACACAGGATCAGGAACAACAACTCTTGGCAACAACTTAAGACTGTTAAACAACTTTGAGAACAACAGCGGAACATTTACAACCGATGGTAACAATATGAGAGTTGCCGGCAATTGGAATAATCAAGGCACATTCAATCATGGCAACAATATCGTAACCTTTGAAGATGCAAGCAAGCCAACAACAATACTTGGAAATACAAGCTTCTTTGCATTAGATATTCTGACTCCTAATAAGGCGCTTACTCTTGAAGCCACAAAGATTCAAACAGTTGAAGGCAAGCTGTCTATGATGGGGACCTTAGGGAACTTAATAACTCTAAGAAGTACTGTAGATAACACTTCATGGGAAATTGATGCTCGCTCTACCAGGAATTTGAAATATCTAAATGTAAAAGATTCTTGGAATAGGAACAGCAAGATCATGGCAACAAAGTATTCTACAGATGCCACAAGAAATCTTAACTGGCTGTTCAATGCAACCATATGGGATGGTGAAGGTTCAGATAGTAACTGGTCAACTCTGATGAACTGG
>CAZWKB010000032.1:1126-2822 GCA_964633925.1 uncultured bacterium
ACCTGACGAAGTCCCATCAGCCACTGATGCTGTGATATTTGATGCAACAAGCACAAAGACATCTACAGTTGATGCAGGGTTTGCCGGCGCGATCGGAACAACTGAAGTCCGTTCAGGATATACAGGAACCATAACTCTTGACAGAACACTTGGAGTGAATGGCAGATTGAGTCTTGAGACCGGTGCAACATTCACGACTGCAAATAACAATGTGACTATGGATACATTTGCAATGAGTGGGGGAACATTCAGCAGTGGATCTTCATTCATAACCGCAGAAGGGGCCTTCAGCCAGACTGCAGGAACATTCAATCAAGGGACGTCAACCTGGGATGCAAAGGGAAGCAGCTTGCAGCAAGCAGCCGGCAGCAAGTTCTATAACTTGAATCATAGTGGGGCGAATACGTTGACACTTTCAACTCCTGTGTCGATCGAGAATACTTTAAGTCTGGAAGCTTTATTAATGCAAGGTGCAAGTTCAAATCGAATTACAATTGGCGGAGATTATACTAACAATGGAGGATTTGGATATGCCACAAATGGGACTATGGAGTTTAATGGGGCAGGTACACAACAGCTATATTCAGGAGGCGCAAGCATAGGGAACTTGATACATACGGGATCAGGAACTGTGATTGTCAACGACCCTCTCTTTGTACAAGGAAATTTCCTGAATAATAGCGGAACTTTCGATATGAATAACAATTATATGAATATATACGGAACTGCGACTTGGGAAAACAATGCACTTTGTTTCTGGGGTTCAGGGGCTTTCAGGCCTGTAGGGAATATCTTTATTGATTCTGGAGGGACAGGTTATGGAAAATCCTTTGGTGATTTGAATGTTTTTGCTGGTAATTACATAACGATTATCAATAACTCCATATCATTTGAAGGTTCATTTAGTTTGCCACTTGGCACGTTTGATGTAGGTTCAAATAGTTTTAGGGTGTCTTTCGGTAATAGTGTTAGTATTTCCCCTTCAGCAAGCTTTATTAATAGATCTGGAACTGTTGAATTCTTTGGTAATGGCAATTTAAGTATGGGTGGACTTGGGGCCGGACACAGATTCTACAATGTAGAGAATACTGGAGGAACAAGGACTCTTTCAAATTATGCTTCAATAGAAAACAACCTTGTGATCAGCGGTGGCAATTTTGTAACCGGCAACAATACATTAGAGGTTGTTGGTTCCATCATAAACAGTGCAACGCTGACTGCGGGGAATACTTCTATCACGGCTGAAGGAAGCTGGTTGAACACAGGAACATTTACAAGAAACACTTCAAATGTATTTGTTAATGGTCCAACATTAAATGCCGGAAACAGCAGATTCTATAACTTGTATCACAGCAACAAGACAACAACATTAGCATCAATGTTGTCTACAGAGGGCAACTTCGTCAATAACGGCGGAGTATTCAACGCAGGAAATAATGCAATTAGCATCGAAGGAACATTCAGCAATAATAATGCTGCCGTATTCAATGCTAATGGTTCAAATATAAGCCTGTTGAACAATTTCAACAATGCAAGCGGAGCGGACTTTGTTGCAAACACTTCAACTGTAGAAGTTCACGGAACGGTTGCTATGACAAGCAATGGCGATAGATTTAATGATCTGGTTCTGAATACAGGAGCAACGTTAAACCTAGCAGATAATTTAGGGGTTGATAATAATATTACTCTCAATTCA
>CAZWKB010000032.1:2832-16916 GCA_964633925.1 uncultured bacterium
TAATCACAGCTTGGCATATGCAGGGCCTTCTCTTGACATGACAAACATTGCCAGCTTTGCTGCCAATGGAACAATAAGCCTTGATGGAAGCGGCGCTCAAGACTTTAACTCGGGTGGATTAACCAGAAGCTTGTATAACCTGACGCACAATGGGACAGGAACAACAACACTTCAGAGCGATATTAAATTGCTAAACAACTTCAGAGTTTCAAACGGGACAGTTAATGATAATGATCACTCGATCAACATTATTGGTGATTGGGATACTAGAGGCGGGACATTTGAGTCAACAAATGGAAGCGTTACATTTGAAGATAAATCAAGAGCTTCGAATATTTTCGGCAATAATATATTTAACAATTTCTGGTGCACAGCCGAAGGTAAGGCCTTTACTATTGAAGCCGGTTCAAGACAGAAATTTGTTGGGGTTATTAAGATCGCAGGGCAGGTTGGAAAGCTGATAACAATATACAGCTCAATTCCATTCCAAACATGGGAAATAGATCCATCCCCAAATATTTTGGACAGACAGATAACATTTGTTAAAGTTCAGGATTCCAGAAATATTTTAGAAGGAATAACAAACGAAATATACGCCAGATTCTCGCTTGATGGCGGAAGAAATATCAACTGGAGATTTGGTGCAACATTGTGGACAAATAATTTTGGTGCAGGAGATAATTTGTGGTCTACCGGAAGCAACTGGATCCCTGCCGGTGTTCCAGAGCCGGAAGAAGATGTTCAATTTGCATTTGATGGTCCTGAAGATTCTATTGTAGATCCTCTGTTCCCTGGTGAATTGAGATCTATTCTAATAGATCCACTTTATATGAATACTATTACTTTCCAGACGAATGTAAAAGTTAGAGGCGCTATCGAAATGAATGGTGGAAATGTTATTCTCGGAACTTCAGCCGTTTCTGCTGATTCATTTGTACAAACTGGTGGAACTTTTGAAGGAAGGTCGGGAATCTTTACCGGCGAATCATCGTTTGTTGTGTCCGGTGGAAACTTTAGCGCAGAGTCAGCAACGATCTTTGCAAAGAAGATCATCACACTGAATGCCGCAGCATTCAATAGTGATACATCAACAATAGTCTTGGCACCAAATCCAACAATGGAGTTTGATGCTTCTGGGGTAACTCTTTATAATCTGTCACAAACTTTGTCTGGTACCGTAGAGCTGTTAAGTGATCTCATTCTTAATGGCAGCTTTATCAGAACAAGTGGTAACGGTTTGTTCAACAGAGGTGATCATCTAATGACAATGGCAGGAAACTTTATTAATACTTCCGGCACCTTTGAAACCGGGAACTTTAATAAAAATATTACTATTGGTGGAAATGTAGATCTTACAGGCGGCACATTCAACCAGAGCAATTCAACTCTTGTGTTCAATGGGAATTCAGTTGTAACAAGCGACGTTACAATGCTGAACAATGTGACATTGAAATCAGGAAAAACACTGGCTCTCAGAAACATCGTAGATATTAACGGAGTTCTTTCTCTGGAGGCCGGGACTCTTGACCTTAATGATGGATTGTTAAGATATTCAGGGAATACTTTGAATACAACAAATCTGACGTCGTTGATATCAACAAACAATTCAACATTTGAATTTGATAAGACCTCCGGTACTCAGACAATTGTTTCAGGTGGCATAACAAAGTCATTTGGCACGATACTTCATAGCGGAGCTTCCACTTTGGAGATCGCAACTAATGACATAAGAATCGGGAACAGTTTTATAAATCCAAACGGAGACTTTAAGACCAATAATTTAACAATGAAGATCGGTGGTGATTGGAATAACACTGCAACATTCCTGCAGGGCACAGGAACAGTTGAGTTTGAAGACGCAACAAAGCCATCTGTTGTAAGTGGAGCAACAACATTCCACAACTTTGTGAGTAACACTCCTGGAAAACTGATCACCTTTGAGGCCGGCTCATTGAACACAATAGAAGCCGATTTCACATTGGCAGGCAGTGCAGGAAATTACATCACATTGCGTAGCTCTGCTTCGCCACTGCAATGGCGCATAAATACCTATGGCATCAGGAATATTGATTTTGTAGATGTAAAAGATTCATGGAATATCAATGTAAGACCGATCTACTCAACAAATACATTGCATAACGGCAACAACATCGGGTGGGTGAATGAAATAGGGCAGACAATATATTGGCATTAATTGAAAAGGGGGTGATATAGAAGGTACGGGGAAGCGAGTGATCATACGTGCGCGAAAAACATTTACGACGGTCGCTTCCTTGCAATATTAATATCTTTGACGAAACAGGAGATCAACGTTGTGCGCGAAAACATTGCGAAAGTCTCCTGTTTTACCAAGGATGTTATTCTCTGGGACCCTCACCCCTGCCCGTTGGGCATCCCCTCTCCCAGAGGGCGAGGGGACAGAAATGCGATGAAGGATATAAAGAAAAGATTTGCAAGAGGATTAAGGGCTGAGCAAACAAAAGCCGAAAGGCTTGCTTGGAAACAATTGCGTAATCGATGCACCTTAGGCCTAAAATTCAGACGTCAACATGTCATCGAAGGATTTGTTGTTGATTTTTACTGTCTAGAGAAAAGAATAGCAATCGAGATCGATGGCTCAATTCATGACAAACATCAGGAGTATGACGATCTCCGCCAAACAATAATTGAATCAAAAAACATAAAAGTAATCCGTTTGAAAAACGAAGAGATCTTGAAAAACAGTGAAGTAGTTAAACAGAAAATTATTGAAATATTATCTAATGGTCCCTCTCCCTCTGGGAGAGGGAAGGCCGAAGGCCAGGGTGAGGGCCCTGAACAAGTAATGGTATAATATTTCCAAGGAGAAACAATTGTTAAAAAAGACTTTGTACATTGTTGCTGTCATGTGTGTTTCTTTGTCAGGAATTTCAAATTCACAGTCTCTTGATCTTAAAAAAAGTATTGATCTTGGCCTTTTGCGAAATCAAAATATTATTTCGGCATCAAGAAAGCTTGACATCGCATCTGCAAAAGATTGGCAGGCATTTTCCTCAATGTTACCGAGCTTGTCCATATCATCAAATATTTCAAGAAGTTATTCATCTCCAATGCAAACAACTTTTAGCGGTGTTCCTGTATCATTCGGTGTTGATGAAGCAGTTAATAACAAAGGTTGGGAAGCAACACTCAGTCAGACTTTGTTTACATTTGGTAAAGTCGAAAGTTCAGTTGATATGGCAAGATATGGAGTTGATATTGCAAAGCTTGAATTAACAAAGGCTAAGCAAGATCTCGTTTTTGAAATAACGTCTCTCTACTATGGGGTTATCAAATCAAAGAAATTTGTAGATCTGTCAAAAGAATCTCTGGATATGGCAAAAGCCCATCTTGATCAGGTAAACGCTCTTCTTTCTGCCGGTATGGCAACAAGATCAGATGTTTTGAGAAGTGAAGTCGCATACTCGAGTGCAAAGCAGGGGCTTCTTAAAGCTCAGAATGGTTGGGAGCTTTCAAAGGCGGCTTTTAATAATGCAATTGGCGAAGACCTAAATGCTTCTGTTGATATAGAAGGGGACGATCTTGCAATTTCAGATCCTTCATATGTATATGACACTCTTCTTTTAAATTCATATTCACTTCGCCCTGATCTGAAGGCGATCGGCATTTCTCTAAAGATCGCGGACAAATCAATATGGTTAGCAAAAGCTTCAATGCTTCCTTCTGTTGCCCTTCAAGGCTCATATGGCTCCAGAAACACCGATTATCAAAACAATGCGATTAACTATGATACAAATTCCTGGGCGGTGACGGCGGCGGCGCAATGGCAGTTGTTTGATGGTTTTGCAACTCAGAACAAGATCAACGAAGCAAATTACAATTATCAATATACAAAAGCAAACTATGATCTTGTGAAAAGGGCTGTTGAGCTTGATGTTAAACAGGCATATCTCAATTATCAATCGGCAAAAAGCATGATAGATGATTCCAAAAAGGGTCTCGAAAGTGCCCAGGAAAACAATTCTGTTGTGGAGGTAAGATATAAGAACGGTTTGGCAACAAACATCGAGATACTTGATGCTCAGACATCTCTTACAAAAGCAAAAACAGATCTTTTGTCAGCTCAATTTGATTTGATTATTGCAGATGCACAGATAAAAAAATCGGCCGGGTGGTGATGATTAGGGTTGTGTCTGGTAGGGGCGAATGATTATTCGCCCGTACGAATATAATGTGCCGTACACATAAAGGATAATATGCAGAAAATCAGAAAGATCATAATAGTTTTAATTATTGCCTCAATAGCAGGATATTTGTATTGGAGTGATGTTCAGGAAAGATCAGGTGGCGAAAGGCTTGAAGCATCAGGGACGATTGAGGCCATTGATATTAATGTAGGAACTAAGGTTGCCGGTAAAATCGTCACCTTAAATATCAGGGAGGGCGATGCCATAAAGTCTGGTGATGAAATCGCGGTGATAGATGTTCCTGAATTATATGCCCAACAAAGGTCTGCTCAAGCATTTGAAAATTCTGCAAAAGCGAAGGCTGACAATGCAAAAGCCGATCTTGACAGGATTACCGAGCTTTTTAACAACAAAATGGCATCAGACCAACAATTGGACAATGCAAGGACGACAGCCTCTTCTTTGTATGACAATTATCTTCAGGCGAAGGCCTCTGTAGACATTGCTCAGGTACAAATAAGCAATTCAAAGATACTTGCTCCAATTTCTGGGGTCGTTCTTGTCAAGGCAGTGGAACAGGGAGAGCTTATTCAATCTGGTGGCACAATCGTGACAATGGCTGATCTTAGATCTCTCGAAATGAAGATCTATATTCCCGAGACCAAGCTTGGCAAAATATCCCTTGGCAAAGAAGTTAGTATCAGAGTTGACTCTTTTCCAAAGGAAACTTTTACAGGCAAAGTTGTTTATATTTCTGACAGGTCAGAATTTACTCCAAAAAACATTCAAACAAAGGAAGAAAGAGTCAACCAAGTTTTCGCAATCAAGATAGATATCCCGAATGATTCTCTTCGTCTAAAACCGGGAATGCCGGCTGATGCAACATGGTCTATGTAATTGAAACTAATAATCTCAGCAAATCTTTTAAATCTTTAGTTGCCATAAACAATCTCTCCCTTACAGTTAATCAAGGCGAAATCTTCGGCTTGGTCGGTCCAGACGGAGCAGGAAAAACCACTCTTATAAGATTACTCTGCGGTTTACTAAATAATGATTCAGGAACCGCAATAGTCAATGGGCATGATGTCATGAAAGAAACGGATATCGTTAAGGACAGTATCGGTTATATGTCCCAAAAGTTTAGTTTGTATGGAGATCTTACGGTAGAAGAGAATTTAGATTTTTTCGCTGATCTCCATCTTGTTGAGAGAAACGAAAGAAAAAAAAGAAAAAAGGAACTTTTGTCTTTTAGCCGTCTTGACAGGTTCATGGACCGACAGGCTCAATTTTTATCTGGAGGGATGAAGCAGAAGCTCGCTCTTTCATGCACATTAATCCATACTCCAAAAATATTATTTCTTGATGAACCCACATTTGGCGTTGATCCTGTTTCAAGAAAAGAATTGTGGACAATACTAAAATCTTTGGTTCCTGCTATCACAATATTTGTGACGACATCATATATGGATGAAGCAGAAAGATGTGATAGGGTTGCCTTTATCAACAAAGGTAAAATCTTGACGGTGGGGACGCCTGATGAAATTTTGTCTGGTCGTAAAGACGCGATGAATCGCGTCTCTCTGGAGGATGTCTTCATCTCTATGATCGAAGGTGATAAATGATAATTTGCAAAAACATTGTAAAACGATTCGGTAATTTTACAGCAGTTGATAATATTTCATTTGATATAAAGAGGGGAGAAATATTCGGGTTTCTTGGACCGAACGGTGCAGGGAAGTCAACGACGATACGAATGCTTTGCGGTATATTGGAACCTACGTCAGGTGCGGGCAGTGTTGGGGGACTTGATATAAATACGCAGAGTGAGCAAATTAAAGAAATAATAGGGTATATGTCACAAAAGTTCTCGCTTTATGAGGATCTGACTGTTGATGAAAATCTAAACCTATATGCAGGCATATATCAAACAAAAATCGAAGACAGAAAATCAAGAAAAGAATATCTGGTAAAAATGGCTGGTCTTGTTGGACGCGAAAACGAGCTGACATCGAATCTTTCTGGTGGATTAAAACAAAGGCTGGCACTTGGCTGTGCCACGATCCATTCACCAAAAATATTGTTTCTCGATGAACCGACATCTGGGGTTGATCCGATATCACGTAGGAATTCCTGGAAGTTGATAAAGGAATTGGCAGCATCAGGGACAACTGTCCTTGTGACAACACATTTCATGGAAGAGGCAGAGAATTGTGACCGAATATTATTGATAAATGATGGAAAGATCGTTGCTACCGGTTCACCAAGCGGATTAAAAGCGAAATACGATGTAAAAACGCTGGAAGAATTATTTGTTAAATTAATGGATAAAAACAATGTAGGGGCAAAAAAATGAATATCTCCCGCATAAAAGCCATTATGAATAAAGAATTTAAACACATTCTCCGCGATCCTCGTACTCTGGCGATGACATTTATTCTTCCTGTCTTGATGCTTATGTTATACGGATTCGCACTTACCTTTGACGTTAAGAATATTCCAATAGTTATCTTTGACAAAGACAATTCAAATTATTCTAGAGAACTTATTCAGAAATTCGTTGCCAGCGGATATTTCTCAGTGGTAGGAAGCGTTGATTCATTCAAGGATCAGGAATGTTTTATTATGAGCAGCAAAGCAAAAGCAGCAATAACGTTTGATGAGAATTTTTCAAAAGATATTTTATCCAACAGAAAAGCAGAACTGCAAGTTGTTGTAGATGGAGCGGATTCGAATACTGCTGTAATTGCTATGGGATACATAAGCGGAATATTGCAAGATTATTCAAAAGAAAAACTATTGAAGGTTTCTTCTGTCACATTACCAATAGATGCAAGAACAAATGTCTGGTACAACCGAGAGCTAAAAAGCATGAACTTCCTTGTTCCTGGACTGATTGTTTTTATTCTTATGATACTTGCTGCAATGATAATTTCCATGACTATTGTTAACGAAAAGACGAGAGGAACGATGGAGCAATTGATAGTCACTTCTCTCAGACCGATCGAGCTCATGATCGGGAAAATGATACCTTATGCATTTATAGGGATAGGGGACGTTTTGCTTTGTGTCTTTGTTGGGAACTCTGTTTTTGGGGTTCCGATTAGGGGGAGTTTTTGGCTGTTACTTTTTGAGTCGGTACTCTTTATCCTTGGGGCAATGGGGATAGGTCTTATGATATCTGTAACTGCAAAAAGGCAAGAGGATGCAGTGATCATGGGTGCAATGGCAACAATGTTACCTTCATTATTACTGTCAGGTTTTATGTTTCCAATAGCAAGTATGCCTTTAGTTGTTCAATGGCTTACACTTCTTATCCCAGCCAGATATTTTCTGGAAATACTTAGAGGGATATTTCTAAAGGGTGTTGGACTTGAAGTCCTTTGGGGGGACACATTATTGCTTTTTATTTTCGCAGTTTTTATGATCATTGCGGCCTCGAAAAGGCTGAGAAAGAAGCTTGATTGATGTTCGATTCAAGATTGCTCCACTTATTAAGGAAAGAATTTATCCAGCTATTTAGGGACAAAAGGCTTCTGGCCATAGCTATTGTTCCTCCGATCTTGCAAATGCTGGTTTTTGGATATGTTGCAACAACTGATGTTAAGAATGTTCCCACTGCAATTTGTGATCAAAACAACAGTGTTCAAAGTAGGGATTTTATTTCAAAGATGACAAGTTCAGGTTATTTTATCATTGCGGGCTATCCTGAAAATGACAAACAATTGGCATGTATGCTAGATAATGGAACTGCCATGATCACGGTGAAGATCCCTCCGGATTTTTCAGAAAAGATATTGTCCTATCGTCAGGCGCCTCTGCAGATAATTGTTGACGGAACAGATTCTAACACTGCTTCCATTGCAATGGGCTATATCAATAATATTGTTTATGAATATTCCTTGGAGCTGATGTCAAAAAAGGGAAGAACAAGGGAGGTCATAGATGCTAGAGTAAGGGTTTTTCACAATCAAGAACAAAAGAGTGTGAATTATATGATCCCAGGAATAATTGGAATGCTGTTAATGTTGATAACAACAATACTTACGTCCGTTTCGATCGTAAAAGAAAAAGAGTCAGGAACCCTTGAGCAATTACTGGTTTCGCCAATAAAACCTTATGAATTGATGCTTAGTAAGCTGATCCCATATGCATTAATAGGTTTTGTCGATGTTCTTCTCGTTGTTGCTGTCGGATCTTCGTGGTTTCACGTTCCGATCCTTGGCAGTTTTTGGCTGTTACTTTTATTGAGCGGATTCTTTTTGCTCACCTCTCTTGGTTTGGGGCTATTGATCTCAACGATATCTGCAAATATGCAACAAACCATTCTTACTGTAATGTTCATATTCATGCCATTTATTTTGCTGTCGGGTTTCATTTTCCCAATATCGAATATGCCTGAAATAATTCAATGGGTCACATTAGTTATTCCTCTAAGATATTTTCTTGAAATAGTCAGAGGAATATTCCTAAAAGGCAGCGGCATAGATTATTTATGGCCACAGGCAATGGCGTTGTTGTTGATTGGGATGTGTATATTCGTAGTTGCCGTTGGACGATTCAGGAAGAAGATTTCTTAGGGGCAGGCCTGCGTGCCTGCCCAATGGATAGGGCGACCACAAGGTCCGCCCGTACAAATTGATATATTGATATAATGAATAATATGGGGCGTATGCAATACGCCCGTACGATTAATATCTATCGATAGTGTAAGGGCGCATTGAATGCGCCCCTAATAATAAGGAGGAATAAATGTTCAAAAATAAATGGTTCAAATGGGTTGTGTTGATTGTTGTGGCTGTTGTCGGATGGTCATTCTATTCATCATCTACAAAATCAATAAAGGTTAAAGCAATAAGAATAGGATATGGATCAATAGTTCCTGTGATCAACGTTTCGGGAGAAATAAAAGGGAATACTGCTTCTCTTAGTCCAAAAATGGGAGGGATTCTCCAATCTTTGAATGTAAAAGAAGGGGATGTTGTTTCAAGAGGGCAGATTCTTGCAACTCTTGATAATTATGAAAGTGCACGAGGTGATTTTGACAGGACAAAAACATTATTTGACGGTGGTTATGCAACAAAGCAGCAACTAGAACAGTCTAAGCTTGTGTATGAGAGCTCCTGTGTTATATCCCCGATAAGCGGGACAGTTACACTTGTTGGCAGCAAAATTGGAGAGGTGGTTTCTCCAGGTATGCAATTGTTCTCTATAGTTAATAACGATTCAATATATACAGAGTTGCAAATAGATGAAGCGGATATTTCCGATGTTAAAGCCGGACAGAAAGTAAAAATATCCTCGGATGCATTTTCTGATGAGGAATTCGAAGGCAGAATAGTAAATGTAGCTGCTGAAGCAGAATTGAAAAAAGTTGGCGGCAGAATTAAAATGGACGAAGAGGATAAAGTGTTCAGATCCAGAGTTGTGATCAACAATGCATCCAGCAAGCTGAAAGTTGGCATGTCTGTTAATGCTGACATTATTATTTCCGAAAGAAGTGGTGTGTTGGTTGTTTCTAGGGAGGCGATTGTTGCGGGAAATGATGCATCCAAAATATTCGTGGTGCAAAAAAATAAAATCGTTGAAACATCTGTAAAATTGGGAGCAAAAGATTCTGTGAACATCGAAATCTTAGATGGGGCAAAAGAAGGTTATGATGTGGCGATTTCAGAATTGGATAAATTAAAAAACGGGATGAGGGTTGTAATAGATAAATGAATTTTGTTGTAGCTGTAAGGAATGTTACAAAGGCTTACAAATTGGAGCAGGAAAATGTTCCGATCCTGTTTGATGTTAATATTTCTTTGGCCAAAGGAGAGTTTGCTTCTATCATGGGGCCTTCCGGTTGTGGAAAATCAACACTGATGAATTTGATTGGATGTCTGGATAAGCCGACAACAGGTTCCATTTTTATTGATGGAGTGGATGTTTCAAAATTAAATGATGCTGATCTGGCCACTGTTAGGAACAGAAAGATTGGCTTTGTATTTCAGACATTCAACCTTCTGCCAAAACTTACTTCACAAGACAATGTAGAACTCCCTTTGATATACAGCGGATTGCCACGCAAAGAACGACAGCTAAGAGCGATAAAGGCTCTTGAATCTGTTGGTATCGGACATAGGGCATTACATCGTCCAAATCAACTTTCAGGGGGAGAACGTCAAAGAGTTGCAATTGCCAGAGCAATAATCAATCAACCGTCAATAATCTTGGCAGATGAACCAACTGGTAATCTTGACAGCAAATCCGGCAAAGATGTTATGAAAATATTTGACGATCTAAATAAAAGCGGAGTTTCTATATTAATGGTTACTCATGATAACAACATTGCTCAATATGGACAGAGGATAATCAGATTGTTTGATGGAAGGGTAGTGGAGGATACAAAAACAAAATGATATTCGACACAATCAGTATGGCGATAAAATCTATATTGAGTAACAAGTTAAGGTCTGGGCTGACAATGCTTGGAGTTGTGATCGGGATTGCTTCCGTTATCATCCTAGTTGCAATAGGGGAAGCTGCAAAACAATATGTTGTTGCGCAAATGCAATCATTTGGCATGAAAACAACGCTACTTCAGATTATGCCAGGTAAAGATCAAGGTGATTTTGCTGCGTTCTTGAATAATAAAATGAGGGTAAAGCATGCCGATAATATTAAACAGTTTTGCCCTTCGGTTGATGAGGTTGTCCCAATAATTGTTGGAAAAGGTAAAGCAAAGTATGGGAAGGAAGAATACGATGTCAATCAAATCTGGGGGACAACGGATAATTATCAGCGCATATATTCTCACAAAGTGGTTAATGGTAGATTCTTTAGCAAGGGAGATGTAGACGGAGCAAGAAAGGTTTGTGTTGTTGGGAGCAAAATTGTAAAAGAATTATTTGGTGGAATAGACCCGATTAACGAAAAAATTAAAATCTCAGGCAAAAAGTTTTTGATAATAGGGGTTTTTGAAGAAAAGGGAAAAATACTGGTTCAGGATTTTGATGATGTGATAGCAATGCCAATAAGCACCTCAAGCACATTGTTTGATACCAAAGGAGTTGTAGAGATCGATGTCCTTGCCAAGAGCGATCTGCTTATGCCAAAAGCAATAAAAGAGATTAACGAGATAGTTGGCAAAGATCTTGATAAAGGAGATTTTCATATAGAAACTCAAGAGGGTATGATGAAAATGCTTGGTAATATTATCGGATTACTAACCGCTGTTGTTGGAGGGATTGCCGCAATATCTCTTCTTGTCGGATCTATCGGCATCATGAACATTATGCTTGTGTCTGTTACTGAAAGAACAAGAGAGATTGGAATAAGAAAGGCCATTGGCGCAAAAAAGATCGATGTGTTTTTTCAGTTTCTGATAGAGTCTATCGTTATCAGCTTCTTAGGTGGATTACTGGGGATACTGCTTGGCTTGTCAGGAACATTTGCGTTAATGTTTATATTTAAGATGGGAATGGTCGTTGTTGCGTGGGCAATAACACTTGCTTTTACTGTGTCATTGTTTATCGGTATTTTATCCGGGGTTTATCCTGCAATGAGAGCTGTGAATCTGGATCCGATAGAAGCTTTGAGGTATGAATAGGGCTTCTTAAGTTGTCTCTTTCAACAATTTCTGTATATCTTCGTCCATAGAGTTTTTTATTGAATTATCGAAATCCCTATAAATGGACTTTATTGTACCATTTTTGTCTATCAGAAGAGTCATTGGGATTATTATTACGTGGAATGCATCAAGGTTTTTTTGTTTTTTGTCTATAAGCGAAATGAATGAAAACCCGTTATTCTTAAGAAATGAATCTACAACAGATATTTTCTTGTCAAAAGATACTGCGACAATATTTATTCCATTGTGCTTATTCTTTATATCTTGAAGGGATTTTAGATTGTTAATGCATGATTGGCTCCATGTAGTGTAAAAAGTTAGTAAATAGGGTTTCCCGAGTAACGTTTCAGTACTAAAAACTTCTCCATTTATTGATGGAAGGGAGATTATCGGCGTTTGTGTGCCTATTTGTAGAGATGTGTTTTCGGCACAACTACAGGTAATCGTCACTAAAACTAATAATAAACCCAGAAACATGCTGTTGATTTTTAGTTTCATATTCGTATTATACTACCTATTCAAAATAAAGGTCAACGGACCGATAAGGTCCTAATGTATAATTATTCCATGGCAAATATCGAGCACAATTTATTACTCTTAAACGAAAGAATTATGATTTCTGCAAATAAGGCAGGGCGGGATCCAAAAGATATTCAGCTTGTCGCTGTGACAAAAACTGCTACTTTAGATCAGATCAAGGAACTGATAGATCTGGGGATTACAGATTTCGGTGAGAATCGATTGCAAATAGCAAAAGAAAAGATATCTTTCTTTTCTGATAAGAAAAATCTAATTTGGCATATGATCGGTCATTTGCAGTCCAATAAAATCAAATCTGCAATTTCATTGTTTCCTGTGATACATTCAGTTGATAGCTTAGAATTGCTAAAAGAAATTGATAAACGGGCAAAAGAGGTGTCTATGGTTCCAAGAGTATTGATCGAGGTGAACGTTTCCGGTGAGATGTCAAAAAAAGGAATAAGGCCTGAGCAGACAAAAGATATTGTTTGCGAGTCAGCAAAACTGGATAATATACATATAGAAGGACTAATGACAATGGCTCCGTATCTAAAAGACAACGAAGCCACTAGACCTTATTTTAAGATGTTATATAATATATCAAAGGAATATGATCTCAAGCACCTTTCAATGGGGATGAGTAATGATTTTGAAATCGCAATTGAAGAAGGTGCTACAATGTTAAGGAT
Organism: uncultured bacterium; assembly: GCA_964633925.1. GTDB lineage: Bacteria > Margulisbacteria > WOR-1 > JAKLHX01 > JAKLHX01 > CAZWKB01. Next base: position 15,819 of record CAZWKB010000032.1, read on the forward strand.
TGGATCGTTATTGTTTGAAAATTAACAAGGAGGACTAAGGCGAATGAAAAACTTTTTAGATGGAGCGAAAGCATTTATCGGTCTTGGAGACGAACTCGGGCAGGAAAATGAAACTGATAGAAGCGAAGATAAGATAGGAAAAGAATTATCTCCATTTAAAAGATCTTCAAAGAAAGTCGCAGATCCTGATTTTGAAATTGCAATATACGAACCAAAAGCATATGAAGACTCAATTGCCATATCGGCAAAACTCAGACAAGGATCTCCTGTTATTGTCAATTTAAAATATCTCGACTCTTCAGATGGAACAAGGCTTGTTGATTTTGTTTGCGGAACAGCCTTTGCTATTGATGGACACATGATGAAGATCTCCGATGGCATTTTTCTGTTAACTCCATCTGAGGTTGCAATATCTGATTTTGCGGAAAAAGCGCAGTCAGATGGCAAAGTTGTAAGAGAAGGACTCTTACACAGGTCATAATATGCCTCTTAATAAAACAATTTCATTCATTGGTGCAGGCCGCATGGCAGAAGCTGTCATAACGGGTCTTATTACATCAAACACAACAACTGCTGATAAAATAATCATTTCCGACATTAGTAAAGAACGTCTGGATTTATTGAACAAAAAACTTGGCGTCAAAATTGCAAGCAATACAGTTGCCGTGTCACAAGGCGACATAATTGTTTTGTCCGTTAAACCTCAAACAATGAGATCCGTTCTGTCCGAAGTAAAAGAACATGCAAAAGGAAATAAATTGTTTGTTTCTATTGCAGCAGGGATATCCTTAAAGTTTTTAGAAGAGAACTTGTTAAATTCAAAAGTTATTAGAGTAATGCCAAACAATCCTTGTCTGATCGGTAAGGGGATGTCTGTTATTTCAAAAGGGAAAAGTGCAACAAATGACGATGTTAAAGCAACTGATAAATTATTTGCATGCATAGGCAAGACTATGGAGCTAGAAGAAAAGTATATTGATGCAGTCACCGGTCTTTCTGGTTCCGGCCCTGCTTTTGTATACAAGATGATAGAAGGTTTAATTGACGGTGGAATAAACAGTGGATTGTCAAAAGAGACTGCAAAGTTTTTGGCTGTTG
>CAZWKB010000032.1:16926-19515 GCA_964633925.1 uncultured bacterium
TGAAACATTTTATGGAGCAGTTGAAACCGTTGCAATAACAAACAAAGACATTAAAGAATTGTGTGACATGGTTGCATCCCCTGGTGGAACAACAGTTGAAGGGCTAAGAGTTCTAGAAAAAGGGAAAGTAAAGGAAACAATTTCGGATGCTGTGATCGCGGCAACAAAACGGGCAGGGGAGATATCGACCGAATATGGAGGATAATAATGGATTATAAACAATCAGGTGTAGATATAGAAGCGGGTTACGAGGTCGTATCTCGCGTTAAAAAATTATCGAAGAGCACTTTCGTTCCGGGTGTTTTGGGCGAGATCGGTTTGTTTGGTGGATTGTTCCAAATAGATGTAAATAAATACAAGGAGCCTGTTTTAGTTTCCGGGACAGATGGAGTTGGCACAAAATTAAAAATCGCATTTCTGACAGGTGTTCATAATACTATTGGTATTGATGCAGTTGCAATGAGTGTAAATGATGTTATCGTTCAAGGAGCAAAACCTTTATTCTTTTTAGATTATCTGGCATTCAATAAAGTTGATCCAAATCTTGCAGAGCAGATCTTGATCGGAATTGCTGATGGATGCAAACAATCCGGCTGTGCGCTTATTGGAGGGGAAACTGCCGAGATGGGAGATCTGTATGGAAAGAACGAATATGATATAGCAGGTTTTTGTGTGGGGGTGGTAGATAAATCTAAAATAATTGACGGGTCAAAGATTAAGGAAGGTGATAAGTTGGTCGGCATCGCTTCCAGCGGTTTGCACAGTAATGGATATTCACTTGCAAGAAAAGTTCTTCTTGAAATGGGGAATCTAAATGTTGCTGATGTGATTCCTTCTTTGGGAACAACATTGGGAAATGCTTTGTTGACTCCAACTATCTTATATGTAAATACAATACTCAGTTTAATAGATGAGTTTGAGATTAACGGTATGGCACATATCACAGGTGGTGGATTGCCTGAAAATGTTGCCAGAATATTGCCGAAAGGAACAGACGCCATGTTTGAGGCTTCTTCCTGGCCAAAGCCAGCTATATACGATCTTATTCAAAAGACCGGTGAGATAGCAACTGGTGAAATGTACAAGGCTTTCAATATGGGGCTTGGGATGGTGTTGGCGGTCAATCCTTTAATTGCAGACAAGGTTATTGCAAAGATCAATCAACTAGGCAATAAAGCATTTTTGGTTGGAGAAATAGTAAAAGGATCTGGTAACATCATTATAAAATGATCTAGCTTTTTGCCTTTTTCATTATTACCACTCCGTCTACAATTTGCACTTCAATAGGGGTTATCTTAACGCTGGTTTTATTATTAGAAATTTTTGCTTTTTGTTTTCTTATATTAGCTCTTATTCTTGTCGGTTTTGTTTCTTTTTTTATGCTATTCCCCGCAATGACTGGTTTACATATTTTTTTTACATTCTCTTTAGTGATTGTTTGAGTATCTGTTACTGTTACATTGTTATCATAAATAACGGGTTTATTCACCTTCCTGGTCCCTGTAGTATTTTTTGTTTTGTTGCTTGTTCCAATGCCGATTTTTGTGGTCTTTTTTGCAACAGACTCATTTGAAGCTTCTTTATCAGTAGCAAAAACGGTTATTGTTAATGTATAGAATAGGCATGATATGAGGAATGCAACTATCGATGTTTTTAAGTTCACTTTTATGTTAGAACCCCTTCACTATATATATCGTAATAAGTCACGTGAAATCCCGCATGAAATATGACGACAACTAAATACAGGGGAGTTGCAAAAAAACAATCTATTGCCTTGACATGATTCCTAATATATTGTATATTGTTATTTGTATGACGAAAAATTCAACCTGACTAAAGGATCGCAAGACGCCCTTAGTTAAGCAAAGCGCGGTTGTGCGCTTTTTTTTCGTTAAAATTGTTCGGCCCTGTGCCGATGGACTTTGAAAACTAAATAAGGTAATCCGCGCTATTGAACGATAGCAGCAATGCTATTGTGTTGATAGTTTATTAAGATTCAGAATGATTGAGAACTAGAAAAATAATTATAACTGCGTTAATCAGTGGTTATATGGATAAGATATTAAGTGCATATGGAGGATACCTTGGCTACTTCAGGCGATGAAGGACGCGTGTGGCGGCGATACGCTTCGGGGAGCTGTCAAACAAGCTTTGATCCGGAGATTTCCGAATGGGAGAACCCATACAGAGTAATGTCTGTATACGAATAGAGCCAACCAGGTGAACTGAAACATCTAAGTAACCTGAGGAAGATAAATCAATTGAGATTCCCAGAGTAGTGGCGAGCGAAATGGGAACAGTCTAAACCTTTTAAGATTATAGCCTGCAGGCGTTTCTTAAGAGGTGTCGCGGGACGCACTTTCCAAAACTGCATTTTTGGAGAAAAGTTACAAAAGCTAATTCTAGCAGAAGCCTCCTGGAAAGGAGCGCCATAGAATGTGAAAGCCATGTAAGCAAAAGAGTTAGCACTTTTTTGTGTGTTCCCAAGTACCACGAGACACGAGAAATCTTGTGGGAATCCGGGTGGACCATCATCCAAGACTAAATACTCGAAGTAGACCGATAGTGAACTAGTACCGTGAGGGAAAG
>CAZWKB010000033.1:0-5147 GCA_964633925.1 uncultured bacterium
TATATATGTGAATTAAAGATAGATGGTCTAGCGGTGTCTCTAATTTATAAAAATGGAGCATTTGTTCAAGGATCGACTAGAGGAGACGGCAAAACTGGTGAAAATATAACAAATAATCTGATGACGATAAAAGAAATTACAAAAAAACTCAAAGAAGAAATGGATGTAGAAATCAGAGGAGAGGTGTATTTGCCAATTAAGGAATTCAATATTTTAAATGAATTGCGGGAAAAAAATGAAGAGCCGGTTTTTTCAAATCCAAGAAATGCTGCAGCAGGTTCACTGCGACAGTTGGATTCAAGTATTACAGCGAAGAGGCCGTTGAGTATATTTTGTTATGCTAGAAGTATCGGGAATGATCCGATATGGGCAGACGGCCGTCTGCCCATACGGACCCAATGGAATTTATTGCAAAAAATGGAATCTATCGGCCTGCGAATTAATCCAAATACGAAGATATGTAATGGGATTGATGAGGTGATTGAATTTGTTAGGGAATATGTAGAGACGCAAAATATATCCCTGCGCGATCAATTATCATACGAAATCGACGGCATCGTGGTAAAAGTTAATGATCTGGAATTACAAAAACGTATGGGCGCAACCATGAAAAGTCCCAGATGGGCAATCGCTTATAAATTTCCACCACAACAGAAAGAAACAGTAGTTGAAAATATACAAATACAAGTTGGTAGAACAGGGACATTAACTCCTGTTGCACATTTAAAACCGGTTCGAGTTGGCGGGGTGATAGTTAGTAATGCAACCTTGCATAATGAAGATGAGATAAAGAGAAAAGATATTCGTGTTGGGGATCATGTTTTGATACAACGAGCAGGGGATGTAATCCCTCAGGTTGTCAAAGTGTTTGTTGAAAAAAGGTTAGGTAATGAGCAAGTATTTAATATGCCAAAAAGATGTCCTGTTTGTGATGGGGATGTGTATAGGAATGAGGAAGAAGCTGCCTATAAATGCTTGAATTCTAGCTGTCCTGCCAAACTAAAAGAATCTATCAAACATTATGCAAGCAGAACGGCAATGGATATTGAAGGTGTCGGAGATGCCATTTCGAATGAGTTGATAGAAAAGGGAATAATAAAAGATTTCGGCGATCTTTATTACTTGACAAAAAACGATATTTTGAAGCTTGATAGAAAGGCTGATAAATCATCTTCAAATATCATTAATGCAATCGCTGACAGCAAGAACAGACCTTTTGAGAAATTACTTCTTGGGCTTGGAATCTATAATGTCGGCAAAAGGGCTGCTGAGCTTTTGGCTGAAAACTACAGGGACATTGATGCCTTAATGTCTTCTGAAAAGGAAACTTTGGAGATGATCGACGGCATTGGCCCAAAAATAGCACAATCAATAATTGATTTCTTTGCAGAAAAACACAATCAGGAACTGATCTCAAAATTAAGGGAGACCGGAGTGAACATGAATTCCGGAATCTATTCATTAGACAGACAAAAAGGGAAGTTGTTTGGCAAGACATTTGTTTTTACCGGATCAATGAATATTTCCCGCGAAGAAGCTGAAGAGATGATAAAGAAGCAGGGAGGAAAACCTTCCTCATCTGTCAGCAGAAAAACGGATTATGTCGTTGTAGGATCTGATCCCGGATCAAAATATGAAAAAGCAATAAGTCTGGGAATAAAGGTGATTGACGAGGATGAGTTAAAAAAAATCTTGACTAAAGATGGCCCAATGATATAATCTAATTAAAATTAGATCATAAATGGAGGAATACTATGCAACACTATGCTGAGACCGGATCGACTCTCATGTTTCACGATATAGTTGAAAACAATACAAAAAAAATAATGTTTGATTCGGAGCGTTTTAATAATCCAGAAGTGATAGGCACTCTTATTCCTCTTAGTAGCTTGAACTCTCTTTGCATGGACAAGGATTTTTATTACACCGATGATGGTTTGCTTGTAAAAGGGGATAGCTCTTCTTTGAGAGATGATTTTGCCGAATCTAACATTCTATCCGAGCAACAGTATCTGATGAATATGCGTTTGTCTGATATTCATGTGAACAACACCCTGTTTGCTTTGACATATCTTGCCGAGTCTTTTGTTGCAAAAGAAGAGAAACTTGTAAATGAGAGCAGCATTTCTGCTCTCAAGATTTTAACGAATAGATTTACAAAGGATCTTTCTGAAAGTTTAAGCAGAGAATATGGGGTTAAGCTGGGGACCTACTTGCTGAAACCTGTCTCAACAACGGACTTTTCATCATATATTTTGAGTTCTCTTACTGAGAATATAAACTTTGTTACCGGACTTCATGACTTTGTATATCTTTACAGGCACTTTAGTGAAAGCAATAACATTTTTAGATTTCAAAAGTTCAATATACTTCGAAGTCTTAGTGCAGGGTTTGAGTCTTGTATAAAGAACATTTATGAATTTCATACATCTCCCTCCATCAAGGAAAAATACTCGTCTATGCCTCTAACTTCAAGAAATATAATTGGTCTGTTATGCGGTTATGGAGATAACAGTATTTTAAATCCGATCGGCAATGATTTTAAAGAAGTACTGCTTACAAATGCTTATCTTTCACAATACGAAACTCAGGCAGATTTTGATCAAAATCTTGAATCGTTACTTGCGTTTAGCGGGTATCCAAATCTTAATAATGATTTGAATGATCTGTGTAACATGATACTGTTGGGGTCCCTTATAAGAAACTATACTTCCAAGGAAACATCTTTATCCGATTCGATAATGAACAATTTCGACAAAATATCCAGAGCTCTCATATCTATTGATCTTTATATGCATTTCTATGCTGTCAACACCAATCAGATAAGTGCCGTCTAATGTCTATTCTGTAAGTGACCTTAACAACAGTGTAAAGGCTCTACTTAAAGAATTTGCTCCAAAAGGGATTTGGATCAAGGGCGAGATACTCGAATATAAAATTTCTGATGATAAAAGATATGCATCATTTCAATTGTGTGAAAAAAACGAAAAAAGCAATGAAATAGTAGCGAAAATTCAAGTTATGTGTTGGGGGAGTGAGCTGTCAGATATCATCTATAAACTCAAACGAACAGATTCTTCTCTATACCTAAAAGATGGAATGTTTGTCCAGATACTATGTACCTTTGATCTTTGGCCAAAGGCGGGCAGATTTCAGGCCATTGCAAAGGACATCGATCCTGCTGTGACCGTGGGGCAGCTTCATCTTGTCCGTACTAAAATATATGAGGAGATCAAAAAGCTTGGCCTTCATGAAAAGAATAAGCTGCTTTCAGTTGCTTTATGTCCTATTAGGATTGCCTTAATATCTGCGAGCGGATGTGCAGGATATCATGATTTTTTGAGCGAGATAAAAAATTCAAAATATCCTTTTAAAGTTGATTTTTTTGATGCCTCAGTTCAGGGGGTTGATACAGAAAAAGATGTTGTAGCAGCTCTGTCACAGATATCTAAAAGAGATCATTATGATGTTGCTGTTATTGTCAGGGGTGGCGGGGCAATTACCGATCTTTCTTGGTTTGACAATAAGAACATTTGCATTGCAATAGCAAAATGTTCAGTGCCGGTAATAACTGGGATTGGACATGAAATTAATCTTTCTGCTGCTGATATGATAGCTAACAGAAATTTTAAAACACCGACGGCAGTTGCAGCATTTCTGGTAGGTTCCGTAAAAGATTATGAAACAAGATTGAATGATTTAATTGAGGGGATAATCGATTGCGGTTCAACATACATAAAAGAAGAAAACACAAAAATCAAATCAAAATGTATTACGGCAGCTGCGTTTGTAAAAAACATATTTAGTTATAATGCTGAAAAACTCACGCATTTCGAAGAAAAGGTTGATATATTTGATCCGAAAAACACTTTAAGACTCGGATATTGCATAACAAGAGATAAGGCTGGTAGGGTGATAAAATCTATAGCTCAAATTGATATTGGCGATTCTGCGATTGTTTGTTTGTCTGATGGACAAGCAATTGGAACAATAACTGGCAAGGAGATGTTTAATGGCAAAAAAATCCGGGTATAAAGCTTCGATAGAAGAACTGGAATTAATATTTGAGAATTTGAGGGACGGGAATATTGATGTGGATGATCTTGAATTTAATTTAAAAAAAGCGCTAGAACATATTAAGGTATGTAAAGAAGTTTTGAAGAAACAGGAGTCGAAGGTTGCGGATATATTGAAGGAGATAGAAGAGGTTGATAATTAATCATATGTAGGGACGTTGCAATGCAACGTCCCTACAACGTTGTCGTGTTCAGATTTTATCCTTGATCGTTAATGATTTCAAAACAACCGGCTCAACAGGTCTGTCGCTACCATCTTTTTCTACTTCTGTTATTGAGTCTGCAACATCCTGACCTTTTACGACTTTCCCAAATATTGTGTGGTGATTGTTTAGCCATGGAGTTGGGGCCACGGTTATAAAGAATTGTGATCCGTTTGTATTTGGTCCGGAATTTGCCATTGCAAGTATTCCTTTTTTCTCAAAAGTCAGTGAGCTGTCGAATTCGTCAGAAAACTTGTATCCTGGGCCACCAATCCCTAGTCCAAGAGGATCTCCTCCCTGTATCATGAAGTCTGAAATTACTCTGTGAAATATGGTTCCGTTATAAAGAGGTTTTTTTACACTTTCATTAGTCTTTGGGTCTATCCAGTCCAGTGTTCCTTGAGCCAGTCCTACAAAATTCTTTACTGTCATGGGAGCCTTGCTCGGAAATAACTCACATACTATCGTTCCTTTACTTGTTTCAAATACTGCATACATTTTGTTGGGTCCTTTCTTTTTGTTTGTTACTGCAACCGCCATAGAAGCGCAAATCAACACCAGAACAGAAATAATTGCTAAGTTTTTTAGCATAATTGTCCCTCCTAAAATGAATTATATCATGCGACGTTGTGATATAATTACGAAAGTATTATGGCAAACAAACAACCTTTGAGTGTAGCTTTTGTATGGCATATGCATCAGCCTTATTACAAAGACCTGGTGACAGGCGAATACATGCTTCCGTGGGTCAGGCTTCACGCAACAAAAGATTATTTCGACATCCTTGCATATGTAGAAAAATTCCCAAAAATTAAAGCCGTTTTTAATATGGTCCCATCTCTACTGATGCAAATAGAAGATTATACAA
>CAZWKB010000033.1:5157-5853 GCA_964633925.1 uncultured bacterium
ATAAGTTCCTTTCGTTGACCATAAAAAATCCAGATCATTTATCAGAAGAAGAAAAAGTGTTCATTCTAAAAAATTTCTTTATGGCAAACTGGGACAATATGATAAAGCCATATGCCAGGTACAATGACCTTCTGTTAAAGCGCGGGAGATTCGTTTCTATAGAGGACATTATTGCAGTAAGCAGGCGTTTCTCGAGTCAGGAATTATTCGATCTTCAAATATGGTTCAATCTTGCTTGGTTCGGAGACATATACAAAAAAAACGATCCGATAATTAAGGCCCTTTTAGCAAAAGGACAATACTTTAACGAAAAAGACAAAGAAAATCTTTTGGCAAAGCAAATAGAGATAATGAAGCTCATTATTCCGAAATATAAAGAATTGCAGGATAAGGGGCAGATAGAGGTGTCTATTACTCCGTTTTATCATCCAATATTGCCTTTGCTTTGCAATTCTTCAGTTGCAAGAGTAGCGACCCCAGATATTTCTTTGCCAAAAAATAATTTTTCTCATCCTGAAGATGCTAAGCATCAGGTGGAATCTGCGGTTGCATATTACACTGAAAAATTTGGAGTTGCGCCTACAGGCATGTGGCCGTCTGAAGGGTCTGTGTCTGATGATATAATTCCTATCGTATCTAATGCCGGTATTAAATGGATCGCGACAGATGAAGAGATCCTGAGTGCAACTTTAAAAA
>CAZWKB010000033.1:5873-6286 GCA_964633925.1 uncultured bacterium
TGATCTTTTTAAGCCATACAAGATAGTAAAAAGTAACGGCGCAGTAAATATTATTTTCAGGGATCACAGACTTTCTGACGACATTGGTTTTATATATTCAAGGTGGGAGCCGAGAGCTGCTGCGTTGGACCTTGTGAATAAACTTCATAAAATATCTGATGATCTTCCTGATGATGGGAAGAAATATTTGGTAAGTATAATTCTTGACGGTGAAAATGCCTGGGAGTTTTATAAAAATAACGGAAATGACTTTTTTGCTGAATTATATGATTTGCTATCTAACGATCATAGAATAGAAACAGTGAGAGTAAAGGACTTTATTGAACACAATGGAGAGCCTGATAGACTGGAAGGGATATTTCCTGGGTCTTGGATCAATCATAATTTTGGAGTATGGATAGGGCATAGTGAAG
>CAZWKB010000033.1:6296-7074 GCA_964633925.1 uncultured bacterium
TCAGACTGGAATTGGTGGTATGGAGATGACCACAGCTCTGACAATGATGAAGATTTTGACAGGCTGTATAGAACTCATCTGATGAATATTTATCATCTGATAGGTAAAGAACATCCTAAATATTTGGAAACACCAATAAAGAGGATGAAGATGGTAAAGCCGATGAGAGAACCAGTTTACCTTATCAAGCCTATAATTGACGGTGAGGTTTCCAATTATTACGAATGGATATCTGCTGGCATGTATAGTGTTGATCAGGTAAGAGGTGCCATGCATCAAAAGGACATGCTGATAAAAAGTATCTATTACGGGTTCAGTTTGGATACCTTATATTTGAGACTTGATACTGCCATTGATTTAAAAGGTTGCGATAAACAAGCATTTAAAGGCATTACCTTTGAAACCCAGATATTGGCCCCTCAACATTTTAGGGTGCAGGTTGAATGTGGAAGTGACAAAATAAAAAAAATAAAACTGCTAAAACTTGAACCAAATGGGAATTATGAAAAAGTAAAAACTACCGGATCTGTTGCTGTAAATAAGATAATCGAGTTAGGGGTCCCTTTTGCGGATCTTGAAATCGCTCCGGGAGCAGAAGTTCATTTAACTGTTTCTGTAAAAAAAGATGGCAAGGACATTGAGAACTGGCCAAAAGGCGGAGTAATCATTTTTAGAGCGCCTGATGATGAATATATTGCATCAAGCTGGTTTGTGTAAACTTTATTTTGTTGACAAAGCCGGTGGGGTGGACGATAATATAAATAGTATAAATTATTAA
>CAZWKB010000033.1:7084-18883 GCA_964633925.1 uncultured bacterium
TTAAATTCGATAGTAGCCCAGCAATATTATGAACAGGGATTAAGAGCTTTTTCAGCCGGAAATCGTGAAAATGCAATAAAATTTTTGGAAGAATCTTTAAAATACGATCAAAATAAAATAGAGGCGAAAAGAGCTTTGGAAAGAATAAAATAACAGTATGGTTGAATTAAGAAAAGATCCTATATCCGAAAGATGGGTTGTTGTTTCTACCGAGCGAGGAAGACGTCCTACCGATTTTAAACCAAAAGATAATGATCCTAATGCCTGTGCTTCAAAAAACTGTCCTTTTTGTGAAGGGAATGAAGCAAAAACTCCAAAAGAGATCTTGTCTTATAGAAGTCCTGGAACAGCTGATGATACCCCGGGATGGCAAGTTCGCGTAATGCCAAATAAGTTCCCTGCTCTAGTAGTTGAAGGAGAAGTAAATAGATCAGGTATAGGTCTATTTGACATGATGAGCGGGATTGGAGCTCACGAAGTTATTGTTGAATCTCCTTGTCACGGGGATACAATCCCTGAAACGGATGATGCTCATGTAGAAAAAATACTTTGGGCCTACAAAGAGAGAATTAAAGATCTGGAAAAAGACAAAAGGTTCAGGTATGTTCTTGTATTCAAAAACTACGGAGATGATGCAGGGGCATCATTGTCACACTCTCACTCGCAATTGATCGCAACTCCAATTACACCGACGTACGTAAAAATGGAGCTGACAAATGCCAAAAAATATTTTGTTGAAAAAGAACGATGCATTTTTTGTGATCTTATAAGACAGGAGTTGAGTTTTGGAGAAAGAATTGTCACAGAAAACGAACATTTTGTAACATTTATGCCTTTTGCTTCGAGATTTCCTTTTGAAGTATGGCTATTCCCAAGAAAACACTATTCTTCTTTCAGGGATCTCAATCAGGAAGAAACAAAAAGCTGCGCAAGAATGTTAAAAGATATTCTAAAGAGACTTAAGAAAACCTTAAATGATCCTCCTTATAATTTTGTGCTTCATACTGCTCCAAATCCTATAAGTAGACCTGGACGACCAGATTATTGGGGAACAATTCAATATGATTTCCACTGGCATATAGAAATAATACCAAGATTAACAATTGCAGCAGGATTTGAATGGGGATCAGGATTGTATATTAATCCTACACCTCCGGAAGAGGCCGCAAAATATTTAAGAGACATAATGTAAGAAAGGGGTGATCCAGATGGGTGAGAGTTCAGCAAAGAAAAGAACCAGTTCAAGGAGTTTGACCACTAAAAAAATTGTGGAAGCAGCTAGGTCTATCCTTAAGAAAAAAACGACTGTAAAAAAAGTGGTAAAAAAGACGGCAAAGGATATTACTAAACAGGAAGCTGTATTGGATACGTATAGTTCAAGTACTGTTCAGAAAAGTCAATATGTCGGAAGTCCTATAATGCAGAAATATGTTGAAGAAAAGCGATATGAGCTGCCTGCTGGATATGGGGATAACCGAATCACTATAATGGTTAGGGATCCTTATTGGCTCCATGCATATTGGGAGTTGCCAGGTTGGAAAATTGACGAATTAAAATCTTTAATGGGACTTGAAACATTTAGCAAATCAAAAAAGATTCTTCGTGTTTATGATGTAACTGACGTTAATTTTACCGGAAATAATGCGATCAAGAGTTTTGATCTTCATGTAGATGAAGGATCGAAATGTTGGTATATCAACACAGGAGAAGCCAATAGAAGTATTTGTGTGGATATAGGATACCTTACTCCTTCAGGAAAGTTTTATGTAGCGGCAAGATCCAATATCGTTTCCAAACCAAAAGAAGCTATGAGCGACATTATTGATGAGGAATGGGTAACTATAGACTGGGAAACCATGTATGCACTGTCAGGCGGTTTCGGTATGGGAAGATCTTCTGGTGAGATTAAGGAAATGTTTAAAAAGAGAATGAAGGAAGATCTGTTCTCTGGCGGATTGATGTCAAGCTGGAGCACCAATATACATGGCGACAAAAACAAGAAAAAAGATTTTTGGTTAGTTGTAAATACTGAGCTTATTGTTTATGGTGCAACTGAACCGGATGCAAAAGTTTCTGTTCAAGGCCTTCCGATCAAACTCAGGCCGGATGGCACATTCACCTTGCGTTTTGCTTTGCCGGATGGCAAGCAGGTAATTCCTGTGGTAGCAATAAATGCAGATGGAGATGACAAAAGAACCATTACCCCTGAAGTTGAAAAGAAGACGAAGTAATGGAAAAAGGTTATCTATCGTTAGTACTCCATGCGCATCTTCCATATATTAGGCATCCTGAGTTTGCTAATTTTATGGAGGAGGATTGGTTTTTTGAAGCTGTAACTGAAACTTATATCCCTTTGATAAATGTTTTTGAAGGTCTTATCAAGGACAATGTTCCATTCAAAATAACAATATCTCTTTCACCAACATTAATGGCAATGTTTCGAGACAATTTGTTGCAGGAAAGATATCTGCATCACATTAATAATCTGATAGAGCTTTCGTATAAAGAGATAGAAAGAACTAAATTCCAGCCGGAATTTCACAGTCTTGCTCATATGTATAAGGACAAATTTGAAAACGCCAGACACGTTTTTGAAAATAAGTACAAAAGAGATCTGACTAATGCTTTTAAATGGTTTCTTGAAGACGGAAGAGTAGAAGTAATTACATGTGCCGCTTCGCATGGTTTTCTCCCATTAATGGAATCAATTCCTGAAGCTGTAAGAGCTCAGGTAAAAATAGCTAATGATTATTTTAAGGAAATATTTGGAAAAGGTTCAAGAGGGATGTGGTTGCCAGAATGCGGTTATTATCCAGGACATGACAAATATTTAGCCGAGCAAGGCATAAGATATTTCTTTGTTGATACGCACGGGATTTTGCACGGAACTCCAAGACCGAAATACGGGGTGTTTGCTCCCGTATTCACAAAAGATCATGTTGCAGCGTTTGGCAGAGACATAGAATCATCAAAGGCTGTATGGAGTGCAAAAGAGGGATATCCCGGAGATTATAATTACAGAGATTTCTATCGTGACATCGGATTCGATTTGGATTTCGAGTATGTTAAGCCCTATATTCATTCTGATGGCATAAGAATTAATACTGGAATAAAATATCATAAAATAACTGGGCAGACCGACCATAAAGAGCCATATAACAGAGGCAGAGCACTTGAAACAGCTTCCGATCATGCTTCAAACTTTTTGTTTAATAGGCAAAGACAGGTTGAGCATCTATATGATTATATGGGAGGCAAGAAGCCTATCGTTGTTTCTCCATATGATGCAGAGTTATACGGTCATTGGTGGTTTGAAGGTCCAGATTGGTTGAATTTCCTTATAAGAAAAATTGCTTACGATCAAGATACTGTCAAATTAACATCCCCAGGTCAATATCTTGAGGAAAATCCGAAGAATCAGCTGGTGGAGCCTTCTATGAGTAGTTGGGGATGGAAAGGGTATAACGAATATTGGTTAGAGGGAAGCAATGATTGGATATATAGACATCTTCACAAGGCTGCTGAAAGAATGGTTGAGATTGCAAATGAAAATAAAGGTGCCTATGGATTGACTGAGAGAGCCTTAAAACAATGTGCAAGAGAATTGTTGATGCTTCAGACCAGCTGTTGGGCTTTTATAATGAAAACGGGAACGGTTGTCTCTTATGCAAACAAGAGAACTGTTGAGCATACTGAAAGATTTACCAAGCTATATGAAATGATAAAAAGTGGTCATATAGACGAAGGCTATCTTGCCGATGTTGAGTGGAAAGATAATTCATTCCCAAATATTGATTTCAGATCATATTGTTCATAACGTTAGGGGCGGGGGTTACCCCGCCCCTACAATAATCAATACAATCCAAAAAACAACACCAAATAAATGAAATGCAAGTTTTTGGTTTTCCATAGCGATGAAATATGCATGGGGCAAGAAATGTCTCAAATTTACTATAGGAGGAGATAATTTATGGATAAAATGAAGGGGATTAATTTTGTTGTTTGTGGTTTCTTGTTTTTGTCTGTTATGTTTTTGGCAGGATGCGGAACAACGTCAAAAGAAATTGTAGGGATGAAGCTTGATCCTTTTGTCGTTCCTGTTGAATCGTTGCCAGATAAAATTGATAGATCAGTAGAACGTGGTGATTTATTGGGGCCTGATGAATCGTCTGATAAGATGAAAGTTTCTATACTAGCGGTTTTCCCAACCTCTGGAGAGGCATATTGGGGAACTTTAGAAAGTGGAGGGACCTCAGGAGAAGTAATTTATGGTGAAAAAAAGGTAGTCAAGATACAATTATATCCTCCTGATCCATATGGCTCAACGTATAGATTTGGTTTTAGAATTAATTTAACTAATATGTCGGAGTCGGGTTTTTGGTTCGAAAACGGATATCAGGCATGTTTTTATAAACTTATAAAAGTTGAATATTTACCTGGTGGAATTACCCGATATTATTTTGAAGGTGGATTTGTTGTGGAAGTTGAAATGTATGGATGGCCCCCTGTTGGACAGTACAAGATATGGCGATTATAGAAATATCTGATTGATAATTAGGGGCGGGGTTCCCCCGCCCCTACAATAATCAATACAATCCACATTCTATCTGATATAATTTATCTACAATGAAAGCAGTCTTAATGGCAGGTGGCTTTGGGAAAAGGCTACATCCTCTCACATCAAATATTCCTAAACCTTTAATTCCAGTATGTGGAAAACCGATAATGCAATACGTTATTGAGTTGTTAAAATATCACGATATTAATGATATTGTTGTTCTTTTGTACCATCAACCACATTTAATAAAGGAATATTTTAAGGACGGCAAAGATCTTGGGGTTAAGCTAACATATGTAACTGCAACTCAGGATCTTGGAACTGCGGGTGCCGTGAAATTTGCGAAGCAATATCTGAATGAGCCATTTGTTGTTATCAGCGCAGATCTGATTACAGAGCTAAATATATCTGATGTTATTAAATTTCACAATGAAAAACAAGCAAAAACAACTATCACGCTTACTACAGTAGAAAACCCTCTTGAATATGGCATTGTTATTACTGATGATAACGGCAACATTAAGAGATTTCTTGAAAAACCTACCTGGGGAGAAGTGTTTAGCGATACTATCAATACTGGGATTTATGTTATCGAGCCAGAAGTTCTGGATTATATTCCTGACGGGATATCATATGATTTTAGTATGGACCTGTTTCCAAAGATGCTCGAAAAGAACGATCCTCTTTATGGATGCTCTGTAAAAGGTTATTGGAAAGACATAGGCAATTTGTTAGAATATAGGCGGACGCATGAGGATGTTTTAGGAAGCAGAATACCATCTTGCAGAGTCAGTGTTAGTAGCGAAGCAAAAATATCTGATTCCGCAACGATTGAGGGTAAGGTTATCATCAGGGACAATACTGTTGTTCTTGACAATGTCTACATAACAAATTCAGTTATTGGAAGTGGTTGTGTTATAGGTAAAGGATCTAGGATAGTAGATTCTATAATTTGGGACAATGTTGAGATAGGTGATAATTGCGATATTTGCGGTGCTGTTGTTGCAAATGATGCGATGATACACAATGATGTTATTTTGGAAGAAGGGGCCATTGTAAGCGAAAGTTGCATCTTAGAATCAAAGGTAAAAGTCAGACCATATATTAGAATATGGCCTAATAAAATAATAGAAGAGGCAAGTGTGGTAAATTCAAGCGTTATATGGCGTCAAAGATGGTCAAGCAAATTATTTGGTTCTTACGGAGTTACCGGTGAGTGCAATATAGAATTGACTCCGGAATTTGCCGCCAAGCTGGGCTCTGCATTTGGAGCCATGCTTGGTAAGGGATCGTATGTGACAAGCTCAATGGATGGACATAAAGCTTCCAGGATGATTTCTAGAGGGCTTATATCGGGATTGTTGGCTTCAGGTGTAAATGTATCAAATCTGGAGAATGTTCCAATCCCTATCAATAGGTATGAATTAAAATTCCTAAGGTCTAAAGGAGGTATTCATGTTAGAAAATCTCCTTTTGATCCAAACCTGATCGATATAAAGTTTTTTGATTCTGACGGTATGGATCTTTCCCCAAATAAAGAAAAGTCAATAGAAAGACTTTTTTGGGGTGAAGATTATGAAAGAGGGACGATAGAAGATATTGGAGAGCTTTCTTTTCCTTTTTATAGGGTTGCAGAAGGTTATAAAGAAGGATTAGTAAATTTTGTAAATGCGCAAAACATCAAGAACAGAGGATTCAAAATAGTTATAGATTTTGCTTATGGCAGTGCATCCTCAATTTATCCTTCTATTTTGGGAGAGCTTAACTGTGAAACAATAGCTATTAATGCAAATGCTGATGATAAAAGACTTACAAAAACCACTGAAGATTTTGAAAAATCGCTAAAACAGCTGGCTCAGATAGTTGTAACCTTGAATGCGAACTTTGGAGTTATGTTTGATTCCGGTGCGGAAAAGATGTTCTTGGTGGATGATAAAGGAAATATTTTATCCGGTGAGGATCTTTTGGGCTTGTTCTCATATCTTGTAATTAACTCAGGCAAGGCAAGTAAGATCTCTGTTCCAATAACAGAAACTTCTGTTATTGATGAATTGGCAAAAAAAGCAGGCGTCTCTGTTATCAGATCAAAAACAAGTTTGAGATCAATGATGGAAACAGCTTCTCACAATCATGTTCAGTTTTTTGGGGAAAGCTACGGGGGATATATTTTCCCGGAGTTTCAGCCTGCATTTGATGCGATGCTTTCAACAACAAAACTTCTCGATCTTCTTTCTGCAACAAAATCATCCGTTTCGGAAATATTGGCAACAATTCCAAGAAAGCATCTTATAAAAGAGCATCTGCCATGCCCAAATGCAATTAAAGGGGCAATCATCAGATCTTTGGTTGATAGTGAAAAAGAAGGGACTCTTGAATTAATTGATGGAGTAAAGATCAATCTTGGCGAGAATTGGGTTTTGGTTAACGGACACCCTGACAAACAAGAAATCTACATATTTAGTGAATCTAAAGATGCTTCAATTGCAAGAAAAAATCTCCTCAAATATAAAGAAAAGATAAAAAAGGTTATAGATCAGCAGTTAGGGAAATAGCGGCTGAATTGGGACCCTCACCCCTGTATCCCCTCTCCCAGGGGGCGAGGAACTGTATAAACCAAAAAAATATTGTACCTGAAACCGTTGATAATCGGTAGTAACTGTCGTATAATGTGAAAAGAGGAACAATAAGTGTTAATTAACAAAAATTCTATCATGAGGCTTTCGGGTTATAGGAATGCACTTTACAGACTTAAATCTTTAAGTTTTGTGAAGGTGTTTTCTGATAATCTTGCTGATGCTGCGGGGGTTGCTTCCTCTGTCGTTAGAAAAGACTTCTCTCTTTTTGGGATTACAGGCAATAAAAAGGGGGGGTATCTCATTGACGAACTAGTTGAGAAGCTTGATGATATTCTCGGGAAGAATGAAACTCAAAAGGTGATTATTGTCGGGGCGGGACATATTGGGAGTGCAATTATGCAATACAAAGGATTTGTTCTTGAAGGAATAAAGATTGTTGCCGCTTTCGATATGGATGAAAAGAAAATAAATAGAGCATCACCTATTCCAGTATTGCCTTTGACTGAATTAAAGGATACCGTAAAAAAGGAAAAGATAAAAATTGCTGTTCTTGCTGTTCCTGATACCGCAGCAGCGGCGGCCTATGAGCTTTTGGTCTCGGCTGGAATTAAAGGTGTTTTAAATTTTGCACCAATAAGATTGAGATCCACAGATGACATGATAATCAACAACGTTAATCTGGTGTTGGAACTAGAAAATGTGATCTATTTTATGAATGCCGAGAGCAAAACCAAGAATGGTAAGGGGATTAAATGATGCAGCAAACACCAAAATCATTGCGGCTTCAAATCGGAATATTTGGCAGAACAAATGTAGGGAAATCAAGTTTCCTGAATATGATAGCAGGTCAGGATGTTTCTATAATATCCTCTCATCCCGGGACTACCACTGATGTAGTTGAAAAAGTAATGGAGCTTCTCCCTGTTGGCCCGGTAGTATTCCTTGATACCGCGGGGATAGATGATGATACGGATCTTTCTGAACACAGACTAAAGAAAACAAATCAAATATTTGATCGAGCGGATATTTCAGTTCTGGTTTGCGAGCCAAATGAGTGGACGGCGTATGAAGACTTGATAATAAAAGAAACAGTTAAGAGAAACACTCCTATAATCATTGCAGTAAATAAAATTGATATTTGCAATGCAAATGAAGAGTTTGTCGCCCTATTAAAAAGTAAAAGCACAAACAATATTTTTGTTTCCAGCACAGATAAGAGAAACAGAGATACATATGTTTCTTTGCTAAAGGATATTCTTATAGAAATAACACCAAAAGATTTTTTTGACCCTCCAAATGTCATTTCAAGTTTGGTAAAACCTAAGGGAATTGCGATATTAATAATGCCGATTGATTTTGAAGCCCCAAAAGGCCGTTTGATATTGCCGCAGGTGCAGGCAATTAGGGATGTTTTGGATTCTGATGCTATTTCAATAGTGGTAAAAGAAACGGAATACAAAGATGTGTTAAGCAAATTAAATGAAAAACCTCAAATTGTGATATGTGATTCTCAAGTTGTAGATAAAATGGTTGCGGAAACTCCAAAAGAAATTAAATGCACTACATTTTCGATACTGTTCTCAAAAATAAAAGGTGAATTGGGGATGTTCATTGATGGGGTTAGAGCAATCGACAAGATAAAGCCAGGTGATAAGATATTAATAGCGGAAGCTTGCAGTCATCATGCAATTGAAGGGGATATAGGCAGAGTTAAGATTCCAAAATGGATAGAAAAACATCTTGGATTTAGCCCTGTATTTGAAATTTCTGCAGGAAGAGATTATCCGAAAAACTTGTCAGACTATAAATTAATCATTCACTGCGGTTCATGCATGATAACTCGAAAAGAGTTGCTGATCAGAATGAAGAAGGCAGATGATGCAGGCGTTGCAATTACAAACTATGGTGTTTTGATATCGTATTTGCACGGTGTTTTGGATAGGGTGGTGGAGCCGTTTATATTGTAGAGACGCAAAATATTGCGTCTGTACAAAAAAGGCAATAAGTGGGATTTGTATGGGATTGACCGTACGAAATAATTAAATATAAATCGAAAGGGGCAATATATGTCGACACCGATGGAAAATTTGTTAGAAAAGAGATCGCAGGCGATGAAGAATATTGAATCAAAAGGATTTTACGGTACGAAGAGAGTGTATGTTGGAATGGCTACATGTGAGATCGCTGCTGGTTCAAAGGAAGTTATGGATGTTTTTGAAAATGCAAAGAAAAACGGAGTGGCTTTCTATTTGAGTCAAAAAGGTTGCGCTGGAAGATGTAGTGTTGAGCCGACTGTTGAAGTTGTTGAAGAAGGGAAAGATCCTGTTTTGTATTGCAAAGTTACAGTGGACGCTGCAAAGCAAATAGTTGAAGATCATATACTGAACAATAAACCCGTTAATGAATTTATCGGAGAATAAAGAAAGGACATTTTAGAATGACAAACGAAGATTTGGGAACGTTATCTGATAGATCAAAAAAAGTTTTTGGCAAGTCAAAAATATTTGAAAAGCAATACAGAATCGCTCTAAGGAACTGCGGGATCATAGATCCTGAAAGCTTGGATGATTATCTTTCTGTCAGAGGATTTGAAGCAGTTGCAAAAGTTCTTGGAAGCATGAAACCAGAAGATGTTGTATCCGAAGTTTCAAAAGCAGGGCTAAAGGGACGAGGGGGAGCAGGGTTTGGTACCGGAACAAAATGGTCTCTATGTGCAAGAGAGAAAAGTGATGAGAAATATGTAATTTGTAATGCAGATGAGGGGGATCCGGGCGCATTTATGGACAGAAGCATAATTGAAGGAGATCCATATTCAGTTCTTGAAGGCATGATAATCGGAGGTTTTGCGATTGGATCAAATAATGGAGTCATATATATAAGAGCAGAATATCCACTTGCTATCAGAAGACTTGAGATAGCAATTGAAGCTGCAAGAAACGCAGGTTTTTTAGGTAAGAATATTTTAAATTCAGGATTTGATTTTGACATTCAAATTCGGCTTGGAGCCGGCGCATTTGTTTGCGGAGAAGAAACAGCTCTCATTCATTCTATCGAAGGGGCACGTGGCATGCCAAGGCCAAGACCTCCGTATCCAGCAGTTTCGGGATTATTTGGCAAACCCACGATTATTAATAATGTTGAGACATGGGCAAATATTTCTCCTCTTATTGTTGAAGGATCGGACTGGTTTGCAGCTATTGGCACTGAAAAAAGTAAAGGGACTAAAGTATTTGCTCTGGCAGGAAGAGTTCAGAATACGGGATTAGTGGAGGTTCCAATGGGAACAACTCTTAGGGAAATAATATTCGATATCGGAGGAGGGATCCCAGACGGTAAAAAGTTCAAGGCAGTTCAGACCGGCGGTCCTTCAGGAGGATGCCTTACCGAACAATATCTGGATACTATGATAGATTATGAATCACTTCAAAAAGCAGGTTCAATAATGGGATCTGGAGGAATGATCGTAATTGATGAGACTACTTGTATGGTTGATCTTGCGAAATATTTCTTAGAATTTATTCAGAATGAGTCATGTGGTAAATGTACGCCGTGCAGAGAAGGTACCAAGAGAATGTTAGAAATCCTTATCAGAATAACCGAAGGAAAAGGCAAGGCTGATGACATTGATAAATTGCAAAGGCTGGGAGCGATGATAACAAAGTCTTCTCTTTGCGGTCTGGGCCAGTCTGCTCCAAATCCGGTTCTTTCGACAATAAAATCTTTTAGAGAAGAATATGAAGCTCATGTCAAAGATAAAAAATGCCCTGCGGGTGTTTGCACCTGGATGCTTACCTATGAAATCACAGAAAAATGTGTTGGATGTGGCGCATGTAAAAAAGCCTGCTCTGTTGCTGCAATTTCCGGGAATATTAAGAGTATGCATGTGATTGATAAAGAAAAATGTATCAAATGCGGTAGATGTTTCAAGACCTGCAAATTCAATGCGATAAGAAAATATTAATTAAGGAGGTTAGAAGATGCCAGATACAAAAATTACAGTATATATTAATGACAAGCCATACGAAGTGGAGCCGGGACAGACAATAATGCAGGCTGCCGATTCTGTCGGATTTAAGCTGCCAAGGCTTTGTTATCATCCAAAACTCTCTATAGAAGGTGCATGCAGAGTATGTATAGTGGAAGTTGAACATATGAGAAATTATGTCGCTTCATGCGCATATCCTGTGACTCAAGGCATGAAAATAAAAACAAACACCGAAGCACTTAGAAGAGCAAGAAGAGATATTGTTGAGCTGATTTTAGATAATCATCCTATGGATTGTCATACCTGCGAAAGGGACAGCAATTGCGAACTTCAAAGACTTGCATATTCAATGGGGATAAAGAAACGCCATTTTGAGGGTGAAAAGAAAAACTATGAAAAAGATATTTCAGACATATCAGTTGTAAGAGATCCGAACAAATGTATCCTTTGCGGTAGATGTGTCAGGGTTTGTTCAGAAATTCAGCAGGTACATAATCTTGGCTTTGCACACAGAGGATTTCAAACTGTTGTTATGCCTGCATATAATAAAGACTTTGTAGACAGCGTATGCAGCAATTGTGGTCAATGTATCAATGTGTGTCCAACAGCGGCCTTTGTTGAAAAGAATTATACTCAGGAAGTTTTTCAAGGACTTTCTGATCCGAACAAGATCAAAGTTG
>CAZWKB010000034.1:0-17782 GCA_964633925.1 uncultured bacterium
GATCTATATCAATATGTCGTCAGGAGGGGTCACCATGTCCCCGATATTCTCAAAATCGTGTGTGGCTTAGGAAAGTATGGGGACATGGGGACCCACTTAGAGGCTGATTGTTTGGGCATTCTTCGCAACAAAAAAAACTGCGCCATGCTGGGCTCGAACCAGCGACAAGCTGATTAAGAGTCAGCTGCTCTACCAACTGAGCTAATGGCGCATTAACGAGGTAAAAATCTTATATCAACAGAACGTGCATGCTGAGAAAGTCCTTCAACCGTCGCTATATTCATTATATCAGCTTTTACCTTTTCCAGCGCGCTCTTGGTATATCCAATGACACTTTGCTTTTTTATGAAGTCATAAACACCCAAAGGAGATGCAAATCTGGCTGAACCATCGGTTGGGAGAACATGATTTGGACCGGCAATATAATCCCCTAAAAAGACGGCTCCCGCATTTTTTATTTTCTCAAGAAGGCTTTGGGGAACATCTACCATTAGCTCCAAATGTTCCGGAGCAATTTTATTGGAGATGTTCGCTGCCTCATCAACATCTTTAGCTATAATGAATTTGCAGTTCTTTAAATATTTTGATTTCTTTATTTGAAATTTAACATCCCGCTCAATTTCTTTTGATGTTGATATTAAAATTGATCTAGAAAGAGGATCATGTTCTGCCTGTGCCATCATGTCAGATGCAATAAATCTAACATCAGCCGTGCTATCAGCAATTATGACAACATCACTGGGTCCTGCAAGTTTGTCTATTCCTACTTCTCCATATAATTGCTTTTTTGCCAATGTAACAAATGTATTTCCAGGACCAACAATCTTATCTACCTTAGGAACTATCTTTGTCCCATAGGCCAAAGCGGCAACAGCCTGAGCGCCTCCTATTTTATATATTTCAGTAATTCCCATTTCATTTGCTGCAAATAATACATGAGGATCAACTTTTTTATCTTTACCGCAGGGAGTAACCATAACAATCTTCTTAACCCCTGCAACTTTCGCAGGGATTGCATTCATTAATACTGAAGATGGATAACATGCGCGCCCACCGGGGACGTAGATACCAACAATATCAAGAGGGATGTTTCTCAAACCAAGAATAACATCATCTTCAAGTGTTTCAAACCACTGATCTGCATGTTGTTTTTGATGATAAGCGGTAATATTCTTTATCGCCTTACGAAATGAAGTAACAAAGGAAGTTTCCACCATCTCGATCGCATCCGATATTTCTTTTTCCGTTACCTTGATATCTTTCTTTGAAAAGGTTTTACAATCGAACTTTTTTGTATACTTTATTACTGCGTCGTCTTTATTCTTTTTAACATCGTCAACTATCTTTCTGACAACCAGTTCTTCTTTTCTCATATAAGCTTCGATCCTTTTTTTACTATGGAATAATCTGCCATAATGACTCCGCTGCCGATCTCAACAAAGTCCTCTATTATGCAATTTTCTCCTATTATACAATCTTTTAATTTGACATCTCTGCCAATAATTGAATTACGATGAATGATGGTGGAATCTATTACCGCCCCATCATTGACCCTTACGCCTGCTCCGACAACAGAAAACTGATTGATTTTTGAATTTGGAGCAATAACAGTTTTTTTACCTATTATAACCGGCCCGTGTATCTTTGCCGCAGAACTGATATTTGCGTTTGATTGAACCCATGCATTTCCGCTTCGCTTTTCTCCGTCTATTATTACTGAAACATCTTCATTTAAAATGTCTTTATGAACTTGCATGTATTTTTGAGGACTCCCAATATCAATCCAATAAGAATCTGACAGAAAGCCATGCATATTTTCTCCGGACTCTAATAAACCCGGAAACAATTGACGCTCAAAAGAAAAGTTCTTTCCAAAGGGGACATTGTCAAATATCTTTGGCTCAAGCACATAAATGCCTGCATTAATATAATTTGACATGAATTTGGTCCACTTTGGTTTTTCAATAAATTTATTCACCTTGCCTTTTGTAAATCCGTCTTCTAATACTACAAGACCATAAGGAGAAGGATCAGCTACTTCTGTAAGCGTTAATGTTGCGCATGCGTTTACGGATCTATGATAGTCAATAATTTCTGAAATATTGATGTCAGTAAGCACATCTCCATTAAAAACAATCATAGTTTCACCATCAAAATATTCTTGTGCATTTTTTACAGCCCCTGCTGTTCCAAGAGGAGTATCTTCTATTGAATAATATAGTTTTACACCGAATTCCTTACCGTCACCAAGCATCAATTCCATTGTCTCGGACAAGTAATGAAGGTTGAGAACTATTTCTGTGATGCCATATTTTTTTAAGAGCTCTATCTGATGAATAACAAAAGGTTTGTTTGCAACAGACACCATAGGCTTTGGCCTGTTATATGTAAGAGGCCGTAGTCTTGTGCCAAGGCCTCCCGCCAAAATTATTGCTTTCATATTTTACTAAGCTCCATTTTAAGAATATCAATAGGTTCAACAGGTGTCGGATCTATATTATATAATATCGCAAGATAAACGCTGACATAATCGCCAAGATATGACAGTGAAAGAATTCTCGAAAGCATATCTTCACCCTGGGACTGGACCTCAATTATTTCAATTCCCTTTTTTATCAATATTGCTTTTGTGATATCTATTCTTGCTTTTGTTCTCTCGTTTTCATTATGATCCGACAATAAGACCACAACAAAGTTCTCTTTTTTTGCAGGGTCTGCAAGATTGACTATCTCATTATGATTGAGCTCAGGGAAAGAGTTGATTAAAGCAGTAACTTTACTATTCTCATTAAATTGCGTTTTCCATCTGTATGCGGCAACAAAGCTTCCTGACGCAGTGCCAAAAACAACAGGGATTTTCCCGACAAGTTTTGCTGCTATCTGCTTTGCCAGATTATTTTCTTCATTCGACTCAGGATTATACTGTGCTTTAAGTTCGTCCAGCAAAACCATTGCCTTGGCAAGCTCTGCCTCAGAATTTGTGTATATCCCCATCTTTTGTATTGCATAGAGCATCGGGACCAGAAGATAAGGCAAAGAGGCCCTTGGAGGCAGCCCTCCCGGAATAACGACATAAGGATGCCCGTTCTTTTTGGATAGTTCAAGCAATTTTCCGCCTGAGGCTATAGCAAAGATCTTTGCCCCGACTTTTATTGCATTATCGTATGACGATAAAGTTTCTTCCGTATTCCCTGAATAGCTCGCAGCAATGACTAAAGTGTCACTACCGACAAACTCCGGCAGTTTATAATCACGCACTACATAAGCCGGCAATTTTGTTTTATCTAGAAGCAGTTTTACAATAACATCCCCACCAAAAGCAGATCCTCCCATACCAATAACTACGATATTCTTTACAGGACCCACAATAGAAGACAAATCCATTTCCTTGGCTATAATATTTACTTCTTTTAACATATTCGGAAAATTATCTACAAGTCCCATCATATTTGAAATATCGACTTTCATATTACTTTGCATAATTTCCCTTCCTGATTTTTTCTTTAAGCACATCAACAGCAGTCTTGAGCTGAATATCATTCTTAAGATTTCTCATGTCAGGATTTAACAATTCAGCCTCTTCAGAAATCGTAAGAGTTTTCTTGCCCTTTTGTGCCGTTGCTTCCACAGATATATCAGGATTTATTCCCTTTTTTGAAATGTCATGATCTGCAGGGGTAAGATATTTTGCTATTGTCACCAATACAGCAGAACCGTCACTGAGCTGCCTTACGCTTTGCACAGATGCTTTGCCAAAGGAATGTCCGCCCACAAGAGTTGCAACATTATTATCCCTTAATGCGCCTGCGAGGATCTCGCTGGCGCTCGCGCTTCCTTCATTTATAAGAATGACCGTTGGTCCAGGCCAAAGCTTATCTCCGGACGATTTTATCGCATCCTTATTGCCATTTCGATCTACCGTATATACGATTACAGAATCCTTATTTAAGAACATACTAGATGTTTCTGCAGCATTAGAAAGAAGGCCGCCGCCATTACCTCTAACATCAATTATTAATCCTTTTGCATCTTTCTCTTTTAAAAATTTAATCGCTTTACGCATCTCTCCGCTTTCATTAATATTTTCAAACGTATTAAGTTTGATATACCCAACATTATCTTTTAACATCTTTTTTTCAACGCTTTTTACCACTATCTTGGCCCTTACAAGAGGAAAGATTCGTTCCTTTGTATCTTCATCACGTATTATCCCAATCTTAACAGTCGTGTTTTCAGGTCCTCGGATCTTACTGACAGCTTCTTCAAGAGCCATGTCTTTTGTTGCCTTGCCATCAATAGATACAATAAAATCCCCTGCCATAAGACCGGCTTTATATGCCGGAGTATCCGTTATCGGAGAAATGACAACCAATTTTTTTTCTCTCATACCAATATAAATACCAATACCAAAATATGTCCCAGCCATACGAGATTTCATTTCTTTAAAAGATGTAGGTTCCATAAATCTTGTGTATGGATCATCCAAAGATTCAAGCATTCCTTTGATAGCCCCATAAACAAGTTTTTTATCATCTAAATTCTTTTCAACATAATCACTCTTCAATATTTCCATTACCTGAAAAAAGACCTGAAGCTTACTATTGAGCTCATCAACAGCCCTGACCTTACCAATATTTGCAAAAACAACAATCAATATAGTAGCTACTATTATTTTTTTGATATTCTTTTTTTTAAAAAACCCTTTTATCTTTTCCATATTATTATCGTTTTGGCAGCCAGCTTAATGGATTTTTTGGAACTCCGTCTCTTCTTACTTCAAAATGAAGATGAGGCCCTGTCGAAAACCCAGTTGAACCAACCAATCCTATAACCTCCCCTTTTTTAATTTTCTGACCTACTTCTACATAGATTCTGGACATATGGCCATAAACAGTTGAAATAGACTTACCATGATCAATGATAACAGCTTTTCCATATCCATCCCACCAACCCGAGAACAATATTTCTCCACTATCTGCAGCTTTTATTGGGGTCCCATTTGAATTTGCTATATCAAGCCCTGTATGAGAATAACCTCTTCTCAAAAAAGGATGCCTTGTAGATCCAAAAAAAGCCGTGAGTCTTCCTTGCAGAGGCCAAATAAAACTACCTGTACTTTGTACTGATTTGCCTCCCTTACTGGCTCTTTCCGCAACCATCTTTCTTACCAATTGCTCTATTTGATTAGATGTTTGTTCAAGAACAGCAATTTGTTTTTCATATTCTTTTATTCTATCTTCAAGCTGTTCACGAACTTTCGTTTTTTCAACCTTCTGAACCTCCATATACTTCTTCTTTTCATCAATATCTTTTGCAAGTTTTTGTATCTCATCTGTTACATCTTCAAGATTATTTTTGTCTTTATTAATTTTTTTGTGTTCTACTGTAATATCATTGACAAGGTTAAGATCCCTGCCCATAATCTTCTCGAAATAGTATGTTTTGTTAATGAAGTCTGCAAGAGTATCTGAGGAGATCAACATTTCAAGAAGATTATTGTCCCTGTTCTTGAATATTTCTCTTACTCTAGATCTTAATACCCCGCCCCTGTTTTCGAGTCTGTTCTTTGCCTGCGTCAATGATTCTCCCAAAAAATCCAGCTTGCGTTTATTCTTATCTATCTGCGTTTCCGCCCTATCCAGCTGACCTTGCGTTTTAGTAATCTCCCTGTTTATAACCACAAGTCTTTGGAGAACATTCTTTTCTTTTTCTCTTGTTGCTCTAAGCTCTGTTTTTCGCTGTTGAAGTTCTCTATAAACTTTGTTAAGTTCCTCCTGCTTTGAAGAAAGATCGTCTTTTGCTAACAATTGCCCCTGCAATAGAATCATAACAATTAGTGCAACTAAAGGAAAAACTGATGCGTTTTTGAAAGCTGTTTTTTTGTTGTTGATCATGTCGGTTATAATGTAAAAATAATAACATAGTAATATATATTATTCAATTTCTCGAATGAGGCAATTTTCCTCAAAAAAAAAGCCCCTCCGCAAAAGCGGAGAGGCAATAGAGTGAACTATTAGAAGCCGTAAGCATAACCAACAGAAAGGTTTACACCTTTTTGTGCTGGATCGGTATCAGAGTATTTCAACCCTGCATAACCTAACTCAGCTACGATGGTTCCAAAATCAGGTACCATGTAATTGTATCCTACAACTGCTTCAACTCCCCATTTACCTGTTCTTGAGGCACTGACCTTAACAGGCAATAAGAAGTTTCCGCCAACGTACCAGCTTCCTGGTATCCCTGACCATGTCATCCATTCTGTGACTGCGTAAGTTGCACCAAGTGACAGGTTAACAGCCTTGAAATCAACGCTGTTTGTCGTGTTTGACCCTGCTACATAGCTACCTCCTACAACAACCTTTGTTCCTGGAAGAATGTCATTGATAGAATAACCAAGAGTTCCTGCTACTAAACCTACCTTACCAGTAAGATCTATGCCCATGGCCTTTGATACTACTGGAGCGGATGTTGGTTCAGCAACAACTGGAGCCTTTGCTACTGGAGCTGGAGCCGGTGGTGTCCAAGGTGCTGGTGCTGGAGCTACAGCTGTTTCCATCTGTGCTTTCAACGCTTCCCACCTTTTCAAGGTTACTGCCTTCTCGCCTTGCATTGCTGCAACCTTTGCCTTTTGTCCGGCCTTTCTGAACTTAACGATCTTTGCATCAACAACTTTCAGATAGTCTCTGACTGCCTGCTTTTCTTCTTCAAGGGTTCTTGCAAAAGATGCACTTGCAACTGTCAATACAAAGCCGAATAATACGAACATTGCTATTGCTTTTTTCATTTTTATTTCTCCGAATATCTTTAGTTGTTCGTGGTCTTGAGATTCGAAAGTATTAGAGTTACCTAGTTTCCACCAATACCCCTACATATCAAAAACACGTTTATGATGGCGATTCGGATTATATCACCTCCTTGGTTTCCATCACCTATTAATAATATCGCTAACAAATGAGCTTGTCAATAGCGTGGTATTTATGTATAATGCATCAAGAAAAGAGAGTGTTATGAAACAGCATTTGATGATTACAATTTCAATCGTATTAATGACAGCTATTTCACAGATAGTTCATAGTGCCGTTTCGATGGCATTTATGGATTTTTATACAAATCCTGACTATTTTCAGGTTTGGAGCAAGGTCATGATGCCATATGCAGGGCCACCCCCAATCACATTTTACTATTGGGCAATAGGACTTGGCATCTTCACATGGAGTTTATTTGCAATATCTTTTCTTTTAATCAAGAAAAACCTGCCAGGAAATTCTGTTCTGAAAAAAGGCTTGTTTTTTGGACTGATAGCATTTATGATTAGCGGGCTTTCCGGAGGATTGTCCTATTTTCTTTACATCAACATACCAATACCGTTAATTCTCATTTGGTCACTGGAAGGATTGTCAACATTCCTGATAAATGGGGTTATTGCAGCTTCGATCATTCGGGAGTAAAGACTTCGTCTTTCATAAAGTTATAGGCTTCTTCAAGAGAAGCATCTCCCTTTTGTTTTGTCTCATCAGCAATTTTTCTAAAGGACTCGTTCTTGTTGTAGAACCATTCATATGCCCAAGCAAACTTTTCAAGAGGGTTTTTGTCCCATGGGAGCTTTGTCTTATTTGGAAGATTTATCAGGATCTCTCCAAATACATCCTGCTCCTTTGATAGTGAATTAAGACTAAATCTCTCCCATACTTTTGCCCAATGCTCAGGAGGTACTTCTATTTTTTTTGTGCCAAACTGATAAAGATCATTCCCGTTAAAAAAAACTTTCCTCATCTCTGTCATATTCCACCCGCTATTGATGATAAAATTCATAAATTTTTCAAAGGAAACATTAAAATGATTAACAGCATGCCCTATCTCGTGTATCAACACCTCAGATATTTGTTCTTCCGGCAAATCATCAAAGAGGTAAACCCTTTTTTGTTCTGCCACATAAGCTCCTCCGGCATGCACCATTATGCTTTTTAGTAACCTCAACTTGATCTCTTTGTTCTTAACTATCTCTTTTACACCGATAAGGTGATTACGCTTTTTTTTCTTAACATCCTTTAGTATTTTTTCTATGACCAGCAGTTCTGCCCCTGAAAATTTAACATCACTGTCAAGAACTTCCACCCCATAATTCCGCAGTATACGCCGTCTGACTTCTATGCCTGCAGGAGTGTGTACCGGAGTTGGCTCGCCAGGAAGCCCAACACGAAAAGGGAGAGAGGCTGAAACAGGATTTGTTCCGACCGGACGAATACCTGAGATACCCATTGTGTTACTTAGACGCAATCATTATTGAGACAAAATGAGCACTGCTTTCGTATCCATCATTATATGGATGATATGCATATTCCAACTTAAACGCCCCGTACCCAATCCCAACACCTGCTGTTGGATTTGTAAAAACACCGGAGGAAACACTTACCGTTTGATCAAACCCTCCTCTTATTGTCAGGAATTGATTGGCGCTCCATTCAACCCCAAAATGAGAAGTACTTGGCCTGTTTACCTGTTGAACCATATCAAAATCAAGTGCGGCTATCAACGAATCTGATGCCTTATATGCAACTCCTGCCTTGATATTCATTGGGACTTCATCAACAGCACCACCTGCCCAATAAATATTCGTTGGGAGTAAGTTTTGAAGATTTAATCCGACAGAAAGTTTTTTGTTAATGTCACATTTCACACCGAGATCCATGTCGTAACCCTCTCCTGCCTGAGCAATTGCTCCTGAGAATCCTTGTTTAAAGTATTTTAAATTTGCTCCCAACGATACATTGTCTCTAATTTTTGTAGCGTAAGAGAGGAAGAATAAACTGTTATTGTAATCAAAATATCCCTTACCAAGAACGCCTGTCTGAATTATCTGCCCCGTCCCTGTTGAAATCATTCCAAACCCACAAGTACCGTTCCATAATGGTCGTATCCCTGACAAAACCACGTATGGGAGCTCTCCCTCCTGAAGATTTGTATACATGCTGTTGATCTGCCATCCTTTGACATCGGCAAGTCCTGCAGGATTCATGAACATTGAATTTCCATCATCGGCAACAGCAACAAAAGCCTTTCCCATTCCCATCACTCTTGCACCCACCCCAATCTTCATAAGATCTTCGGAAACGGAGGCAAGGCAAGTAGAAGGGAGAAAGTAGAAAGTAAAAAGTAGGGATAAGGCGATTGGCAGGGACAACCTTAGGGTTGTCCTTACAAGATTATTCCACATTGATGAGTGTTTCATTTTAGCACCGCTATTTTACCTTTCGTAATCATCTTGCCGGTTCTTTTATTTATTACTTTGCAGAAGTAAACACCATTACCTGACATATCACCAAAAGATGAATATCCATCCCATTGAATTTTGTTGTCACCGCTCATGCCGCCTTGCATATTCATAACATAATTGCCTCTCCATATCAACTCATTTGAAATGTTAAAAACAAGAACGGCAACATCTGTTGCTTCAGTCAATGTATAAACAATGTTTGTCGGCCCTGATGCAGGATTGAAAGGATTTGGATAATTAACAACTCCATCTGCCTGACTATATTCCTTAATGGTGAATCCTTGTGATAAAACAGCAGATGTTCCGTTATTCTTAATAACCTTCACGTCCCATTTATCTTTCTTCTTTTCCACCAGATCAAATTTGCAATTGATCTGATATGAAGAAGGAATCAAAATATTTGTCGCAACAATATCGGACTCTCCCTCTTTGGTCAGAACAACCTGTGATATATCCGAAAGATCCGCGCCCATAATGCTGTCTATATTTATAGTGCCGGTAGAATATCCTGAATTTGGGGTAATAGAAAGAATTGCAAAAGTTGAAGCTTCCGTTACTACTGTTTTTTTATCTGAAGATGCTTCAACTATTGATGAGGAGTTAATGTTCTGACTGTTATAGGAATAATATTGAGAGATATATCCAACTCCAGCCAATGCAAAACTTGAAAGCATTGCCTGGAGAGCTAATACCGTTATTATGAATAATTTTCTTTTCTTCATTTTTTGACCTTCATATATATCTCTTCGCGGTGGACATAGCAATACTTGCATAAGTTTTGTCGCAATATATTCCCCTATTTTTTTGGCTTTGTTGCTTAGTTTTTTAAGCTTTTATCGTAACGACAAAAACGCTCGAGATAGTATTGTATAATATCTTCATGAGAAAACTGTTTTTGCTTGTATACGTATTGGCATTGCTTTTATCGGCTTTTCAGCTAAGAAGTTTTTCTCAAGAGGATAATTTAAAAACTCTCTGGTATAAAAAAGGTTTTGAACAAGGATCGTCAGGTCAATTTGAAAAATCTATTCAGGGATTTGAAAAGACATTGAGTATCGATCCGAAAAACAAATCTGCATGGTATTACAAGGGGCTTGCGCTTAACAAATCCGGAAGATATCAAGAAGCAATCGAAAGCTATAACAAAGCACTTGATATCGATCCTCAGTATGTAGAAGCATTGAACGACAAAGGATTTTCTCTGTATAAAACACTGAGATTCAAAGCAGCAATTGAATCTTTTGATAAAGCACTAAATATTAACCCATTATTTTTTCATGCATTAAACAACAAAGGACTGGCGCAATATTCTATGGGTAAATATGAAGAAGCCGTAAAAACTTATGATGAGGCAGTAAAAATACAGCCTGACTCAAAAGACACATGGAATAACAGAGCAATGGCATTGTATGCTCTTGATAACTATGATGAAGCTATACTAAGCTATAAAAGAGCTCTGAGCAGTGACCAGTTATCTGATCTTGCATGGAAAGGAATAGGTCTTTGCTATTATACAACCGGCAGCTACGAAGCGGCCTACAATGCATATGATAAAGCTCTTGATATTAACTCCGCAGACGATGCAGAACTATTCTTTTTTGCAGGAATGAATTTTATTAAGCTTGAAGAAGTTATGGGAGACAAGAATGGATATAAAGCAGCATTAAGCCATTTCTATAAGGCGAATCAAATCAATCCAAACTATAGAGATTCATATTATTATAGAGCCATTATTGAAGAAAAAACAAATCAACCTAAAGGAGATATCATCAATTCCTACAAAGCATTCATCGCATTATCCGGCAAAGACAACAGCGAAGTTGTAATGTTTGCAAAAGACAGACTGAAATCCTTACAGGATAAATAAAGCAGTTATTTACGAAACTTGTATCGGATATCCATTATCTATCCAGGCATCCAGTCCGTCTGGTAATGCATAAATATTTTTAAAGCCGAATCTTTTTAAATTCCTGGCGCCATAAAAAGCGACTCCACATCCACGCCCACAATATGCCACAATTTTTGTGTTTTTATCAAGACTGATATTATCTACGATCACTTTGTTCACTGTCGCAAGCAAAGACAAATTAACAGAACCTGGAATGTGGGCAGCTTCGTAATCCTTGGGATTGTTCATATCAAAAACAATAATAAATTCACCTGCATCTTTTGCCTTTTTAAGTTCTTGAGCAGTTACAAAATCCATCCCTATATTTGACTCCCACGACAACATCCCCCCGTCAATATTAAACATTTTGTTTGGAAAGCCGAAGTCTTGAAATACTCTTATAGCCTTTTTGCTGCGGTTGCCGCCATAGCAAATAAAATATAGATCCCGATCTATAGGAACTTTTGTTGCTTCTTCTGTTAGTGAAGAAAAAGGCACATTGACGGCTTCCGGCAAATGATTTTGATCAAAATCCGCTTTTTCTCTGACATCTATTATTGCAAAATATGAGTCCGGCTTTATTAGCTTGCTTCTGATCTTTTCAACTGAGACAGATTCAAATGTATATGCCAGGCAAGCACCTGAAATCAACGCACAAAACACAATGGGACTAATTACTTTTCGGATCATTTATTTGCCTTTGAACTTCCAGTCTACTGGAAGAGGAGTTACTTGTTGTTCTTTGCAACAATCAAGAAGAATTGCATTCAATGAAATTAAATAATTTTGTATCTCCTGAACTCCGGCAAGTGCTAATGCAGCATTATTCTTTGCAGCTGTTATTGATGCTGTATCCACTTTTCCCACGGCTTCTTTTGCATCCGCTGCAATGGTTTTAGCATCTTCAATAGCTTCTGCATAACCGTCAGCTTTGGTTGATGCAGCCAAGGCAGCGGCAGATGCTTCCAAAGCGGCAGCATTTGCAGTGTTTGCTGTTTGTTGGGCTGTATTAATTAAAGCAACTAACTGAGCAACAGTGTACCCCGTTTTGTATATATAACCCGAAGCATCGGCGACCAAAATAGCCCCATCGCCGGGAGGAATAACCCTTATTCTTGCGTTTCCATTTACATCTAATGTCGCTTCCGCAGTCTCAATCTCAATACCTACCCTATCTCCGGTATTGTTCCACAAAGTAGTTACACCTGCAGTTTCTCTTGTAGACCATTTGCTTGAACCTCCACTGACAAGAGAGTCAAGAGTTCTAGTATGAACAACATTGGAACTATCAATAACCAGAACATCAGGATAATCAAATTTTGGAATGCTTCTTATCCTTAAACCTCCATTTATATCCAAACCATCGGCAGCTGTTGCCCCTGGTCCAGGTTTTGGAGCATCAGTATTAATTCCAACCATCTTTGATGTTCCCATATCTCCATAGATGAGAGGGATGCCAGCAGCGTTGTTTATATATAACTTGTCGTCACTACTACTGGCAATTGGCCCTGCACTTTTACCAATAAAAACGTTGCGACTCCCATTTGAGACATTAAAACCGGAATTGCTACCAATTGCAACATTGTCGATTCCTTGGTCTAACGTCTGTAAGCTTTGCTCTCCAATTGCTATGTTGTTTGCAGCATTACCTGCCATACCGTATGCTTGAAAAGCATTATATCCAATAGCTATATTTTTTTCATTAGCATATTGCCCATCATTACCAATGCCATTTGTTCCTGCACCATAACCAATAAAAATTGCCTTATCTGACTTGTTATCATATGCATCATGAAAATTGCTTTCAACAGCCAAGGAGTCGCTAAGAACCGAAGCCCCAGCTCTATATCCTATATACACACTATCATCACCAAAATTGTTATTGCCCGTTCCATCTCCAATTGCGGTGACATTTTTCCTAAAATCCGTTGAATCATCTGCTCGATTAAAATCATCACTTTGCAATGCAGAATCTCCGATGACAACATTATGGGTACCGCTAACATTTAACATAGCCGAATTTCCTATAGCAATATTTTTGCCAGCAGTATCCCATTGAATGCCATTCATTGCATCATAACCTATCGCAATATTATTTGAACTTTGCTCGTTTTTATATAACGAGTTAGCTCCGATTCCGATATTGTTATTACCAACTCTTGAATTAAGATTTCCGGCTCCAATATTTTTACCATATCCCGCTTTATAACCTAAGAAAGTGTTGTAGTCACCGTTAAAATGAAACCCCGCAGAAGCTCCAACAACAGTGTTTCCAGCTGTCGTTTTTACGTTCTGCATCGTCGAGTCTCCCACTGCCGTATTGGAATTTCCGGTTGTTAGCCTAAATGAAGCCGAATCTCCTATGGCTACGTTTTGTTTGCCTGATGATAAATCACTTATTGCATATCTACCTATCCCAACATTCATTGATCCGGTTATCCCAGAAGCATTTCCTTGTAATGCGGATTTTCCTATTCCAATATTATGAGATCCTACACTGCTTTCAGTATTAGTAGGGTGGGTGAAGCCTTGAACATTCAACATTGCATTGGTTCCTATTCCAATATTATCTTCACCGTTCGAAAGAAATGACATAGAGGAATCCCCAATTGCAATATTATCTGATCCGCTTACAATATTTTGTGACATAGTCTGACTGCCTACAGAGATATTTCTTGAACCAAATGCTCTTGGGAGAAATGAAACAGGAGCTCCTCCCTGATTTGAAGATTTCCCTATAGCTATATTATCGCTTCCGGTTCCTAAATCCTGTAATGCCCGAGACCCTATCCCGATGTTATTCTCACCAGCAGTTATCTGATTTAGAGAGAAGGCGCCAAAACCCATATTAAAGGCCCCTGTCATTGTAAAATTACCTGCTTCATATCCTAAAAACACATTGTGCATATAGTTGCCATAGTTATGAAGATATCTTGTTCCATCTTGATAAATTACTCCCTCTGTTGCTTTGCCCAATACTACATTCCCTGTTGGTTTCATTCTGAAATTTTTTGTTATTTCCAGCTGTTCTTTTGGCCTTGCATCATTAGGTCTTTCAATTGCAGTTCCTATCCCAACAAATCCACCAGTAGCCTCGGATTTTGATTCTATTCTCAACAACTCTCTAATGCCCAGACTCTCTCCATGATTGTTATCTTGAATTGACAAATACGGTCCAGGAGTTGCATCATTGCCGGGACGGTTATCTCCAAATATTATTGTAGAAACTTTACCAACTGTAGAATTTGTCGAAGTCTGATCATCAGGAGCTATCAATCCCACATATAAGTTGTCGGTATCTGTGGGTAATCCTGTAAACAAGATCCCATCCTGTGGGCCACTTGTAGACCATAAGGCTCTATAGGTGGCTGCCTGAACATGGCTATCTCCAATTTCCAAAATTGCGAGAGGTTTGCTGTTATCTGTAGTCAAAGGAGTTGTCGTCATCCCAAGTTTAATATAACCGGTTGAAGGATCTTGCCACATTCTGGATTTTTGTGTAAGACTTGATCCTGTGGGATTTGACCATCTTGGAAAATAGTTTGCTAGGCCACTTGCAGCCGTCCCCCATTCATCAACAACAGATGTTGTTCCGGCAGGTCCTTGCGCCCCAGTTGCTCCTGTTGCTCCTGTCGCCCCATCGTTACCATTAGCTCCGGCAGGACCTCTTAACCCTGTAGCCCCTGCAGGACCTACAGCACCAGAGAGATTGATATCCCAAAGGCCAGCTTGATTAGCCATTCTGTAAGTTACCGTTGCATCGATATCTCCATTTAAAGGATTGTATGTATTAACGGATGCATAGAAGAAGATTGATGGGTTTGATCTGTATGAGATTATCATTATCTGATTTGCTGTATATGCCAAATTAGGTTCTATCGTAAATCTTAATGGAGAAGCTGATGTGTCAAGAGCTCCAGAATAGAAAGTTTTATATTTATCAACAGTACCGCTGAGATTTACATCCCACTGTCCTACATAACTTGCCCCGGCAGCTGCGTTATATCTCTCAACATAAATATCCATGCGACCACTTGGGGAATCGTAGGCTAAAACTTTGCCAACAATGTATGTCAGAGGATTCGTCCCTGTTTTTGAAACTAAAGCGTACTGACCAGAAGTGTATGCTAAATTTGATGCAACTCTAAAAGTGCGTGAAACTCCATTTGAGATGTTATTTAAATTATCAGTTGTAAATGTTTTGTATCTGTCGCCTGCAGTGCCGGTTGAGGAAATTGTAATATCACCGGCATTCTCTGTTAATGTCACATTCGTTCCTGCAACTAATGATTTAAACTGAAGAGCAGGCAACACACTCGCAGCATTGTAAACCCCTATGCCTGCACCAATATTTGATGCAGTCGTCGATTCATTACCGCCGGATCCCCATTCAAGATTACCCGATGCATCTGTCTTTAAATACGAACTAACAACCACAGGTGTCGGCGATAACTTTGCCGCTGTTACTGCGGAATTCTGAAGCATTGCGGTTGCTACTACGTTCGGTTGTATTGTTGTTGATCCCTCTCCTACCGATACCACATGCCCACTATGATTTGGATGTGTATAACTTCCTGCCGCCCAACTCAAATTTGCTCCATCATATTTTAAATATGTGTTTGTTCCACTTGGGGCAGGGTTTAATCCTAATGTTATCGAACCGTCTCCATTTGTTACCCCTATCCCTATCCCTGCAGTCAATGTTGCCTTTGTTAATGAGTTTGCTGCATTTCCAATTAACAACTGCCCGTTTGTATATGCGCCCAATCCAATAATTGGATCTGCTGCGGTTCCTGTGTTTACTACTGGGGCCGTTACTCCAACGGTCGAAACTCCTCCAGATCCTCCTCCTGCTCCCCATTCTAAACCAGTTCCGGCTAAATCAACCTTTAATACTTGCCCTGCCGTTCCTCCCGTTGCAGACAATTTTGTTTTTGTTACTGCATTGTTCTGAATATCATTTGTCTGTACTTGCCCATCAATTATCATACCCGTTGTTATTACATTCGGTTGTATTGTTGTTGATCCATCTCCTGCTGATACCACATGCCCACTATGATTTGGATGTGTATAACTTCCTGCCGCCCAACTCAAATTTGCTCCATCATATTTTAAATATGTGTTTGTTCCACTTGGGGCAGGGTTTAATCCTAATGTTATCGAACCGTCTCCATTTGTTACCCCTATCCCTATCCCTGCAGTCAATGTTGCCTTTGTTAATGAGTTTGCTGCATTTCCAATTAACAACTGCCCGTTTGTATATGCGCCCAATCCAATAATTGGATCTGCTGCGGTTCCTGTGTTTACTACTGGGGCCGTTACTCCAACGGTCGAAACTCCTCCAGATCCTCCTCCCGTTAAGGGTTCCCAGCTTAGGGTTCCAGTAAAACCACTAACATTTCTTAAAGTCATTACCTGTCCATTTGTTCCTATTGCAGTTGGAAGAGTGTATGTATAGGTGTTATTTCCCTGAGCTCCTCCTTTAATAACAGTGTAGCCATTTCCTGTCCCCTGTATTCCAAGCGTTGCTCCTGTTGATCCGTCACTTGCTATTGATAGTCTCTGTTGAGCATCCGTAGTTCCAATTCCAACACTTCCATTATAAGAATGCCCTTTTGCCACAAAAATTGGCGAATCATCTGTTGTCTCTCCAAATCCTATGGCAAGAGAGTTTGGTATGCTATATTCAAAATTGCTTCCCATTGCTAATGTGTTATCCCCACTAATGGTTAAGTTGCTTCCAACAGCAAAAGAAGATTGACCCTCTACAGAATTCCATCCTCCAAAGACTGTTGAATAATCCCCATTGGCATTGTTCGAAGAACCGCTTGCAAAAGAATAATCCCCATTAGCGTTAGTAGACGTCCCAAATGCAACTGAACCTGCCCCTACTGCTCTAGATCCATTACCAAATGCAACAGAATTATCTCCTGTAGCAGCAGTCGCTCCAGCCCCCATCTTTACTGAGTTTGTAGCGGTATAATACTTAAAATTAGATGAACTGCTCAACCCACCTTCTGATCCTTTGAACTGAACTTCTCCTGTAGATCCACTGGCTTCAACTGACTCTGCCATCAAGGCTTTGAATGCATATCCTACGCTTGTTATCTTTACGTTATCGATAACGGTTGCGTCCGCACTTAATATCTTTAGATAAACATCATCGTATGAATTTGAAAATATTGATGTCGGAATGTTTTCTATTAACAGCGAAAAAGTGTTGTTTGTTACAACAACAGGTGAAAATGTTTGAGAAAAGCCAGCAATATCATTATTGTTATTCGTGTTATTTAAACCTTCTGTAAATCTTGCATTAAATGTATGAGTTCCGTTAGCTATCGTTCCTACATATGTCATTGAATGAGGAATATCTGCGAATGAAGTTCCAATCGTGCCAAACATCAAAAACAAAACCCCCCCGACAAAACCCTTAATTATATTTCTCATGCTACATTTATCTTCCTTTCGCCATTATTTATGTTTCTTCCCATATATGTCTTATCAGTTTTACAAGCACAAAACTTGCATTTGATTTTTTTTCAACCAATTAAAGATTTTAATTTGGTTTGTTCGCTTTTGATTTGTTTTTTTAACTCAATCATCTTCTTTGTCTGTTTTGC
>CAZWKB010000035.1:0-5977 GCA_964633925.1 uncultured bacterium
TAATGACTTGAGTAAAGGGTCAACGTCCGGATCAAGATCCTGTCCACGATAAAAAAACCATTCAGCTGAAGAATAATTCTTGTTTATCATGTCAACAATACCACGATTGATATATGCCCATGGATCATCAGGATTTTTATATATTTTCGCATCAAAGTCCGACGCCTTAAATATAGAGCCGCTCTTTATGATTATACTGATTGCCATTCCGACAACATATTGTAATGACGTATTATGATCATACTTTTTTGCTTTTGATAAATCAGCATGGAAGTTTTTCATATCCATTAGCCCTACAAACGCCAGAGATCTGTTCCTATAAGCATCAGCATATTTAGTATCGTTTTCTATTGATTTGCTAAAATCCTCTATCGCATTTGTGTATTGATATTTCAATAACTTAGCAAGCCCCATATAGTTATATGCCACTGCATTTTTGGGATCTAGTTCTGTTGCTTTCTTGATATCCACTATTGCTTCACTATATTTTTTTTTGTGTATTTTTGTAAGCCCTCTCATAATAAGAGCATTTACATTCTCAGGATCATTCTCAAGTTCCTTGCTGAAAGCCTTTATTGCCATAGAATATAGACTTTCTCGAAACAGACCATTCTGAGACAGAGCTGCCTTATAAAACATAAACCCTTTATAATAGAGAGCCTCCTTATCGATCTCCACTTTACAACCAATACCACCCAATGTATTTTTTATTCCAGAAAGAGACTTTGTCATCAAAACCTTAAGAATATATTCAATATCGTTAGTATTCATTCCTTGTGGAAGCCAAACACGCTCAACCCCGGCTTTTTTTAATATGCTAGAAGCATCAGAAAAACCAAGTTCTTCTACAGTGGAAACCGGCATCTCTAATTCTCTTGCTGCCTGAATTTCATTGGCTACAAAAGAATAATTTACAGCTACTTCCTTGGCCAAATTAGAAAGCTTTTCAGCAGCTCTAAACGCCGACTCCGGATGCAACAGTGTGTTTGCAAATCTTATCGGATTAATTGATCGGTTAAATGAATTAATACTTACTCTTACCCCTGCGCCTGAAATTGACGGCCCCATTATTAAATTCTCCTTTTAAGAACTATGCTCATTGGCAAACTTCATTACGAGCATTTATCGGCAAACAACGCGGAAAATTTCACTGATAATCTTCAACTCGAATATCCGGCGCGAACCAATAATTTGACATCTCAATATTGAAAAGTTTCCTGACCTGACCATTTTGGACGATCGGGAATAATATAAATGGCGGCTGAGTCTTGTATCTGATCCCATACCCGAATACGGGAGTCTGATTCTTTATTGCCTGCATAAAAAACTGATCAGTTTCCTGTTTTGTTACATCGAGAACCCTGTTGCTCATAAATGTTGACGGCCTTTTACGGGGCTCTCCATACCAGTTTATTAGCTGAACTGTGAATGTTCGTTGAAAAAGTTCTGTCCATTCCATAGGCCCTACATTGTACTCCGATACTCTTATTGAATTATGAGATGATAAAAAATCAGGATCGTTCTTCTTGACGCTTTCAACCAGCGAGTCACCATCAAAGAAATTATCTCTATATAAATCCACTATCGATTTTTTTACGGAATGTTCGGCAATACAATCTGAATAATAATTCCTTATTGCTTTAAAATATCTGTTTGATGCTATTTCTTTACTATATTTATCATTAAAACTTGGTAATTGAATCCCCATAAACTCCCTAAAACAATCCAAAGAATCTACACTCTCATAATAATCATGTGCATTTGAAAGTAAATGAAGCCATCTTTCCATAATAAATTTTGAATAACTTTTACTGCCGCTCATTTTATTTAAATATTCCCCAACAAGATCGAAATGTCTCGAGCTTTGCGAACGGTATTGTGGATTAATTACATGATCTATTAAGACATTTGACTGATAGCCTATTAATGAATTAAATGCACATAATTTCATGTTGAACATTAATAAA
Source organism: uncultured bacterium (assembly GCA_964633925.1). Lineage (GTDB taxonomy): Bacteria > Margulisbacteria > WOR-1 > JAKLHX01 > JAKLHX01 > CAZWKB01. The sequence goes on from CAZWKB010000035.1 coordinate 1,968, forward strand.
AATGTATACAAATTGAAAGCAGCCTGTTCTTTCCTGTTCTCCATTTTTACAAATCTAAAAAAACCGTGATCAACTATAGAAATGATTGAATGAGAAAAAGCACCTGTTTCACTCTTGTATTTAGAGATAAACGTCAATAATTCAGCACGTTTGTTCATTTCGATATCAAGATCGATAATCTTTTCAATCACCTTTGTTTTTGTAGAAAGCCTTCCGTCCGGCAATTCATTAAAAATGTTCCCGCATATTTCCGGCGTCATCCATGGAATATTTGAATTCAGATCACGACTATTAATGTCCCAATACTTTAAGGAAGATATATATCCAAACCAATTTGACGAATCTACAATTGCGTCGAAAAGCTCTTTGTTTGAAAAAGTCCTGAGATTATACTGTGACATATCACATCTATATTCAACATCTTTGCAGAATTGCGAAAGATTGTCTTTATCAATGGAAATACCGTTAAACATCCTTGAAGAAGTACATTTCTCCATCATAAAATCTATATCAGGCATATGATCAGGACATATCTTATCTTCAAGAGCTTGAACAAAATCCGGGCACTGCTCATATTCCGGCGTTTGGGAAAAAACCTGCTGCCCTGTCCATATTGAGTTAAGTCTCTTATCTCTCTGGATATCGGTCGTAATGAGAGAGGCTCCATTCAAAATGGCAGACGGAATCGTAGGATTTAAACAACCGGCTTTAATTGCTCCCATCTTCAACCTCAATATCCGGCGCGAACCAGTAGATCTTACGCACCTCACCATTTTGGACAACGGGGAACAATACAAAAGGAGGCTGAGTCTTGTATCTGATACCATATCCGAACACTGGAATTTGTTTTTCAATTGCCCTTTTATAATATTGGTCAGTTTCATGAGTCATCAAGTCAAGAGCCCTTCCACTAATGAAAGAAGACGGCCTCACTCGCGGTTCTCCAAAAGTATTTGCAATCTTTAAGGTGTGAACCTTGTAAAAACCATTCCTGAAACATTCAGTATTTACACTATATTCAGATATTCTGATTACGCTGTGGAATTTAAGATATTCCAGATCGTTTCTTTCTACTTTGTCCAGCAAAGAATTTCCATTGAATAAATTTCTTTTATAAAAACCAATTATCATATCCTGAATGGAATCTTCTTTGCAATAATCCATAAAGCACGTGCTGATAGCATTAAAGTACCTGTTTGTCTTCAGATCATTAAGATATTTCGCGTTAAAGTTTTCTGATTGAATGCTCATATATTTTCTGAAATTATCAGAAGACATCCTGGTGTCGATCGAATTCTGCAAATTATTGAGTAAATGAAGCCATCTCTCCATAATAAACTTTGAATATAGAACATTAGACTTCATCGACTGTAAATAGCTCCCCGCCAAATCAAACTGACGAGAAAAAACATCTCGTTTATCAGGATCAAGGATCTGCTCTATCATGAGGTTTGTTTGATATCCCATCAATGTATTAAAAGAACACAATTTCATATTAAACATCAACAGGAATGTGTATGCATTGAATGCATCATATTCCTTTTTGTTATTCTCTCCTGAAAATCTGACATATCCATTAATGACTATTGCATTTATGACATGAGAAAATGCACTGGTAGAATATTTGTGCTCTAAAATAAAGTTTAACAGATCCAGCTGTTTTCTGTTATCAATAGCCAGGCCCATTATCCTGTCTATTACCTTGGACTTTGCAATTAGCAGACCATCTGCTGATTTTTCAAATAAGGAATTACAAATATCATTCGTTATCCACGGCAGATTTGACTTAAAATAAGATTTGCTAAAAGACTCATATTTTAATGAGGAGATGTACCCAAACCAGTTTGACGAATCAACCAGAAGGTTAAACAGATCTTTGTTCGAATAATCATTAACCCTATCATTAAATATATCAACACGATTTTCTACCTCTTTGCAAAATTCAGGAAGATCGCATTTATCTATTTTAATATCACTAAACAGCTTTGATGAAGTGCAATTCTCCAGCATAAAATCTATGTCCGGCATGTTGTTTGGATGTATCTTATCAACCATTGCTTCAACAATATCAGGACATCGAGAATATTCAGGAGTTTGGGTAAAGACCCTCAAACATTCCTGTATAGAAAACAGTCTTTTGTTTATCTGATTTTCAGTTAAAGCCGTCCTTAAAAATGTACCCATAACAGTTATATATCGTAGAAAAGCGGGGAAGATTTCAGAGAGTTTGTAAAGTTAGAAAGTTTATATAGTTGTGGAGGATATTTCGAGGATGCGGTCGACCCTAAAGACACGTTCAGCAGATCTCATATGGCAAAAACCTGACATTCCAAGATATTTTTTGCCTTTATACTCCATTTCACCGATGAACGTCGGGGTTATGATGCGTGATGATTTTTCATCACTTGCCTTCAAATAGGTCATTTCGACTTTCAGCTTTTTGCTGACAGCATCTTCGATAAATCGTATTTTATCTTCAAGAGGCATAGCTTTTTCAGATTTTGAATATTGAAATCTTGTTAAGAACTTTGGTATGCGCCAGTCCATCCAAACATCGGTTTTACGCACATTTCTGGCCAATGTAATGCCTTTTAACGTTCTGCAGCGTGAAAGAGCCACATACAGCTGCCCGTGAGAGAACATCCCACGGCCGAGATCAATAACAACTTTATCAAATGTGAGCCCCTGGCTTTTGTGAATCGTGATGGCCCAGGCAAGCTTCATCGGCAGCTGAATAAATGAACCGACCACTTTGGCTTTTATGGAAGAGGATTTTTCATCATAATTATAATTGTATATCTCCCAGTCAAAGGGGTCCACTTCATGAGCATTACCGTCTTCGAGCTCAATCATCACATTATCCTTGTTCAATTCAAGGATCTTTGCAAGCGTTCCATTCACCCATCTGCCAAATTTGTCATTGTTTAACATCATAACCTGACTGCCCAGCTTTAGTTTTAACTGCTGCTGTGTTGGCATGCTCTTTTGATCTACATCACCATCCATTTCGCAATTATATATAGTCGGCTCCCCTTTTAGCTTGTTCAGCTCACTCTCGTTTATCGTTGCCGATTCTTTATTTGTGGCTGTCAGGCAAACATTTATCCCGCCTGCCTTATTCTTTTTGAAAGGATCTGCACTATATCTTGTATTGATAAATTCAATGTGTGAATCCGTGACGGAATTATTTCTAAATGCATTGAGCATTGCGATAAAGTCTTCGTCCTTTTGCCTGAATATCTTATCAAGTTCTATGAATTCCATTTCTATTGATGCAAATGCCTTGGAATCAAAGAAATAGGGACTCTCATATACTTTGCTGAATAATTCCTTTTCGAGAGTCGTTACAACAGGCGGCAGTTGATAGAGATCTCCGATAAACACCATTTGTATACCACCGAAAGGCTTTTTTGAAGACGGACCGTTGAGGCGAAGGAATTTATCCATACAATCCAGAAGATCAGCTCTTACCATTGATATTTCATCAATAATGATTAATTGCAGGTTTTTGTATATTGAGCCGGAGAACTTTTTTGAAACCTTCTTTACTTTTTTTAGATTAATATTAGGTTTAAATTTAAAAAACGAATGTATCGTCTGCCCTTTTACATTTATGGAGGAAACTCCGGTGGGAGCAAGAACGACGATGTCTTTCTTTGTCTGATCCCTTAACCAATCCAGAAAAGTTGATTTGCCCGTGCCTGCCTTGCCCGTTACAAACACATTCTTTCCCTGATGTTCTATTATCTCAAGAGCTTTTTTAAATTGAGGGGTTATTTCGATATCAATGGTTTGTGGCATGATGTTTGATCCAGTTATAGGGCAGGGACAATCCCCGCCCCTACATTATTATTTTCTAATTTCAACACAAAGGTCATTAACAAGACCATCTACTACCTTTTGATGGACTTCATTTACCGCTTCATCCGTGAGAGTGTGCTTTGCATCACGATAAATAACACTATAAGCATGACTGATTTTGCCTTTGCCTACAAAGCGATCGAACAACT
>CAZWKB010000035.1:5987-7083 GCA_964633925.1 uncultured bacterium
TCTTTTATTAGCTTGATAACACTGTCGTTTGTAACATCAGCAGGAAGATACATTGCAATATCACGCCTGACTGAAGGAAGCTTTGGAATACTTCTGAAATATTTTTGTGATTGTTTTATTGTGCCTAAAACATCTATATCTATCTGGAATAAATAAACGGGAGCAATGATATCAAAATTTGCCTTAATATCATCTCTTAATATTCCTACAAAACCTGCTTTCTGTCCATTGATGAATATTTCTGCACCATTTGGTAAAAGATGGTCTGAAGAATTTTTGTATTGTATATCCGTCACTCCGTATAGTTCGAGAAGATCCTCAACGATCCCTTTCATGAACAACATGTCTTCTTTTGTTTTTTCATTGCTTATCATTCCATCCCATATGGTCCCTGTGATGACAGCTCCGATACATTGTTTCTCTATTATCTCTCCATTGCTAATTGAAAATATTTTTCCTATTTCAAAAAGGGAGACATCGCTCATCTGCCTTTTTATATTATGCTCTACAGATTCAAGGAGACCAGGAATAAGAGAAGTACGCATATGGGTCATTTCTTCTACAAGAGGATTTGTTACTTTTACTGCTTTTTCGCTGCTCATGCCGGCTTTTTTAAATAATTTCTCGCCGATCATGCTATATGTCTTTGCCTCATTAAAACCTGATCCTGTAAGAATTGTTTTTATGGAGTTTTCTTTTGCCACAAGAAGATTATCATTATCCGTTGTTTGTCCTTGGATAAAAGGAAATGTGGTGTTGATCTTGTCATAACCGTATATCCTTATTATTTCTTCTATAAGATCAATCTCCCTTTCAATATCCCCTGCCCTATATAGTGGAACAGTGACTGTAACAACCTGATCATGCGATGAAAATCTTGCATCTTTTGGAATTGGCAATTCATCTTTTATTCCAAAACCAAGGCTTTTTAATATTTGAAGGACATCTTCTTTTGGAATTTCTATGCCCAAAACCTGAGGTATACGGTCAAGCCTGAGAACTACTTCTTTTGGTTTTCTGTCATTTTCTTTTATATCAATTACGCCTTTTGCAATTTTACCGCCAGATACCTGGGACATCAAAGCAGCAGCTTTAT
>CAZWKB010000035.1:7147-13497 GCA_964633925.1 uncultured bacterium
CCTTTGAAACATTGGCAAAATCGATGCCTTTTTCAAACCTCGCAGAAGCCTCTGATCTAATTTTCTGAACTTTTGAAGTTTTGCTTATTGCTACAGGATTGAAAAAAGCAGATTCAAGAAGGATATTTGTTGTTGAATCGGACACTTCACTATTGTTCCCACCCATTATGCCGGCAAGGGCAACAGGTTTTTCTGCATCTGCAATTACAAGATCATTTGTTGATAATGTCCTCTCCTGTTCATCAAGAGTTGTTATCTGTTCTTTTTCTCTTGCTCTCCTAACAACAATCTTTTTTCCGCCAAGCTTGTCCAGATCAAAGGCATGAAGAGGCTGACCACACTCGAGCATAATATAATTTGTGACATCAACTATATTGTTTATAGGTCGCTGTCCGGCAGAGATCAATTTGTTTTTTAACCATTCGGGAGATTCTGATATCTTAACTCCTGAAATAACTCTTGCCATATATCTAGGACACAGATCATTATCATGAATTTCTACTGATGCTAGGGTTTTTATATCGTCCTTTGATTCGGAAATATCAATTTGAGGTGTTTTTATTGATTTTTTGAATGTTGCACATATTTCCCGTGCAATACCGATGACAGAAAGGCAATCACCTCTGTTTGGGAGTATTTCTACTTCCAGAACATTGTTTTCTGTTGATGCAATCTCTGTACCGGACATTGATAATTTCTCTGCTATTTTATCAATATTCTCATCGATATCAACAAAATCTTTTAACCATTCCATAGGGATTTTCATATATTATCCTTTTTTCAGCAAAGCCACGCCATGGCGTGGCTCTACATTAATACTTCAAAATTGTTTAATAAAACGTAAATCATTTTCAAAAAACAAACGGATGTCGTCAATTCCGTATTTTAACATCGCGATACGTTCGATTCCCATGCCGAATGCGAATCCACTAACCTTTTCGGTGTCATAATTGACGGATTTGAATACATTTGGATCTACCATCCCGGAACCTAGGATCTCCAGCCATCCTGTGTTTTTACAAAGACGACAGCCCATCCCACTGCAAACAAAACATTCTACATCAACTTCGGCAGAAGGCTCTGTAAACGGAAAATAACTTGGTCTAAAACGCACTTTGCGCTTTGTCCCGAATATTCTGCGTAAAAATTCTGTTAATGTTCCTTTGAGATCAGACATTGTAATTTTTTCACCGACGGCCAAGCCTTCAAGCTGATGAAAAACAGGAAGATGTGTTGCATCAGCTCCGTCACGTCTGTAAACCTTTCCCGGAAATATTGCTGCAAATGGAGGTTTATTCTTTTCCATGAACCTGACTTGAACAGGTGAAGTATGCGTTCTTAATAATTTATGATCTCCAACATAAAAAGTGCTCCACATATCCTTTGAAGGATGATCGGCAGGAATGTTTAGTGCTTCGAAGTTGTAATAATCAGACTCTATCTCAGGCCCTTGTGCGATCACATATCCCATTGATGAGAATACAGAGATAAGATCATTCATCACCTGAGTTAATATGCTGAGATGCCCCTTGTTTATTCTTTTTCCAGGTAACGTAACATCAAAGGCATCCGTTTTTGTTGTTTGTTTTTGATCTTGAAATGAAGCTTCTTTTTCCTTTATTAAGGTCTCTGCCTTTGTCTTTAGCCCATTTAGGAGAGCGCCTACTTCTTTTTTGCTTTCAGCTGGAACTTTACCAAGTTGAGAGAATAGTTCAGCAATCTTACCTTTGCGGCCGCTATATGTGTTTTTGACGATCTCAACGGACTTTGCATCTGTTGCGACTGATAAGTCTGCGATAAGTGACTGCTCCAAATTCTTGATGGTTTGCTGCATATGGATATTATAGCAGAACTTGGTTTTTTGGACCCTCACCCTGGCCTTCGGCCTTCCCTCTCCCAAAGGGAGAGGGACTAATAACCGACACTTCGATGAGCTAATTGTTCATCAAAGTGCCGGCAGACAAGAAAGCTTTTAGAATTACTTGCTTTTTAATTCTTCAATGCTTGTAGAGTCTGGGAGGATTTCGATAGATTCCCTCATTTTCCACAGACTTTCATTCATTTCCAAAATACTTTCTTCATCTTCTTTTAAAAAATATGACCGATTTACAAATATCCAGTTTGGTACGAGTATATCTTGCCCTTCGAATATTAAATCCTTATTCGAGATTTGTGGATTCAGTTTCATCAGCTCCTCGACGCTGGTTTCATAATTATCATCGGCAATAGATTCAAGAGTATCCCCTGCTTCTACCTTATACGTTTTCTCACCTTCCCTGATATAACCACGTAGTCGATCAGGTTGCGGTGGTAGCGGATGAAGCGGTGGAAGCGCTGATGGCTTCTTAAAAATCAAGCTGTTCGGTAATCTCGTAGGCATAATAAACATAGACATAGCTTTTCTCCTTTTTTTATGGGCGTATTCATTGATACCCCCCCCCACATGTATATATCGATACTTTCTAGGGATGATTTCAAGGAGCCGGAATATTTGATATTTCGAAAGGAGAATGATGGGAGTGGCAGTTAATAAAATCGCCAGCCGTATTGGAGATAATAGCCGAGGAATTTATATTGCTCGAGTTCAAATAATTCTTTGTCTGGAGGCCAGTTGTCGCCGTTTTTATTTACAGGAGCTGAAATAATGTCGATGCCCGGCATTACTTTGCTGAATATCCAATGAGAACGATAACTGTGATATCCGCTGGTTACCAAGATGATTTTCTTTAGCCCACGTTTTTCCACGAACTTTTTTGTTTCTATCGCTTCATCATAGGTAGTATTTACAATGCCACCTTCGTAATAGTTTGATCTAATATCGTTTTCTCTGTTCTTTCTGTGGATATATGACCGATATCCTGTCCCTACTCCCTCACCGGGCATGAATAGCATTTTTGCATCGCCGCTTTTGAATAATTTGATAGCATAATTATAACGGTCTCTGCCTGCTGCAAGAAAAACTATTGCATCAGAATCTGTGATCGGCTCGCTGAAATATAATTTGTCAGCTTTCCATGGAAAGAGGAAGTAAAGATAAACCGCGTGATAGCAAAGAAAAGAAAACATGAGCACAATCAATGTGACAATAGTTCTAAAAATTAGTTTCATTAATTAAAATTATAACAAATCTAGATCATAAACAAATATGTTTCAGTCAGCTTTTGTTTTTGGTAGTGACACATAGAATGTCGTACCTACTCCAACTTCGCTTTTAACCCAGATCTTGCCATCATTTTTATCAATGAATTCTTTGCAGAGCAATAGACCAAGACCTGTTCCCTTCTCCCCTGCAGTCCCGCGAGTTGAGTTGTCGACTCCTAACTTAAACAAGTTATCTAATAATTTACTACTCATACCTTCGCCTGTGTCTGTCACACTTAGTATTATATTATCCCCTTCTTCTTTGGCACAAATGGTTATAACTCCAAACTGATCCGTAAACTTAAGAGCATTTGAGACAATATTTCTTATTATAACTTTCAACATTTCCATATCAAATAAAACATTATATGTATTATCAATTGATGCGAAAATCATTATGAATTTACTCTTTGCAATAAGATTAAGTTTGCTGACCACATCATTCACAGTTTCAGATAATTGATTACTTACTTTCTTGACCATAACACCAGAACCTTGAGTTCTTGACCATGTCAGCAAGTTGTCTAATAACTGATAAGTTTCCCCTGCAGATTTTGTTACCAAATCAATAATCTCCATATTCTCTTTGGGTGTTGAAGAGTTGAAATCCTCCTTTAGAATTTGCAAAAGGTTTGACATTGTTCCTACAGGGCCTCTTAGATCGTGACCAATAATAGAAAACATCTTATCTTTCGCAATAATAGCATCTCTTAATTTGGCCTCGGATTCAGCTAGCTGACTAGCATTTTCTTCTACAACCTTGTTTTGAAATCGCAGTTCATCTACCAGTTTACATATTTCTTTTTCAGATCTCTTCCTGTTTGTAATATCCTGTATTACTCCTATAGAATTCCTCTTTCCATTCAAAATTGCTGTAGATATTGACAGAGCAACTGGAAATAATGATCCGTCTTTTCTTTTTGCTTCTAATTCTATTGTTTTGCCTATGGCAAGGCCTTCACCCGTCCTAACATAATTCTCAAATGCCGGCTCGTGTATAGGAAGATACTCCTCAGGCATTATTAAGGAATGCAGATTTCGGCCAATTGATTCTTCTTTTGTATATCCAAATAATTTTTCAGCGGCCGGATTCCAAAATTGAATTTTGCCATCATGACCCAACATGACAATTCCTTCCCTAGCAGAATCAGTAATAGTCTTTAATTTTATTTCGCTTGCCAAGATACCTTCCTCAGCTTTTTTACGTTCGGTGACATTTTCGTGCATAAGAACAAACTGATCATGTTTGTCAGAACTGACATTTATTGGGAACATCGTTGCTCGTATCCAGAGAGGGATATCAGGAGCTTGGGGAACGACATCGTGTGCATTAAAGAATATATCTGGCAAATTAACTACCTCACCATTTTTTAATCTCTGAATATAATCCACAAATCCTTTGTTTTGAAGATCGGCAAAGATCGAAAAGCCTGGAGGTGGGGCCTCTCCAAAAAGTCTTATAAAAGCCGAATTATGCTCTAATAAAAATCCATCATGATCAACAACTTGAATCGACATTGGATTGTTGTCCATGATACCATGCAACATTGATTTGCTCTCATTCAATGAAGTGTAAGCCTGTTCCATTTCATGCTCTTTTCCAATACGTCTTATCTCTGAATTCCTGTAATAATATCCTGTGAGATTAATCGTTAAAAATAATAATGCAAAAAAAACAAGATCATTATTATTCACAGCCAAACCATCCAGCAAATGTTGCCCTAAAAAATATGAAGAAGGCAAAAATGAACCTATCAAGAAGTGCCTTAAAATTGCATTCGAAGCCTTTTTTAAATTATCGTTGAAACTTTCAGAATATTTATATGGATCCTCAAACAATATATCCAGTCTGTTTTCCAGCGTGACCTGATATGTCTTTAGAACATCGATGTCTGAATGGTCATTCAAGAAAGAAACAACTTTGTATGGCACGGATATCGCGCCTATTTCCAACCTTTGAGCGCCAAGATTTGAGTCCCAGTTCTCTAGCATAAGAGGAGTATTTAGATTCCTTATTACAGGGATATTGCTGATAGATGTAAAACTCTCACTAATCTTTGTTCTGACAATCGTCGACATATTGTTCTCCTTAATTATACGTTGCGATGTTTAATATACGAAGTCCTAAAATTTACACACGTAACATTCATAAAAGTAATCGGAAATTTGTTTGGGAAATTTCAGAGATTTTGTAAATATATGGTCATTCGATCTTTATATCAAAAGCGGATAAAAGGTTTAAGACCTCCGGAGTGGAAAATCTCGCCTGTTTAATCTTGTTATTGGTTGGATCTATATAATAATTAATTGCCCCTGAAAAGTTTGCTTTTATTAAAATTGCCCTGAAAAAACGGCAGGAAGAAAGATCCGAATTTGAAAAGTCAGATCCCGAAAGATCTACATCTATAAAATCTGTTGACTTGAGCGTGCAATCAGCAAATCTGCTGTTCCTGATCTTTGTATTGCTAAAACTGCATAATTCTATCCTGCATTTTTTAAACTCCCAGCTCAATAAAGATGTATTAACTTTTGAAAAATCAACCCCTATTAATCGGCAGTTTTCAAAAACTGTATTTTGAAAAGAACAGGCATCCGTATTTATATTGGACAACCGACAGTTGGTAAAGATGCAATCGATAAACAAAGATCCAGATAATTTGCATTCATTGAAATCGCAATTGATAAAAGAACAACCAGAGAACTCTGTTTGATTGAGATCCTGAAAGGTTTTGCCATCAAAAGTCTGACTGTCTAAATTATTTATCATAAATGTTTTTCATACTTAATAATGACAAAAAAAATCCCCTCCCGCAAGCGAGAGGGGAAATAAAAGTCCTTAAAAGCGAACTAATTAGAATGCATAACCATAGCCTACTGTCAGGTTTAAACCTTTCAGTGCTGCTGCAGAAGACGAATATTTAAGCGCTCCATACCCGATCTCTGCGTTTATCATCCCTGTTTCTAGTTTAAAGTTCATTCCTATGACTGCCTCTGCACCAGAAGCTGGGAGTAAAAAATTGCCACCAATATAATAGGAGTCATTTATACTGTATATTCCTCCAAGTTTTAGTGATAAGGTGTTCATTACATAGTTTGACCCTACCCTTGCCTTTGCGCCAGAAAACCCATGCCTTGCTAAATCATAGTCGAGATTTGCTGCAATGCCAAACATTCCTGCAATAAACCCTTCATTTGCATATACAGTTAAA
>CAZWKB010000035.1:13564-13906 GCA_964633925.1 uncultured bacterium
GTCTGCCTTTGGAGCAGAAGTTGAGGTTGGTTCTGGTGAAGCTACAACAGGCTCAGGGATTATTACAGCTTCTGGAGCCGGTGCAGGTATCACAATAACTGGGATCGGTGTCAATTCTTGAACAACTGGTTTAACAGCCTTTTTGGTGATCTTTGAAGATACCGGTACTACTGCTTTCTTTGCCACCTTTTTTGCAACAGGAGCTGCGGAAAACGACGAAACGGAAAGCCCTGCACTTATCAGAACACTTAACACTAACATTGATATTTTTTTCATTATTTTTCTCCTCTACACTATTGTATCATCACATTATAGAATTCCAGTCTCTTATTTATCAAGTCT
>CAZWKB010000035.1:13916-15891 GCA_964633925.1 uncultured bacterium
CTCCTTTGAACATCCGCGATCCCCTTAGCGTCTAGATCCTTTCTCAGATCCGCGCGCAGTTTTTTCCACATATCCCAGTCACTAAATAGTTGATGATACCAATTTGACTGTTTGTCATAAATCGTACTGATAAAGAATAAAAAGTTGACAAAGCTTCTGTTGGCTGCCAAATTATTTGTGTTGTTTTTATAAGACGTGACCAGTCTTTTGTCCAGGAGAATGGCATCTTCTGATGTGAGTGAGTATCCTCTGAACAACCTGTTGTAAGAAGCCACCGTAGGGTCAATGCTTTTGCCTCTGTTCTTGCCTTGTGATCTCAAGAAATTATATACATCTCTATAGTATTCAAAACGCAAATTGCCGTTTATCAATGTGTCAAGATCATCGCTGCCTTTTTTTGTAAGCAATTCAGCCAGGTCGCTTACAAGGTTTACCTGTTCAAACATTAATTCCCCTTCACAATAACCGAGTTCAGGATACATATTCTTTCCGTCTTTTGTCCAAAGTAAAGCATATTTACCAAAATCATGGCTTCCCCATTTTAATGAATTGATCTCTCCTTTATTATCAGTTTCAACATCAAAATAATTAAAATTGTTTGTGCCATAAGGATCTTTGAGGTCGTCCAAAACACATTGAGGTGCAGTCTGCCACCGACCGTTCTTTTCAAATTTCCATGTTGTTCCTGATCTTTTTATTATGCCCCCAAAAGGAATTATGGTTGTTTGGCGATATGCATTGCTTAAATAATTATTCATCCCCTTAAGGATCTTATAATCACCGGGATCGGTTGGAGTGGTCAGATGCCGGTCTTTTTCTATATAACCATCTTTTTTCATATCGTGTATCATTGTGTAAGCAACAGCAGGACCTGCCTGCATATTGATCTTTGCATATGGCACATTACCGCTGAAAATAAATAACACATTAGATCCGGGATAGGCAACAAGTCTTGTTCTGTTGTTCCAAAGTGCTTTCTTATGCTTTTGGATATCCTCTTGCGAATTTGTGCTTTCCACCAGGAATTTAACATCATTAAGCTGCTCCGGCACTTTGTCAGAGTATTTCATTATTTTCAGGTTCGTTCCGGCAGGGATAAGATTAACCAACATATAAATATCTGCATTTGTAAAATGAAGGCAGCCATGGCTTTCATATAGATATCCCAAATACGTATTAAAATATTTTGCAAAGTTGAATGAATTGATGAAAGCCATGCTTTCCATTGATCTTGCCAATGCACAAGCCCCAGACAGGCATATGATGAAGCACAACGTCAGCAGATATTTTATTGATCTCACTACATGCTCCTAATAATCTCGAACAGCTTTTTATTATCCAAAGTCTTAAGTTCTATTCTTTCATGAATAAGTCGTCTTACGAACTTTTTAAAGGCATCTCTGTCTTTGATAACGAATTTTTTAAAATCATCGAACAAAGACATTCTAAGTCTGGCAAGGTCAGCCCAATTCTCTTTTAATACTGCATAATTGTTTGCATATTTCCTAAGCGAGATCAAATATTGCTGTGAATCATATTCAAGACCTCTTATCCTCTCCATATTGATGATCAATTTGCCTTTTCTCACAACAGCAAGCTTTTGCTTTATTAATACATCTTTCTCGGCCTTTGACAAAGGCAGCCCTTTAATTATTTTGTGTGCGATCTTAATATCACTTGGAATGCTTGCAGCTTCTTCTGTTGTTAAAGGCAGGTCAAGCACAAATTTGCATCTTATACTAAAATACTTGTCGCCCATAAAATATCCTTCTGGAGAGGAAAGAAAATTGTATGCCTGTCTGTATAATGAAAAAGGTTCGTTTACCGTAACACAATCATCCAGATCATCGGCAGGGGCGGATAACACATCCACAAAATCGCTAATCAGACGCCTTTGTTCCATCATCAAGTCGCCTGAAGAATGTATTATTTCAGGCATCATACTTTTCTTATCCTTTGTCAGCATGATTGAATA
>CAZWKB010000035.1:15901-17522 GCA_964633925.1 uncultured bacterium
ATATATGCCGAAAGGATTGTCCCCCCAACGCAGGCTGACAATTTCCCCCGACGAATTCTTCATAATGTCATAGTATTCAAATTCTCTTGTATGAGAAGGGTTGAGATCGCTTGCTATAAGATCAGAAACCGGTCTTTCCTTGCCTTTTGTATCGGTAAATACCCACTTGTTCTCTTTTCTTGAAATAAGGCTGCCCATGTGGATTTCGGTTCTTTCTTTGTAAAGTCTTGAAAGATAATTTGTGACCTTTTTAAAAATGAAGAAATCCCCTATTGCCGTTGGATAGGCCATCTCTTTTTCAAAAATCGGCATGCCGTTTTTTTCTCGCCCAGCAAGTATATACATTTTCCCTTTTGGGCCGCCTTCAATAAATAATTTTGCGAAAGGTTTATTATCTTTATAAATTATCCATATCCCTGACATCGGGAACACTTCAACCCTTATGGACTTCTTATCTGACATTTGTTTGGCAAGAGTATCGAGGCTTTGTGTTGTATCTATCATATCTGCCAGGAACGGGATCTTGTCAAATTCTTGCTCCGGGAATTTCTCTTCGTATTTCCTGATATTTAGACTGGCACCTACCGGCAATATTCGATATAAAAACATAATATTCCTCGGGGAAACATGAAGACAACCATGGCTCTGATATAAATTTCCTAGCATGGTGTTCATTAATTGTCCAAAATTATATCTATTGACCTGATCCATTGACGAAAAATCCAAAGACTCGATTTCTCTTGTGTTTAGGCTGTTAAGAATCTCTTCTACTGACTTTCTTTCTCTTTCGGAAAACAAAGAAAGCTCCGAACCATCATCAAAAAAAGAGGTGAAGGAGGATGTCTTGATTATCTTTTGATCTGCCGCAACCGTTGATGCGCCTATATAAGTAACATTCCCCATCAACCATTCTTCAACTATGGTGTTCCTGTTCTTCCATGACAGAATATTCATTTGATTAAAATCAGCTTTTAGCTTATTCCTGATCACAGCCAAGACACCCCAGTTTGCCTCTGCTTTCTTAAACCAACCAGAATAATTTATCACTCTGTCATCGCGAGCTTTCAAATACTTTGAATATGAGAGGGCCTCTTTTGAAATATTATCAGTTCGTAAAATATCGAAAAAAATGGCTAAAGAATTAAAATCATTATCTCCATCTATGGTCAGCAACTGTGAAAGAGATGCTATTAATTCACTTTGATCGACGAGTGCAGACGACGGAGAACAAATGATCTGAGGAAAAACATTCACTCCATCACTTGTCAACATCAGGAATTTCCCGCCATATGGATTGCTTGCCCACCTTAGAGATATAATATTCCCTGCATCATCTTTGCGTACGTCGTAATAACTAAAACCCCAGTCGGATCTTGGCTTTGACAGATCCTGAATTATTGCATCTGGAACCAAATAATCACCTTTTTCCGTTCTGTATCTATATTGACCATCTTCCATAACAATATTGGCACCAAATGGAAGTGATGTCTCTTCTGCTTCAAAGGCTGAGGCATAATGATCGTTTGAAGAAAGTATCTCATAGGTTCCAGAAATAGTTGGTCCTGCCTCGATCTTTGATAATATGGCATCTCGCCCAGAAGCTACAATTGGAAAATATCTT
>CAZWKB010000036.1:0-911 GCA_964633925.1 uncultured bacterium
TTTAACAGCGGCCAAAACAATGTCTTTATCATTGTTAAACTTCGGATAACTATTCAAGGCAAAGCCATCTTTCTTGACTGCATTGAAAGCCTTTATTTTTTCTTCCGACCAATTTGCCGTTGGATCTTGGGTTTGAACACTCCCTCCAAGCAGTCCAATACCGTATGAAGGAATATCTGACGGTATAAAACCTGCTGGCTTAATATTGCATGTCAAATCTCGTTCTAAATCAGAAACCTTATCCATAATTGAATAACGATTGTTATTATCATCCAAACTGACAAATACTGGCGGGCTTTCTGTTTCTTTAGTGTGAATGTATATCATTGCTTTTTTCTATCCCCTGTTAGTCTATCGTATACAATACACCTTTACTTGCATGATATTTTGATTGCCAAGAACCATTAAGGCACATGGTTAATTGGATTATTGATTATCCAGTTTCGAAACTAGTCCAGTCGGGGGAGTTTTGAACATTAAAGGGTCTTGCCACTAGCAAGGCCCTTTTGCTTTTACCGAAAACATCCATAAAGACGGTGAATTTGCTAAAGTTGACAAATAGTAATGATTACTATATAGTAAAAGTATGCGTAAAAAGACAATTTCAAAAAATACTTCTTCTTTACAGAAAACCCTATCTGAATCCGGGCTTAAAATGACGCCTCAGCGAACGGCTATTTATGAACTTATTAAAAATTCAAGTGAACATCCGACAGCAGATCGAATATATAAAATGATCAGAAAACAACTTCCTAACATTTCATTTGATACTGTATATAGGACCCTTATGAAATTCTCGGAAGTTGGCCTGCTAAAAGTAACAGAAAGATACGGAGATAATAAAAGATTTGATCCAAGATTAGACCAACATCATCATTGTCACTGTATTAAATGTCAGAAGATAATCGACT
>CAZWKB010000036.1:921-15623 GCA_964633925.1 uncultured bacterium
AATCGTGTACTGCCTAAAATACATAAAGTAAGAGATATAGTATCTGATACTGATAAAAAAGTTATAACAGACAAAAAGATGGAAGAGTACTTCCTGAAACAAAACTGTTGTTATATACATTATGAAGAATATGATTTGATAAAGATCCCAAAAATACTAGATGAGCAGTTCAAGGTAATTAATAAAAGAGTTGTGTTAGATGGAATCTGTGCTGAGTGCAAAGGCAGCTAATATTTTTTTATCATTAAGTAGTAATAATTACTATATAATAGAAAACGGCAAATAAAGGAGGTGTATGTGCAGAAAGAAAAAGGATCATAAAAAAATAAAAGGAGGTGGCATGGCAACAAAAAGATAATGCCGGCACTGTCTCAAATATTGCAACTAAATGTAGAAATAAAAATCAAACAAAGGAGAAGAGTATCATGACAAACGACAAATATACATCGATCGTAAATCTTGACTTCCAGTATGCACACAGGTTTATGAAATGGCCCAGAGAAGCAAAACATCTTCACGGGCACTCAGGTCTTTTGACTATCGAGCTTGAAGATAAAGTAGATCCGATAACAGGATATGCACATGCTTGTAAAGAAGGATTTAAGAAAGCATGGGAAGTATGTGATCATTTTCATCATGCAACATTGATGCAGGAAGGTGACCCTCTTCTTGAGGCGATCATAGCCGTATACAAAAAAGAAGGCATTAATAATGACCCGAAGAATTGCGTTCCTCTTAAAAAAATAGACCACGCGCTTGCCTGGTCATATCCGGAATATAGAATTGTTGTGACCAAAAAAGTTTCTACTTGTGAGAATCTTTGCGAGCTTTTCTACGAGCTTCTCAAAGACAAGATGCCGATAAAGAAAATAACTTTCCGTTCATCTTCTATGAACGCAGCATCGAAAGTTTTTAAGGATTGAGAATAAGCCAGTTGCGGAACTCGTCCACAAGGGGGAGTAGAGTTTTTTGTAGGGGCGGCCTTTATGGCCGCCCTTTTGCTTTGTGCCCGCCCTTTTCCTTTTATCAAAAACCCCCGTGCTAAAATACATTCATGTCAACATTAACAATATTTCTAATAGCCATAGGGCTCGCCATGGATGCTACAGCGGTGTCAATGACGTACGGGGCAATAATTAAACAAGATCGAGTTTATCAGGCTTTCAGGTTTTGCATGAGCTTTGCGTTGTTCCAGATGATAATGCCATGTATTGGTTGGTTGGCAGGAGCCGGTTTCAGTGATTTGATTTCAGGGTTTGATCACTGGATCGCATTCGTTCTGCTCCTTCTCATCGGCGCAAAGATGATCTATGAATCTTCAGTGTTAGAGGAAGATGAAAAGGCCGGCCATGTCCCGTTCAAAACTCTTATGATTCTTTCCGTAGCAACAAGCATTGATGCTCTGGCTGTTGGGCTAAGCTTTGCATTGCTGGATGTAAAGATCATAACTCCTGCATTGATAATTGGCATCGTAACATTTTTCATGTCTCTTGCCGGATTTGTACTTGGCAAAAGAGTAGGAAGCCTTTTCAAGAACAATCTGGAAAAAATCGCAGGCATCATCCTCATCCTTATCGGGCTAAAGATCCTTATAGAACATATTTTTTAGCTGGAATTTCCGCAATGTCATTTTTGTTCGACATCGCAGTCGAAGTGATCGTATTGTATATTTATTGAAATGGAGCTGATAGGAAAAGCAACAATAAATCAATTTATAATCTATTCTGGGAAGATTTCAGGATACATCGTGTGGATCGCATTTCTAATACATCCCGGAGTCAATAAGCCGATAGCTTTCTTCTTTCTTTTTTGGCGCTTGTGCATATTGTTATCAGCTTATTTAATCTTGGAAAATCAACTCGTCTTGGATTACCTTCAAACAATACAGAGTTCAAAAAAAGTGGGTTATATCAATACAGTAGAAATCCCATGTATCTTGGTTTTAATCTCCTGACTTTTGCTTGTATCTTATTCACTATGAATATTGTTGTTCTTATTATGGGTCTTTATAGTATGATCGTTTATCACTATATTATTTTAGGCGAAGAAAAATATCTGAGGATTAGGTTTGGCAATGGGTATGATGAGTATATGAAAAAAGTAAGAAGATATTTATAGGGATATCTATTCTGCAAAGCTGGGTGCAAAACAATGCTAAAATATTAAAATGACCAACAAATCAAAAGGACAGATAGAAGCTCAAATAAGCGAAGCCATTATTAAGTTTGAAAAGGAATATATGGGCAGAGGCCCGTCAGAGACGAAAACTTATATAATAAAGGACTCAATATTTATTCGTTTAAAAGGCGTATTAACTCCGGCAGAAGAACAGCTGACAAAAACCTCTGAAGGTGCAGATCTGGTAAAAAGAACCAGAGTAAAACTATTGGAGGGAGCAAGATTACTTTTGGAAAGTATTATTCAAGATTCAACGAACTGTAATGTTCAAAGCCTTCATAGCGATATAAGCACAAAGACAGGCGAGAGAATAATCGTATTTACTCTTGACAAAAACTTAGAAGACCTTCTTGGGAATTGATTCCTCTGACAAAATAACTTATAATAAAAATATTGGAAGACTCTGAATAAAAGTCGGCTCTTTGCCCGCAGTTATTAAGTAAGCCAATATCAGTGATTAAATAAACTGGTATTGGCTTTTTTTATTGGTAAAAAAAGGAGATGTTAATGGAAGCTATTTGGAAAAACTGGGAGATCCGTGATGACATTAAGGAAATCTTGAATAATTCAAGAAGGGTTGTATTCCCAAAAGACAGGGCAGAAATATTTGATCTGGCGATGGGTGGAAAGTCTGATGTTTTTGAAGTAGCTTATAAAATTAATAATGGAAATACGGTTCTTGAAGCAACTGTTTCAAAATGTAAAAACGGATTGGCTGTTAACTATCCTGAAGCATATATGAGACGCAGAGATCCTGATTGCATGTTGATAGGAGATGATCTAAAAACCGACAAAGAACGTTTTGAGAGCAAGTATGATTTTTCGTTCGAAAAAACCAGAAAAGAAACGATTGATTGGTTAAAAACCCAGGATTTGATAGTAATTGCTATGAATATAGGAGGGAGCAAATCAAAACATAAAGGAATATTGATAGCCCCAATGAATGCCGGTTTTTTTGTTGGTGCTGTTGCCGATCTGCAAGGTATGATTTCAATTAACGAACTCCCTGCTGATTTTAGTCCAAAGGCTGTTATATATTTAGCCCCGCCATTTAGACATACTCATTTTAATGGCAAGCAAATCGTAGTTCACAATAGGAATAACGGATTGCATGAAATATTTTCTTATAACCTGTATCCAGGGCCTAGTGCTAAAAAAGGGATATATGGAGTTCTTCTTCAGATCGGAGAGGACGAGAATTGGTTGACACTGCATAGCTCTACAGTTCAAGTCGTAACTCCATATGACAATATAACTACCATACTTCACGAAGGAGCTAGTGGAGGCGGAAAAAGTGAGATGCTGGAATATGCTCACAGAGAAGCTGATGGCCGATTATTAATGGGAAAAAATCTGGTTTCAAAAGAAAAGTTTTTCTTATCTCTAAATCAATCATGTAAACTGATGCCCGTTACTGATGACATGGCGATGTCTATTTCTTCATCAGAACATGAAAACAACAAAAAATTATTTGTATATGATGCTGAGGATGGTTGGTTCATCAGATTAAACCACATAACTACTTATGGCACAGATATTACTCTTGAGAGCATGACAATTCATCCCGAAAAACCACTGATCTTTCTAAATGTTGATGCAATGCAAAGTGCAACAGCTTTGATTTGGGAGCATATTGAAGATTCTCCTGGCAAGCCATGTCCAAATCCAAGAGTAATCTTGCCAAGGCAATCTATTCAAGATGTAGTAAATACCCCTGTTGAAGTGGATTTCAGATCTTTTGGTGTCAGAGCCCCTTTTTGCAGTAAAGATACCCCATCATACGGAATTATCGGGATGTTCCACGTCCTTCCTCCAGCCATCGCTTGGCTTTGGAGACTGGTTTCTCCAAGAGGAGATTCAAATCCTAGCATCATTGGAGGTGACGGTCTAGAGAGTGAAGGAGTAGGATCCTACTGGCCGTTTGCAACCGGGAAATTTACGAAACATGCAAATCTCCTTTTGAGACAAATAATTGAAACGATACAAACAAGACATGTCTTATTTCCAAACCAGCACATAGGGAGCTGGAAAGTAAGCTTTAATCCTCAGTGGATCTCAAGGGAATATCTTGCTAGGAGGGGAGTGGCGAAATTCCACAAAGAACAATTGATCCCAAGTCGTTGCAAATTATTAGGTTATGTTCCTCAACAAATGAGAATTGAAGGGACTTTAATTCCTGAATACTTTCTGCAGGTTGAAAAACAAACGGATGTAGGGACTGAAGCCTATGACAAAGGTGTGGAACTTCTCAATGCCTTTTTTAAACAAGAATTGCAGAAATATTTGAATCCGGATCTGGATCCACTTGGCAAACAGATAATCGAATGTTTTTTGAATGACGGATCTCTTGACGATTATGAAAAACTGATCCCAATGACATTGTGAGGTATGTATTAGCATGACAAACACAAAACAGGGGATCCCTGTTGTTATATCAGGAATAATAATTCTGATGTGTCTCGGGGTCGCCTATTCTTGGGGCGTTTTCATCGTTCCGATCAATCAGGAAATGTCATGGAGTAGAGCGACAATTTCTTTTGCGGTATCTATTCTTCTTCTTGTTTTTTCAGCCTTTATGGCGATTGGTGGAATATGTGAAAAACGTATCGGGCCAAGACTAACAGCTACTATTGGTGGCTTACTTGTCGGAAGTGGCTGGTATTTAGCCTCATTTGCTACTACACCATTATGGCTGTATCTCTCCTATGGTTTACTTGTAGGGATAGGAACCGGTCTTTGTTATATGACATCCATTTCGTCTGGAATAAGATGGTATCCAACTCATAGAGGACTGGTTACAGGATTGATTGTTTTTGGATTTGGTTTTGGAACAGCATTTGTTTCTCCTCTCAGCACACTCTTGATTTCTGAGTTTGGCTGGAGATCAACCATGCAATTACTTGGACTTGCATTCAGTATTTTAATAATTACTGCGGCGCAATTCATAAAGAGTCCTTTGCAGGAAAATATATCTATCCAAACGAATACTCTCAGCAATGATCTTTCTCCATATCAGATGTTGAGAACAAAAACATTTAAGGTCTTGTTTGTCTCATATCTCTTAGCGATGACGGCAGGAATGTTGACTATAGGACATTTGATTTCCTTTATAATTGACCACAAATTTAGCGCAATTCAGGCCGCTCTTGCTTTGACCGTGTTGTCTCTCTTTAATGGGGCCGGAAGAATATTGTTCGGATATTTATCTGATATTTTTGGCGGGAAAAGAATTTTGAATTTTCTCTTTATCTCTATGGGCTTTTCTGTATTATCTCTCTCATTTATTGAGATATTACCGGCAATTTATGTCATTGCTGCTCTGACGGGGCTTTTCTTTGGAGGTTTTCTGGCAGTCTATCCTCCTTTGACATTGAGCTTTTTCGGTGCCAAAGATTTTTCTGTAAATTATGGTTTTGTTTTTATAGGATATGGGCTTGGCTGCTTCTTAGGTCCTTTGCTTGGCGGATACATTTACGATATTGCTTTAAGTTATGATCTTGCCTTTGTCATCAGTTTTGTTCTTGCAATTAGCGGAGGATTATTAATTAGGTTTCGGTTGAAATAAGCTCTAATAAAGGAGGTCACGTATATGAAAAAAGTAGCAGTGATTGTTGGCTCAAAATCGGATACCACGCAGATCGAAAAAGGATTGGAGATTTTGAAAGAATTTGGTGTAGATTATGATTTTAAAGTTTTGTCTGCTCACAGAGATTCAGAAGCACTTCACACTTATATCAACACATTAGACAGAAATGAGTATGCGGCGATCATTGCGGGAGCCGGAATGGCAGCTGCTCTTCCTGGAGTAGTAGCGTCCATATCGTTGCTGCCGGTAATTGGCGTGCCGATGACTGGCGGAGCCCTCAATGGCGTTGATGCTCTTTATTCAATTGTCCAGATGCCAAAAGGAGTTCCTGTCGCATGTGTTGCAATAGGTTCATCGGGGGCTGTGAATGCAGCTTTATTAGCGATACGAATAATGGCAATAACCGACGACGGATTAAACAACAAACTCATCCAATATAGAGAATCCATAAAATCAACGTAGGGGCGGGGCCTTGCCTGCCCGCCTTTTTGTTTAGCGCTGATTCATCCTCTTATGCGCTTTTATCATTTTTCCAAAAGTGTGGTCTTTTTGTCGTTTTTCAAGTTTAGTCATTGCATAAAAATCCGCTTCTTTTTTGAGCTTAATATAATTCGAATAATGTTCTTCGCTCAACTTGCCAAGAGATACTGCCTCGAGTACTGCGCATTTTTTTTCATGTTGATGAGAGCAGTCTGTGAATTTGCATTCCTTCGTCAATATGGAGATATCCCTAAAAACATCTTCAACAACTTGTCCAGAATCGGCAATGCCGACTTCTCTCATTCCCGGGTTGTCGATAACCATGCTGCCATTCTTTAATACAAACAATTCTCTGTGTGTTGTTGTGTGTTTGCCTTTATTCGTTGAAAAGCTGATTTCTTTGGTTTCCAACAGATCCTTTGAAAGAAGCCTGTTGATAATAGAGGATTTTCCAACACCAGACGACCCGATAAAGCAATAAACACGGTCTTTTTTCAGCGAGTTTAGCAGAGCCTCAGTTCCAAATTCTTTTGATGCACTTGTGGTAAGTACTAAAATGTCCTTAAATCTTTCTTTGATCACGGCAATCATATTATCAAGTTCTTCTTTTTCAATGAGATCTATCTTATTCAATATGATCGCAGGTTCAATGTTATCGACTTGGACAATGGCTAAATATCTTTCTAAACGATTAAGATTAAAATCATGTCCGATGGCTTGCACGATGAATGCATTGTCAACATTTGCTGCTATCGGTTGCATCTCATCTTTGCCTGCTGCTTTTCTTTTGATCAAACTCTTTCTTGGGATAATGCTTTCGATGGTTGCATTGTCGCTGTCAAGCTCCAATATATTTACAAGATCTCCGACTACAGGATAATCGTGTTGTGAGGTTGCTGCATATATGATCTTGCCAGTCACATCAGCCCAGATTTCTTTGCCTTCACATAGCACTCGATATTTGCCGCGGTGTTGAGAAATAATTCTGGCTTGTTTTGTAATGTTATTGTTTATCATGATCCCTCAAATTATACCAAATATCGCCTCTCCACCTGGCAACATAATTGCTCTAATCGTTAATGGGGGAGTTTTATGACGTATTATCACCGCCGGTCAATCAGATTGAAAGGTTATGATTATTCTTCATGTGGGGCATATTTTATTACAATCTGCACGCATAAGAAAGAAAACATATTTGGCGAAATTCATAATGGACAGGTGTTATTAAATGACACCGGAAAAATTGCGAATAAATATTGGTTGGAGATCCCTTCACATTATCCCAATGTAATATTGGATTCATATATCATCATGCCAAACCACATCCACGGAATAATCCACATTATTAATGATTGTAATATTCCACCCGTAGGGGCGAATAATCATTCGCCCTTATATTCGTCCCATGGCACATCAAAATCCGTTGGGGCAATAATCCGTGGGTATAAAATCGGTGTTACGAAATGGTTTCGCGATAATTTGAATCGACGTAATTTATGGCAACGAAATTATTACGAAAAGATCATCCGCAATCGCGAATCATTAATCAACATACGGCAATATATAACCGACAACCCCTCCCGTACGTGCGAATAATCATTCGCCATATACATTATCCACCTCCCTCACGCAAGTATACCTCCAAAAATCCCGATGTAATAATTAGAGTCTTGAATGTTTTTTTTGAAAGGAGATCATGTATGTTGAAAAATGTGTTTAAGTTGAGCGCCTTGTTTGTTTTTCTAGTTGGAGTGGCAATTTTTAGTGCCGGGTGTGGGAACAGTCCTGTTGCATCTATGAGTTCAAGCGTAGATCCGACGAAAGATCCCCAGATAAGAGTTGACGGGCATTGGGAGTGGAGAAAGATTACTGCAGGTGTTCAAGTTACAACAGATTATTATCATACAAATGATCCTGAATTTATTAAATGGTATGAAGATCAGGGAGGGGGAGGGCCTCACGATGGCAGGAAATGGCTAAATGTAACTTTAATGAATGCTGATTCCAAAATTTTTACTTTGAATTTTCAGCAATTGTCACGGCACGCTACCTATTGTCACTATGATTACACACCAAAAATATTTTGGTGGTACAATGATGAACTCAGGCATTTGTTTTCGGGGTACGCAGTTGACAGCTCAAAACAAAAGGATTTCTACAATCCGGAAGTCATCTATTATATAGGACATGGGGGGTATGGTGAAAAGTGCGATAGTAAATATAAAGTTGTGTTCAAATATATCAAAGCAAACCCGCCGGACGTGGATCCGTCAAAAGACTACTGGGAGGTTGAAGTGTATGAGTTGGTCTGGGTCAGTGATATGATAGGGTCAGATACTAAAAGAGACATCCCGAAGAACCTTTAAATTCATTCTCATTCAATATCCAAAGGGCAGAAGCAATTCTGCCCTTTTTTCTTTGTTCCTTGCCAGTCCTCCACGGCTTCTCCCATGGCCATTCACCTGGCAACATAATTGCTCTAATCATTCGCCCTATATAAAAACAAATTCGTCCCATGGCACATCAAAATCCGTTGGGGCAATAATCCGTGGGTATAAAATCGGTGTTACGAAATGGTTTCGCGATAATTTGAATCGACGTAATTTATGGCAACGAAATTATTACGAAAAGATCATCCGCAATCGCGAATCATTAATCAACATACGGCAATATATAACCGACAACCCCTCCCGTACGGGCGAATAATCATTCGCCCTAATGTATAATTACCTCATAGGAGCTTCATAATGGAAAAATCCAAAGAGATGATTGATCTGGAAGCTAGGATCAGTGATTACAACAAAGAAATAGAGTTAGATCCAAAAAACGCTGTTGCTTACAATAATAGAGGCACTGCAATGCGCGAACTTGGAGATTTAGGCGCTGCGATCAGCGATTATGATATTGCAATTGACATTCTTTTAGGTCTTGATGATGAAAAAACTCAGGCAGGAAGACTAACTGCGGTTACATATTACAATAGGGGAGTTGCAAAAGGAGTGTCCGGCGATCTTTTAGGCGCAGAAAAAGATTTAACTAAATCGCTGAGTTTTGGTTATTATACCCAAGAGATACAACGCAATCTCGATTTAATAAACGGCGGCCCTTGTGGGCGCCCTGACGATAATCCTCCGCCATGTTAATAATCATTAGGGTTGGTCCTCCTCATATAAATATTTCCCGAAAACAACAGTTGTTTTGATTTGATCTTAAGCTTCATTTCCTCTATCTGAATATTTACATCAGCAAGTGATACCTTCAGCGCGTCTCGATTCAAAGTGTCTTTATAAAGATCTTCTTCTTTTAATAACAACTTTTTGCCAAGAGGCGTAAGGTCGCTTCCAAGTGCCGGAACATCAAGTTGCAGTTTTATCATTTTCGCTTTGTTATACAATCCGTTAAGCTCAACCATGTCTTTTCTTTTTTGTAGCTCATCTTTTTCGGTCAGTCTGATTTTTGCCAGTTCCGATCTGTTTGCATAATTAAGTATCAGCGTTGATCCTTTTTGCTCCACTGTCTTATATGTGATTTCGTTGTTTGGCAAATACAATCCAACACCGTCAGGGATTTTTATATTGCCTGTTATCAATGATCCTTCTGGTATCAAAGCCAAAAGATCCTCTCCGGATATATTGGCAAATTCTTTTTGTTCAATATTAATCGGCACATTGGTTTTCTTTATGCGTACTTTTGTTGCAAAGATATCTGCCTGCTTTTTATCGCTCAATGTATATATGCATCCTTTATAAAGAATAATGAGAATATCCTTATCCGTATCGATTAACTGAGCAGTGTCTGTGACCTTTATCTTTGTCGTGGCAAACTCGCCAATAAAATCGACATCGGCCCGTGTTCTAATATCTTTAGATTCCTCAATTGCATTCTCTGGTGTTGCCACGATCCAGTGCACCGAGCTTGATATTCCATATTTTGATAGCGGAAAGGCAAGTAACATCAAAATAAACAGAATAATGAATATTAACAATTCAACTCTTGAACCGGAGTCCACTCTATATCTGGGATCTTTTGGAATGACATTTCGTAATGTATCAGGCCAAAACATCGGCACCCCTCTTTTATTAAACATATCCAGCACCAAATGCGAAAAATAACCTATCGCAAACGCCGCCACCCATCTCGGGTAGAGCCACGCCATGGCGTGGCTCAATAATGTCTCTCCACCCAACGCGTGGCTCAATAATGTCTCTCCACCCAACAATGTCCCCACACCCGCCAATATTGCAAATATTATCGTAAAAACTATCCACCCAATAAATGAATGCGTAAAAGTTCTATGGGCGAATTTATTTTCTATCATGACCGAAATAGGATAGAACAACCTGCCGATCACAGATCGTGGATGATCAATGTCGGGCATGATCGAGCCGATTACAGCGAATAATATTATTGTCCAGTGCAATCCAAACGACACTCCAAAGAATGCCAAAATGATCAGTGTCAAAAATATCCCAAACACACTATGTGTAGGTGCTAGCATATATTATCTCCCTCTCAAAAATCGGATCGCGCCTGTCAAGGCTGCCATGCCGGCAAGTGCCAAGATATATCCTTCAACGCTTTGACTGCCAAGTGTCATGAATCGCGAACTCGTAGCCAATGTCCAAATGATCAGAACAATAGATGACGAATCTTGATATCTTATACCTGCTTCATGATAAATAGTTCTCACATCATCATCCTTAACAATATCTAAATGATGTATCTGTCTCACCATTTCAACAATAGAAAGAGGAAATCCGCTTGCTGTTGTCAGTATCTTTGTTTCAAGCAAAGCATAATTTACTATATTCAGTCCTTTTGTCAGATGCCTGATCAATTCTTTAGACTCCTGAGTCGAAAGTGGCAGCAGGTCCATTTTTCTAAATTTCCACCATATCTCTTTTAGCCTGTTCGGGGTTTCATCGGCAGAAGATATGATTGTAAAAATGTCAAAGAACTGCAACAGTGTTTCAATGTCCGTTACTCTTGCGTTATTCATATTATCAATGATCAGGATTTCTTTTTTCTCTTTTGTTTTGAGAACACTAAATAACAATTCTGCGATCTCTTTAGCACTAGATCTTCCTCTCAGTGGCAGTCTTTGCGCCCAGTCGGGGCAATATCTTTCGCACAATTTAAGAATGAACTGTTTTGTCGGAGTAGGGGAATCAACATATATATAATCCCTTTCTTTGGCAATCAGTTTTAATATATGTGTTTTCCCTATTCCCGCAGGACCCACAATCAAGGTAGACACATCTTTAGCTATATTCTCTTTTATCTCAGAAATAACTTTATCTCTTCCCACTGTGATCTCTTCTTCATTTATTGTCGCGGGTTCAAGTACATGCGCTTCTTTTGGCGCCCGCATAAATAGTTTGGCAATTCTTTTTACAATGCGTGGTCGCTTATCTCGCATCCCGATTTCTATTGTCTCTCTTATTCCTTCTTTTTTATTCTGTGCTGCTTTTATATATCGTCTTATTGCTTCAGGGTCGCTCACTCCCAGTATTCTTGATGCAGCATCGATAGAAGGCTCTTTTTCAAAAAGATTAATTGCAAATGTATTTCTCAATATCAATGTGTTGACGTTTTTTTCTATTCCTGCAGCGCTGCTGTATTTTCTTATCAATTTATCTATATTGCGTGCAGATGTCCTCTGTGTTTTTCCGTGTAAAGTAATGAACAATGCTTCTGATGTATTATCTATTCTTTCATGCGACCAGTTCGTCAGTGCTTTATATGCAAGATCATTAATAGGGATATCTCTTTTATATGTTCCGTTTACATGCAGTATTCTATTTGTCAGGTCTATCGAATTGATATTTAGAAGATATATTTCCGAAAGTCTAAGGCCGGTATTAAGAAGAAGTGTAACAATTGCTTTATCTCGTACGCCTGTTATCTCATTCAGCAGGTTTTGTGTTTCTCTGTCGCTTAAAAATTCAGGGCCATTCTTGCTATACATGGCCAATCCCCCTACATATATATATCGGGGTTATTTACCTCCCATTTCATTAAATATTCCGCTTCCTTAGCGATCAAACAGCAAACAGTAGCCCCACGCCATGGCGTGGGGAGCGAGCGCCTCGCCAGGCCTTATTGAGGTATAATATTCATTATGAATATCCGCGAATTTAATAATATACCTACCGATATAGACGGCATTGTAAGATTAATTAATCAGTTTGATAAATTACCAAAGCCTATAACAATCGATGATATAACATTATCGATCACACAAATTGATGACGACAAATCAAGAATATTTATAGCAGAAGATGGTGATGAGATCATAGGTTATGCTTTTATAACAGAAGTTGTTTTTATCGGGTTCGGTAAATATATAGAATTACAGCAAATACTTGTAGATGAAAAACACAGAAATATTGGGGTAGGGAAGCAACTGCTTAAAAAATGTGAGCAATGGTGCAAAGAGCATGGATATTCAAAAATAATGTTAAGCTCTCGAGTTCATTTAACAAATGCCCATCGTTTTTATGAAGGTTTGGGCTATACTG
This sequence comes from uncultured bacterium, assembly GCA_964633925.1. GTDB lineage: Bacteria > Margulisbacteria > WOR-1 > JAKLHX01 > JAKLHX01 > CAZWKB01. The sequence continues at coordinate 13,687 of CAZWKB010000036.1, forward strand.
TTGCAAGACAATCATTTTTTTATCAAAAGGAGTTGGAGGAAGTATGAAAGTAATAGCCATAAACGGTAGCGCAAGAAAAGACGGTAATACAAGTTTGTTGATCAAAAAAGTATTTGCAGAGCTTGAAAATGACGGGATAGAAACTGAAATGATTCAGTTGGCAGGAAAAAAACTTCCTGGTTGTATAGGTTGTTATAAATGTTTTGAAAATAAAGATAAAAAGTGCGCAGTGACAAATGATGATATGAACGACGTTATAGAAAAAATGGTTTCTGCCGATGGTCTTATTCTGGCTTCCCCGACATATTTCGCAGATTGTTCTGCTTCTCTTAAGGCCGTAATAGAACGAGCTGGCTTTGTTGCAAGAGCAAATAAGAATATGTTCAGGTTAAAACCCGGAGCCGCAATAACAGCAGTTCGCCGAGGTGGAGCAATACATACATTAGATACCATAAACCACTTTTTTGACATAAGTGAAATGATAACAGTTGGGTCTTCCTATTGGAATATAGGTATTGGCAGAGAAATAGGGGCTGTTGAAACAGACGAAGAAGGTATGAGTACCATGTCAACTCTCGGCAAAAACATGTCCTGGCTAATCAAGAAAATTCTCGAAAAGCATTAATCCACTCCTAAACAGACAAATACTAAAGTGAAATTTATCGATAGAGCTTTCGATAAGCATTTAGGGAGAAAAAACAGATATGAGTGCAATTAATGTGGCTGCAAGAGTAAGTGTTAATACTGGAAACATTAACACCAGTTTTTTATCGAGACTTACCAATACGATCATTCATCCAATAGCCACGACAAGAGTAGCAGAAAAAGTTGCAGAATTATCAAGTATTATAGACGTTAGGCTTACTTTTGAAGATGATCAGGTTAATGCTTCTTGTTATGAATTGGAACACACTCTTGGTTATTCATCCGTCAGCAGAGCAATGCAAATGTCCGGGGTAGAAGAGATCTTAATCCCAAAAGAAACAAGTTTTGATGATATTAAATACCTGATGAAAACCTTAACTAAGAGATCTATCTATAAAGCTGATTCAGCACTGGAAAAAATAGGTTTTATTCTTGAAGTTGAAAAGTATACCCCTGAGTTTGCAACGGTTTTCTATAAAATGGGGTTGAATAGCATCAATTCTGGAAATATGGCAAGAGCTATAAATATATTTACGTACATAATAGAAAATGATCCAAAAAATGCAACTGCCCATTTTTACAGGGGCATAGCTTCATATGGCTCAGAAAATAATCTCAATGCTTATGTTGACTTTCAGCGAGCGATATTATTTAATCCTACATTTTTAGAGGCATATCTTGGTGCAAATATTTCAAAACTCAATCTTTCAAAAGAAATCACTCTTTCGCCAAAAATTGAGGAGATGTTCTATTCCAGGGGCTTGGCAGAAGAACAGTCTGGTGATATTAATGAAGCCATTACAGAATACAGCATGGCAATTAACAATAATCCTGAATTTGCGGATGCGTATTTTGCCAGAGGGGTTGCAAACCTGAGGATCAGTGATCTTAAAGATGCCAAACAGGACTTTACTAATGCGATTATATTTAACGTTGGGACATTGGCAGAAGCCTATTATGGAAGATCTGTTGTAAATGGTTTGCTTAAATACAAAAAGGGAGCTGATGCGGACCTCGAAACTGCTTTACGACTCATGGAATAAATATTTCCGCGATTATTTTATTAGAGTATAATAAATCTATGAAAAATAGTCGCTTGATAGGTGCTGTTTGCGTTCTTCTTGTTATGTTTTCGTTAAAGGTCTTTGCCGGGCCATACGAAAGTCTAGATATTATCAATCAAATTAATCTAGTTGAGTATACAAATCAAAACATTCTGCTAAATAATCAAAGTCCAGGACATATATTCTTAAGACCCTCGGACATGATCCTTCTTGAAAAGATAGCCAAAA
>CAZWKB010000037.1:0-3418 GCA_964633925.1 uncultured bacterium
CAAACCGGAAATGATCCTGTTTCTTCTCGGAAAACTCCATTTATCAACCGTTGTGCCTGGAACAACTTCGGACATAACAACCCCGTTTGCAGAAATCTTTTCTGCTAATGCTATATTTTCCCAAGGATAAATTTTTTCAATTCCCGTCCCCAAAACTGCAATTGTCCTTCCTCCATTTTCAAGAGCAGCGTCGTGGGCAATGCTGTCAATCCCAAGAGCAAGCCCAGATACTATTGTTATTCCGGCATCTACCAATCCGGCTAAAAGCTTCCTGGTAATTGCCTCGCCGTGTCTAGTCGATTTTCTTGTACCTACAACTGCTATTGATAATTTATCTTCAGTTAAAAACTTCCCCTTATAAAAAATAACGGGAGGAGGGTCGTATATTTGTTTAAGTTGATAAGGATATCTTTCATCATCCAGAGTTATTGCATCTATACCGAAAACGTCTTTAAAAACTATTTCCTTTTGAGTCTTTCTGCTATTGATAATTTGCATTGCCACTTTTGCTCCTATTCCTTCAACCGATACAAGATCATAGAATGAAGCATTAAGTATATTATCAATAGAGTTTAAAACATTACCTGAAAGCATTTTTCCTAACCTTTTCAAGATACAAAGGTTTTTCTACAATAGAATCGTATGAGAAGAGACAAAAGCCAGTGAGAGATTTATTGTTTTTGCTGAGTTTTCTGTAAATATTGATCTGATCAACAATGCCTTTTGAAGAAACTTTGTATGCTCCGAGCCCGATTATTATTCGTTTATCAGCATCTATTACATTATATTTAGAAATTAATTTATGCACTCTTTGCATTTTTTCGGTATAAATCATAGGAACAACAAAATCAACGGTGCCGTCATTTAACCATTTGGACCAATCCTGACCATAATCGTCTTTTGCAATAGAAATATCAGGAAAAACTGCAGCAGATACTTCAATATTTCTACCCAATGATTTTATTCCAAGAGAAATTCTTTCCACCAGATCCGTAACTGCATAGCATTTATAGGAGATAACATCCCTGACCAAACGAAAGTATTTAGTATTCCCATATCTTGCTTTTGCGAACTTCCGAGAAGAAAGCAATTCTTCGGGATCTATTCCATATTTTATTCCGTATGCATAGCTCCTGTCTGCATCGAAACCAGACACAATTCCAGGGAATCTAATGTAATCAAAATGAATCCCGTCAACATTGTAATTGTTTGCTACTTCTAAATATGTATCAAATAAAAAATCTGCTGCATCAGGGATCAAAGGATTAAGGAATTTCATTCCATCTTCACCTTTCATTATCCACTCAGGATGCATATTCACAATGTGCATGGGATCAGACGGAGGAACAGGATTTGACCACACATAATAGGCATTGAGCCAGGCATGAATTTTTATTCCCTTACTGTGGGATTTTTCAACAGTATAGGCAAGCGGATCGAATCCAAAATTCTGTTTTGGCATCAATTTTGAATCATAATAGGCTACGCCGCGTCCCAAAACCTGTACAAAGAGCATATTTACCCCGTTTTTTTTGGCTTCATTAACGAAATTATCTATTTTCTTCTTGGAATCCATCTGATATCTCGTTATCCAAAGAGCCCTTGCCTCGGTACTATAGCAATTTTGTTGCCAAGTGATAATAGCCAGTAAAAAAAATATAAAAAATGTCGCAAAGCGACACCATGTTGGGATTTGAGATTTGGGATTTGGGATTTTGCCTTTAATCATTTTCCTCTTAGCAAAGAAAGCGCTTCCATCCTGGTTGATTGATTTTTTCTAAAACTGCCTCTTACGGCAGATGTGGTTGCAATAGCTCCAGGTTTTTTTACCCCTCGCATTGACATACAAAGATGCTCGGCCTCTATTATAACCAATACGCCATGAGGACTAAGTTTTTTCATCAGAAGATCCGCTATCTGTGATGTTAATCTTTCCTGCACCTGAGGTCTTTTTGCATATATCTCAACCGCTTTAACTAATTTTGATAATCCCGTTATCTTCCCTTTTTTGGGAATATAAGCAATGTGTGCTTTTCCTGCAAATGGGACTAAATGATGTTCGCACATTGAATAAAAAGGAATATCCTTTACCATCACCAATTCTTCATGATCACCCTGTTTGAAAATTGTAATTTCTTTTGATGCATCCGTTTTAATTCCTGAAAACACTTCTTCATACATTTCGGCCACGCGTCTTGGCGTATCTTTTAACCCCTCACGATTGGGATTTTCACCAATAGCGGCTAAAATTTCTTTGACTGCTTTTTCTATCTTTTTTTTATCCATTAAAATATTCCGCTGATATTCCCTTCATCGTCAATTGTCATGTTCTCTGCTGCAGGAACCTTTGGCAACCCAGGCATTGTCATTATATCACCGGCATATGCAACGACAAAACCAGGACCGGCAGATATCTTTAGTCGTTTAATTGTAATCCTAAACCCGCTCGGAGCCCCAAGCTTTGTATGGTCATCTGAAAAAGAGAATTGTGTCTTTGCTATGCATACAGGCAACTGATCGTAACCAAGCCTGTTTATTGTTTCAAGATCAACTATTGCCTGATTAGTAAGATCGATGTCTTCAGCTCCGTATATTTTTTGTGCGATCTTTGTTATTTTATCGTAAATTGTATCGGACAGTTCGTAAATATAATTGTTCCCGCAAAAATCATCACCACATGTATTAACAATAGCATTGGCAATATCAACACCGCCATTGCCTCCATTATTATGGACATCACAAATATAACAATTAACATCATGTTTTTTGCATTCATCCATTATCATCTGCAATTCCTCTGCATCATCAAAATCGTATTTGTTTATGCCTGCAATTATCGGAATATTATATTTTTTCAAACCGTTTATATGTCTCTCAAGATTCACAAAACCCCTTTGCAATGCTTCCTTGTCCTTGTTCTTGTAATTGTCCTTGGTGGCGCCACCATGATATTTTAGTGACTTCGTAGTTATAACCAACACAATAGCCGAAGGAGAAAGATCTCCCATTCTGCATTTAATATCAAAGAATTTTTCTGCTCCAAGATCAGAACCAAAACCTGCTTCTGTAACAACATATTCTGCTGTCTTTAGACTCAGTTTTGTTGCCATCAATGTATTACAACCATGAGCAATATTAGCAAAAGGACCGCCATGAACAAACGCAGGAACACCTTCAATTGTTTGAACAAGATTTGGTTTTATAGCTTCTTTTAATAACAACGCCATTGCACCGGCAGCTTTGAGATCTTTTGCAGTTATTGGATCACCGTTTTTATTAAAACCGATAATTATTCTTCCAAGCTTTTCCTTCATTTGAGAAATATTCATGGATAAACAAAGAACTGCCATAACTTCGGAAGCAGCCGTGATATCGAAACCTGATTTTCTTTCGCTGTCTTTATATTTAATAATTATGT
>CAZWKB010000037.1:3428-5042 GCA_964633925.1 uncultured bacterium
ACGATCATTCATATCCATAACTCTTGGCCAAATGATCTTATCCAAATCAATGTTAAGAACATTGCCCTGAAAAATATGATTGTCTATCATGGAAGCTAACAAATTATGTGCAGCTGTCACCATATGCATATCACCAGTAAAGTGCAGGTTTATATCTTCCATTGGAAGAACCTGAGAATAACCTCCACCTGCAGCGCCACCCTTTATCCCCATTGTCGGACCAAGGGACGGTTCGCGTATACAAACAACAGATCTTTTCCCTATCTTTTTTAAAGCCTGCGCAACGCCGATCGTCATTGTTGTCTTTCCTTCACCAAATGGAGTTGGGGATGTTGTGGTAACAAGAATTAATTTCCCGTCAGGATCATTTTTGCGGTTTTCATATGCGGAAAGATTTATCTTAGCTTTATTTGTTCCATAGAAATCCAATTCGTCAGTTCTAATTCCAATGGACGTAGCGATTTCCTCGATTGGCTGTGTTTTACATTTTGAAGCTATTTCTATATCTGATAACATCTTAAATAAATTTTATCATGTATTCGAGAGAATACTATTCAATATCCTTAGTTACAATCAAATTGGTACCGTTCTCGATAAAGTCTTTGTAAACAACATCACCCATCCTTAAAAATTTATCTATAACGATCCGTTTTGCCAATATTACGGCATCGAACATTTTGCCTTTTGGAATAGGTTTATCCGTTTTTACTGGGATCATTGGAATGTTCAGGCCTTTTGTTGCAACTGTGCTCGTAAAGAATCTTTTTGGGGATACTATTTCCTCTCTGGCATAAACGTCACCCTTTGGACATGAGTTTCCTGTTACTGTAATTATTTTGCCATTATCCATATCAACGGATATTCGGCAGCCTTTTGGACATTGCGTGCAGATGAGAGACGCATGCAATGCGTCTTTACGATTAGACATTAATGGATCCCCCATTTTTTATATAATCAGCAGCCTGTTTGCCGGCGATTATGCTGTCGGCTGTTACATTATCAACAATATCATAAACGTGATTGGCGTTGCCACTTATATATATACCGTTTGATTGTAGTAGAGAAGCAATATTTTGCGTCTCTACGGTATCCAACAAATCCCGTTCAGGAATCAATCCAACGGAAACCAATATCGTGTCGCAAGTGATATTGATCGGATGATTATCCCCCGTTGTGATATCCACCGATTCGACACGGTTGTTACCATATATTTTTGAAACACGATGATTATAATAAATAGGGATATCAAAATCCTCAACACATTGCGCAATATTTCTTGCTAGCCCGCGACTCTTATCTTGTATCTCTACGATTGCTTTTACCTTTGCGCCCTCCAATGTGAAACGCCTTGCCATTATCAATCCAATGTCACCTGACCCGATTATTACAACCTCTTTACCAGGCAGCCATCCTTCAATATTTATCATCTTCTGTGCTAATCCGGCTGAAAAAATCCCTGAAGGTCTTGTCCCCGGAATATGAATCATCTCTCTTGTCTTTTCGCGGCAACCTGTCGCGAGTATTATGCATTTGGCGTTGATTTCATTAAAAGATGGTGCGCCGTTTTTTAAATATATTATTTTTTTATCAAATATGTCGCTATGCGACACATCG
>CAZWKB010000037.1:5145-8037 GCA_964633925.1 uncultured bacterium
TTGGGATTTGGGATTTGGGATTTAAACCAATCTTCACTACAAACGATTGCAGACTAACCTCTATCTCCGGTATCTCCTTTACCATCCTGAGAAATCTCGTCGCATATTCCGGACCGGTCAAGACTTCCTTGAAATGTTCTAAACCAAACCCTGTATGAATGCATTGGTTTAAAATTCCACCAAGATATTGATCACGCTCTATAATCAGAATATCTTTTACACCATTCTCATGTGCAGATATCGCGGCAGCCATTCCTGCAGGTCCGCCACCGATGATTACTAATTCACGATTTTGCAATGACATATGATCCATCCCCACGTTTCGTAATATCCGTTACTGGTATTCCCAATTCCTCTGACATGATTTTCATAATTCGCGTTGTGCAAAATCCACCGTGACATCGGCCCGATTGTGCACGTGTTCTAAATTTTATTCCGTCGAGTGTCCTCGCTCCACGTTTTATTGCATCTCTTATCTCTTTTGCCGATACCATTTCACACCTGCATACAATATCTCCATATTCGGCATCGGCTTCAATCAAGTCTTTAACCTCTTCCATACTGCTGGAAAATAAATGAGGTGTTTTTTTTCTGTGATCAACATATTCATTCTTTTTTATTAATTCCAACCCGTTTTGTTTCAATAGATCTCGTACCATAACTGCAATTGCAGGAGAGGCTGTCAGTCCTGGTGACTGAATACCCGCAACATTGATGAATCCAGGGACTGTATCTTCATACCTTATAATAAAATCATCTCCGGCAACAGGTCTCAGACCGGCAAAATATGCGATTATATCTTTGTCACAAATGGACGGAATCATTTTTTGAACCTGCGAAAGGACTCTTTTTAAACCTTCCTCGGATGTGGAAAGATCTGTTTTATCATCAACATCCTGTGCCGTAGGACCTATCATCGGATTTCCATCCGAGGTTTTGATTATTAATATTCCTTTTGATTCTTTTGTCGGGAGCGGAAAAATAATATGATTTGTGATATGTTCTTTCTTTTTATCCAACAAATACTCTTCACCTTTTCGCGGACGAATCGTAAAATCATCAATCCCTACAAAACGGGATATTTCATCGGCAAATAAACCGGCACAATTTATGACATAACGTGAATGGTATTGGGATGATTGTGTAGAGACGCAAAATATTGTGTCTCTACGAATATCAATCACGGAATTATTCGTAAATATTTCAACGCCGTTTGCCATGGCATTTTCAGCCAGATCATATACCAACCGATATGGGGATATGATGCCTGCGGTTGGTGCGTAAAGGGCATATGAGACGCATTGCAATGCGTCTGTACAAAGGGAAGGTTCGTTTTGTTGCAACCACTGCCGATCAACGATTTGCAAACCTGTGACGCCTAATTTTTCTGCCTCTGATTTTATTTCTTCCAGTTTAATTTTATCTTCTTCTGAAAAACCAACTATCAACTCCCCCACTTCTTTAAAATCAACTCCAAGCTCATCAGCGATTTGTCGTATTAATTTGTTTCCTTCAACGCATAATTTGCCCTTGAGAGAATTTGATGGGTTCTGCGTTCCGGGATGAATTATTCCACTATTTGATTTTGAAACTCCAAAAGCCAGTTCACATTCCTTTTCGAGTAAAGCGATCTTTAGCTCATATTTAGAAAGCTCACGGGCTATGGAGGTTCCTGAGACTCCTCCACCGATTACAAGCACATCATACTGCATATATGAATTTTTACTTATTGAAGGCTATAAGTCAAGGATTCGTTTGTTTAACAGGAAATCTATAAGCCCCTTTTCCCATATTGGCGCCATATGATTAACACCCCATTTGTTTAATTCTTTTTTAAAAGGCGACTCATAGTTTCTCGAAAATATTGAAAATATATTATCGTTATCGTTTGTTTCCGTATTTAGAAAACTAGTAAACAGATGCCTATCATTTTTGTATTCCAGCCCCGCAATCCCATGTTCTCCTGTCACATCAATCAAAATCCCCATATTTAAAAGCAAACGCCATACAATGTCTTCTTGATATACAAGTCCATTTAAATCCTGCTTTTCTATCACTTCAAAAGGCGGCATGATATATTTGTTATAGCAATAGATCATCATTACCTTTAATGAGTTGTTAAATTTATTTAGATATTGTTGGTATGTAGCGTCTACCAAAAAATAGTCAGCATTATTAACTACAATATTAAAAGCATGAAAAGGTAAGTTTTGAGACAAACATTTTACTGTATAAGTCTCAACATTTTTTGCGTTAAGTTGCACAGCTAATTCTGTACTGACCTCATTGCAATAATTCATATTATAAATAAATTCTGAAGAGGTGTTTTTCTGCAAAGCGATATCTTCATAAACATCACATGATATTCTCATTATTTCTTCCGCTAGGCTTTGATTTGTAACGTTTGATCTCTGAATGAACGCTGGACTCATTATTGGAGAAATTGTCGGAATTACTAAATTTGATATTGTTTTTGATGGCCCCATATATATCCTCAATAAATTTATCGTGCATATATGGAGAAAATTTCAAAGAAAATATTCTGAAATTGATTAGAGAGTTCTCTTTACAGCTTTTTTCCACCCATCATAATTCGCATCAGAAACATTTTTTTTCATCTTTGGCTTGAATATCATATCAAGCTTCCAGCAATTCTTGATCTCTTTGCTGTTTTTCCAAAAACCGATAAATAAGCCTGCCAAATAGGCAGCTCCAAGTGAAGTAGTTTCTATAACAAAAGGACGCACTATATCTGAGCCAAGAATATCAGACTGAAATTGACACAATAAATTATTGGCAACAGCTCCCCCATCCACTTTTATTGACTTTATTTTTAATCCGGAATCTCTTTTCATTACTTCCAGAACATCTTTTGATTGATAGCACATGGCT
>CAZWKB010000037.1:8047-8798 GCA_964633925.1 uncultured bacterium
AGTTATTCCAGATATTAAGCCTCTGGCCGAGGAATCCCAATATGGAGCACCCAAACCTGACAATGCAGGAACAAAATATACCCCTTCATTGTCTTTTATTGATAAAGCCACTCTTTCAGCTTCTTTTGAAGAGGTTATGATTTTTAACCCGTCTCGTAACCACTGAATGGCTGCTCCTGCAATAAAAACAGAACCCTCCAAAACATAGCATGGATTAGCATCACCACCACAACCAATTGTTGTTATTAAGCCATTTTTTGAAGCAACATATTTATTGCCAGTATTCAAAAGCATAAAACATCCAGTGCCATAAGTGTTTTTTACGTCACCCGCATTGAAACACGTTTGACCAAATAGTGCCGATTGCTGATCACCTGCAATTCCTGAAATTGGAATACCTTCAGGTAATTTGCCTATCTTTTTGGTCTTCCCAAACAAAGAGGATGATTTCTGAACAATCGGTAATATGGATTCGTCGATTCTAAAATATTTGAGAAGCTTTTTATCCCATTTTTTTGTCTTTATGTTAAATAACATTGTTCTGGATGCATTAGTATAATCAGTTGCATGAGATTGCCCCCCGGTTAATTTCCACAGGATCCATGTGTCGGTGGTGCCGAATATTATGTTAGGGGCAAACGGCCGTTTGCCATTACGATTGCGCATGATCCATTCGATTTTGGTTGCAGAAAAATAGGCATCGACAGGCAAACCTGTATTATCCTGTATATATTTAGTTATTGGCTTGTTT
>CAZWKB010000037.1:8808-11079 GCA_964633925.1 uncultured bacterium
GCTTGTTTTTCTTAATCTGCTGGCATCTGTCTGCCGTTCGCCGGCATTGCCAGACAATTGCGTTGTGAAGAGGTTTACCTGTTGTTCTGTCCCAAATAACGGTAGTTTCACGTTGGTTGGTGATACCGATAGCCGCGATCAATCGCGGCTCTACGCGAAGACAGATCTTTTGGATGCAATTGTATACGGATTGCCAGATTTCTTCAGGATCGTGTTCTACCCATGCGGGATTTGGATAATATTGAGAAAATTCTTCATAGGCACTGGCAATGATATTGCTTTTTTTATCATAAACAATTGCGCGGCTGCCGGTGGTACCCTGATCGATGGATAAGATGTAGGGCGAACACAGGGGTCCACCCCTACGATTTGTTATCATTGTATTTGCCCAATCCATTCATAGATATCCGCAAAAACATTATCGCGCCCGATATCGATTGATAATGCATGATGCATGGATGGATATTTGATGATTCGATTGGCATTTCGTACGGGCGAATAATTATTCGCCCCTACAATCCGGAATATTTTTTCTGCTGCCTTTGTATCCACCAAATAATCTTTACCGGCCAACAAAAACAATGTTGGGATCTTTAACGTTTTTGCATAATCAGTTGATCTCGTTTGTGCATTCACAATCTCAATCAGCAATCTGGATGTTGCAAATCTATGCTCTCTTTTATCTGAATTCATGATGTTTTGATATTCTTCATCCCTGGTACACATTGATGCATTAAACGGCATTGTAAATTGCTTCCTTGAATTTATTCCAAGATAAAAGATCATCATCAGTTGATCAAGAACATTTATCTTCATTCCGTTTTTAAATGCCGGAGATATCAGAACCAAAGAATCGAACACAGCTTGATTCCTTGATGCCAACACAAAAGAGATCAGTCCACCCATGCTCTCACCGCATAAAATAATTTTTTTGTCTGGGTTTTCTTTTCTTGCAATTTCTGTCAGAGCAATAATATCTTTGTAGTAAATATCAAAAGATTCTATGTGTCCTTTGAGCTCATCGGTGCCCCCAAAACCTTTTAACTCTATTGCATAAGAAGATATATTCTTATTAGCAAAATATTTTGCAAGGAACTCCCATCTGCCTGTGTGCGCACCCATTCCATGAACAAGAATAAAAACATATTCAGGATCCTGCGCCGACCATTTTTCAAACATTATATTGTGCTCAGAATTAAAGATCATGTTTCTTCCCAACCCTGTTATTAACATACCAGGTCAAGATATCACGAGCAATACCGGCAGATACTTGATCGCCGTGCATTCCGTGTTCAACAATAGTTGCGATTACTATCTGAGGCTTATCGTATGGGGCATAGCAAAGAAACCATGCATGAGCTGGCCCTCTTGGATTTTCTGCAGTACCCGTTTTACCGGCAGCCTCAAAAGATGCAATATTGGCTCTTCTTCCTGTCGCTCTAATAACAACATCACGTAAAGCCGTCTTTATATATTCCAAGTTTTTTTGATCTATCGGCATATCACCTGTAGACTGCGCTTCAAAACTAAAGTATTCTTTTCCATCTCTGTCTTTTATACTCATAACCAGATGAGGTCTATGTTTTTGTTTGCCATTGGCTATCAATGAATAAACATTAGCCATTTGAAGCGGTGATGCAAGTAAAAAACCCTGCCCTATTCCATAATTTATTGAATCCCCTGATCTCCATTCATCTTTATATTTTTTCTGTTTCCATGCACTTGACGGAACTACCCCAGATGTTTCATTTGGCAGATCTATCCCCGTTTTCTCTCCAAGCCCAAAACTTCTTGCAAAATCATGAATGATGTCCGGTCCGGCACGCAGTCCCATCTGATAAAAAACAATATCACATGACCAGACAAGACCTTCTGTTAGACTCAAAGCCCCATGTCCTGACGCTTTCCAACATTTTGCTATCCTTCTGCCCAAGATATAATATCCCGGACAACTAAACATCTCTTTGACTTTTGCAAGATTTCTTTGAAGAACAGCTGCTAAAACTATTGGCTTAAAAATGGAACCTGGAGGATATGCCATCAGAGCTCTATTGATCAACGGAAAATCACCCGAATTAAGGGCTTTCCATGTTTCATTGTTTATCGCCGTTGAAAAGACATTAGGGTCATAACCCGGATGAGAAACCATTGCAAGAACTTCGCCATTATTTGGATCCATAACTACTACAGCCCCAGTATTTTTACCCAAATATGATTCTGCCGCTATCTGCATATCAAGATCTATTGTCAGCCTTACATTTTTCCCAGGAA
>CAZWKB010000037.1:11089-12551 GCA_964633925.1 uncultured bacterium
CTCTCAAATATGAATCGTAAATCTTTTCTATTCCGCTTTTGCCCAACAGGTCTCCCTGTCTCAAATTATCAGTCAGATCTTTTTCAAGATCTGACTGGGTAACTTCTCCGACATAGCCCAAAACATGGGCGGCAACCGAAGTGTTTGGATAAACTCTGACAGGTCTTGCATTTACAAGAACTCCTTTCAGATCCTGTTTTTGCTCTTCTATCTTTGCAACAACATCTATTGGAATGTTCAATTTAATCAATATCGGATCAAACGGCCTTGCTTTTTTCTCTCGTATTTTTTTCAATATTTCTTCTTTGTCCATTGCAAGAATATTTGCCAATCTTGATGTTAATTCTGCTTTGTCTTTTATTTCCGTTTGCATAATAAATACTGAAAAAATCGCCCGGTTACCAACCATCAATTTTCCATATCTGTCATAGATGGCTCCACGAGGAGCAATAATTGGCATATTCTGAGCAGCATTTGTTAGTGCTATTTTTAGATATTGATCGTGGTCATGGACCTGTATTTCCCAAAGGCGTGCAATTATGGAGATGAGGATAATCAGTAAAACAACAAAAAAACCGATTGGATATTTAATATTCTTCATTTTTATACACTGAACCCAGAATTTTTTTGTAAACGGGACTGATTACTGTCGCAATGGCTGAAGAAACAATCGTGATATGCCAAAAATTTACCAGTTGTTTCGAATAAAAGTGATCCAGTATCAACAGATCCATATATTTTGACAGTATACATGCCACAAATATCAGAGCAAATACAACATATTCGTCATCCTGAAAAACAAGGTCTTTTACAACTGCACATAATATCGCTATCAACGGCATTGTGATAGTAAACAAGAACTGCGTTGAAGAAAAATTATCCAGAAAAACACCTGCGAGAATTCCATAAAAGAAACCATCTTTTGCAGAAGACATCATCGATATAAGAATGATCAGAGGGAGGACAACATTGATCTTGGCTCCAAAAAAAACAATATCAGGTATGATAAGAATCTGCATCAATAGCACGATCAACACCAAAAAAAATGTTTTTAGAAAACGCATATTATTTTACTATATATACCCGTCTGATTTTTGAAAGATCACAAGAATTTGATGCCGTAACACCCTGGAACAGATCAAATTCTTTTTTTGAAATGCTTTCAACAGTTCCTACTGGTATTCCTTTTGGGAAGAAATCCGATATGCCTGAAGTTTTTATCATATCACCAGCTTTAATATCGGCATTTGAATGTATTGTTTCCAACACTTTCGATTTGGTATTTTTTGATATTCATATGCCTGAAGGAACGATCTTTGAACTAATGGACCAGCTTGAAAAAGCCCAAAAAATCAATTTTGATATGATTATTATCACCGGAGAAGGGGCAAAAGAATATGTGTTAAAGGCCTTGAAAAGTTCTGTCACAGACTATCTTTATAAACCCATTGATGATGCCGGG
>CAZWKB010000037.1:12561-15384 GCA_964633925.1 uncultured bacterium
ACCAAACCCGATACACTGGACCGTGCAGCCGGAACCTGCTCCAACTGCAACGCCCATATCTCCTGTGCGCTCTATAATAACAGACACAGAACTGTCAGCATCGGTTAGTAAAAGAACTTTTGAATGCTTAGCGCTTACGCCAATGACTTTACCTATCAGACCTGATGAATTTACAACAGCTTTGTTGAGCTTAACCCCATCATTACTGCCTTTGTCAATTTCTATACTGTCAAACCAATTATCAGGACTTCTGACAATAACTTCTGCAGGTATCAAAGAAAGAGCATAAGGATTTTTGTTTCTGAACTCCAACATTTCACGAAGAGATGTATTCTCATTTGCAATTGCCTCATAAGAAACCATTGAAGCTTTTAATGTATCTATTTTTGTCTGCAGGAGATCGTTATACTTTTGAACATTTCTCAATGTTGATACTGATCTTATAAAATATGTTGCCCCACCTGAAATACTGCCCCAAGCCATTTGGAAAGGCAGCACAGTATAGTATGGAATACTTTTGATAAACAATACAGGAGCAGACTTTGATATTATCGGAAGATTGATAGCAAATATGAATATAACAAAATAAAAGGCTACTTTTACAAGTGAGGTTTTATTTTTGTCTCGCATTTATTCCTTTATTGCCAGATCCTTTTGTTGCCTGTCATAAGAACTTTTTTGAGAGTATCCAATTCTTCTAATACTTTCCCTGTTCCGTATGCAACACAAGAAAGAGGATCATCAACAACATATACAGACATATCTGTTTCCTGGCTCAACAATTTATCAAGACCTCTCAGCAATGAGCCCCCGCCTGCCATAACAATGCCCCTGTCCATAATGTCTGATGCAAGTTCAGGAGGTGTTTTTTCAAGTGTCATCCTTACTGCATCAATAACGGTTGCAACAGGTTCTGCCAGAGCATCTCTTATTTCTGATGATGTTAATGTAATTGTTTTTGGAAGACCTGAAACAAGATCTCTTCCTCTGACTTCAACAGTTTTTTCTTCGCCAAGTGGATATGCTGATCCGATATCTATTTTGATCTGCTCAGCTGTTCTTTCTCCTATGAGAAGATTATAATTTTTTCTGCAATGAGATACTATTGCTTCATCCATTTCATCACCCGCAACTCTTATGGATTTTGAAACAACCATGCCGCCAAGTGCAAGGACAGCAACTTCTGTTGTTCCACCACCAATATCAACAATCATTGATCCTACCGCTTCAGAAACCGGAAGAGAAGCTCCAATAGCCGCTGCCATAGGTTCTTCTATGAGATAGGCTTCTCTTGCTCCAGCATGCATAGCAGCATCTATTACTGCTCGCTTTTCAACTCCTGTTATTCCTGACGGAACACCAATTACAATTCTTGGTCTGACAAATGCTGTTCTGTTGTGACTCTTTTGAATAAAATGTCTCATCATCATTTCTGTTACTTCAAAATCTGCGATAACACCGTCTCTGAGAGGTCTTACAGCAATAACATTTGCAGGAGTTCTTCCCAACATCCCTTTTGCTTCATTACCAATTGCAAGAACTTTACCGGTGTCTTTATTAATTGCTACAACAGATGGCTCGCAAAGAATGATCCCTTCCCCTTTTGCAAAAACAAGCGTTGTTGCCGTTCCAAGATCGATTCCTAAATCTCTCGAAAAATGTCCAAATAGATAGTCATAGATTCCCATTAAAGTCCCCTTTCAAATTATTCCGAAATTACTTCCCCACCAAACCCTTTTGCCTTCAGCTGATCCAGAAGCTTTTCTGCATTTGCCCTGCTCTTAAAAACCCCAGTCTGAATAAATTTTTCGCCATTAACATCTTTTACAAAAGCATCAAAACCGCTGCTCTTAAGTTCGGCCAAAGCGTTCTCAGATTTTTCTTTTGTATCTGCTCTTGTTACTCTCACTTTATAAATCGTTTTTACATCTGTTTTTGCAGTAATAACTTTGCTGACAACCTTGACTGACTCTTTATCTCCAACAATTTCTCTTGATACCGCTTTTGGAGTTTTCTTCTTTGGAACAACCACTTTCTTTACAACAGGGGCCGGTGCAGGAGTTGTCACCTTTTCTTCTACAACTTTCTTGACTTCAGGTTTTGCAACTGGTTTTTCTACCGGAGGGGTCGGAGTTGCAGGAGCAAGTTCAGGAAAGCTCAGCTCTTCCGGAGTTGATGTTTGTAATGCAGCTGCAACCTTTTGCTCAGGAATATCCAGAGTTTCTTTTTTGACAGTATCTATCTCAGGCAGTTTTCTTATCGGAGATAAAATACTTTTGCCAACCATAAAGCTCAGCCAAAAACTTCCTAAAACCAAAGCGATCACTACAATTATGTAAGTGAATGCTTTCATTGGAGATGCAGACCTCTTC
This sequence comes from uncultured bacterium, assembly GCA_964633925.1. Taxonomy (GTDB): domain Bacteria; phylum Margulisbacteria; class WOR-1; order JAKLHX01; family JAKLHX01; genus CAZWKB01. Next base: position 14,934 of record CAZWKB010000037.1, read on the forward strand.
TTGGTAATCTCTTTACCAAGGCCTATTTCTTCATTAATAAAATTTTCTAGATCAGGCGGGTTTGGAAAATCTGGCATATGTTACCTCCGTAGTATTATAAATGGACGATCTCAAGATTGTCCTTACGCATCATTCTATAACATTGATATCAAGAGTGTCAATTCAAATCCAAAATTTTTAGCGCTTCTCCTGCCGTTACCAGTGATCCAGTTATGCATATAATGTCCTTTTTCATACAAAGTTTCCCTGCATCCCTTATTGCTTCATTCATTGAAACTGCCGTTTTCTTAATAATCCCGTTATTCTTGACGCACTGGAGTATATCCGATGGAAATAAAGCCAATGGACTGTCCGGTTTAATAGCAATTATAGCTTTTGCATGTTTTGCCAAGATATTCACCATGGCCATATATTTTTTAGTAGACAAAATACCCAATATGAATATGATCTT
>CAZWKB010000038.1:0-12404 GCA_964633925.1 uncultured bacterium
GAGATTTTATAATGGAGTGAATGCAAATAGTATAACTTCATGGAGCAATACAGCGATAGTCGCAACAGTACCAACAGGAGCGACAACAGGGAGTCTTGATGTAACAGTCAACAGTCAAACGAGTAATAGAATAGTGTTCACGGTAACTCCTTTTACTTTACCTGTTCCTGTAATCCTCACTGTTAGTCCGACATCGGGAGCTGTGGGAACAATTATTACGATCACAGGTACTAATTTTGGTTCAAGCCAAGGGACAAGTACAATAACACTTAATGGTATTGTAGCCACGTCAATTTCTGTATGGAGCAACACTTCCATTACGGTATCGGTGCCAAAAGGAACAACAACCGGGAATATAGAAATAACTGTTAATGGAAAAACTAGCAATGTGATCTTATTTACTGTGATCCCTTCCACAGTTGCTTCACCCATAAGGATTTATCCTAATCCTTGTTCTGTAAATGACAAATTGGGAATCATTTTTGATGGGCTGAATGGTGATGAAGTGATAAGGATATTCACCATTGCAGGAGACCTAGTCTGCATCAAGCCTCTAGCAGGAGAAAAGCAATGGACCTGGTATATGAACAATACTAATAACGAAAAAGTAAGCATGGGAATATATCTATATTTGATCTCAGGCAGTATGACAGGTAAGCAAATCGGAAGAATAGGGATAACAAGATGAAAATAAAAATACTAGTAACGTTTATTCTTCTTGTATTTGCTTGTAATCAAGCAGTATTTTCAGGGACATCTTCGAACGGGACTACATTCGGTATATTTACAAGGCTGTTCAACGGAATCCGTTCTTCCGGAATGGGAGATGCATATATTGCGGTCTCGGATGACCCAGATGCTGTTATAAGCAATCCTGCCGGTTTTGGCGATGCCAAAGGTCCTGAATTTAGAACATGGAACTCTTCATATATTGATGGAATGAACCTAATGAATTTTTCATCGGTGATCCCTGTAAAAGAAGCCGGTTTTGGAGCAAGCTTTACTTATATGGACAGCGGGAATATCTTAGAAACGACAAGAAGTAATCCTGGAGGAACAGGAAATTCATTTGGGACAAATAATACGGAAGCGACCCTCGGATTCAGCAAGACGGTAAATGAGAGCTTTTCATTCGGCGTTAACACAAATTATATACGTCAAGAGATTGGCAGCAGCATTCAGGATGGTTTTGGCGGAGATGTTGGAATAAAAGGGAAACTCTCAGATAAGCTATCTATTGGATTATGCGCTAAAAATATATTTGGTTCTTTCGGAGAAGTACAACTGACGAAAAGTTATGGATTTGGAATTGCTATTAACAATAAGCCAATGTTAATAGCAACTGATATTGAATATAAGAATGAGAACGACATTGAATTTAAAGTCGGCTTTGAATATACTGTCAATGAAATGCTTTCTTTAAGGGGAGGATTTACGTCGTTATCAGTAGATTCTAGCAAACCTGGCATAAGCGCAGGTATAGGTTATAAAATGAATGGATTTAAGTTTGATTATGCTTATATACCATATGGGGACTTGGGGGAGGCCCATAGATTCGGCATCAGCTATTGTTTTGCCCCTGACGATGACCGTGCCTCAAAGAAATATTATTCAAATTCGATGGTGAAATCAGACAAAGCCCGCACATTTTATACTAATAAAGAGCTTTCTATGTCTAATCCAACAAAGGCCGCAGTTTCAAAGATTAAACCTAAGACAAAAACGCTAAAAAAGAAGCCTAGCATAAGAAAAAAGCGTTTGTTAAAACACAAGAAACACTGATATGGGTTTTTGTACTTCTATAAAATTCGAAACAAATAATATTGCATCAATATATAAAGTCTCTATAGATAATTCAGTTGCAGCTACATTTGTAGTCAGGCCTAATGGCTCTATCATATATTCAAATCCAGCGTCACAAGATCTTTTCGAGCATTCTAATGAGAACATTATTGGAAAGAATATCAGGGAAGTTCTGGGGGGATCCATTCGATTCGTTAAGAGAGGCATTTATAGAGGCCTCATCTTCTCCTTTCCTTCCTTCCAGTAATACTGTTGAGGTCGTTTCCGACAACAGAATAGTTCCAATGAACTCGACTGTTCTGGATCTTTCTAAAATGCCAATGATCAGAGCGATTATTATTTCTCTAAGGCCGGCAGAAAACAATATCGCATCAGAATACACAAAAAAACTGATTACAATGAAGACCAATGAACAGAAATTTAAGAATATAATTGATTCACATACAAGCGGAATATTTGAGACCGACAAAGATGGTTTTTTGACTTATGTAAATTTCAGAGCGATGGATATTTTCGGAATAAAAGACAAAGAACATAGTTTAGGACAATATATTTACAGTTTTTTTAGTAAAGAATATGCTAACGAATCGAGAGAGAGAATAGAAAAAATATCATCCGGAATTGATGTTGGGGCAAAGGAGTATAAGCTGAATAACGGTAAATGGGTCAGGATTCATCCTCAAATTAAATATGATATTGGAAATGATTTTGTAATTAAGGCTTCGATTTCGGATATTTCCGAGCTCATGGATGTTCAGGAAAAGCTTAAGGAAAGCAAAGACGAATTATCCAAAGCCTATGACATGTTAAAAAAAGCCTCTATCGCGCGAGAAACTGTGATAGGACTTATCAGTCATGAGCTTCTGACTCCTCAAATAGCAATTAAATCAAACAGTGAGTTACTTCTTAAAATGGAAGAAGACGAAAGCAAGCTGGAATTACTAAGGGAGATACTCATCAATACGGAAAGACTAACAAAACTTTTTAAAAGACTGATATTTTTGGCTGATATAAGATCCCGTAAGAGGGAGGCCAATATAGATGCATTTATGATGCCTAATGAGATAGAAGATATAATTCTGCCTTTCAACGAAAAATACAAAGAAAAAGGATTGTTGTTTACACAAAAAATAGATCCGAAAATCCCCCATTTCTTGTATTGCGATCAGGTCACATTAAATGATGTTATCAGCGAACTATTAGAAAATGCTTTGACATATACTGAAAAAGGGACTATAGGTTTTGAGATAAAGTTAGTGTCGGCAAGCGAAGACAGAGTAAAGTTAAATTTTTCGATATCGGATACGGGGCAAGGGATTCCGGAAGACAAACTGGATGAGATCATGCATGGATTTATACAGGCAAATAATTATCTAACAAGAGAGCATGAAGGCATTGCTATAGGGTTGTTGATAAGTAATGAATTGTTGAAAATGTATGATTCAAGAATAAGCGTTAAATCTGTCTTAGGGAAGGGGTCGACATTCAGCTTTGATCTCGAATTAGATGTATGTAAAGAGATAATGCCTGATTAATTAAAGCACATTTCCGTTTTTGATCGGCATCATTTAGAAGTCCCTTTACGTCTATGACCCCGTCTATCTTTGCCAGTACTTCATAAAAAATATCTGTTTGTGATAAGCCTTGAAATGACAAACTGTGTTATTAAGAAATTGATTTCGAAATTTCAGTGATCTCGACCGCATTCCTGAAAATAGAAATGTCCGCCATTTCAGTAAAAGGCATTTGATCGCTTTCTTCCTGTAACTCTTTTATAGAGAGGGAGGCTGCATTCAGCCTGATCTGTACATCTCTGATATCAAAAAGTGAAGCGTGAGGGTCAGATTCAAGATTGCAGATAACTCTTGCAAGGCTGTCTCTAGTACTTTTGATCGTTGTCGTGATCCTTTCTATTTTAGTGCTGTTCATGTTTAACTCCTCAATATATTGTGTTTCTGACTGAATTATCTTACGAAACTATTAAATTGTTATTATGAAAATATTAATTATTTGTAATACATTTTCTGGAAAAACACGCATTAAATAATTTACAATAAATTTACAGAAAATCTATGCTTTAGGATCATTTGAAATGAAATTTACTTGTAATACATTCGAGAAATCAGGCAATAGGGATATCAATGACATCAATAGCTAAATACAATAATCAAATGATAAAGTCTGCTGAAAATATAGTTATTAACATCAACAGGGCGGTTGATCTATCTAAAATAAATTTGGCGGTAAAGGAGCTCCTTAGGATAGATGTTACCAGAACCAATGATTCTGGATCAATGACCAGTATTTTGGCTCAAGAGATTGCTGTTGCGGTAACGGAGTGCCCTTTAATGACTGTTGAAGATATAGCGAATAGGATACAAAGTCCAGACCTTTTAGATCTCATAGAGAAAGTTAGGCTTCCAGGGGCAAAATTCCCCATTATTGAGAGAGACGGAAAGATGCACAATGCTTATCAGTCTTTGTTGTGGTTATTTCGGGGAATCCCAAAAAGAAATTATCATACACATATTAGTATGGGGGTGCATGAGTCGATAATGGCAAATATCATTGTAACCTCGGATGATAAAGAATATTCAAGGATGATTAAGAACCTGAATGATGACAACAAGAACGGCGGGATAAAAAAACTCAGTTCATCGGATTTTGATAGATTTAAACATTCAATGAAGTCTTTCAGAAAGGAAGGAGATGTTTCTTCTATTGCTGATATTCTGCATAAATATCCGATAATTAAGGATTGGGACAGATGTGATTTTTTCGTTACAAGCAGTAGAACTTTGGAAATGGTTACCGAAGCGGCAGCATCAAATCAATTGTATGATGGAGTGACCTCTTTTGATCTGCGTTACAATCCGATAAAGATTTTTCTGCTTGATATCGAAAGCAGATCGGGTAAGCCTAGAATAGATATCCCCCGCATTGTCGAGTTGGCAGTAGAGTGTGCTTATGAAGGCATTTCAAAAGCCATGTCTAACGGGGGCGTGGTATTTAACAGTAGCTTCTATGACATTGGGACTCTTTGGAGCTTTAACAGGACAAAATTATTCAAAAGGTTCAAAGGAATGCCAATGTCAAAAGCTGCCGTTAAATCTTTTGCTGAAATCAACTTACTAAAAAAACGACACCCTTCTATTTCAGGTATGGATATATCAGGTCCTGAATTTTCAATAGATGACTATGACCCAATACAATGGCAGAAGGCGGTTGACTCTGTACTTTCAGCAGGAATGAAAGTCATCGCTCATCTTGGGGATACGAGAAATATTCGAAGCGGCCACATGTTCAATCTGGGTATTTTAGCTCTCGAGGCTTTTGAAAAGGGAAATTACGAAAAATTTGAATTGCATTTTTCAAATTTGATGTACCTGCACATCAAATCTGTAGAGCGAATGTTGAATATCTTGCCTAACGGGACAAGTATCGGACATGCTTATGCTTTGAATCCGGAGTATATAAAATCGCGTCTGTGGAATGACATTTCTATATTCGGTATAGATGCTACGGTTTTTAATGATAGGCTTTCCAAAGAATATATCAGCATAGTAAAAGAACTAAAAGATCAAATTAAAGACAAGAATATTTCCATTGAACATTGTCCTACAACGACCGTGAGATCAGATGATGTTGCTCTGTTCGACAAGCTACCCATACATAATTGGATACATGAAGGTTTAAATGTTGTTCTGGGAACTGACGGCACGTTTTTTTTGAATCGTCCTAGGACATTGTCTGAAGATATGGTCAGACTGCTGCTTTCAAGGTCCGACAGATATGGGTATCTGACATTTCAGGATATTTTTCATTCGGTGGGGTATTAGCATGGGAACAGTTCTAAGGTCTGTTAACTTTATTTCAAGTTCAGGGGCAAGATGCGGGGAAGCCGGATGGCATACAAATGCTCTTTCCATAGGCCGCTCATCAGTTCTTATTGATCCCGGCTATTCCAATAAAGCTTACGAAAATCTTTCGATCATCAAAGAGGAAATGTCTCCAGATTCAATAATTTTGACCCATGCTCATTTGGATCATGCAGGCAGCCTTTTTAAGGCACAGGAGATATTCCCTGATGCAGACGTCTATGCAACAAAACAAACAAAGGATATTCTGATCAACTCATTCATTTCTAAGAAAATGAAATGCTTTGATACGATAGAAAAAATTATTGAGCTCAAGGAGAATGACGAGATATGTCTTGGCAAAAACATTTATGCAGAAATTCTGCCTGCTGGGCACATACCGGGTTCCATTTCTTTCTTTATCAGGGCTCCTGAAGGAAAGTTTCTTTATACCGGAGATTATTCTCCAATAAATAGGGGGTTTATAAAACCGTTCAGTCTTCCGGATGAAGAAATAGATATACTCTTTTCTGAGGGGAGCATGATCGGTTATGAAGATATTGATATAAACAGGGAAATTGACAAGTTTATTTTTATCATTGCCAAAGCCGTCAGGAGCAAAAAAGATGTCGTCATAATGGCCAATCCTGTTAGCATGGCACAGGAAATTATATTTCATCTAATGAGAGACCCTTTTGTCGAAGAAGCTGCTTATTATACAAATGATGTTCTTTCTGGTTTTCTCGATATTTATTCTGCAGGTGAAAAATTTGAAAGCATTAAAAAAATGCATAAGAATGGACTGTCATCAATATTATGTTTAGGCCCAGTATGGGAGCTTCTTTTCCAAGAAAGATATTGAGAAAAGAGATATTAGAAGGAGCATTGGTTTTTATTGACTCTAACATTGGCAAAAAAATGTTCAAAAAGAAACTTGGCTCGAAAAAGGAAATGGACGGTATCGATAATTTTTTATTCAATATGAAATTGACCAATCATATTAATGAGAGCGATCTTACAAAAATGATTTTCGAAAATACATTTTCAAATGTTTATCTTCTTCATGGAGCATATGAAAATCTAAAAAAATATTCACAGAACGTTAATAAAGAGCTGGCTCACAAAGTTTTAACCCCCGTTAAGGCTAGAGAGATGATAGGAATTAGAAAGAAATCGAAATAGTCCCACCATTAAGGAGATTTTACTATTTATTAACTTCCTCTTCATTTGAAATTAATTGTTTGATTATAGTATCTACTCAAAGGAGAAAAAAAGAAAATGAAAAAAATAGCAATGGTTACCTTAATGGCAGTGTTGATCTCGGCCAGTTGCAGTGCAGCCCCGGCGACGAATAAAATAACGACAGGCAAGGTTCATTCTACGATTGCCAAGGTTGTTAGTTGGATCGGTAGCTGGTTCTAATATAGGATAGATTAGAAAGAACTCCCTGAATAACAAGGGAGTTCTTTTATGCTCAAATTGTCTTTTATTGCAATACTGCTAGAGGTGGTTCTTTAATGATATTCGCGAAAGTCTTTTGTAGGATCCTACTTTTGTATTGAAGTGTTTTTTGTAACTTATCCATCCCCAATTCGTATTATTGAACCGATTGAAACTTATTCTTTGGAAAATGATTGGCGTTATCGCACTGTCTATATCATTGATTTTTCGCGAGAATACATGATAAAATGGTGCAAAGATTTAAATATGCCGAATCAACTCACCGAAAATCAAGAATTTCTGAGAATAAATCGAGGAGGGGTCCAAATGAAGAAAAAGTTATCGTTTCTAGTTACGGCTTTGTTCGTTGTCACTGTTTTGTTCTCGACTGTAAGCAGTTCAGAGGTAAAAAAAGTTGAAAAGAAAGCGGAAGTGAAAAAGATAGGAGTCAAATCCACAGAAGTGAAGACAGGTGTTGTTAAAACGCTTGTAGCTGCCAAAAAAACGGTGATCAAAAAGGACGGAGTTAAAATCGAAGTAAAAAAAGAAGCCAAAAAAACAGAAGTTGCGCCTAAATATTTCGTTTCGAGAAAAGACATCAAGGATCTAGGAAAGAGGATAGAAGCTTTGAAAAAAGTGATTTACTCGAAATCTATGTTGACTCGACGACAGGAAAAAGAAAATAGTGTCGCTTGTGTTTCTGCTCCTGCAGTAGTTGAAGAAAAAAGTGGGAAGATAGGTGGGGAGATCTATTTTGGAAATGATACAACGACGAATAATTATGACATCCAAAGAGCTTATTTGACATACACGGACAAATTTGGATCGACCGCCTCAATGAGAGTGACATTAGATGTTGCCAGACAAAATTCAATACAACCACTTGGAAGCATTCTTAAATATGCTTATGTGGAAATGCCTGTTGACATCAGTTCGTTGGACATTCCTGTGTCTCTATCTGTCAAACTTGGACTGCAACAAACTGCTTGGATCGATTATGCTGCGAAAATATGGGGCAATGCATATCTTTCAAGGGTGTTTGTTGATAATGAAGGGTTGATGCCGGCTGCAGATTTTGGTGTTGGCACAACAGGGAAAATGAATATTGCGGGGCTTCCTGAAATGGAATATGCTGCAACATTAACAAATGGCAGCGGTTACAGATCGATGGACACGAATACTGCTAAAGATTTTGGAGTGAGACTAAACTCAGACATATGCAAAGACGAGGCCGGAACTACTTTGAAGCTTGGTGTATATGGGAACTGGAAGAATCAGTTTGTAATCACAGATAATAACAGTAAAAATGCCGGTGCAATGTTAGCTTTTGTCAATAAAAAGTGGGGCACAATATATGGAGAATATCTCAGAGGGACAAATCTCACAGGATACAGTGTCGGAGGATTTATGTATTTGTTTGCCGACTCTTCTAACTTTATGAGTTCCTATTCAATTATCGGTAGGATAGACAGATTTGATCCAAGCATGTCGACGGCTAATGATGACATATCAAGGAATGTCCTTGGTGTTTCATATGATTGGGGAACAAACATCAAATTAGCTTATGATTATCAGACATCACAGATAGGAGCAGGTTCTCAGTCTTCAAAATATAGTTTTCACAGTTTAATAACCTTCTAGGTTCATTTTTTAATAATTATAAAGGGTGAAGCATTTTGTTTCATCCTTTATATTGTCAGGAAAGTTTACAGATTATTAACATATTCGAAACTAGAAATTTATATGTTAAGTGCTATAATCACACTATAAAATGAAAAACATACTTGTTGTTGATGATGAGAAGGATATTGTTGAAGCCATAGAATATAACCTTACAAAGGAAGGCTTTAAGGTATCAAAAGCATATGATGGAGCGGCAGGGCTTTCACAAGCACAGAATAAAATGCCGGATCTTATCATTCTTGATCTTATGCTCCCTATGATGACAGGGACAGAGGTTTGTAAATCCTTAAAAAAAGACAACAAAACTGCCAATATTCCCATAATTATGCTGACAGCAAAAACAGAAGAAACCGACAAAGTGATAGGGCTTGAGCTTGGAGCCGATGATTACATGGTAAAACCTTTTAGTATGCGAGAGCTTGTTGCAAGAATCAGAGCAGTGCTAAAAAGATATGGCAGTGTTTCAGATGCGTCAAAACCATTGTTAAAATTTCCTGATCTTGAGATAGATTTGGAGCAGCACATAGTTAAAATTTCTGGTAAGCCGATAGATCTTACAGCAAAGGAATTTTTTCTATTGCATTTTTTGGCAGAAAACCGCGAAAAGGTATATAGCAGGGATCGTTTATTGGATATCGTATGGGGGATAGATGTTTCGATTGAAACTAGAACTGTGGATGTCCACATCAGGAGAATACGCGAAAAAATGAAGAAAGCCTCAAAATATATCAAAACACTTCACGGTGTAGGATATAAATTTTCTCTTAAAGAGGACTAAATGCTAAAAAGCCTTAGATCAATACTTCTAATTTCATTGGTATTTAATATATTGGTTGCTTTGCTTGTATTTTCGGTTATTGAAATACCGGAAATCAAGTCAATTGCCAAGGATCAGGTAGAAACGGAATTGTTAAAACAGGCTTCATCTGTTTCTGATACCATAATTAATTTATCATCTGGAAAGAAACAATCCAAACCGCTACAAAGTGAAATTCAAAACATATCGCGTATTACAGGCAATAGAGTAACTATCATAGATCCAAAAGGAGTTGTAATAGCAGATTCTTCTACGAAACAACAGGAGATCGGTAGACTGGATAATCACTTGCGACGTCCCGAAATTGATTTGGCGGGAACAAAAGGGATTGGAACATCTGTTAGATATAGCACCACTTTAAAAGGAGATCTGATCTATTCGGCAAAACAGATAAAGGATAGCAATGGAAAGGTTATAGGATATATTAGATTTTCATCACCAATAAGACATGCAGACCGATTAATAAACAATGTAAAACATGCACTTGGATTCGCCTTTGGGATTTCTTTGTTAGTTTCAATCATTTTAGCCATTATCATTTCGTATGTATTTACACAGCCTCTTGTAAAATTATCTGATACAGCAAAGAAAATTGCTGTTGGACAATTTCCACAAAGAATAATCAGGAAATCATGGTTTGAAATGGGCGCTCTAGAAACTTCCATAGAGAATATGAGCATTAAACTATCTGAAATGTTTAATAATTTGTCAAAAGAAAGAAGTAGTTTGGAAGCCGTTTTCGAGACAATGTCTGAAGCGGTTTTTGCGGTAGACACGAATAATAAAATATTTGCTGCAAATCTGAAGCTCGAACAATTATGCGGAGTAACATTAAAAGACATAAAAGGAAAAACTCCTAGAGAAGTTGTTAGAAATAATGAATTGTCGGACCTTGTGGAACAGGTAAGGAATTCAGGCCTGCCTAATGAGTCTGAAATTAAATTCTTGTTGCCATTTGATTCTGTTTTTCAGGTATATGCAAGGCCTATACAAAGGTCCGCAGATAATATTATTGGTGTTGTTTGTGTATTGCATGATGTTACAAAGATAAAAAAACTTGAAATTTACAGATCGGAATTTGTTGCAAATGTTTCTCATGAACTGAAGACTCCTCTTACATCTATAAGAAGCTACACAGAGATTTTGCTGGACGGCGCTATTAATGATAAGGAGCATAATGTTGAGTTCTTGAAAAAGATTAATAAGCATACTCTCAATTTATCATCCCTAATTGATGACATTATGGAGCTTTCAAAACTTGAAACAGGAAAAGGAATTATTGTTTTTGAGAAAGTTAACATTAAATCAGTAATTATTAATGTTTGTGATGTTTTATCTGATCGAGCAAATGCTAAAAAGATCGCCTTAAACAATCTTTGTACAGTAGACATTTTTATTAACGGCAAGGAAGGATATGTTTACCGTGCAATTTTAAATATACTCAATAACGCTATTAACTACAGCCAGGCAGGAGATTCTGTCACAGTTTTGAGTGAAATCCTTAAGGAATCAATAAACATATCTATTAAAGATCATGGTATAGGGCTTTCGAAAGAAGACATGACAAGGATATTTGAAAGGTTCTATAGAGTAGACAGTGCAAGATCAAGGGATCTTGGAGGTACGGGACTTGGTCTCTCTATTGTCAAGCATATAATGGAATTTCACAAAGGATCAGTTTCTGTTCAAAGTGAGCTCGGCAAGGGGTCCGTTTTTACCTTAATATTCCCAAAATAGTTCACTCTCCTCTCGCATTATTTGTTACAAAAACTTAACAATCCGGTCATTTCGATTTAACCTCCGTTTTACATAATTAAGACATGAGAATAAGCGATGGTAATTACTGTATGAAAGGGGGAAAGACAGGGAAAGGGTGAGAGAAGAGCCTTGACATGGCAAGGCTATACAAATTCTAAAAACGGAGGAAAGAAAATGATAAAGAGGATTAGTTTGTTTTTGATGATATTTGTTTTTATGTTCTCGTCAGCTTCGTTCGCAGCAAAGCAAAAGAAAGCAGTTGCAAAAGCGGCTGTGAAAAAAACAGCAGTAGCTCCAGCAAAGCCAGTAGTCTTGGAAAATAAGCAGATTATAACTCCAGCGACTCGTGTGCAAAAGCAAGAGGTTTCTGAGGTTGCAGAAGTTAGTTCTATAAACGAGTCTATCGATGAAATGAGAGAAGAAATGAATGCTTCGATTGCTTCTCTAAAAGGTCAGATCGACAAAACTGCCAAAGATAATAATGATGCAAAAGTAAGTGGAGAGTTGAGATTTGCCTATACGAACGTTCAGGAAAATAGCACGCATAAGAATGGATATGATGTTGCAAGAGCATATCTAACCTTCAAAAAGAATCTTAAAAACAATGCTTCCTTGCGAGTGACACTTGATGTGGGTCGTTTAGATTCTTCTTCGACCGGAGCTTTAGATGCAAACAAAAAAAGCCAGCATCTGTTTGATTACATCAAATATGCATTTTTTGAAGTGCCTGTGAATATTCCTGGCTATCTTCAATTAGTGCCGTTTACAATGACTGCAAAATTTGGTCTGCAACATAATATGTGGATAGATTGGGCAGACAAAGCTTGGGGAAACGCTTTTATTATGAAACAATTTGAAGATAATGAAGGAGTTATGTCTTCGGCAGATTTTGGTATCGGCGCAACAGGAAAAGTTTCTGTTCCTGGAATGCCGGATGTTGAGTATCATGCAACAGTACTCAATGGGTCAGGATATAAGCTTGCTGAAGCTAACAATGCGAAAGACGTTGCTATAAGGTTTAACAGTGATCTATATAAGGACGAAAA
>CAZWKB010000038.1:12414-14406 GCA_964633925.1 uncultured bacterium
TGGAACTGGAAAGATCAATTAGTTGATACGACGACCAATACAAAACAGGCAGGTTTGCTTGTAGGTTTTAAGAATGCGGACTATGGTTCAGTCTATGCACAGTATTTGAAAGGCACATTAATAAGCGGTACAAGCATCGGAGGAACATTGTTCCCAATGCCGGAGGAGTTAAAAGGGGTTGGAATAATTGCAAGAGTTGATAGCTATGATCCAAATACCTCTACAGCTAATAATGAGATAGCCAGGTCTGTTGTTGGGCTTTTGTACAAAACAGGCGATGTGACATTTGCATATGACTATCAGACAAAACAGACTGGGTCGGGGGCGACAGAGAAGATCTCTTATCTTCATACTGTAGTAAATTTCTAACATATTGTTAATATGTTCGTAACAAAAAATTAACAAATGGGAAGTAGCATAATAAAAGATGAAAAGAAAGGAAAAGAAGATGATTAAAAAAGTTGTAGCAATGATCTCGATGGTGGCAATTCTTGGTACAAGTGCAATGGCAATATCACTGAACGGGGCAGGAGCAACATTTCCGTATCCAATCTATTCAAAGTGGATGTCTGAATACAAAAAATCTACAGGAACAGAGATTAATTATGCATCTATAGGTTCAGGTGGAGGAATAAGACAATTTACAGCAGGAGTTGTAGATTTTGGAGGCACGGATGCTTTTATGACAGATGCTGAGATGAAAAAAATCGATGGAATTGTTCTGCATATACCAACAGTAATGGGAGCTGTTGCCGTTATATATAATAATGGGGTAGAAGGATTAAAGTTGGATGGAGGGACACTAGCTGCCATATTTATGGGAGATATCAAGAAGTGGAATGATCCTAAAATTGAGGCGATTAACCCTGGGAAAGATCTGCCTAACACAGATATTTTAGTTGTTCACAGATCTGATGCAAGCGGGACATCAAGCATTTTTACCGGTTATTTGGCAAAAGTTAGTTCAAAGTGGGCAGCAAGTGTAGGCGCAGATAAAGCTGTGGCGTGGCCGGTTGGAGTTGGGGCGAAAGGTAATGAGGGAGTTGCAGGTTCGGTAAAAAATAATAAGAACTCAATAGGATATGCAGAACTTGCGTATGCAGAGAAAAACAATATTGAGTCTGCTTTGATTAAAAATAAATCAGGCAAATATGTAAAGCCATCTGTTGCTGGGGTTACTGCTGCAGCGGATAAAGGAATAAGCAAGATACCTGCAGATTTTAGAGGAGATATATTGAATCTGCCTGGAGATAAGAGTTATCCTATTTCAGGATTAACATGGATAGTTGTTAAGCAGAACACAGGTGGAGAAAAAGCACAGACATTAAAAGATTTTTTAAGCTGGTCACTTGATAAAGGTCAGGACTATGCATCTGAGCTTTTCTATTCGCCGCTTCCAAAATCGTTGATAGCCAAAATTGAAAAATCGATAGGATCAATTAAGTAAGTTAATCAGGAATTTATGAAGGGCAGGGATAAACCCTGCCCTTCCTGATAAGAAGGGGTTTTATGGCAGCAGTAAATATAAATATTGGGGATCGATACTTCAGAACTTTTACAGTTCTCATTGCTACGATAATACCCATAATATTTACATTTATTTTTATGATGCTTGTTTCCAATGCTTGGGAGTCAATTAGAGAGTTCGGTTTTGGATTTTTGACAGGTTCTGTCTGGAATCCTGTAACGAATCAATATAGTGCACTGCCATATATTTACGGAACTCTTCTGTCCTCTTTTCTGGCGCTTTTCTTGGCCGTTCCTCTGGGGCTTGGATGTGCAATTTTTTTATCTGAAGTATCGAGATCAAAATTCAAAGAATATATTGGCACTATGGTAGACATGCTTGCGGCTATTCCTTCGGTTGTATATGGTCTTTGGGGAATTTTTGTTCTTGGCCCTTTCCTTGTAGATCATGTTCAGCCATTTCTTGGGAAATATTTAGGATTTCTTCCTATCTTTCAGGGGTCATATATGGGTCTCAGCATGATG
>CAZWKB010000038.1:14443-14674 GCA_964633925.1 uncultured bacterium
AGTTATCAAGATTGGAGTTCTCCCACCGGCTGCATCAGGAATCATCGGAGCGATAATCCTTGCACTTGGCCGCGCAGTTGGAGAAACCATGGCAATAACAATGGTGATCGGGAACAAATCTCAAATAGCCGCATCCTTGTTTGCTCCTGGGTATACACTTGCATCAGTTATTGCAAATGAATTTGCAGAAGCGTCAACACCAATGAATATGTCGGCAATGTTCGAGATAGG
>CAZWKB010000039.1:0-331 GCA_964633925.1 uncultured bacterium
CCAAAGGGAATTATTAGGACTATGATCTACTATCCTTTGAGCCTCGGAAGAAATTTTGATGAGATACATAGGGTTGTAGTTGCATTGCAAACTGCGGATGCTTTTTCAATTGCCACTCCTGCCGACTGGCGTCCTGGAGACGACGTAATTGTTCCAACAGCAGGATCCTGTGGGGTTGCAAAAGAACGCATGGAGAACAAGCAAGATATGACTTGCTACGACTGGTTCTTCTGCACCAAAAAACTCGATAAAGAGAAAGTGCTGAAAGCAGTACTAACAAAATAAATAACCAGTAACCGTAAAGTTAAAAGGTGGTCCCCAGAGAACCACC
>CAZWKB010000039.1:341-10782 GCA_964633925.1 uncultured bacterium
AATGTCATGATGCCAAATAGGAATTCCCGAATTTGGTTCTTCTGCAAAAAAAAACTTGATAAGGAAAAAATATTCAATACGATAAAAAGTAAGTAATCGTAGTTCTTAAAAAATATAAAAGGAAGTGAAATTATGATAATCGGCGTAACTCTGGAAAATGAAAAAGGATTGGATGGTAATGTTTGTGCTCATTTCGGGCAATGTGCAAATTTTCTTATCGCCGAAATGGATAACGGAAAGATCACAAGTTCAAAAGTAGTGCCTAACAATGCAGTGCACGGTGGAGGCGGCTGTTTGGCAGTTGATGAAATTCTTAAGCATAATATTACTCATGTAATATCCGGCGGAATGGGAATGGGCGCCCAGCAAAAATTTGCTGATAAAGGTATCCCTATTCATGGATTTATAGGCAAAGTAAACGATGCTCTTGAATCATTCACAAAGAATATGCTTGGCGGGATAGCTCCCTGTACAGATCATGGGGATCATCATTAAGGAGATATTAGATGAAGATATGTATAACGTCACAAGGCAAAGAAATTGATTCGCAGATCGATCCAAGGTTCGGAAGATGTGCTTATTTTATTTTTGCAGATACAGAAACAGGTAAAATAGAGGCCGTTAGCAATGAATTTATAAATGCATCAGGCGGGGCAGGCACAAAAGCCGCCCAGTTCATAGCCGGTAAAGGGGCATTGAAATTATTAACAGGTAATTTAGGACCCAATGCAGTGACTGCATTATCAGTTGCAGGAATCGCCACAGTAACAGGGGTTACGGGCACGGTTAAGTATGCGATAGACAAATATAAAGTGTAGGGGAAAAAGGATGCCATTTTTAAATATTAAATTTGAGGATATTGAAAAAGCAAAGTCAATTTTGGGTCTTGGCGAGCGTGCCACCTATGAAGAGATACAAAATACTTATAAGACTTTGGCAAAGAAATGGCATCCTGACAAATGCAAAGATTCTGACAATCAAATATGCAATGAAAAAATGAAAGAGATCAATAATGCATATGAAGTATTGAAATCATATATCGAGAATTACGCTTATCCTTTAAAAAAAGAGATCTCTTCAGATCAAAAGATCTCAGATCAATGGGAGAAGCAATACGGAGGAGATCCATTCGCATGGGCATAGAATTTAGAGGTGAGATAGCAAAGAAATATGAATCTTGGTTTTTAACTGCAAGAGGAAGATACGCCGATCACCTTGAAAAAGAAATTATCGCAGACATTGTTAAAGTAAAAAAAGGAGATAAAATACTTGATGTCGGTTGCGGCACGGGGCATTTTTCTTCTTTTTTTAATGAAATGGGAGCGGATGTTATCGGTATAGACCCTTCCTCAGAAATACTCGATATAGCTCGGTTAGTACACAAGAACAAAGGAATGCAGTTCATTCAGGCAAGTGCAGAACAACTGCCGTATGAAGATGGATCTTTTGATCTGGTTTCCATGATAACGGTTCTTGGGGTCTTGGATGATCCTGCCAAAGCCATTCAGGAAGCTTTCAGGGTTAGTAAAGGCAAAGTATTCATTGGCATACTAAATCGTGACAGCCTGCTTTCCAGGCAGAGAAAAAGAAAAGGACAGGCACTTTGGAAAGAAGTAAAACTTTTGACATTAAAAGAAGTAAAAATGCTTTTGGGAAAAGATGTCAAAGTCCGATGGAAAGGTTGCATATATTTTCCGCTCATTGATAGTGAAAAAGCATGGTCTTTTCGCATGGCTTTAGAAAAGGTCTTTTCAGCACTGAAATTTCCAAAAGCTTCATTTATCGGAATAATGGCGGTAAAAAAAACATGATAATTTCAATCGCTTCCGGCAAAGGCGGAACAGGCAAGACTACAGTTGCAGTTAATCTTGCTTTGTCTCTTAATAATGTCCAACTGCTCGATTGTGATGTAGAAGAGCCAAATGTAGGATTGTTTCTAAAGCCAAAGATATTAACAACAGAAGATGCAAATGTATCGATGCCTGTATTTGATAAAGGAAAATGCACTTTTTGTGGTGAGTGTTCAAAAGCCTGTGCATATAACGCAATAGCGGTGTTTCCAACTAATCTCGCCTTCTTTGAACATATGTGCCATGGTTGCGGAGCCTGTATCTTTGTCTGCAAACATGGAGCGATAATCGAAAAACCGCATAAGATAGGAGAGATGATCACAGGGATATCAGGCAATATTGAATTTTATGAAGGAAGAATTAATTCAGGAGAAATACTTTCTCCGGTCTTGATCAAACAGCTAAAAACGAAAATAGATAAAACCAAAATGGTAATAATAGATTCTCCTCCGGGAACATCTTGTCAATTTGTTTCTGCAGTTACCGGCAGTGATTATTGTATCCTTGTGGCAGAGCCCACTCCGTTTGGAATAAACGATCTTTTGCTTGCAATAGACTCTTTGGGGATCTTAGGCATCCCTTACGGGCTTGTAATTAACAGGTCAGATATTGGCAGTAATGATCTGAAAGAACTGTGTGATCAGCGCGGGATCAATGTTCTTATGGAGATCCCTTATGATCAAAAGATCGCAAAGCTGTATTCTGACGGCGAGATGTTTTTAGATAAGATGCCGGAATATAAAGAGAAATTCATGGCAATGATAGAGAAGTTATTAAAGGCGGTAAAAAAGTGAAACAGATAGCAGTTATCAGCGGAAAAGGCGGAACAGGAAAGACAATGCTTTTGTCTTCTATTGTTGCTCTTGCAAAAAACAAGGTAATAGTCGATTGTGATGTGGATGCTTCAAACCTGCATATTATGCTTGATCCAAAGATATTGAGAACAGAAGAATATTTTGGAGGGAAAAAGGCAAAAAAAGACCCGGCTCTTTGTGATCTGTGCGGGATTTGCGAACAGTTGTGCAGATTTGGGGCGATAGATAAAAATATGAATATCAGTGATCTTAATTGTGAAGGCTGCTCTTTATGTGCAATAGCCTGTCCGCAAAACGCAATTACTATGAAAGATAATCTTTCAGGGCAATGGTTTGTATCGAGTACAAAGTACGGGACATTTGTTCATGCAAAGCTTGGCCCTGCAGAAGAGAACTCAGGTAAACTTGTCGCGCAAATAAAAAAACATGCAAAACTTATTGCTGACAATGAACAATCAGACTATATTTTGGTAGACGGGCCTCCTGGCATTGGTTGTCCGTTGATGTCAACGCTTTCGGGTGTGGATACAGCTCTGATAGTAACAGAGCCAACTTTGTCAGGAATGCATGATATGGAAAGAGCCGCTGATATTACAAAGAAATTCAATATAGACACTAAGGTTGTCATAAATAAGTATGATATCAATATTGGAAATTCAGCAAAGATTGAAAGGATATGTTCTCAAAGGGGACTTGATCTTATTGGCAAGATACATTTTTCAAAAAGCATAGTAGATGCCATCGTTAAACGTATACCTCCTGTTGAATATTGCAATGGAGAGATACAAAGTTCAATAGTAAATATTTGGGAAAGAATAAAATAAGAAGGAGAGAAAAATTCCAGAAGCAGATAAATATTTTGGTAGAATGAATAGTCCGACAAGCTCATCGTATATGAAAGGTCCTTGCGGAGATTCGATGGAGTTTTATTTGCTTGTTGATGGCGGCATCATAACAGATATAAAGTATTATTCGGACGGTTGCAGTTATACAAAAGAGTGTGCTGCGATGACAGCAGATCTTGCAGTAGGCAAGTCTGTCGAGGCAGTCTTAAATATATCTGCCGGAGTTGTTTCAGGAAGGTTTAAGGAACTCCCGTTAGAACATCTCCATTGTTCGATACTTTCTGTCAGTACACTGTATAGAGCTATAGCAGATTATTTATTAAAACCATAAAAAGGAGAAAAGTTATGCACGGCACAATGGAAGAAATTAAAGCGCAGGAGCAGAGGATCAAATTGCGGATGGCGAGTATCAAGAATAAGATTATTGTCATGAGCGGCAAAGGCGGAGTCGGCAAAACTTCAGTATCGGCAAATTTATCAGGGATGTTAGCTTCTCTTGGTAAAAAAACCGCACTTTTTGATGCCGATATACACGGGCCAAACACCGCCAAAATGCTTGGAGTTGAAGATAAGTCGATAATTGATATAGGCAACGGCATAGAGCCGGTAGAAATATCCGCGAATCTAAAAGCTGTCAGCATGGCTTTAACAGGTCATGACAGAGATAAATCTTTTGTATGGAGAGGCCCGATGAAAGCAGCAGTTATCAGGCAATTTCTTGCTGATGTAAACTGGGGAGAATTGGATTATCTAATAGTAGATACACCACCCGGAACCGGAGATGAGGCCTTAAGTGTTTGTCAGCTGATACCAGATATTACGGGAATTGTTGTAGTAACTACCCCTCAGGACGTTGCAGTCATGGATGCAAAAAAGACTTTGGATTTTGCCGATGTGATGAAGCTACGTGTTATCGGACTTATTGAGAATATGAGCGGCTTTGTTTGTCCTCACTGCAATACAGAGGTAAATATACTAAAAAAAGGCGGCGGAGAAAAAGCAGCGAAAGATGCTGGTGTCATGTTCCTTGGCAGTATACCTTTTGATACCTCCATTGCAACTTTGGCAGATGACGGCAAATTATTTTCAGTAGCAAAAAGCACAATGCCGGCTGCCGAGTCTTTTAAGAAGATATCGGAAAAGATAATAGACATTGCAGAAAATTATTAAAAAGATAAAAGCGGAGTTTGGAGACCCGAAAGATCTCCATGTAATAAGGCACTTTTCAGCTTTGGTATTTATTTCGGATGGAAAGGTAATAAAGGTTACAGAGCCAAGCATAAAACATTGTCCTTTGGCTCAAAGACTTTATCCTGGATTAAAGACTGCTTTCAACAATGACAATGTAAAAGTGGTCATAGCAAATAATATCGAAGAAAAGATCGATAAGTTCGGTTTTTTTACAAAAGACAGAATATTGAAGAATAAGAAAAAGGCTATCCCTTATGGAGCAAGTGAGATGCTTATGATGGCTTTGAAAAAGAATGTAATTGACTGTGCTGTCACTGTTTGTGACGGAGCGGGCACTGTTTGTTCTTCTGATCCGCAGGTGGTTCAGGGGATAGGAGGACGTATGAATGCGATTTTGTATACTTCTCCCATAAAGGAGATCATGCAGCGTTTAGAAGCGCTGAATTCTTATTATGTTTCCGATAATGCAAAAATAGATCAGGCAAAAGGGGTAAGGATAGCTGCGGAAAAAGGGGCAAAAGATATTGCTGTTACGGTGAATGCTTTTTCTGAAGAAGATTATAGAAGTATCAGGCTCGTCGAAAAAGAAACCGGCTTATCAGTTACTGTTTTGACAGTATGCACAACAGGCATATCAAAAGAAAGAATGGATGACGTCGTAAAATATTCTGACATGATATGGGGCTGTGCGAATTCAGTCATTGAAAAAAGAATGAGCAAAACTATGCTTAAAAAGATCCCGAAAGATATTCCTGTATATATCATGACGGAGAAAGGAGTTAAAATAGAAAAAGCTTATGGGAATTAATATAACGATTATTTCTGATAACAATCCATCCGTGAAAGGGCTTGAGACTTCATGGGGTTTTTCATGTCTTATAGGAACAGGGAAAGAAAATATCCTGTTTGATACAGGTTGCTGCGGGGCTATACTTTTATCAAATATGAAAAAAATGAATATAGATCCGAAAGATGTGGATATTGTTTTCATTTCTCATTCTCATTGGGATCATGCGGGAGGCTTGTTTGATTTTTTAAAAGTAAATAACAAGGTCAAGGTTTATGTCACAAAAACATTTTCAGAAAAGTTTGTTGGGCAAATAAAGCAGCTTGGAGCAAAAGTCGTAAGGATAGACAGGAAGAAAAAAATATCTTCACTTGTGTATTCATCCGGTGAACTCGGGACGAAAATTCGCGAACAGGCGCTTGTCCTAAAAACCGATGACGGTAGCATGCTTATTACAGGATGTGCCCATCCTGGCATACTTGAAATATTGAAAAGTATTTCGGTTGATGATAATGTAAGTTCTATCCTTGGAGGTTTCCATCTGGCAGAAATGAAAGATGAGCAGATCATCTCCATAGCGGATAATATGATCTCTCTGGGAGTGAAAAAAGTATTTCCGACACATTGCACTGGAGCAAAGCAGTCTGCTTTGCTTTCAAAAAAGTTCAATATGCCAAAGAAAAAGTTAGGAGCGGGTTTTAAAATAATGATCGAAAGGAGATAGTTATGTCGTTGTTAGTTCCGGATAAGATGTTTCTGACAAAAGGGGTTGGAAGGCACAAAGAGAAGCTTGTGAGTTTTGAGATGGCTTTGAGAGATGCAGGGATACAGTCTGCAAATTATGTTTGCGTGTCCAGTATTTTTCCTCCAAACTGTAAAATGCTTTCAAAAGATCAAGGTTTGAAATTAATGAAACACGGTCAAATTACTTTTGTCGTTATGGCAAGAAGCGAAACTAATGAGCCTCACAGACTTATAGCTTCTTCAATTGGAGTAGCAATCCCTGCAGATTCAAATTCATACGGTTATCTTAGTGAACATCATTCTTCAGGACAAACAGACGAAGAATCAGGAGAATATGCGGAAGATCTTGCAGCACAGATGCTTGCAACAACACTTGGAGTACCGTTTGACGAAACATCAAGCTGGGACGAAAGACAGGAACTGTGGAAATTATCAGATAAGATAGTCAGAACTTCTCATATCAGTCAAAGCGCAATAGGTCAAAGAGATATGTGGACTACTGTTTTGGCCACGGCGGTTTTTGTTTTCGATGCCGAATAGATAAATAACGAAGGAGGTAAATTATATGAAAGATAAATTAGTGATAGCTGGTAGAGAATTCAGATCTAGATTAATGCTCGGGACAGGTAAATATAAGACTTTAGAAATAATGAAAGATGCGCTTGATGCTTCAGGCTGCGAGATCGTTACTGTAGCTGTAAGAAGAGTTAATTTGAATTCGTCCGGAGAGAAAACCATTCTGGATTATATAGATAGGAATAAATATTTTATACTTCCTAATACTGCCGGATGTTACAGCGTTGACGATGCCGTAAGAATTGCAAGGTTAGGAAGAGCTGCTGGATTAACCAATTGGGTAAAGCTCGAGGTTATGGCAGACGAAAAATATCTTACTCCTGATCCTATAGGTACAATTGAAGCTGCAAAAATACTAGTTGAAGAAGGTTTTGTTGTTCTTCCATATACTACAGATGATTTTACTATTGCAAAAAAACTTCAGGAAATAGGTTGTGCCACTGTAATGCCGGGCGGTTCTTTTATCGGTTCAGGCCAGGGTGTAAGGAACTTTGAAAAAATAAAAGTCTTAAGACAGTTTATTTCTATTCCTGTTGTTGTTGATTCAGGCATTGGCAGTGGTGCGGATGCTGCAGTTGCCATGGAAACTGGTGCAGATGCATGTCTTGTTAATACAGCTGTAGCAGAAGCAGAAAATGCTCCTTTGATGGCGCAGGCTATGGGTCTTGGAGTAGAAGCCGGCAGAGCAAGCTATTTGAGCGGCAGGATGCCCGTAAAAGCATACGCCAGTGCCAGTTCACCTGTAAATGATATATCGAAATAAAAAAACAAGCACTATCATTACTCATGCTGGCGTTTTGCTTAGGACTCCCATTTTTGCTATAATCAGTCTATGGTTTTAAAGAAAAAACTATTTATCTCGGTCATAGGTGGGAGCAAAGCTACTCCGCATATTTATAAGATGGCTGAAAAAGTTGGACAGTTACTCGCTCAAAATGGGGCTGTTGTATTTTGTGGCGGTGGAACTGGTGTCATGGAAGCTGTTTGCAAGGGAGCAAAAAGCTGCGGTGGGGTTACTGTCGGAATTCTTCCAGGTAGCAAAAGATCAAAGGCAAATAAGTTTATTGATATCCCTATCCCAACAGGAGTCGGATATGCAAGAAACAAGTATGTAGTCAAAAGCGGACAGGCTGTTATCGCAATTGGTGGTAGTTATGGAACATTGACAGAAATAGGCTATACGTTGTGTTACAAAATCCCGTTAATAGGTCTGGAAACATGGAAAATGGTAAAAGAAGATCATAAAAAGATCCCTGTGCATTATGTTAAGACTGCTCAAGAGGCTGTCGCTCTTGCGATAAGATTGGCAAAACCATAATGTCTACTCAAGGATCTTCTCGTAAAGACGCGATTCATCGCGTTTCTCAATACGAATCGCTCCCAATCTCATTTATAAAAAAAGGGATGTCCGATGGGAACATCTCCATTATGTATAATCCTATTCATAAAAAGGTGAATCCTGTAGCTGTAGGAAAAGGACTTTCTACAAAGATCAATGCAAATATTGGAACCTCTCAGGATTATACTTCTCTGGATAATGAATTAAAAAAACTGGATGTCTGCATCAAATATAAAGCAGATACCGTTATGGATCTTAGTACCGGAGGGAACCTGGACAAAATAAGAAGAAAGATTATTGAGAGATCTCCTCTTCCTATAGGAACAGTTCCAATATATCAGGCAATGGTAGAAGCAAAAGGCATAAAGAATTTAACTTCAGATATATTGTTTGATGTAATAGAAAAACATGCAAGTGACGGAGTGGATTTTATGACGATTCACAGCGGGGTCACACTTGATGTAACAAGAAATATGAAAAAGAAAAAAAGAGTAATGGATATCGTCAGCCGTGGCGGAGCTCTTTTATATTCCTGGATGCAAAATACCGGAAAAGAAAATCCGCTATTTGAAGAATTTGATCGTTTACTTGCTATCTGTAAAAAATATAATGTGGTGCTCAGTCTTGGTGACGGGCTCAGACCTGGTTCAATATTCGATGCTGGGGACGCCGGACAAATAGGGGAATTGAAAGTACTTGGCAAATTAGCAAAGATCGCTATGAAAAAAGGGGTTCAGGTAATTATCGAAGGACCGGGACATGTTCAAATAGATCAAATAGTTGACCAGATAAAACTTGAAAAAAAGATATGCCATGGAGCTCCTTTCTATATATTAGGCCCTTTACCAACTGATATCGCCGCGGGTTATGATCACATTACATCTGCGATCGGAGGAGCTTTGGCTGCATCTGTTGGTGCCGATTATTTATGTTATGTAACCCCTGCAGAACATTTGGGACTTCCTTCAGTAGATGATGTTCGCGAAGGTGTTATTGCATCCCGAATAGCTGCTCATATCGGTGATATTGCAAAAGGGGTGAAAGGAGCAAAAGAAAAAGATCTTGCTCTCAGTAAAGCCAGAAAAGCACTCAACTGGTCAAAACAGATCGAGTTGTGCATAGATCCTGAAAAAGCAAAAAAATATCATGATTGTCTCTCAAAGAATCGCAAAGACGTATGCACCATGTGCGGTGATTTTTGTGCTTACAAAGTCACGACGGACGCTTCAAAATGAAACTCTCAGATATTGGAGAGTTTGGCATGATCAATAATATTAAATCCCAGATTAAAAAACGAAATACCGGAACAATAATTGGAATTGGTGATGATACTGCTGTTGTTAAGCCTTCAAAAAATCCACTTCTCTCTACAATAGATACTTTGGTCGAGAATGTTCACTTTGATCTAAAGTATTTTTCATATTATGATCTTGGATGGAAACTATTAGCAGTCAATCTTTCTGATATTGCCGCCATGGGTGGGAGTCCGACACATTTTTTGGTCTCTTTAACATTGAATAGCAGTGTCAGTCAAAAAAACATTCGCGATCTTTATCGCGGAATGGAAGCACTTGCATCAATCTTTAAGGTAGATATTGTCGGAGGGGACACGGTTTCAACAAATGGTCCGATAGTTCTAACCGCTTGTGTTTTTGGTGAAGCATTCAAGAACAAGCCGATTCTAAGGTCAGGTGCAAGAACAGGCGATCTCATTATGGTAACAGGGATTCAAGGCGCCGCAGCTTTGGGACTTCGAGAGCTGATCAAAGGCAGAAAGAAGAATCTTTCAAGTAATGCATTAAGACATCTTAGGCCAATGCCGCGAGTAAAAGAAGGGCAATTATTAGCTTTAACAAATTTAGTATCTTCTATGATAGATAACAGTGATGGCCTGTCACGATCTATATATGAAATATGCAAAGCAAGTAAAAAAGGTGCAAATATCTATGACCAGCTCATTCCTCTGTCAAAAGGAGGCAATATTATTGACGCTCTGGATGGCGGTGAAGACTTTGAACTTGTCTTTACCGTAAAAAATAAGTATGCTGATATTGTTGCCGATAAGTTGAATAGGTTGTCAGATGCAGGGGTGGCAATTATTGGGGAGATTATTGCAAAGCCGGAAAAGCTTTACTTGATAGGTGCAGCAGGGGACATAAGCAAAATAAAAGTAAAAGGATATCAACATTTCAAATGATAAATAAACAAAGACTGATAAATACATTCACAGAGTTGGTAAAGATAGAAAGCATTTCAAAGAACGAGAACATTTGAACCCAGTACGTTGGAGGGTG
>CAZWKB010000039.1:10792-12000 GCA_964633925.1 uncultured bacterium
AGTAGCAAGACATATTCAAAAAGATCTTGGCAAGATCGGAGTGAAATTTGTTTTTGACAAAGCAGACAAAAAGATAGGCGGAAACTGCGGGAACATGTATGCCACAATAAAAGGCAATGTAAAAAACGCCCCTTCAATACTTCTTAATGCACACATAGACACTGTTGTTCACAAGGGGGATATCAAGCCGATAATTAAGAAGGGTGTAATATTCAGCGATGGGACAACAATCCTGGGAGCAGATTGTAAGGCGGGGGTTGCTGCGATCATTGAAGTGATCCGTGTTCTGAAAGAAAAAAAACTTTATCATGGAGACCTTAAGATCTGTTTTACCGTTGCCGAAGAAATTGGACTAAAAGGCGCAAAACAGGCCGATCCAAAATTGCTAAAGGCTGATTATGGTCTCATTATTGATGGCGGAAAACCAAACGAGATAATCAATAGTGCTCCGACTCAAATATCTTTTGAAGCAACAATATTTGGCAAAGCAGCTCATGCCGGTGTTCATCCCGAGCTTGGGATAAATGCAATACAGGTTGCAAGCATTGCAATATCAAAAATGAAATTAGGCAGAATAGATAAAGAAACAACTTCTAATATTGGGATTATCAAGGGTGGAGCTGCCACGAATATAGTTCCTGAAAAGGTTGTGATAAAAGGGGAGGCAAGGAGCCATGACATTAAGAAGGTAAAGTCCCTCATTAAGCATATGGAAAAAATGGTTTTGGATGCATGCAAAGCAAACAAAGCAAAAGCTGAAATAAAGATTCATACGGAATATGAAGCTTTTAATGTTGATGAAAGATCCATTCTTGTGCAAACAATATTATCCAGCGCAAAAAAAGCAGGATTAACTCCGACTGTAAAAAGTACCGGAGGCGGAAGTGATGCGAATATATTTAATAAATTTGACATCCCCTGTCTTATTCTTGGAGTAGGAATGCACAATGTCCATACTTCATTAGAGTCTTTATCTATAAATGATCTTGTAAATGGAACTAACGTGATACTCGAATCTGTCAAGCTCGCATAGAGGTTTTATGAAGAACAGCTCGAAATACTATGAAGATTTCTTAATGTATTTAAAAGTTGAAAAAGGGTATTCGTCGCATACCATTTCTTCTTATCGAAATGATCTTAAAAAGTTCTCTAAGTATGATCTTGATCTTCAGGGAGTCAGCTCTTTTGTAAAAGATCTCAACAAAGAC
>CAZWKB010000039.1:12010-12569 GCA_964633925.1 uncultured bacterium
AAATCTTGCTTGTATAAAATCTTTCTCCCATTTTTTGATGAACGAGGGCTTTATGGATAAAGACCCGACAGAGGAAATGAATTTTCCAAAGATGGCAAAAAGATTGCCAAAGGCACTTTCTATGGGCGATGCTGCAAATCTTGTTGACAGCCCTCAAAAAAGAGACAAAATAAGTTTGCGTGACAGAGCCATATTTGAATGTCTATATGGTAGTGGGCTTCGGGCAAGCGAGCTGACGTCTTTAAATTTAAGTGATATTAATCACGATAGCGGTTTTATTAGGTGTTTCGGAAAAGGGTCAAAGGAAAGAATCGTTCCTGCAGGAAAGAGCTCTTTGGAATGTGTCGGACGATATATAAAGCTCTCAAGACCAAGGCTTTTGAAGAAGAAAATATCTGACGCAGTATTTCTTGATAGAAGTGGTGATCGGCTCACAAGGCAGGGGTTATGGTATATATTGAAAAAGTATGTCAAAATTACTGGTATAAAGGCTGGCACGTCACCACATACCTTAAGACACAGTTTTGCAACTCATTTGCTTGAAAAGGGGGCAGACCTG
>CAZWKB010000039.1:12579-14540 GCA_964633925.1 uncultured bacterium
AGGAAATGTTGGGACATGCAAATATTGCAACGACGCAAATATATACCAGCGTGAGCCGCGAGAGGCTAAAAAAGATATATAAGGAATTTCATCCGAGGGCATAAATGACAAATATAATATTTCTAGTGCTGATGGGCGTAATAATTATTTTTACAATAATAATGCATGAAGTTGCTCATGGTAAAGTTGCAGAAATTCTGGGAGATCCAACTCCAAGGATGCTTGGCCGCCTTTCACTTAACCCAATAGTTCATATTGATCTTCTAGGGACTGTTCTCCTTCCTCTATTACTTATTGTAACGAGGTCCCCGATTATATTTGGGTGGGCAAAACCTGTTCCGATCAATCCAAATTATTTTAAAGACAGGGACAAGGATATGGCTATTGTTGGAATATCAGGTCCAATAATAAACTTTTTCATCGCATGGGTCCTTTCGATCGTTTTAAGATTCCTTCCATTGCCTGCGGGTGAATTTGGGATGATGATAAATAGTGTATTAAAATATGCAGTATTTATTAATGTGATCTTTGCCGTGTTTAATCTCATTCCAATCCCTCCTCTTGATGGATCAAGATTACTAAGACTTTTTCTTCCATATAAAGCGGCATATTATCTGGATAATATGGAGCAATATGGCTTTATTATAGTTGTAGTATTATTTTCAATGCCTGGGCTTAGAGAATTCTTTTATTCTTTTGCAAATTCAATATACTTACTGCTGGTCTGATCCCTCTATGAATTATAAGCAATCGATCACATTTCTTGAATCATACTGGAAATTTGGCATAAAACTTGGTTTGCATAGGATTAATTATTTGCTTGACAGGTTGGACAATCCTCAGAATAAGTTTAAATGTGTTCATATTGCAGGGACAAATGGCAAAGGGTCTGTTTGTGCAATGTTATCATCAATATTGAAACTTGCTGGATATAAAACTGCAATGTTTACTTCCCCACATTTGATAGAATACACGGAGAGATTCAAGGTTAATGGACTGGATATTTCTAAACAGAAGCTTGCGGGATATATTTCACGAATTTCAAGAATTATTGGATCAAAAAAATATAAGGGCGAACAGCCGACAGAATTTGAAATATTAACGGCAATAGCCTTTTTGTATTTTGCGGAAATGAAGGTAGATATTGCCGTTATAGAAGTAGGACTTGGTGGGCGATATGATTCAACAAATGTGATTACCCCAATATTGTCGCTAATTACTAACGTAGATTACGATCATGTGAATATACTTGGAAATTCCTTAAAAAAGATAGCTTATGAAAAAGCTGGGATAATAAAAACAAAGGTTCCTGTCATAACCACAGAAACAAAACAAATACCGTTGAGAGTTGTAAAGAGAGTGGCAAAAGCTATAAAAACAGACGTTTCTGTCCTTGGTGACGATTATTCATCACTTAAAGGTTGTTCGCTATCTCTGATAGGTGAGCATCAAAAAACAAACGCGTTATTGGCTGTAGCTGCGGCAAAAAAACTAGTTACGATTGGTTATGATATTTCTGTTGATGATATTAAGAAAGGCTTAAAGGCGGCAAAATGGCAGGGAAGGTTTCATGTCATTAGAAAAACTCCTACAATCATTATCGATGGGGCACATAATGAATCCGGCATAAACAAACTGGTCAATGCTTCTGTACATTTAATAAAAAAAATATCATATCCCATAATAACTGCCGGATACGGGGAGTTTAAACTCCCCGCATATCCACAATTCTTCTGATCTACCAGTTAAAAACACTGTCAAGCTCACTATCAGTCACTGTAAACAAAGCATTATGAGGAGAAAGCTTCTCTGTATAAAAATATCTAGGAAGCCTGTCATCCTGAGCAGTGAATCCTGCTTTTTTATTAAAGTCCCTTTCCATTGTAAGAATTTTTTTACCTAGATCTGCAACATCATCTCCGGTCATATTCAATCCATAAAAGGCATTTAGCATATCAACC
>CAZWKB010000040.1:0-2486 GCA_964633925.1 uncultured bacterium
AGAAGACATTTTTGATCTATATCAATATGTCGTCAGGAGGGGTCACCATGTCCCCATACTTTCCTATATTGCTTAAATTTCAGGTGAAATTATTGGTTGGACATGACGATATACTAATGTAGGGGTTAATGTTAAGATTAGAGAAAAAAGAGAGGGGTTTATTTAATGCTGAAATCATCTCGCTATTTTAAGATTCTATCCGTCTTATTAGCTTGCCTTGTACTTAGTGGATTATCATATTCGACAACACTTCAATTTGGATATAAAACGAGTAACACTGCAGGAACATTCTCCCCGTTCATAGGGACCCCAGCATTGTTTAATTTGACAAGATCAAACCTTTTAACCTCTGATTCTAGTGCAACCGTTTTTGATAACAATAGCTACGTTTTAAAGATGGATGATACTGCTTTAGTAACTAGTGAAAAGATATTCGTATCAGCACCTCATAAAATTGTTCTGGTAAAACATATTAGCACGTTCGAAATTCAACATAATGGGCACAACACAGCCCCTTTTCCCATGGTCCTATTTCGCAATTCTACTACAGAAAACAATAGTTCACAAAAATATTTGCGTAGTTCAGGAAATATTCACAAGTGTTTTAATGAGCAAGGATTGATGATAAAAATTAACGGAGTTCCAACTTACGAATACCAAATGTATATTTATGCTGACAAAGATTTACTATCCGAAACCTTTCCTACATCTACTCAAGTCGGAAGAGTTCTTTCTCCTGAAGTTTCAACATTAAAATGGTGGGGATGGGGAGAAACACCATATGACACAAGCGAATCATATGATAGCACTAAAGGATTCATGGAACCAGTTTGGGGCGTTGTTACTGATACCGGTTATTATTTTTCGAACACTATTCCTGTGGTATCGACTTCAGCATCATCGTCTGGGATAAAAAATTTTCTTACGGGAACATCAGGAAATTCCCTGCCAGAAGCAAGTACTCCAATAACTCTTAGTACAACTGTAGAAAGCATTGTGAATAGGGATTCTTTTCTGACAAAAAACAGAGTCTACTATTTGACAAACAGAAACACTCCCGACTCTGATCATGGGAATGGCTTTAATCTTGGAGGAAACCAAAGAAGTCACATAGGGCTTATTTGGGCGGCACCTCAAAATAGTGGAAATAAAACATATTTACTACATATGCAATTTATGGCGACATGGCCGGGGAACTTAAGGATCCCATATGAAAATACATACAAAAGCTGTAATCTAACTTTTTACATGAGAACCACATATTAAGTTTAAGGAGGTATGTTTATGAGCGGAATAGTAATAAATAAAAAATGGGATGTTAATAACGGGAATGCGATAACAACAAATAAAGAGCGGAATTATGTTCTGAAAAGAAATGAAAATGAGATATCAAGCATACCGGCTATAATGCAAGGATTGTTTTCAACTGGAACTCTAAACGATGATACAATACTTGATAATTTCGAAAATTTTTCAAATGCAAAAGTTGGAATATATAAAAAATTCTGGACTATTAATAATATGAACGTAGACACAAGCAACAGTTTTCCATGGACGGATGCTATGTTAATGAATTTAAGAGGGGGATCTCTATTTATTCAAATTGAAACTGATACAAAAGGGACCCCCATCAATCAGATTACTTCTTTATCTGACATTGCAAATGACGCACAATATGGAGCCTTTGTAAATTTTGCAACTCAACTTGCAAGCTTTGTGAAAGATTGGGAAGGAACCTTATACATAGGATATCCGCATGAAATGAATGGAAATTGGTATCCATGGTGCGCCTCATATACAGATGATAACGGGCAAACAATAACCCTAGATCCAGCACAACATGCTGCCGATTACAAAGCAGCCTGCAATCAAATGTATAAAACGATCTATGAAAACTGCGGAAACACACAAGAAGAATGTGATGCAATATTTAAACACATTAAATGGGTTTATACTGTAAATGCGATCAGAGACAGATCAATAGACCCGAGTGTATCTTCAAATATTTTTGATTACACACCAACATATTTTGACATCTACGGGATAGACGAATACAATATTCCTCCAGATTCACCATTACCAAACAGGACTGCTAAAGAAATGTTTGACCAAACAATTCAACAGATCAAAGCCAAAGCAGACACCAAGCCTATTTGGATTGCTGAAGTCGCCTGCCAAACTGGGAATGGTATTAATCAAGCCCAGTGGTGGCTAGATGCCATAAATTATTTTGTGTCTCAAGACATAGCCGCAATAATTCCTTTCAATGTAGATAAAGAAAAAAACTGGGCGATGTTTGATCAATCAACAAAAAACGCATACGCATTAGGGATAAAAAACAACAGTGATAAATTTGAACTTGCAACTCCAATTCCTGTAAATAAAAAGCCATATGCCTTTAATTTCACGTCATATACTTTCCCTCCTTTTGTTCAAAAATCAAAAGTAACAGATATTTTTGGTAGTGACACATCATGGCAGCAGTT
>CAZWKB010000040.1:2496-6364 GCA_964633925.1 uncultured bacterium
TCACCCCTGAAACTATCAATAATAATGTTCTTATTTTTAAAAACGATACCGAAGATACACTCCCTGCTAGTTCAATCACAAACAAAGACAAGTTAACGGCTCTATATGTAAATGCAAGAAGCGGAACTTCTCCAATGTTTCCCGATTTTGATGAAGCAGTTCAGGGGCCAGCAAGGATAGCGGCTGTAAATATATATTTAGACGAAATTAGCAAAATCACAAAAGAAATATGCATAATGACAGCTGATGGTTTTGAAGGTATGCTTCCGCAATTTGCCGCCGCAAAACAAATTACTACTATGCCGAAAGCATGGCTATCCTTGCCTGAAACTGCAGATAATGTTCAAAATAATAGGCATTCTATTAAGGCAGCAACACAAAATCTTTTAAAAAATAATAGCCCTTATTACAGTGGAGAAAATAACATTAGTAGATGGATTATCGGGAGCGGAACTCTTAATGAATCCATCGAAAAGGGATTGCCAATTTCTTCTACAATAGCTGCTCAGCTAAATTCCTACTTAATTAATGCGAAAAAACAAATCCAAGAGAATCTCACAGATACAACAAGAATAATCGATATAGGGACAGAACTTTCTTGGTATGCCATTTGGAAAGGGCTTGAAAATATAAACAGCCATCCAGAACTTGATGCTCTATTAAAGAGTTGCTCATTTATTGCATTAACCATTGATCCTTTTACCGAAGGGGGGAATCCGACCCCACTTGGAGAAGTTTTATATGTTATTCAAAAGTATAAATTAGTATCGCGATTGATGAAAGAAAAATATCCAAATGTTAAGGAAATTATAATTTCTAGCATTGGCTGGCCAACCAAGGCAGAGGGGGCCCAAGACGAAACTATTCCAAACAAAAACTTGGCGAATCAATCATTTCAGCAAATGTTTCTATCTCTATTTAGCAGAATACTCCGAAGATATTTACCAGAAGTAAAATTCTATGTGGAAGCATTCGACACCCCATGGAAGTCTTACACAAAAGATATTAATGGAAATGCCAATAACTACATACATATGGCACAGGGGGGAGTATTTTCAACTGACCCGATCAATTACAGCACTGTTTATCAAAAAAAGAGTGCTCAATTATTCAACAATTTATTGCCAACAGGAGAGCTTGGAATAGTATATAACGCAAACAATCCTGTGGCATCAGAGGATGCAGATCTGAAAAAAATAAAATCTCAGTCATGGATATTTCTTAATTATGGAACTATTGCAAAATCAAAAATCCCCGTCTATGAATTTAATATAGTAAAAGGATTATTTATAGACTCTTCACTTGATATATTAACATTTAAGCCAGATGTTACGACCACCCAGATAGAATCTCTTAACATTGCTCCAGAAACAAAAAGTGTTCTACAAAAAGCACTATATTATGAGCGATTTAGTAAAATAAGGGCATTAGATGACAAAGGGACCAATATTGCACTCCCCTATTCTGCTAAAGCAAATGGGTTTAGTTCTCTGATCCCGATAGCCTTAACAACAAATGATCTCGACAGTTCCAATATTGCTTCATTCAATTCAATTAAGACAACGATTACTGATAATACTCCCAATGTTACTGGAGTAAATATTGAATCTGGGATAGCTGGTGCAATAATTGACGAGAGCACAAAAATAACTAATCTTGCAAACGCTATTATTAATTTAAAACAGTCTAGTGGAAATATAATGGTTGGGATTGAAGAGAACATAACTCTGGATGGCAATAGAAATCCCGTCGAAGAGGTTAATTTTAATGACAGCAGACTTGCAAATTTATATAATGCCGTTGACTATATTGGAATAAATATTGATGCCTATAAACTTACTGATGACCCAATCCAGGCAGCAATAATGTTAAGAGATATATTTCAATCCATAAAAGCCAAATATGACACAAAAAAAGTATATATTTCACATCTCTATGGATGGCCAACAACAGATCCTGATGAAACGGATCCAAAGAAAACAAAAAAAGCGACGACACGCAATCAATATGTATTCTACGAATATTTGCACAATATTGCAAAAGAATATATGCCTGACTCGATTATTTATGCTGACGGAGCATTTGATGGCCCTGAAAGAAGCGGAATAGATAAATATAGAGGAATAATTGGCGACGACAAATTAATAACTAGTGTTGATATTTCATACACAGCTAAAGATGATATTAACATGGAAGAAGCATATCCAAACCCATTTACGACTGATGTAAAAGCAAAAATATCAGTATCTGATAGAACTAGAAATATTAAGGCAATTATTGTAAATTCACTTGGACAACCCGTTAAAAATATTGAAATAGAAAATATTACTTCTTTAAATTATGAAATAATGTGGAATGGAATGGACAACAACAACAACGCCGTAGCCACAGGGGCTTATTTGTTAGTTATTAGTGCTGAAGCAGGTGATGGGACTATTTGCAAATCACAAAAATTGATCCTAATGAAATAAGACTGATGTAAGGTTGTATAGAAATAACGAAAAGGGGCGCGAATTATTCGCACCCCTTTTTTAACGACTAAATACTATTACTTTCCGAATGGATTTGCAGATATCTTAATACCAAAGAACCAATTTGATGCTTCTATGTTATTCATTGGAAGCGGTTGTGAGAATGACGTTTTTTGATACTTTGCATAAGGGCTTATAAAGAAGTCTCCAGTTTTAAATCTTAACCCCGCTTCTCCTATAATGCCTGTTGGAGTATTAAATGGAGTATAAACCGATGTATCATCAGCTATAACATTGTTCTTAGCAAATACGGATTCGGGTGTATAAGAACCTGACACATATGCAGCAAGACCACTTGTAGGTCTATATTCTGCTTTAAAAAAAATGCTGTAGCTAGAATCTTTTGTTTGATCATTCATATTGTATGATTTTTCAGCAAAATCTTTTGTTATAGTAAAGGAATCAAATCTGTACTGACCTTGTATCCCTAAACCAAAACCAAACTGCTCACTTTCATATGCTAACCCCAAACTTCCTTTTGCTGTATAAAAATCTCCTTTTATAGTCTCTCCACCTGTTTTGATATATGCGTCATAAACTATATTACCCAAAGATCTTTGTTTGCTATTAAGCTCTGTATCGTTTTTAACCTGATCATTAACATAGACCTGAATTGTTTTTTGACCCGCTTCATCTAGTGAATACAGTATTGTTTGAACAAATAATATTGCATCTTTCGTAAAGGATTTTGTTTCTTTATCCATATAATCATATCTGACTACAATTTGTAACGCTACATCTGTATCTTTTGGGATAGCATCTAAATCATTCTTGGTAATTAGCTTTATCTCGTTTGGATCGAATTTCTCTGCGTATAAAATAGTCTCAGTAGTTGCAGGAACATTTTTAGCTTGCTCTGTGATATTATTACTTAAATCGTAATTGCTTATAAAATCCGAATATTTATTTGCGTTGATTGTATCGTATATTAATTCATCAGTAGGGTCGCTCCATGGTGTGGAATTGGGAGCAAACTTAATCATCTTTTTTATACTAAGTGGCATATCTTGCACGTCCGCATTTTTTGGAGCTAACGCTTTTTGCTGTTCTGACAATTTAGAAGTGTCGAATGGATCAAGTTTCTTAAATGATAATGGAAACTCCTGTGGTACAGTTGCAATTGCAGCTGTTGCTCTCCATTCGTATTTATCGTTATCATTTATTTGATTTTCCCAGAATATCGCCCTGAAGTATGGGGGGATATTTTCTCCTGGTTTCGGACCATATGCGCGACCAGTCGCCCCTTCAATACTCGCAGTATAAGATACCTGCCCCAATGTAAAAGCAAGTCCTTTTGTTGTCCAGGAAATTGCAGATGTGCTGAAGGGAACCGATGC
>CAZWKB010000040.1:6374-14220 GCA_964633925.1 uncultured bacterium
TGCAGGAACCCGATCAACTAACTTTGTTTCTAATCCATTTATGTGCTGCAATCCAAGACTAACACTTGCATTAACAGATAACCCTTCGATATATAATCCCAAAACATTAAATCCAGGTAATCTCTTATTCATTTGTCCGTAAATAAACATCTCATAATCCGTAAATTGATTCATCACTGATTTAATATTAAAGTATGCCCCAACGGAATAATTTTTATTTATATTCCAATCATACTTCCCATAAGCCTTTATTGTTCTGTCTGTTCCATTAACCCCTTTTTCACTTAAAAAGCTTCCACCCAAAGCCAATTGCATATTATTTGCAATATTAGCAGAACCACTAAGACCTGCCCCTAAAGATCCTGGCCCAAAGCTAAGCCCCATTCCAGCCTTAGCATTAAGATCTTTACTTACAAATTTGCCATCTTTATCTATATACGTACCGCCAAAACCAATAGCAAGACCCTTTAAACTTCTGTCAGCACTAGATGCATTTGGATTCATATATAAATTATAACTAGACGAATCGGCATTATGAGTAATACTTAAACTACCCCCCAATGGAGCAAGAATTGTTGCATTCCCTTTTTGAGGCATTGCTATTTCGCTAGTAATTATTGTTGGAGAGTTCTCGTTCTGTTTCAATTCAGAAAAATAACCTTGAACAGGAAGTTTCGCATATGTATCGTACGAGTTTTTTGTCCATCCTAATTTATTTTGAGCATCCGCCAGATTATAATAAGGATCATACATAAACAAATATGGATTTTTAACACCAATACTATCTTTAATCCATGATTCTGAATATTTGACTATAGAATTAAATAGTTTTGCTGCTTCCACATTGTTTGAAGCATGAGCGGCAACTTTTGCTTTTTTTTCTAACCAGATCAAAATAATCTGACGGCCTTCCTTTGTAGAGGACAGTTTTTTTGCTAGATCCGAATTATCATTAATAGTATATATACCTTCAAGCTCCAATATTACACTGTCATCCATTTTTCTTTCAGTATATTTCTCACCTTTTAAAAGTAAAGAAATTGCATCGTTATACTCTTTCTCATATTGCGTTTGGCTCCAAGGATCTGTAAGGTATTCTGCACGCGCATAATATATTTTTGACAAGGGATTTAGCTGATCATAATATATAGATTTTTCAAATCTACTTGAGGCTCCAGTAAATTCATTTCTATAGATACAGCAATCGCCCAATATCTTATTTGCGTTTGATAAAACCTTTAATACATTTGATTTTGATAGCTTGTTAAGTTTTTCAACTGTCCTATTATTTGCAATTTCTTTGTTGGTAAAATTAATTGCGTCTGATTCACCCGCAATTATCTTTGCGATCTTTTCTGCGATTGCAACCCTATTGCTATCAAGAACTAACAATTCCGCAAATTCGAGTGCTACTGTTTCTAATTCATAAGATGGGGTTGTTGCAATTGCTTCTTCATATGCATTTATCGCTAAACTCAGATCTTCTTTCTTCTTGGTATTGTAATATGTACTCTTAAGCCCTCTTGCATCACTCAGATCCAAAGGCTTCTTGCTGCTCGGGATATTCTGAATATTTACTATTTTCTCAATTGGGCTCATTTCATTTCCCCTTTCTAGTTATTTACTATTTTCATTAACTTCTGTTTTGCGTTAGCTGAAAGATTACTTTGCGCATTATCCGCTTCTATGTCATCAATTATTTGCCTTACCTTCAATATCGACTCCACAGAACCTAGAGTTTCTATTTTGGCTTTGAGAATTTTTATTTTGACAAGGTTTATACTATATTTTATCTTTTTCTTATCAATACTGTCTCCCCATTTTTCCACTACCTTGCCTGCTTCTTCCAGAGCTAAAACAGCATTGTCATAATCTTTTTCTTTTTGAGATATTTTAGCAGCAATTAACATTGTTTTTCCATATTCAACATATGCCTGTATATACAAAAGATTTAAATAGCTTCTGTTGTTCTTATAAAGGCTCTTCTCTTTCATTGTCCCTGTTTCCATCTTTTGCCAAGAATTCAACTTAGCAATGACATCTTCAAATAATACTTTTGCTGATGGATAAGCAGTTTCAGGTTTCTCTGGTTCAAAAGGATATTCTAATGGAGCCATTGCTTTTATTAATCCTCTGTTAATTTTGCTAACACAAACCTGTTCATGCTCATCGAGCTTTGAGAATTCCGTTTCGGAAAAATCAGTTTTTGGAAAATACATCACATCTTCAGGTACTGAGATTAGATTGTTCTCCGAAATAAAACGTTTAAATAAAGAGGTATTCGTTACTAATTTGTTTAAAACAAATATTGCTTCCTCATCATTTAATGCTGGGGCGTTCAATGATTGCTTTAATAAATTAAATAATTCTACAGGAGCATTGTCTGGTAATATTGCTTTGATTTTATCTGAAGTCATATAAGGATTAAATATTAAATACTTGTCTTCCAAATTATTACTAAATATATTTTTCAAATATACCTTATATTCCTCAATAATATTAGAGGCAATCTTAGATGTATCCACAGCTCCAGAAATTCCACATTTCCCTATAAGGGCTGATTCCAAAGCAATTGCTGACTTACCTTTAAAATCATCTGCATAAAAGGTTGTATCTTTAATAAACGTAAAAGGATCTTCTTTTGAGCTCCATGCAATAATATCTGCTAGCCCGAGTTTTGACTCTATGCCAATTATTTGATTAGATAAAACCCTAGAATCCGTCAGCAGGTTATCAAGCTCAGCAAGAGGGTCCCCAACCACTGCCATAATGTGCTGTTTTGCTTCATAATACATTTTCCCAAAAGCCTCAGCCATCGCCGTCTCAAAGCCAACTCTTAGCCTGAATTTATTATTTAATGGATGCTTCAATGCTTTTGTTCCAAATTCACTCGCCTTTGCAAATTCTTCTTCATGAACAAATGATTTAATTATGGCAACAGCAGCTTGCATTGCATAATTTGGATCATTCAAAAGAGGTTCTAAATTCTTTCTAAGTTTCTCTCCATATTTTAAAGACTCATTTTTCTCTGCAAGTGACTTTTCATCAATATCTTGAGAAGAATATATTTCTGCAGCTAGTAAATATGCCTGTGCATATCTCATATAACCACTCATTAAGCCTTTACTCAGACAATCGATCCCTTCTAACATTTTTAGAGCCTTATCATAGTCGCCATCAATAAAAGCGATACTCGATGAAAGCTGATCTGCTCGAACCATAAGAGTGTCTTTCTGTACCCCTTCATCAATTTGTTCAATCAATGCCCTTGCAATTTGAACATCGTCCTCTGCAGGCATTTCGTCCTTAATAAGCAGAGACATTTCTATGTCATTTAATAACGCTGTTGATTTATATATCGCTATTTTATTATTATCAATTTCCTGAACATTATCATTGACCATTTTTGATAAAAAGACTCCCTTACTTATCGCTCGCGATTGATCATAGTCACCCTTGATAAGTTGAAGATCTGCTAATAGACTATTTGCTCTGTTCCACACATAAAATGTTAAGGCTTTCTTATGTGATTGTAGTTTCTTTTCTGTTATATCCGAATTGTCTTTACCTGGGATCGGGTATACATATACAAAGTCACGATCTTCGGAATATCGTATTGTTTTGTTGCAATATTCTATCAAAGAATCTATTTCATCATCGGTTACCTTCTCTTTTTTTCCGATTTTATCAATTGATAATGAAACATAATCTAATAAAACATCGTAAGAAGACGGATATTCCATCCCATGAACACTCTGATCTAGGTCAATTAACGCCAATACTCTTACTTCTTCTGCTTTAAGCTCTTCTTCAGTCATCATGGCAAGGTTATTGAGACTATCAATATACTTCCTAGTTATCAGGCTATTCATTTCCTTTATTTTGGACTCGGAAACCCCAAAGTAAATATCTTCTTTTTTCTCTACCTTTGCGGTTTTTGTTTCGTCATCTGTCAGGACTGCAAAATTGCCAAGAGAAGCCAACAATGGAGAATTATTGAATTTATTGTGCTGTTCAATAACTATCTTCGCCTCATCTTCAGTTTCGGTGATACCTATAGCATCTTTTGCCAGCTTTTCGACATCCACTGTTGTTGAACTTTCGGCCAAGCTCTCATTATTTGCAACCGGAATATTCAATTCATTATTTACATATATCCATCCTGACTTTTCTTTTCTGTTCATGATCTCAGGATTTAATTTAGCAATGTCGTTTTTTAATGCATTTATTTCTGCATTCTTTGGCATATATCCTTCTATGCCCTCAGATTCTTTTCGTTGAATGATGAGCTTTTTTGCTACATTCCAGATCGACACATCTCCCTTTTGAACAACATATTTATCAGGATTTATTGCAACAGATCCGCCAGAAGTTACTGTAGGCACTTGATAAGAATTATCAACAACATAGAACCTGCCATTAACTTCTATTGTTTTTGCAAAGTTTTTAGAGCCCTTATCTAACGAATGATTATACGAGCTGTCTTTTTTATTTATTTCAATCTTAATATCGGCTTCAGGATAATCAGGAGTAAGAGACTTTAACAATTGAAGCTTCATTGTTCTGAACTTATTCCACGTTTCAGATGCATGAAGTTTAGACATTTTTTCCGAACCGGAAACAAATGTGGTATTGCCTAACAGATTTGCCGAAGTCACTGCATTGGGATTAGCAGTATCTTCAGTTTCAATTTTAACGACTGATATTAAATTTAGGCTTTTTCCGCCTTCTGTTCCATCTTGTGTTGTAATGAACGATTTTTTAAATTCTTTTTCAGCATTTTCTATAACGACAAGCGCCGCCAACACTTCTTCTCTTGAATTTAAAGGCTTTGTTATTCTGGTTAATTCGATATCTCCAAAATCCGCATTAAGATCTGCATATGCGTTAATGGCGTATTGCTCCAATTTAATGGGAACATTCTTGGAATCCTTAACCCCTGTCTTAACCATTTCATCAATATTTTTAAAATAGATTCTGAAGATCTCCTTAGATTTTGTGAGAACTTCTTTGGAATATTCCAGAGCATCTCTTTTACCGATGATTGTTTGCAGTTTGTCCAGATCCTTACCTTTTAAGAACATCAAATAGATACCCTCTCCAAGTGATTTTGACGCCTGCGCCCCTTCTTGAATAAGATATATATTGCTGCCCGTAATATTCGTCGGTGTATATTTTGCATACTCCTCGGATGCGATTTTATAGAAAAACAATGCCGCTGTCTTCATATCATATTTACTTGGATCTACTCCAAGTTCGGTCATATAGCCTTTGACAATATCAGGAATTTCAGCAGGCTCATTATCAGATTTATTTTCATCAGAATAATTCAGCAATTCGGCAATCTTAAGATGAGACCTAAACTTTACTATCCATCTTTTTTCTGACGCAGAACCATATTTGTCGTCTTTTAACTGGAAGACATCGTCGTTAATATTAGAAGACTCTATATTCTCTTTTTTGTTTGCAACTATCAAATATTTGAAAGCAATGTCGCTTTTCGATGGATTAGCACTTATCCACTCCTGAGGATCTGCTTCTATCTTGCTGCCCTTTTCAACCTCAAAAGCCGGCTTAATAATATTACAGGCCCTGTTGAGCAAATCCATTGAGAAATTTGATCCTGGCTTATCATCCAGATGAATATTAGCTTCTGATATCATCTTCTTTGCCGGAACAATATCATCAGAAAAACTCTTTAATAAAGCAAGCTCTTTTAAGGATGCTTCAAAACTATTTTTTGCAATACTCCTATTCGATTGAGAGTTAGCAGCATTTCCATCTACAGACTCCATTCGATATTTATCTCCACGGATTGCATAGGCGATCTGAAGTCCGCTTTCAATATATATATATATCTGGGTAAGAGCTTCTGCATCTTGTTCTCTGCCTGCAGTCGTTAATTCTTTTATGGCTTTTCGAACGATCTTGTTGACCTCTCCTCTATCCTCATTATCTGCCTTGCTTGCATTTGATGCGGAGCACATTCTTATGGCATATGACAATGCCGCTTTTAAATATTTGATCGCTTCGTCCAGCTCTTTTTCTGAGGCCTGACCCTGTGAATAAAGAGCAATTATTGTCTGAGCATAAGCTTTATAAGCATTTACTTTCAACCACGGATTTGCCGTTGCACTGGTTGTCTTTCCTTTAACGTTGTCATAAAAGTCTATAACATTATGTCCTTTTATTTTTGGAGACGTAGAGCTTGTAACGATGTTATACAAAAACTTTTTTACGCTTTGCAAACTAGCCGCCGATGGTTTTGGAACATTAATATACTTATCTTCTAAGTTTGCAATCTCAGCTCCCAATCTGTTAGCCTCCAGAAGGGTAAATATTTGTATGACATTCTTGTTTGTTTTATCAAGCTTTGGAAGTTGATTCGGAGCATTCCTGTCATTGTTTCTTCTTTCCATGCTCTCCAAAGTCATATCTATCATCTCACATCTTTTATATATGCCTTCTCGTTTAATGTCTGAAGAAGCAACATAATTGACGGCTTCGAACTTTCTAATTGCCTCATCGACAGAAGAATATTTTAGTGACAGATCAGATTTCAGTGTAGAATAAAATGGCATCGAAACCAAAAGATTTATCAAATGCTTTTCTCCATCAACGATTGCTTGAGCACTTTCATTAAATATCTTTTCATATCCGGTAACGTTGCTTTTTTTAAGATGAAGAGCATAAGAATTTGCTGCCCGAGAATATAAAAGGTAAAGACTTGGAGCAAACCAATAGCTCACCCGAGTATTTGTTATAGAACAACTCCCACCATTTGACCTTTTTCCGACAATAAACCAATTTCCGATATCAATCAGTTTAAGACCGCTCTTATCACTCTTCATATAGACAAGATCTTTTACATCGTTATACACCGTTAAATAGTTTGACGGATCTTTCGCCCCTTTTTCGATTTGCTTACCTTTATTGAATGTGTACGAATAGGAATTTGGAGTAAAAACACCTTCGAAATCTACTTTGCCGCCATTGATTGACTCGACAGTTATGGCACATAAATTTCTGACGTTATCTTTCTTTGCATCATTATTTATTTCAGGAATATCAAAACTTAGCTCTTCCAGATTCTTATAGGACAACTTTACCCATTCAGAACTATTAAGATAATTTCGCTGAAATATCTTCTGCAAACTCTGCTTATTATCTACAAACGGCTGATATATCCCAAATCCAATTTTATCTATTCCTGTCATTATAATTCTCCTATTTAACCAGCATTGACTGAGCTTTATCTGCAAAGTTCTTTGTTACCGAGCTTTTTGTAAGACTGTTTAGCCTTATTACCTCATTTAGAAGTTGATTCCCCTTGATCTTTTGTGCAGGAGAGTCATCATTTACAAGCATTTCTGCATAATCTATGATGATCTGACAAAAAACCATCTGCTGTTCCCAACTCGCTGCTTTATAAAAATCAATCCCCATATTTGATTTGACATGCAGCATTATTCCAAAAGCATTTGCATAATAGGTTTCTGCTTTAGTCTTATTAACTGAACTCATGCCCCTTCCTTTTAGCATCTCAGCCTTAGCGTCAAAAATGTGGAACCCGTCGGGATTATATTGATCCTGACTAAGCATTCCCATCATATATTTGCCACCGGTAACATATAATTCATATGCCAGACTAGGATGCGTAAATTCATTTGTCAAAACACTCACCGAGTTTAATTGTTTAATGACTTTTTCAACTTGGGAACTGTCATTACTAGACACTGCAATCTGCATCTGATTTTCATATTTTGGGAGGCTTGCAGGTTGGCTTCACTTTTTTTTGTTTCATACACAGACATATCCAAATCTTTTTTCAACGTCTCAAAAGGGC
>CAZWKB010000041.1:0-5329 GCA_964633925.1 uncultured bacterium
AAAGTGACCGTTTTGAAGTAACTGCTTATGGAACGCCCGATGGCATGCTTACAGTAACAGTAACTCCTGAAGCAAAAAGATAAAAGGTTAAATGAAGTTATTTGACAAAGAAACTCAGAATGTAACAAAGCTTGTCTTTTTGGCAATCGCTTTTAATTTGTTGATTTTCACTCTCATTGCATCTCTTTTCTTTGGGATCATAAATATCTATGCAAACAATATTGTCGGAAAGACCGTCAAAAAAACAAAGAAGATCATCAGGAATACCGAAAATGAGATAGATAGAACAGTATCTCAAATAATGAGGCAGCACAGATCGATGTTTGCAAAAGGATACAGAAAAGGCGGAGTGTTTATTTATGGCGACTTAAAGTTAAGGAAAATATCTTTAACATTTGACGATGGCCCTCATCAGGGATATACCGAAAATATATTGGACATATTGAGAAACAATAATATCAAAGCAACATTTTTTATTGTGGGAAAACAGGCCGATAAA
Source organism: uncultured bacterium (assembly GCA_964633925.1). Lineage (GTDB taxonomy): Bacteria > Margulisbacteria > WOR-1 > JAKLHX01 > JAKLHX01 > CAZWKB01. Next base: position 500 of record CAZWKB010000041.1, read on the forward strand.
TATCCTGATCTGGTTAAAAAAATATATGAAGCCGGACATCAGATAGGGAATCACACGTATAATCATGTGGATCTGACAGAGTTAACATCGGATGAGGTTGCAGAGGAGATCATTAGATGTTCCCAGACAATAAAGACAATAACGGGCTCTTTTCCTCACATATATAGACCTCCGGGAGGTAATTATGACAGACTGGTAGTAAATACGGCTGCGGATTATGGATTCAAAACAATTCTCTGGACGTCAAATGCTGCAGATTGCACAACAATTAGTGAAAAGTCATTAAAGAGGAGAGTTTTAAGATCTGTTACTAACGGCGGTATTATTTTGATGCATGATGGAATAGATAAAACTCTTGAGGTTCTCCCTGACATTATTCAGCAGTTGAAAAGCGAAAAATATGAATTCGTTACAATTGATCAGTTGATGATCTCCTCCAAATCAAAGATGGGGCAAGATATGCAAAAGATCAAAACGTTGCCTGGGCTGACAGTGTTAACTTCAGAAAACATAGCGATCACTAAGGAGATGGTATTTTTGAAACACACCGAAGAAAGAATAATTAAATAGAAAATGAAAGATTATCTTCATGGCATATGCATAGAAGAATCTATTGAGTCAAATTTCATAGACTATTGGAGAATATTTTGCACTCATCCTGAAGCAGAACTTGTAGAAACCCCGGAATATTTATTGTTTTCTACGGGCGTTGATTTTTCAACATTTAACGGTGTTTTTGGTCTTAAAAGCGATCAGAACATAAATGAATCGATAACCGTTTGTCTTGATTATTTTGCGTCAAGAAAAACAGCTATGATATGGAGAGTTGGTCCATATTCGCAGCCATCTAATCTTGCCAGCATTCTGGAAGAAAGAGGACTTGTCCTTTATGCATATGATGATGCAATGGCGGCAGACCTAGACACGATAATTGATGTTGCTAATCCTTCAAATGTTGAGATAGTTGAAGTTGTTTCGGAAAAAGACATCACTATGTTCTGTATTGTTTTATCTCAGGTCTTTGATGTTCCTGAATTTGTAAGAGATGCAGTAATAACATCATATACACGTGAGATTAATTCTCCGGTATACGGAATAAAACATTATTTTGCAAAAATCAGAGGGGTTATTATCGGAGTCGCCTCTTTATTGATTTCAAAAGAACAGGTTGCCGGTGTTTATAATGTTGCTACGGTTGAAGCTTTTAGAGGTCAGGGAACAGGAACTTTGCTGACAAGACATTGTATGATTGAAGCCAAAAAAAGAGGATGCTTAATAGCTATCCTTCAGGCATCCCCCAGCGGAAAAAGCATTTACAAAAAGCTCGGTTTTGCCGATTATGGGCAATATCAATATTATTTGTGCGATAGCACCAAATAACAACCAATTCTTCTTGCTATAATAGGGTTGTATGATCAAAAGACTTCTTGCAAACATATTTATCTCAATAGTTTTCATATTGACAGTTCAATCTGTTGTAATTGCAAAAACGCAGACAATAGATTTTAACAGGCCCGGCTGTTATATCGGTGGTGTTGTTTCATGGAAAACTGTTTCTGACGGGCATGATTATGAACCAACAGCGGCAGATCTTAATGCATTTGAAAAGATCATCGGGAGAAATCTTGCCATCGTTCCTTACTACAGAGCCTTTCTTCAGGATGGAGTTCCTTATATGTTCCCTCTGGAATTTTACAAGATAGCAACTGAAAACGGATCTGTCATTATGCTCACATGGGAGCCAAGAGACTGGGATACTACCAATCCTTATTATTTTGAAAAAAGCCTTTTGCCTGGGATCATTGCCGGCAAATATGACAAATACATAGACAAATGGGCTGCAGATATAAAGAAACTGGATAATCCCGTTCTTCTAAGGTTTGCACCTGAAATGAACACCAGCAGTTTTTCATGGTCAGGATCAATGAATGGATCTGCTAAAAGCGGTGCTAAAACCTATATAAGAGCATATAAAAGAGTTCACGATAGATTTGCAAAAGCCGGTGTAAAAAATGTTCTGTGGGTTTGGACTCCAATAAAATGGGGCTGGCCTTTTGAAACATGGAATCATTATACAAACTATTATCCGGGAAACAATTATGTTGATATCATTGCAATGGATGAATACAACTGGGGGACATCACAACCTTGGAGCAAATGGACATCGTTTAAAGAATTGTACTGGCAGTTTTATGGTGAACTTACACATTTGTATCCTGACAAACCATTGATAATCGGTGAATTTGCAAGTGCTGACAAAGGTGGAGACAAAGCAAAGTGGATAAAAGAAACGTTTGAGGTTATTAAAGAAAGTTTTCCAAAAATAAAAGCCTTTGTTTGGTTCCAAAATGATAATCGCGGTGTTACTGTAAATAATATGTTGGAGAATTCTGACTGGAGAATAAATTCCAATTCTGGATGTGTTGAAGCAGCAAGAAAAGTTCTTTCAGACAAGTATTACATTGGTGGAGTTAGAATAAAGTGATCGATCAGGAAATAAAATTCTTATCAGGTGATGAAGCTGTTGCCAGAGGTTCCTATGAAGCAGGATTAAGGGTTGCTGCATCTTATCCTGGAACTCCTTCAACAGAGATCCTCGAATATATGTCTCAATTTAAAGAAGTTGACAGTCAATGGTCTGTAAATGAAAAAGTTGCATATGAAGTGGCCTATTCAAGTGCTGTTGCAGGGGCTAGAGCGATGTTCACCGCAAAGCATGTTGGAATAAATGTGGCAATGGATGCCCTAATGACCAGCGCCTATACGGGTATAAATGCCGGTTTTGTAATTGTGTCTTGTGATGATCCGGGGATGCATTCTTCTCAAAATGAACAGGACAATAGACTTGTTGCCAAATTTGCAAAGATCCCTCTTATTGAACCATCCTCGCCCCAGGAAGCCTATGACTATATTAAAATTGCATTTGAGATAAGCGAGAAGTTTGATACTCCTGTGCTGTTTAGAATGACGACAAGAGTTGCACATACCAAAGAGGACGTTAGGGTTGGAAAGAGAGTGGAAGTCCCAATAAAGGAATATACTCCCGACATTCCAAAATATGTTATGGTTCCGGGTAATGCTTACAAAAAACACATATTGCTTGAAAAGAAATTGATCAAGCTAAAAGAATTCAGCGAAAGAACGAAACTCAATAAGATAGAGATCAATGACAAAAAAACAGGCATCATAACAACCGGCGTATCCTATCTTTATGCAAAAGATTATTTGCCGGAGGCTTCATTTTTAAAAATAGGAATGAGTTTTCCATTCCCTGATAAAAAAATTAAGGAATTCTCAAAAAAGGTAAAGGATGTCTTTGTTCTGGAAGAGCTGGAACCCTTTATTGAAGAGCAGGTAAAGATTATTGGGATAAAGGCAAAAGCCAAGCATCCGACATATAGAGTTGGAGAGATAAGACCTGAACATATGCCGACACTGATGAAAGGGAAAGAAAAAGTTGAGATCATTTCAACCGCCAGAAAACCTGTTATGTGTCCGGGTTGCTCTCACAGACCAGTGTTTTCAGTGTTAAAAAAAATGAAATTGAATGTTGCCGGTGATATAGGCTGTTATGCATTGGGAGCATCTCCTCCGCTGGGAGCACTTCATACATGCCTGTGTATGGGAAGCGCATGCACAATTCTTGAAGGTTTCAGGAAAGTTCTTGGCAAAAATGTTGTAGGGGTGATCGGAGATTCTACTTTTGTTCATTCTGGAGTTACTGGCCTGATGAATCTTGCCTATAACAAAACAAATGCAGTTCTATTAATACTGGATAATGCAACTACTGCTATGACTGGCTCTCAACCTCATCCAGCAACAGGAAAAACAATTAAGGGTGAAAAGACAAAAAAAATAATCATAGAGGATATATGTAAATCGGCTGGAGCCGACAATGTTGACGTTGTTGATCCTTTCAAAATTAAAGAGCTGGAGGCCCTGATAAAGAAGAGGATTGAAGAAGATTCTCTTTCAGTAATAATAACAAGATCTCCTTGCAGGTTGGTTGACAGGGCAAAGTCTCCGGTTCCAACATTTAAAAAAGACAAATGCAAAAAATGCGGACTGTGCATTAATGTCGCGTGTCCGTCAATTGAAAAAGATGAAGATGGATATATTAAAATAGATGAGAATACCTGCAGTGGATGTAATTTATGTGTTGATGTCTGCGTGTTTGGAGCAATAGAGCGAAATGGATAAAAAAACTGTAAACATATTGTTTTGTGGTATTGGAGGGCAGGGGGTTCTCAAAGCCAGCGAGATCTGTGGTCTTGCTGCAATATTTAATGGCTATAGTGCAAAGAAGTCAGAAGTTCACGGGATGTCTCAAAGAGGGGGCTCTGTAGAATCTCATCTAAGATTTGGCAAAGTGGTTTACTCTCCTCTGATCAATATCGGAGAAGCAGATATTCTCGTCCCGTTTTTCAAAGCGGAGGCCTTAAGGTTTAAAAATTATTTAAAAAAAGGCGGGATCAATCTAATAGAATACCTTGCAGCCTGCGATGATATAATAACTGACAAAAGATTTGAAAACACATTTATGCTTGGGGTCCTTTCAAGATATGTAGACATAAAAGAAGAGAGCTGGATACGTGCCATCGAAGATATTTTTATGAATAAGAGCACAAAAGAAAATATTGAGGTGTTTTTTAAAGGGAAGGAATGCAAATTATGATATGGAATGAAAATGTTGAATGCATGAGCCTTGGGGACCTAAAAGAACTTCAATCTAAATATCTTATTGATCTTGCCAGATATGTTTATGAAAGAAACGGGATTTACAAAAGCAAATTCGATAAGCTTGGCATTCTTCCTCAAGATATTAAGAGC
>CAZWKB010000041.1:5339-6535 GCA_964633925.1 uncultured bacterium
AGACTTCCTTTCACAACAAAAGAAGATATGAGAGACAGTTATCCTTATGGGCTGTTTTCTGTAAAACAGGAAGAGATTCAGGAAATACATGTCTCAAGCGGAACAACAGGCAATCCAACACTGGTTGGATATACAAAAGAAGATATAAAACTTTGGGGGAATGTAATAGCAAGATGTTTGTGTTTGGCTGGGGCGATGCCTGGGGACATAGTTCAAAATGCTTATGGCTATGGTTTGTTCACCGGCGGGCTTGGCATTCATTACGGAGCTCTCGAAATGGGGCTCACCATTATTCCTTGCTCATCAGGGCAAACAAAAAGACAATTAAAGATAATGTCAGATTTTCAACCAAAGATACTGACATGCACGCCAAGTTACGCGCTATATATGGCCGAAGAAGCTAGAGAACTTGGCCTTGACCCAAAAAAGGATGCTAGCTGGAAGATCGGGCTTTTTGGCGCAGAACCGTGGAGTGAATCAATGCGCGGTGAGATAGAGTCAACCTGGAATATTCTGGCAACAGATATTTATGGTTTGTCTGAAATAATTGGGCCTGGAGTTGCTCAGGAATGCACATATAAAGATGGCTTACATATTTTTTCAGATGTTTTTTATCCGGAAATAATAAATCCTGACACCGATCAGCCTGCAAAACTTGGCGAGTCAGGAGAGTTGGTAATAACTACTTTAACAAAAAAAGGGATTCCGTTATTGAGGTACAGGACAAGAGATATTGTAAGTATCAATTATGAGAAATGTAAATGCGGAAGGACCTCTCCGCGAATAAGCAAAATAAAAGGGCGAACAGACGACATGATAATTGTGAGAGGCATAAATGTATTTCCATCTCAGATAGAACATGTTCTTCTAGGCATTGAAGGAACTTTCCCTCATTATCAACTGATCGTTGACAGGAAAATCGGCGGAATGGATGATCTGGAGATTTTGGTAGAAGTAGAGCAGGAAATGTTCTCCGATGAAATTAAGAAATTAAAAGCTTTGGAAGACAAGATAAGAAAAGAAATAGCTTCATTACTTGGGGTTTCTGCCAAAGTTAAGCTCGTAGAGCCAAAAACAATTGCGAGAAGTGAAGGTAAAGCAAAAAGAATTATAGACAGGAGATCATTATGAAACTGATACAAATATCTGTTTTTCTGGAAAATAGAAAAGGAAGACTTCTTGAAGTGACACAATTG
>CAZWKB010000041.1:6545-7456 GCA_964633925.1 uncultured bacterium
AACAAAGTGAATATTAAAGCGCTCACAATAGCAGAGAATGAAGATTTCGGTATACTTCGCATGGTTGTGGATAATCCTGAAGATGCTGTCAAATTGTTAAAAGAAAGTGGGATGACTGCAAATCTTACTGACATTGTAGCTGTCGAAATAGATGACAAGCCGGGAGGTCTTGCAAAGATTCTTGAGTTAATTGAAAATTCCGATCTTAATGTTGAATATATGTACGGGTTTGTCGAACCGAGCGGACAGAAAGCATTGATGGCTTTCCGTTTTGATGATCCGGATAAGGCAATAGAGGTATTAAAATTATGAAAAAGGCAAATAAAACGGAGCTCGAAAGATTTGGAGTTTCCATCCCAAAAGACCTTTTAAAGGATTTTGACAAGATCATTTCTGAAAAAGGATATGAGAACAGGTCAGAAGCTATCAGAGATATGATGAGGGATGAGATAATAGCAAAATCTGTTAATAGCAATGAGGATGTAGTCGGGACTCTTACTCTTGTATATGATCACCATAAAAAAGATCTCTCTGAAAAGCTGACACATTTACAGCATGATCATTACTCGGATATTGTATCCACACTTCATGTACATCTTGATCACGATAATTGTATGGAAGTTTTGGTTATAAAAGGTAAAAGCAAAAAAGTTCAGGAGTTTTCAGACAAAATAGTCAGCACAAAAGGTGTTAAACACGGCAAACTTGCAATGACCTCGGTAGCACAAAAATAAAAAACGTGCTACAATTTGCTTAATATCAGATTAAGGAGGTTTTGAAAAGATGCATATCCCTGATGGTTTTATCGATATTCCTACCTCAGCTGCCTTTGTGGCAGCCTCCTCCGTCCCGGTTGCTGGCCCGATTAAGGGAGCTAGAAAACAATTAAGTGAGCAAAGTGCACCACTTGC
>CAZWKB010000041.1:7466-11697 GCA_964633925.1 uncultured bacterium
ATTAAAAAGAATTCCTTCTCTTGCAACAACAAAAGGTAATATTTCTCAAGGGTTCAAAAGAGTATTGTCTAACGACGGAGAGAGAGCTATTTACAAAATGGGAATGGTCGCTTCTCTTGTTTTTGCCGCGCAAATGTTCAACTTCCCAATAAGCAACGGCACTTCAGGTCATTTGATAGGGGGAGTATTCGCTTCCGTTATCCTAGGCCCATTTGCCGGTGCTATTGTCATTGCAGTTGTTCTTGCTGTTCAGGCATTGTTTTTTGCTGACGGAGGATTGTTTGTAATGGGGGCAAATATCGTCAATATGTCAGTTGTTGCCGCAATCGGTTGCTATTATGTATATTCATATCTAAAGAGATTTGCTCCGGAATGGCTAGCCATTGCATTTGCTGCATGGTTGTCTGTTGTAATTGCATCAGCTGTTGCTTCTCTTCAAATTGGACTTTCAGGAACTGTTGACCTTACAGTTGTATTAAAAGCAATGGTTAAAGTTCATGTGATCATAGGTATTGCAGAGGCGGCAATTACAATAATGCTTGTCAACATTTTTAGAACAATGCTAAAAGGGGAGGAAGAATAATGAAAAAACTTTTCTTCGTAGCAATAATAATAACCTTATTTGCTGCGTTTTTTGCTTCGTCACATCCTGACGGTCTTGATTTTGTGTCAGAAAAGCTCGCTTTTAATGAAAAAGGGGTAGAAAGGACCTCGATAATGACTGACTACGCTGTTCCTGTGCTGCCGGAAGGATGGCTTGCAAATGTTGCAGCTGGCATTGCAGGTGTCCTTATTACAGTGTCTATTTTTTGGCTGATAGTTTATATTATAAAGGATAAAGGAGACGATAAGATGAATAAGTATTTAGTGTTCGCTTTGGCATGTATGTTTGTGCTTTCTTCAGGTGCTTTTGCGGCTAGACCTTTGGGAACAGATGATTTTGGGACAGTTGATCCAGGCCAGTATGAGCTTGAGGTTGGATACAGCAATACAACACCAAAGATCGGAGGTTCTTCAGGCGGAAGTTCTGCAATAGCTTTTAAGAGAGGGATTATGTCTGGATTTGATCTTGGCATAGAAATCCCGTATGCAATGACAGGGACAACAGGACTGAATGATATTTCAGTGAATGCCAAGTACAGGATACTGGAGCAGGGAGAAAAAGACGGGCTCACCGCTAAAGTTATAATAAAGCTTGCGAACGGGGATTCTGCCCTTGGTCTTGGTTCTAGTTTTATGGATTACACATTGGCTGGGATTTATTCAAAAGCTTTGGGGGATGTCAATACTCATTATAATCTCGCTTATACTCTCGTCGGAGTTGCTGCGGGCGCTTCGCAGGCAAATGTTCTGAGCTATGGCATTGCAGGAGAAATGGAAATAGCAAAAGGCATTGATGCAGTTGCGGAATTCACAGGGACTTCATCACCAAGCAGTTCAACAAATAATATGCTACTCGGCGGCAGAATGGTAGTCAATGATATGTTGACCTTGGATGCAGGCTATTCTCTGGCACTTAACGATTCATCAAATAATGTGATTACAGCAGGATTAACAGCAGGGTTTTAGAAGAGAAAACTTACAATTAATATAAAAGCAGGATTAAAAGGCCTGCTTTTTTTATGATGATATAATACTGAATATGCTATTTGCACTCACACTAACATTATTTGCCGGACTTTCCACCGGAATAGGCGGAGCGATAGCCTATTTCACAAAACGCACAGATACAAAAATATTATCTGTCGGGCTTGGTTTCTCTGCCGGTGTAATGATCTACATCTCTTTTGTTGAGATACTTTCAAAAGCTAAAATATCAATAAGTGCGGGCTTTGGTGCGGATATGGGAGAATGGATAACAATTCTCTTCTTCTTTCTTGGCATAGGACTGATGGCCCTAATTGACAGGCTTGTTCCTTCTTATGAAAATCCTCATGAGATTCATAAAGTAGAGGAAATGTCTCAAGAAAGAAAGGATAATCGTCTGCTAAGGGCAGGTGTGTTCATGGCAATTGCCATCACTATACATAATTTTCCCGAGGGGCTTGCGACTTTTATGGCGGCTATGGCAGATCCAAAACTGGGAATATCCATAGCATTCGCAATTGCAATACACAATATCCCGGAAGGAATATCTGTTTCTATCCCAATATTTTTTGCAACGGGCAGCAAGCTCAAAGCTTTTAAATGGTCTTTTATGTCAGGCCTTGCAGAGCCGATAGGAGGGTTGCTTGGTTTACTATTGATAAGTTACTTTACATCATCTTCATTTCTTGGTCTGATCTTTGCTCTTGTTGCAGGGATAATGATATACATTTCTTTTGACGAACTGCTTCCCGCCGCAAGAGAATACGGCGAGCATCATCACGCAATTGGCGGTCTTATTGCCGGCATGCTATTGATGGCGATCAGTTTGGCTGCGTTTTGAGAACCCCATTGTTGACAAATTCATATATTCGTTCCATAATAATGCAACAATGTTGCAACAAGAAAAATGTCTCAAAGGCATAAAAGAAAAAGGCGGCAGGCTCACAAAACTGCGAAAGAGTCTTGTTGATATCCTCTGCAACTGCAGTTGTCTGACAAATTCTTCGGATATTCAACGGGCACTGAAAAAACAGGGGCTGATGCCTGACAGGTCAACACTATACAGAGAATTCTTATACCTCGTTGATAACAACATTTTAAAAAAATCCGTAATTGCGGGAGCTGATCATTATGAAATCGCAGGGCATCACCATCATCATCTTATCTGTAAAGGATGCAAAAGCATAAAGATGGTTTTTCCGGACTGTTCTCTTGACGCGGCGCAAAAAAAGCTCAACAAAGAAAATGATTTTTATATAGATGACCATGTGCTCGATTTTTTTGGGTATTGCAAAAAATGTAAAAAGAAAGAGAGAAAATGATGAAAAGAATATTTGGGATCCTGTTAACACTCGCAATGCTGATATCTCCTGTTGTAGCAAAAGAAAAGATAGGAGTTACTGTTTCTATTGCACCTCTTGCCGAGTTTGTCAGGCAGGTAGGAGGAGATCTTGTGACTGTGAACACAATGATACCTCCCGGCGGGAATCCACATGTTTATGAGCCGTTGCCGTCACAGCTAAGAGACCTAGATAGATCAGATCTTTATGTCAAAGTTGGGTCCGGTCTTGAATTTGAGATCGCTTGGCTTGACAAATTTATTGCACTAAATAAAAACATGTCCATTTGCGATTCATCAAAGGGCATAAGGCTTATTGAAATGGGCGAGCATCATCACGAAGAAGCAGAGAATAGTCATGCAGGCCATGTTCATGGCAGGAAAGATCCTCATCTCTTAATAATGCAATAGTTATGGTTTCCAATATCAGAGACTTTCTGAAAAAAAATGACCTGAAAAATGCAGGCATATACGATTCAAATGCTAACAAATATATCAATCAATTAAGCCGGCTAAAGAAAGATCTTTCTGCAAAGATGAAAACCCCAAAAAGAAGATCATTCATGATATATCATCCTGCCTATTCTTATTTTGCTTCTGACTTTGGGATAAAAGAAGTCGCTGTAGAAACAGGAGGCAAAGAGCCTTCCGCTGCAACTTTGGTCGCATTGGTAAAAAAAGCAAAAAGCAATGATGTAAAGCTTATATTTGTAGCTCCGCAGTTCAGCAAAAGAAGCTCTGAAGTAATAGCTAAGGAAATCGGGGGAATGGTGGTATCAATAGATCATCTTGCCGAAAACTATCTTAAAAACACCGGCATTGTCGGAAATATTATTGCAGAAAGCCTGAATAAGTGAAAAAAATTGTAGAAGTTTCTAATGTGAATTTTTGTTATTCCGGATATCCTATCCTTAAAGACGTATCATTTAAAGTTAATGAAGGAGATTTTGTTGCAGTCATTGGCCCCAATGGAGGGGGCAAGACCACTCTTCTTAAGCTGATACTCGGGCTTATCACTCCGGAGTCAGGGGATATCAGGATTTTTGGCAAAAGCCCGCAAGACGCCAGGGACATGATAGGTTATGTTCCTCAAAGGTCCTATTCAGACAGGGATTTTCCGATAATCGTAAAGGATGTGGTTTTGATGGGGCGTCTTGGCAGAGGCAAATATGGAATAGCATATAATAGCACTGATAGCCAGGCAGTTCTTGATGCATTAAATGATGTTGAAATGGGAGAATATATCGACAGGCAGATAGGGGAGCTTTCAGAGGGGCAGAGGCAAAGGGTTTTTGTGGCAAGGGC
>CAZWKB010000041.1:11707-12120 GCA_964633925.1 uncultured bacterium
TTGCAAAAAAACCAAAGCTTTTGCTTCTTGATGAACCAACGGCAAGTGTTGACATAAAAATGCAAAAGGGGATATACGAATTATTGAGCAGGTTGAAAAACTCACTGACAATAGTACTTGTAACGCATGATATTTCTGTAACTGCAACCTATGCAGACAAGATCGCTTGTCTAAGCAGGGAGCTTGTTTCTCATGATAGTGCACAGATCAAAACAGAAGACCTTGAAAAAATGTACGGATGTCCAGTAGAGCTGATAGCTCACGGAGTTCCTCACAGGGTTATAGGAGAACACAGGCATGATTGAACTATTACAATTTGAGTTCATGAGGAATGCTTTTTTTGCTGCAATGCTGGCCAGCATTGCCTGTGGCATTGTGGGCACTTATGTTGTAGTAAAAAGGATAGTATTTAT
>CAZWKB010000042.1:0-2589 GCA_964633925.1 uncultured bacterium
GGACTATCTATTTCTGGATATACGGAAAAGATCTGGGGCAAATTAAGCCTTCATCAACCGAACCCCATGTCATTCTTTAATTTGGCAAGTTCGCCAATCATTTTTTGGCGGACCATTTCAGCTGTTTCTTCAACGGAAAGATTGGCGAATTTTTCATAGGGTATTTCATCCAGCACGCGTACAACTATCCGGTGAATGCCTTCGGTATCCATTTTCCATTTGGGCAGGGCGATGCCGGTACCGTTTACTACCAGAGGCAGGATTGGTACTTTGGCCTGCTTAGCAAGGATAAAAGCACCCGGCTTAAAGGCTTTGATCTCCCTGTCGTGGGACCGTGTTCCCTCCGGATAAATACACACAGACTCTCCGGCAGCCAGCGTCCTTTCACTGACAGTCATCATATTTTTTGCGGCTTCTTTATCACCGCGAACAAGCTTAATATAACGGTTAAGATACATATTCCAGCCTATAAAAGGGATGCGAAAAATCTCGGCTTTGGACACGATTTTGTAATATAAAAAAAGCCGGAAATGCACCAGAATATCTAGCTGCGATTGATGGTTGGAGACGATCATGTAGGTAGTATTCTTTTTGTATTTTTCCCTTCCCTCGATTTTCACAAACCAGGTCGGCATTATCCATGTATAGACTGATGCCCAAAAGCAGGTATAGTAATGCAGAAGCCGGAGATGTTTATCAAAAGGAATTGTAAGAAGCCAAATCATAAACGCGAAAACGAAAAAGATGGGGAAAGTTATTCCCATAACAATAAGTAAGTAGGCAGATAAAATTTTTCCAAGCATGTTGTCTCCTTATAATGTTGTATTTAATAAAAACTAACCAAATTATTATCCAAAAATCAAGGTTAAAACATCTTAACGCATAATTAGAATTATTACATTGACACACAATACCATTTTCCTTATACTCGCATCCTGTAAAATTGGTATACATGAAGTTTAACTTCATCAATAATATTAAGGAGGTAGGATAAATGAATTTTGCACCAACAGAAGAACAATTAATGGTTAAGGACATGGTACGAAAATTTGCCGAAACGCAGATCAAACCGATTGCCGCAGATTTGGATCACACTCATCGTCATCCCGAAGAGATCTGCCGCAAGCTTGGCGAAATGGGAATTATGGGAGTATCCGTTCCTACGGAATACGGCGGTGCGGGTATGGACAACGTGACCTATGTCATGGCCATGATCGAAATTTCCAAGGCCTGTGCCAGTTGTGGTGTTATCGTGTCGGTGAACAACACCCTTTACGGCCATCCGGTCAAAACTTTTGGAACTCATGAACAGAAACTGAAATTTCTCCAACCGGTAGCCGGTGGGATGGTTGAAGGCTGTTATGGTTTGACAGAGGCGGGCGCCGGATCAGACGCTGCGGCGCTACGCTGTAAAGCCGAATTGAAAGGCGATAAGTATATTGTCAATGGAACCAAAACATTCATTACCAATGGCAATGTCGCCCGTTACTGCGTTCTGGCGGCAACTACCGATTCGTCCCTTGGTTATAAGGGAGTAATTAACCTCATCGTAGATTTAAAGGAAACCCCCGGTTTCAAGGTGGGAAAGATTGAAGAGAAGTTAGGAATCCTGGCTTCCGGAACATCGGAACTCGTCTTTGTAGATGCGGAAGTGCCGGCAGCAAATTTATTGGGCAAGCCTGGGCAGGGCTTTCAGCAGATGATGGCGGGACTCAATGCCGGACGCATCGGCATCGGCGCTCAGGCCTGTGGTATTGGCCGGGCATGCCTGGAAGATTCGATTGCCTACGCCAAAGAACGTGTTCAGTTTGGCAAGCCAATCGCCGTTAATCAGGCCATTCAGTTTAAGCTGGCTGATATGGCGACAGAACTTGATGCTGCGGAGCTTCTGCTTCTTCGTGCAGCCTGGCTGGAAGACAATGGCCACGATTTCGAGAAGGAATCGGCCATGTCTAAATATTTCGCCTCTGATGTCGCCATGAGAGCGGCAATTGAGTGCGTTCAAATCTTTGGTGGCTACGGTTATGTTAAGGAATACCCGGCAGAGCGCCACATGCGCGATGCGAAGATCTGCCAGATTTATGAAGGCACTAATGAGATTCAGCGAGTGGTTGTGGCTCGCAAACTACTTGGCCAGAGATAACGGCAAAGCGCGGTAAAATTTAATATTGCTGGCGAATTAAAATTGATTCACCAGCAATATTTGTATGATGATGACATCTGCGTGAAATAGAAAGACTCACGGGCTTTGTTGTCGGCACCGTCCAGCCGGTCGAAAAAATATGGTTTAATAAATGGGTAATCTGATAGCAAAAGAATATAAATCATTTGAAGCAATAAAGCATCTTTCAGAAGGTGGTCATGAATTTTGGTATGCCCGTGAACTTGCAATGGTGCTTGAGTACGTGCAATGGCGAAACTTTACTAAAGTATTAGATCGGGCAAAGCTTTCCTGCAAGAACAGCGGATATCCTATTGTTGATCATTTTGCTGAGGTCAGCAAAATCGTAGAAGCGGGTGCTACCTCAAAACCTGTTGTCGATTTTATGCTCACTCGTTATGTCTGATATTTGATTGTGCATCAGTGAT
>CAZWKB010000042.1:2599-6706 GCA_964633925.1 uncultured bacterium
CGAAACCAGTAAAAAAACTTAAATATTCCCCCAGAAAATTAATGCTGGCTGAATGATTAGGGGTGCAATTGTTAAAAGACAAACATCCGCAACTAGTAAGCGGGGAAAAATAGCGAGGCGCTGATCCTAGATTTTCACAATTCACATATAGGCATTAACTAGAGGTATCATTTGACCACAGACCTGACATTCATTACAAACGAAAAAGGGAAACACTTAAAGCAGCGGTTTGAGGTTTTGATTAAAGACTCACGACTGTTCGATTGCCTCGTTGGATACTTTTATACCAGCGGCTTTCATGCAATTTATAATTCACTGGAAAACACGGAAAAAATAAGAATCCTTATCGGCATCAGTACAAACAAGCAAGTTCATGATTTATTAAATACTGCTAAGCAGGAACAACAGCAATCCTTTCAATTTTCACATGCCGAAGCGAAAAAAGAAATCGAAGGCCTGATTGAAAAGGAGATGGAAGAGTCCGAAGATAATCGGAATGTCGAACAGGGCATTGCTAAATTTATTGAATGGCTTCATAGTAAAAAGTTAGAAATCAGAGCTTATCCTTCCCAAAACATACACGCCAAACTCTACATAATGAGTTTTAACGAGGGTGATCGCGATGTTGGCCGTGTTATTACCGGCTCCAGCAACTTAACTCAGGCTGGTCTAGTTGATAATCTCGAATTCAATGTTGAATTAAAAAACAGCGCCGATCATGAATTTGCCAGAAAAAAGTTTGATGAACTCTGGAAAGATTCAGTTGACGTCAGCGAAAAATACATCCAGACAATTGAAGATAAAACCTGGCACAATCAAAACATAACACCCCATCAGCTTTATTTAAAACTTTTGTATGAATATTTTAAAGACGAGTTAAGCCAGTCTGACGAAATATTTGCCAAGTATCTGCCGCAGGAATTTATGCGACTGGAATATCAGGAACAGGCGGTATTAAACGCCAAAAAGATACTTGAAGAATATGGCGGCGTCTTTGTCTCCGATGTTGTTGGCTTGGGGAAAACCTATATCGCCACATTGCTTGCCGGACAAATAGATGGTCGGACTCTGGTCATAGCACCGCCAATGCTTCTGGAAAAAGATAATCCGGGTTCGTGGAGGAATGCCTTTTCTGATTTCCGCATCCATGCTGATTTTGAGTCTATCGGAAAACTGGATGACATTTTAGATCGCGGCACAGAAAAATACAAAAACATCATCATTGATGAAGCCCATCGCTTCCGCACAGAAACAAACATGACTTATGAAAAGCTGGCGGAAATATGTCGTGGTAAAAAAATTATTCTTGTTACAGCTACTCCTTATAACAATTCACCCAAAGATATTTTAAGCCAGATCAAACTATTTCAGAAATCAAAGAAAAGCACTATTCCCAACTTGCCGGATCTGGAAGCTTTTTTTAATGGCCTGGATAGGAAGCTGAAAAATCTCGACCGCCAGCGTGATCATGCAAAATATATCCAGACAGTAAAAGATAATGCCTTGGAAATCAGGGAAAAGGTTCTAAAGTATTTGATGGTACGCCGCACCAGGACAGAGATTGCCAAATATTTTGCCGCTGATTTAAAAAAGCAAAACTTAAGATTCCCGGATGTCGAAAATCCTGAACCGTTGTTTTATGAATTGGACGATACAGAAAATGAAGTCTTCAACAAAACAATTGAGCTGATTTCCAAGAGGTTCAAATACGCTCGTTATATGCCGATGCTGTATTACACCGGTAAGGTTGACCAACTCGAAGAACAGGCGCAGAAGAACATGGGAAAGTTCATGAAGATACTGCTTGTCAAAAGACTGGAGAGCAGTTTCTTCGCTTTTAAGAACTCCGTGGACCGGTTCATTTATTCTTATGAAATGTTTATCAAAGAATTTGAAAAAGGTAATGTTTACGTCAGCAAAAAACACACCAACAAAATATTTGAACTGCTGGAAAATGACGATGATAAGGCGATTCAGAAGCTTATTGATGAAGAAAAAGCAATAAAATACAGAGCAGATGAATTCCAGGCTGATGATGAAAAGAATTTCCTTAACGATTTGAAAAGTGATCTGGAAATATTACGCCAGATTAAATTACTGTGGCAGAAAGTAAACCGAGACCCGAAGCTGATTAAGTTTATTCAACAACTTGCTCAAAATGAAATCCTCAAAGAGAATAAACTTATTATTTTTACTGAATCAAAAGAAACAGCCGAATATCTGGCCAAGAATATCAATGTAAAATTCCCCGATTCCGCCCTTTGCTATACCGGTGGATCAGGTGAATCTATACGTGAAGTTGTTATTAAGAACTTCGATGATAAAGCACGGCATCCAGAAAACGATTATCGTATTTTGGTATCTACCGAAGTCCTTTCTGAAGGCGTCAACCTTCATCGTTCCAATGTCGTCATCAACTATGACATTCCCTGGAATCCTACACGGATGATGCAGAGAGTTGGACGCATTAACCGTCTAGATACAAAATTTGATAAGATTTACACGTTCAATTTTTTCCCATCGCAGCAAGGCAATGATGAAATTAAGCTGCGGGAATCGGCAGAAGCCAAGATTAACGCCTTTCTGACGTTGTTGGGTGGAGACGCTGCGCTGTTGACTGAAGGTGAACCAGTTGGCTCGCACGAATTATTTAATCGTCTGGTATCAAAGAAGACGCTTACCGGTGAAGACGAAAATGAGGAGAGCGAACTTAAATATCTGCAAGTCATTAAAGAACTACGTGACAAGGAACCTGATTTATTCGAGATAATAAAACGCTTACCTAAAAAAGCCCGTACGGCAAAGATAGACCAAGAGCATAAAGAATCGCTGATTACTTATTTCCGTCGCGGCAAGCTCCAGAAATTTTTCATAGCCACAGAAAAAGGCGAAGCACAGGAGCTTGATTTCCTATCCACCGCAGCAATCATCGAAAGCAATATAAACGATAAGAAGCAACAACTGCCAGAGATATTCTACGATATGCTGGATAAAAACAAAGAGGCATTTATTTATGCCACGACGGAAGAAATAGTGGAATTACAAAGCAAACGCGGCAGAGACAGCGCTATTCAGATTCTGGGAATTCTAAAAGCAACTTTAAATAATACCAAACAGTTTACAGATGATCAGGAATTATATATTAAAAAAGTTCTAAGCCAGCTAAAAGAAGGCGGTTTGCCCAAACAGACAACAAAAGAAACGCTGACCGCGCTGAATAAATTAAAGACAGAACTGGCGAATCCGTTTAAAGTGCTGGCAACACTCCAAATGCACATACCGGAACGGCTTTTAGAGGCGCACTATGCAGAACAGAATCCGCAGGTATCCGGCAAGCGTGAAGTCATTTTGTCCATGTATTTGACGGGAGAGGTAAAAATAGATGACGGAATATGAAATTATGAATAATAAAGACATTCAAAGCCGCATTTATACCATACGCAATGTTCAGGTGATGCTGGATAGCGATCTGGCGAAACTCTACGGCGTGGAAACGAAAGTTTTAAATCAAGCGGTCAAAAGAAATGCTGAAAGATTTCCGCCTGAATTCAGCTTTCAACTTACCGCTAAAGATGCGAATTTATTAAGGTCACAACCTGTGACCTTAATAAACGAAAATTCTTTGAGGTTCCAAAGTGGCACATCAAAACATGAGTCCAACTTGAAGTCACAATTTGTGACTTCAAGTTGGGGTGGAAGGCGAAAAGCAACTTACGTATTTACTGAACAGGGCGTGGCAATGCTTTCCGGTGTTCTGAAAAGCAGCACCGCTGTTCAAATGAGCATTCAAATTATCAATGCCTTTGTCGCTATGCGGAAATTTATTTCCGCAAATGCCCGGATATTTCATCGGCTCGACGGTCTGGAAAGAAAGCAAATCGAATACAAAGTAGAAACCGATGAGAAATTCGAGAAGGTTTTCGACGCTATTGAAGAAAGAGACATCAGTCCCCAGCAGGGCATTTTTTTCGACGGACAGATATTTGATGCCTATCAATTTGTTTCCGGTCTTATCCGCACCGCCCGCAAATCCATAGTTGTGATTGATAATTATATTGATGACACCGTTTTGACTTTGTTATCCAAAGCCGGTAAAAAAGTAAAAAC
>CAZWKB010000042.1:6716-8818 GCA_964633925.1 uncultured bacterium
TTACCAAGACCATTTCCAAACAGCTTGTACTAGATATTAAAAAGTATAACGAGCAATATCCGGCAATCACCTTAAAGGAATTTCGTAGTTCGCACGACAGGTTTTTAATCATTGATGGCAAAACCGTTTATCATTTCGGCGCATCGCTGAAAGACCTGGGCAAAAAATGGTTTGCCTTTTCCAAGTTCGACAAAGATGCTCTGTCAATAATGGAGAAACTGGCTGATGTTATCAGTGAATAGTCATTGGTAGGAATGCAGACAGGGGAAAGAGTCTTAAAGTGGATAAAAAACAAGCACGGGACATCGTTAGAGATACATTGGGCAAACCCTTTGCCAAAGAAGCGTTTACAAGGCTGGCAAAGGAATTATTCAACCAGATTGATGAATCAAAAGCTTTTCATGCCCGCGGCTATGTGCCGGAATCATATAAAAAATATGTCAAAACTTTTGAACGCCTTGCCACCTATACAGACCCCGATGGCTTGAAAATTGACATTTTGATTGTTTATCTGCAAAGCGAAACAACGCTGGAAAGGGCACGCACCAGCCAGCGTAATTTCATTGCGCATTATCTTAAGGATCGCGATCAAAAGGATGCCGGGCTTGTCGCTTTTGTTTCTCCCGATCTTTCCGACTGGCGTTTTTCACTGGTGAAAATGGATTATCGTTTTGAAGAAGAGAAAAACGGTAAAGTCAAAGCTAAGGAAGAATTTACATCTGCCCGCCGTTGGTCTTTTCTTGTTGGACAAAACGAAAACAGCCACACCGCCCAGAGCCGCCTGGCCCCGCTTATCGCCGATGATACGCGTAATCCAAATCTTGCCGATTTGGAAGAAGCATTCAATATTGAAACCGTCACCAAAGAATTTTTTACGGAATACCGCAATCTGTTTCTCCGCGTTAAGGAAGCGCTGGACCTAATAGTTGCCACGGATGCAACCATTAAAAATAACTTTGAACAAAACGGCGTCAACACAGTTGATTTTGCCAAAAAGCTTTTAGGCCAGATTGTCTTTCTTTACTTTCTGCAAAAGAAAGGCTGGTTCGGTGTCGCCAGAGACGCAGCCTGGGGTACAGGTTCAAAACATTTTCTGCGCGAACTATTTGAGCAAAAACACGGCGGCTTTAAGAATTTTTTCAATGACATTCTGGAACCGCTGTTTTACGAAGCACTTCGCCTTGATCGCGGCCATGAAGACCACTATTACAGCCGCTTTAACTGCAAAATTCCATTTTTAAACGGCGGTCTTTTCGATCCTATTAATGGATACGACTGGGTCAAGACAGATATCCTCATTTCCAATGAGCTTTTTTCCAATAGCATCAGAACAAATAAAGGTGACGATGGCGATGGCATTCTCGATGTTTTTGACCGCTATAATTTTACGGTTAAAGAAGATGAACCACTGGAAAAAGAAGTCGCCATTGACCCGGAACTGCTGGGCAAAGCCTATGAGAAGTTCAACGCCATTCGACCGGATAATTTTGATGAATTTCAAAAAGCATTGAAAAGCGGCAAAAAGGGTGAGGAAAGCAAATTCAATAAGCAGTTTGGCGTTTATTACACCCCACGCGAAATTGTTCATTACATGTGTCAGCAAAGCTTGATTAACTATCTATTCAGCCAGTTCAATTACGGAACGGTCACTTATGAAAAGCCCGGCGTGAGGCAAACCAATATGCTGGGCAATACCTGCAAAAAAGGTCAACTTGATTTAATAATTGAACACAAGGAAAGACCTGCAATTCTTAAAGAAGACATTGAAACACTGATTCATTATGGCGAACGCCTGAGCGATAACGAAGAAATGGCATTGATAAAGCAACAAAAAATTAGTGATGGGCAGCAGAAAACATCTGATTACAAATTGCAGCTTCCCGATAGCATTCGCAATAACGCGATAGAGATAGACAGCAAGCTTTTAGGAATTAAGGTCTGCGATCCGGCAATCGGCAGCGGCGCATTTCCTGTAGGCATGATGAGCGAAATTGTGCGAGCAAGAAACACACTTTCCACATTCATTAAAAATACGAACAGATCAATTTATCATTTTAAACGAGATTGCATTGAAAACTCTCTTTACGGCGTAGATATTGATT
>CAZWKB010000042.1:8828-9448 GCA_964633925.1 uncultured bacterium
AGGCAAATCAAACCATTGCCCAATTTGGATTATAAAATTGTCTGCGGCAATTCATTGATGGGTTTGCCGATAGACATTCTGCCGGATGATGAAATCAGTAAAGCCATTGAAGAAAAGAAAGACCAATATTTCAATACAACTAACCCTTCGGAGAAAAACAAGATTCGTATAGTGATCAATGATTTATTCTTTGAATTGTTGGAAGGTATTAAAAAGTATGATTCGAGAATTGCTGATATTAAATTTGATTTTCATACTCATTTTTCCGAGGTGTTTCATGAAAAGAATGGTTTTGATATAGTTATTTCGAACCCGCCTTATATAGGTCAAAAAGGGAATAAAGAGCTATTTCAAGAATTAAAAATGCAAGAGGTATGGATACATTTTTACGAAAGGAAACAAGATATTTATTACTATTTTATTTCAAAGGGAATAGACTTACTTTCTTCAACAGGTAATTTAACTTATATAATACCACCATACTTCCTTGCCGCTGCTGGTGCATCTACTCTACGAAAAAAAATAAGACAAGACGCTTCAATTAATAAAATAGTAAATTTAAGTGAAACAATAATGGTTTTTGAATCAGCAAATATTAATAATCTAATATTATTTTTAGA
>CAZWKB010000042.1:9458-11864 GCA_964633925.1 uncultured bacterium
CAGAATCTATTAATTCAATAATTTTTACCTTTATAATATTATTTTTAGATAAAGGGAATAAGAGTCGAATGATAGAAATCGCTGAACCAAGTGGAGAAAATATTTCTATCGATAATTTTATGCAGCAATTTCAAAATTACTATAGTAAATATTCAACATTAACACTGCCTAATGATGAGTGGTATATTTTAAATACTGTAGCGGATAAGAAAATAAAAATTGATGATGATATGCTGATATTGGGTTCAATTGCTCAGATATCGCCTGGAATACAAACAGGATGTGATAAATTATCAGAAGCTCATATTAATAATTACAACCTTAAGAATTGCACAAAGGGTGAAGGCATTTTTGTTATTTCTGATCAAGAAATAAATGATATGAAATTAACAAAACATGAAAAACAATTTGTAAAGCCATTTTATAAAAATTCTGATATCGAAAAATGGTATTATAATAAAATAAACAATAAATGGATAATCATAACAAACCAAATTAATGATATAGATGATTGCCCAAATATCAAAAAACATTTACTAAAGTATAAAAAAATATTGGATGATAGATATAGAAATTTTGCATTAATCAGTGCGGATAAGGAAGGGAAATGGTGGTATTTGTATGGTTATAGACCAAATACTAATTTCGACGATGAAAAACTTATTTTACCATATAGATCCGAGATTAATACATTTGCTTACTGTGATAAACCTTTCTATGGCTCTATTGATGTATTTTATATTAATATAACTAATGGTTTATATAATTCAAAATATGTTTGCGCTTTGCTTTGTTCTGCTTTTTGTTTGAAATGGCTTTCTGCTAATTGCAAAAAAAAAGGTAAAATATTTGAATTATATCAAAAACCTTTGTCTACAATTCCAATAAAAAAAATATCCAAGGAAAAGCAAAAATCTTTCATAGAGATAGTCGATAAAATCCTCTTCCTCACCCAATCCAACGACTACCTGCAAAATCCGGCCAAGCAATCCAAGGTCAAAGAATACGAAAAAGAAATTGACCAGATGGTTTACGCCCTCTACGGCCTCACCCCCGAAGAAATTAAAATCGTGGAAGGGGAAAAATGATATATACTTCAGTTAAGGATATCAATTATGACTAAAAAAACTGTTACCGATGAAAAAAGCGCCGGATTGATTTCATCTGCTCTGAAGGTGAATCTCGAAAGAACGGCGGTGGACGTGGCCATACCCGAGCAATATGTCCCTTTGCTCAAGGTTGTGGAAAGTCATTATGGTCTGCAGAAAAAGACGCAGGAAATGCTGACCGAACTCAACCACCCGTTTGTCAACTGGGAATATGTCCTAAAAGAGTTGAAATCCATTTCTATCGGCGATTTCTATATCTACAATCGTCATTCGGATGGGCTCACCGCTCTTACCATAATTCTGAAGATATACTTAGATGTGATTAAATTACCGCAAAGCGAGGATATTAAAGACAGCGCCATTCGTTATCTGTTCGATTACATCGACACTCTCCTTGCGCAGAGCAATGGATTGCTTCCCCGGAATTTAGTTTTGATTCCCGAAATCATCGGTTCAATGCTTGCCGAAGCGGAAAGAGATGCGGGCATCTTTAAAAAGACTTCAACTTATCTTAAAAGAACTATACGCTACATCGTGGAGAATAATATCAATGTTGATATTACCATGTTCGATCAGTTGCTCTACAGGATGTTCAAAATTACATATCAGCACTGGCTTGCACAGCCCGATCCTTCAGATTGGTTTGCCGCAGAAGAAGGGGAATCACCGGAGGCCTTAAGAACTTACAAAAGCTTCATCGACCCTCTGAGCCATGATCATTTAAGGCTGAGGCTTGCAGAATTGGAAACACTTTGTCAGGATCAGCAAAAAGTAAGTAGTGCCGGGCCAAAGAAGTATCTCGAGATGCCGGACTATTTCCAGATCGTTAACGGATATTCGCTGGTAGCCGGGCAGTTGGAGAAATCTGCTGATTTTCAGGGACGTCAGCATCTGGCGAAACTGGACTTTCTGTTTAGTATTATGAGCGTTCCCGGCCTTAGCGATATTCACAGCAGTACTTTGAGAGAAATAAATTATTCCCTGAAAATGGTTTTTCAGGAAGGGCAAAAAGATAATCTGGACGATTTTGTACGCAGAATATTCGGCCTGCTGAAAAAGAGTAAATCCCGGCGGGAGTTTAGCAGTGCCATTATTGATTGTATCACAACGATGGCCAAGGAAGTCTTTGAACAAAACAGCCATCCGCTAGTGGATACATTTATTGATGAACTGATTTCCTATGGTTTTCAATATCCGGAAATTAAGGGATCAACAGCGGAATGGCAGGTTCAGGTAAATCCCGCCCATATCGCCAACATCAGGGCCTGGCTGGAAATTATTGCACTGAAACCAAGAT
>CAZWKB010000043.1:0-857 GCA_964633925.1 uncultured bacterium
CATGTCCTTCAATACCGGCTCTACCTGTTCGGCCTATTCTGTGAACATAATTCTCTGGATCATCAGGAAGGTCATAGTTTATTACAACTTCTATTCCGGAAACGTCGATTCCTCTTGCTGCGATATCTGTTGCCGCAAGAATTCTGTATCTTCCTGATTTAAAACCAGCCAAAGCTTCTTTTCTTTGACCTAATGTTTTATTAGAATGTATCTCAGCTGCATTATGGCCCATATTTCTTAACATGTTTGTGATCTTGCCACAACCAATTTTTGTTCTCATGAACAAAAGTACAGATCCTTTATACTTCTTTAATAATTCATCAAGGAGCTTAACCTTCATGACTTTGCTAACAATGAACATTTCCTGTGAAACAAGCTCTGCAGCAGTTCCTTCAGGAGCGATCTCTGTTCGTACAGGCAAATTCATATACTTTGTTGCCAACTATGCTTGATGGCATTGTGGCAGAGAACAACATCGTATGTCTTTCTTTTGGAATATGCTTTATTATCGAATCTATCTGTGGAGCAAATCCCATATCAAGCATTCTGTCTGCTTCGTCTAGGACAAGTGTAATAACATCATCCATTCTTATATTTCTTTGCTTAATATGATCGTTCAGACGTCCCGGTGTAGCAATTATTATTCTTGCTCCGCCTCTAATCGCCTGTACCTGTCTGTAACTGGATTCTCCGCCGATCAAAACTGCTGTTCGCAATCTAAATATCGGGGCTATTTTAACTATCGTTTCATTTGCCTGTGCCGCAAGCTCTCTTGTCGGAACAAGGATAACAGCCTTTCCTCTTGTCTGTGCAAGATGCTGTATCAGAGGGATACCGAACGCAAGCGTTTTACCGGT
>CAZWKB010000043.1:867-6506 GCA_964633925.1 uncultured bacterium
GTCTGTGCAATACCTATGATATCTTTTCTTTCTATCGCAATTGGTATCGCCTTTTGTTGTATCGGGGTCGGGGTAACAAACTTCAACCTATTCAACACTTCCAAAATTCCGGGAACTATCCCCAAGCCAAAGAAACTATTCTGAGTCGGATTCATGTCAACCATTCTTTCTGAAGAACAATATGTTTTGACCGTAAAAATATTTGTATATCGATCAAAGTGTGGAAAAATCGGAGGTTTTAATCTTGCCGAAACGCAGTCTTAAAATTATGCTACTAAAAACAAACTGTGTGTTCCACTGTGAACTTCATATACCAGTATGCACTATTTTTGGCAGAAATGCAAATTTAGAACAATTTTTCTTGTTCGCCGCCTTTGATGATGGCGGTCTTGATGAATTCACGGAACAGTGGATGAGCCTTGTTTGGACGGGATTTAAACTCAGGATGATATTGTGTTGCAACAAAGAACGGATGATCTGGAAGCTCAATCACTTCAACAAGATCCGCTTCTTCAAATATTCCGCTAAACACCAAACCCTTTGCTTCAAGCTGGCCTCTTAATTCGTTATTGACTTCATACCTATGACGATGTCTTTCATGTATAAGGTCTTCTTGATAGGCTTCGTATAGTTTTGTTCCTGATTGAATTTTGCATGGATATGATCCAAGTCTCATTGTTCCGCCCATTTCTTTTATATACTTTTGGTCAGGCATATAATCGATAATCGGGAATTCTGATTTAGGGTTAAATTCGGTACTGTTTGCATCGGCTTTGCCAAGAACATTTCTTGAGAATTCTATTACTGCACATTGCATACCGAGACAAAGACCAAAGAATGGGATTCTGTTTTCTCTTGCATATTGAATAGATCTTATCTTTCCTTCTATTCCACGTGAACCAAATCCGCCCGGAACGATTATTCCATGAACATCACCATAATATTGTGAAAGGTCTTCTTCACTTTCTATCTTTTCTGAATTTATAAATACTATTTCAACCTTCACTTTATTTGCAATAGCACCATGTTTGAGTGCTTCAACAACGCTTATATATGCATCCCCAAGCTCGACATACTTACCTACCAAAGCGATCTTAACGGTCTTTCCCGGATTCTTTAAAGTCAGGACCATATCTCGCCACTCAGTCAGATCGCTCTTTTCACAATCCATTCTCAAATAACTGAGAATGATCTCGTCCATTCTTTCTTTTTGAAGAGCAAGAGGAACTTCATAAATTGTTTTAACATCAGACAGCCCTATAACCGCTTCTTTCTCAGTATCGCAGAATTGTGCTATTTTTTCTTTAAGATCTGTTGTAAGAGGCTCGCATGATCTGCATACGATTATCTCCGGATGAATACCAATGCTTCTTAATTCTTTTACGCTGTGTTGAGTTGGTTTTGTTTTAAATTCCTGAGTGACGGCAAGATAAGGAACAAGAGTTACATGTATATGAACTACATTGTCTCTGCCGGCTTCTTTGCTAAATTGTCTGATGGATTCGAGGAAAGGAAGACTTTCAATGTCCCCCACTGTTCCTCCAACTTCAACAATGACAACATCAAACTGTTCTTCTTTTGTTACTTTTTTAATTCTGTCTTTTATTTCATTGGTAATATGAGGAACAACCTGAACTGTTCCACCCAGAAAATCGCCTCTTCTTTCCTTCTGAATAACAGTCCAATAGACCATACCGGTAGTTACGTTATTTACTTTTCCAAGATTGACGTCGATAAATCTTTCATAATGACCCAGATCAAGATCTGTCTCTGCCCCATCTTCGGTAACAAAAACCTCTCCATGCTGATATGGGCTCATTGTGCCTGGATCAACGTTGATGTATGGATCTAGTTTTTGTACTGTTACCTTGAGTCCTCTTGATTTTAGTAAGCGGCCAACAGAAGCGGCAGTGATACCTTTGCCCAGAGATGAAACAACTCCGCCAGTGATGAATATATATTTAGTCTTTTTATCCTCCGACAATAGCCTCTCCTTCAAACCCAATTTCTTCTATTTTAACAATTTTTATTCTTGTTATGCGCCTCTTATACACTTTTTCTACAATAATTTTAATATCTTCGAATTTAACCGTATCCCCGACGGTTGGCAATTTGCCAGATAAGGAAAGAACAAAGCCCCCAACAGTATCATAATCACCTTCAGGAATTGCAGTTCCAACCTTCTCATTAACATCATTTACGCTTATTCTCGCATCTATCAAAGCCGAGCCATCTGCCAAAACATCTATGTTTTTTTCTTCTATATCGAATTCATCTTTAATTTCACCGACTATCTCTTCCAGAAGGTCTTCAAGCGTTACAATACCGGCAACACCGCCATATTCATCAACAACAATAGCAATGTGAGTCCTCATCGACTGAAGATGGCGCATAAGGTCATCAAGCTTCTTTGTCTCCGGGACAAATAAAGGAGGCCTTAAAATGTCTCTTAGCGTTCTTACCTTGTTTTCAATAAATATGTTAATGATATCCCTTACAAATACAACTCCAACAATATTATCTATTGTTCCGTCATAAACAGGAATTCTTGAATGACCCTGCTGTGCAATCTTTTCGGCTGCAATTTTTAATGGCGTGTTGACCTCAAGGCAGAACATATCAGGTCTCGGAACCATTACTTCTTTTGCTATGCTGTCTCCAAATTCAAATATGCTGTGAATCATTTCCTTTTCTTCCTGTTCAAGAACTCCTTCTTCTTCTCCAACCGATAACAGCATCTTTAATTCTTCCTGGGTAACAAAAGGAACAACAGATTTTTTGTCGGCACCAAAAAGCAGGACAAAAGGACTGCATAAAAAAGATATAAAGGTTGTTAAAGGAAGGAATAATTTTGATAATAGGTGAATAGCAGGGGCTACTGCCAAGGCAAGTTTTTCAGAATGCTTTAATGCAATAGTTTTTGGTGATACTTCACCAAATATAATAATAACGATTGTCATAACAAGACTTGCGAACGCAACAGGGATAGCTTCATCTATCACAGAGAACTTTTTAAAAAAGTTTATCGCCATGAAAGTGGCTAGAGATGCGGCAGCAACATTTACTATATTGTTTCCTATCAGTATGGTAGATAACATTTTACTTGGGTTTTCACGTAATTCGCAAAGTTCCTTAGACCCAAAATGCTTTTTGTTTAAATGTTGTTTTATCTTGATACGGCTTATAGAAGTAAGCGCCGTCTCAGCCATTGAAAAGAATCCAGAAAGTACTACAAATATTCCAAGCAATAATAATTCATTCATTTTATTTGTTTAACAATCCCAATATCTTTGGAACAAATATTATAAGCCCTACCAATGCCGCAGATATTGATGCGACAAGAACAGCAGCAGCAGCAACATCTTTTGCCACCATTGCACGTATCTGTCTTTTTAATGTGAGCATATTAACGATCTCCTCGACTGCCGTATTCAGCAACTCTAATACTATGACAGAAGCTATCATGACAAGAATGATTTCCATTTCTATTGAACTTACGTTCAAATAGATCCCCATAGTTACAGCCAGCAATCCTACAAATACATGTATAGACAGATTTCGTTGAGTTCTAAAAGATATCCTTATGCCACGCCACGCATGGGTAAAGCTTTCATAAAATTTTCTTGGCATAAACATCTTCCTTCTTTCTCATTTCTATTCTATCAGATTTCCTTATATGGTCATAACCGAGCAGATGCAATGTTCCGTGAACAACCAAACGGGACAATTCTATGTCTAATGTGTTTTTATATCTTTTAGCATTCCTCTTAGCAGTATCAAGAGATATTATTATGTCACCCAAAAAATCCTTTTCTTCCATACAGAATGATAAAACATCTGTTGCCCTGTCAATTTTTCTAAATTTTTTGTTTAATTGCCTGATAGTGAGGTCGTCTGTTACGGATATTTCCAGC
This sequence comes from uncultured bacterium, assembly GCA_964633925.1. GTDB lineage: Bacteria > Margulisbacteria > WOR-1 > JAKLHX01 > JAKLHX01 > CAZWKB01. The sequence goes on from CAZWKB010000043.1 coordinate 4,782, forward strand.
TTGGATTTACATTTTTCTGATTTGAGAACTATATTCGATATCTTATATAACTTCTTTAACATCTGCTCCCAGTCCGGTCAGCTTTTGTATCATTCTTTCATAACCTCTGTCAATAAGTCTTGCAGAATCTTCTATCAGGGTTTCTCCTCCGGCTACCAGCCCTGCCAATACGAGAGCCGCTCCAGCACGAAGATCGGGAACTCTTACAGGCGCACCTGACAGATTATTTACGCCATTAATGATTATTGTTTTTCCTTCTATTTGGATATCAGCACCCATTCTTTTTAATTCCTGAACATGCATAAATCTGTTCTCAAATATTGTTTCGTTAATAACACTTGTTCCTTCAGCCAAAGACAGCATGGCAGAGAATTGTGCCTGCATATCTGTTGGGAATCCAGGATGAGGCATGGTTTTAAAGCTAACGGCCTTAACTCTTTCTTTGCAATTCACAAACGCAGTTGTTCCCTCAATCCTGACATCTACACCGGCTTCAGCCAACTTTGTGAAAATAGATGTCATATGCTCAGGAACTATATTTTCGACAGCAACTGATCCTCTTGACATCGCAGCAGCAACCATAAAAGTCCCGGCTTCTATCCTGTCAGGCATTACTTTATGATCAGCGGCTCTCAAAGAATTTACACCATTAATAACTATTTTTTCAGTTCCCTCACCTGTTATCTTTGCCCCACATCTATTTAAGAATTTTGCAAGGTCCGCGATCTCCGGTTCTTTTGCAACGTTCTCCAGAACAGTTTCTCCATCGGCAATAGAGGCTGCCATCATAAGACTTTCAGTAGCTCCTACAGATGGAAAATCGAGATATATGTTTGCACCCTTTAGTTTTGTAGCCTTTGCAACAACAAAGCCATGTTCCATTTCTATCTTGGCGCCCATAGCCTCTAGCCCCTTAATGTAATAATTTACAGGTCTAAATCCGATGGCACATCCACCAGGAAGAGGTATTTTTGCCAGTCCTTCTCTTGCAAGAACAGGCCCGATTATGAAAAAGGAAGCTCTCATCTTTGTCACAAGCTCATAAGGAGCAACATGTTTTATCTTGCTGCCTCCCCATATATTTACAGTATTGTTTTGATCACAATATTCTACCCTCATACCAAGTACGCATAACATTCTAATCATGGTAATAACATCGTTAAGATTTGGGACGTTGGTCAATGTTGATTCTCCGTTAAGGAGAATTGTTGCAGCCAAAATCGGCAGAGCAGCATTCTTTGCTCCACTTATTTTGACTTTTCCTTCTAGAGGGTTTCCACCTTTGATGATAAGTTTTCTCATAATGTTAGTCGGCGAACAGTGTTACACACTTAGGTTCTATTCTAGCAAAACCTCCGTTTATTTCAATAGTCTCTTTTGAACTGCCTATTTGAAACACAACGGAAGATTTTATTAATTTCGCCGCAAGTGATGCATGTCCAGGCTCTACTCCCATAGATCCGTCTACGGTTTCAAGCCCTATATAATCTACGTCTTTATCCAGAATTACTTTCTCCGGAGATAATATTTTAAGATTTATTGGCATGTTCTATTACTTCGTCTATTCCGCCTTTCATATAAAATGCGCTTTCAGGAAGATCGTCATGTTTACCTTCCGTGATCTCCTTAAATCCTCTTATAGTTTCTTTTAACGGAACATATTTACCTTTTTGTCCTGTAAATTCTTCGGCAACGTTAAATGGCTGTGACAAGAATCTTTGCAGT
>CAZWKB010000043.1:6516-11557 GCA_964633925.1 uncultured bacterium
CTTCATTTGATAATTCTTCCATACCAAAAATAGCAATAATGTCCTGCAGTTCTTTATATCTCTGAAGAATCCTTATTACCTCTTTTGCAACGTGAAAATGTTCTTCTCCTACTATCTTAGGAGTCATGATCCTGGAAGTTGAATCTAGAGGATCTACAGCAGGATAAATACCCAACTCTACATACGCTCTTGAAAGAACTGTTGTGGCATCAAGATGCGAAAATGTTGTAGCTGGTGCTGGATCTGTAAGATCGTCTGCAGGAACGTAAATTGCCTGAACAGAAGTAATTGATCCGTCTTTTGTGGAAACAATTCTTTCCTGAAGTTCTCCCATTTCTGAAGATAATGTCGGCTGATATCCTACGGCTGACGGCATTCTTCCAAGAAGAGTAGAAACCTCAGAACCTGCCTGCACAAATCTGAAGATATTGTCAATGAACAACAAAACATCCTGTTTCTTTTCGTCCCTGAAATATTCTGCCTGTGTAAGTCCTGTAAGAGCAACTCTGAACCTTGAACCTGGAGATTCGTTCATCTGTCCGAATACCAGACAAGTCTTATCGATAACTTTTGATTCTTTCATATCTAGCCAAAGATCATTTCCTTCTCTCGTTCTCTCCCCCACTCCGGCAAATACAGATATGCCGCCATGTTCTTGTGCAATATTTCTGATCAATTCCATAACGAGAACTGTTTTTCCAACTCCTGCTCCTCCAAACAAACCGATCTTTCCACCTTTTGGATATGGAGTCAGAAGATCAATAACTTTAATTCCTGTTTCATAAACTTTTGTTGACGGAGTAACATCTGTTATCTTTGGAGCATGTCTGTGAATTGGATAATACTTGTCTGCATGTACTTCTCCGTAATTATCAATTGGTCGTCCCAACACGTCAAATATTCTTCCAAGACATCTTTCACCAACAGGAACAGTTATCGGCGCTCCTGTATCTTGTACTTCCATTCCACGGGATAATCCATCCGTTGAGGTCATGGATATAGCTCTTAAAACTCCGTCTCCAAGATATTGTTCCACCTCAAGAGTAGTTTCTACTCCGTCTTTATAAATCTTCAGCGCGTTGTATATTGCAGGCAATTGATCCAACGCAAACTCGACGTCGACAACCGGCCCCATGATCTGTTTTATTTTCCCATTTCCCATTATTTTTGTGCCTCCACACCACTGACGACCTCTATTATTTCTCTCGTTATCAATGCTTGTCTAACTTTGTTATACAGCATTGTTAGATCCGTTATCATTTCGTCCGCATTCGTTGTAGACTGCTGCATAGCAATCATCCTAGCTGCATGTTCGCTTGCTATCGAATCAAACATAGCCTGTGACAGTGTTGTCATAAGACCATGAACGATTATTGATTCTATCAGTTCCTTGCCTTTAGGCTCAAGGATATATTCTGTTTTTACAGATTCTTTTTCACCTGAGCTTACAGGAATAATTTTATTCTCTGTTACTTCTTGTCTTGCTGTCGATGCAAACAGATTATAGGCAAGAACAACTTCATCCACTTCTCCTTTTTCAAAAAGAGCTACTATCTCTTTTACTATCGAGTTAGCTGTTTTTACAGCGTTTTCACTTGTTAGTCCCGGATATTTTGAAATAACACTATATCCTTTTCTTGACATTACATCAGCTGCTTTTTTGCCAACACTAAGAACTTTTACAGATTTTCCGCTTTTGACAAGATCTCCTGCACTGGCAACAACACTGTTTAGCAATTTGCTGTTAAAAACACCGCAAAGACCGCGATCAGATGCTAACGCTATATACAAAACTGTTTTTACTTCGCGTTTTTTTGTTATAGCAATTTCACCCAATACAGAGCTATCAGTACTGGCAATAATGCTTCCGGAAAATTCAAAAAAATCTTTTGAATATGCTCTGGCATTGTTAACAGTCTTTACTGCTTTTTGCAGGCGAATACTGGCGATTGTCTCCATCGCTTTGGTAACTTTTTTAATGTTATCAACTGCTTTAATTTTTCGTCTTATATCTTTTTGGCTGACCATCTATTTTCCTTTTCGTGCAAATACAATGCAATTTGTAAGGGCGAATAATTATTCGCCCCTACGGAATCATTTCCCGACAAATATCTTTTTAAATCCCTCTATCGCTTCCGACAATTTCTTTTCTAATTCTTCCGATAATGTCATGGTACTAATAATCTCTTCCTTAATCGCCGGATGATTACTTGCCATATACCTTAATAAATTCTTCTCAAAATTACTAACATCATCTTTTGCTATATCATCTGCATAACCTTTTGTGCCGGCAAATATAACAATGATCTGGTCCGCAACATTCATTGGAATATATTGATCCTGTTTGAGAATCTCAACAAGCTTTTCTCCTCTATTCAACTGGGCAGCAGTGTTCTTGTCAATATCAGATGAGAATTGCGCAAAAGCCGCAAGCTCTCTAAACTGAGCCATATCAAGCCTTAATCTTCCTGCAATCTTTTTCATCGCCTTTATCTGAGCCGAACCTCCGACACGGGAGACGGAAATACCAACGTTAATTGCCGGTTTAACCCCTGCATTGAACAGATCAGATTCCAAATAGATCTGCCCGTCAGTGATAGAAATAACGTTTGTAGGAATATACGCAGAAACGTCTCCAGCCTGAGTCTCAATAACTGGAAGTGCCGTAAGGGAACCCTCTCCCTTTTCTTTTGACAGCTTACAGGATCTTTCAAGAAGTCTGGAATGAAGATAAAAAATATCTCCTGGATATGCTTCTCTGCCCGGAGGTCTTCGAAGAAGAAGCGATAATTGCCTGTAAGCAACTGCATGTTTAGAAAGATCATCATATATGATAAGAGCATGGCGACCTGAATATAAATATTCTTCTGCCATTGCACAACCGCAATATGGAGCAAGATATTGCAGTGAAGAAGATTCATCTGCTCCTGCGAATACGACAGTAGTATAACTCATCGCCCCATTGCTCTTTAAAACATCAATAATGCCGGCAACTGTGGAGGCCTTTTGACCAATCGCTACATATATGCACTGAACACCGGAATCCTTTTGGTTGAGAATAGTATCAATAGCGATAGCTGTTTTACCGGTACCTCTATCTCCAATTATTAACACTCTCTGCCCTCTTCCTATAGGGATCATGGCGTCGATAGCTTTTACTCCGGTTTGAAGAGGTTGTTTCACAGGCATTCTTTCAACAACTGATGGTGCATTAGATTCTATCGGTCTGAATCTGTCGGTATGAATCGGACCCTTATCATCAATTGGATCACCAAGAGCATTTACTACTCTGCCGATCATTGCATCGCCAACAGGAACATTGGCAACTTTACCAGTTCTTTTTACAGTGTCGCCTTCTTTAACTTTTTCTGCAGCACCTAAAATGATACAGCCTACACTGTCAGATAAAAGAGAAAAAGCGATACCTTTTACTCCGCTTGAAAATTCTACAAGCTCCGACACCATCACATTTGAGAGTCCATAAACACTGGCGACTCCGTCTCCGGCAGAAGTAACGATCCCGGATTCGTACACATCCATATCCTGGGAGAATCCTTCTATTTCTTTTCTCAATATACTGCTTATTTCATCAGGATTTAACACTTTGGAGCTCCTTTCTAAGGGAAAGTAAACTATTTGCAATAGAATTGTCTATCACTTTGTCTCCTATTTTTAATATGCACCCGCCAATAATCGATTCATCTATTTTCTTTTCCAATAAAACTTCTTTTTGCATTTTAGTTGCAATCTTATGGACAAGGTCTTTTTCCTGAAATTCACCTATTGGAAAAGCTGTAACTAGCTTTACACGAAGTTTGTTTTCAAACACATCTGCCATGCCGTTAAAATCTACAAATATTTCTGTAATATTTTTTGACTTTTGCAAAAAATTCCTCATCTTCACCAAGCCATCCAATTTCATGATAAAGATCAATCCAGGAAATTCCAAAAAGATCAGCCAATTTATGACCGAGTTCCCCGATCAAAGCGTTTTTTTTCGCTTAAGATTTCTGATAGATACGAATGGCTAATCCCAAGTTCAATTGCTAGTTTTCTTAAAGACATATTTATTTCTTTGGCTTTTTTTGCTACAGCCAACTTGAATTGCGAAGATTGTTCAGGCATAAAAGCTCCTTGCAAAAGATATACTTCAGTGCTAAAATGGTCGCTAATTAGCGAACACTATTGCTGCATACAATCTAAACTTACAAACCATGAATCTCAAACTCTACTTAAACGACTATCCAGCTTATCTTAAGGGCGCCAGAGACGGTGCAGATGAGACCGTTAAGGGATATCAACATGACATAGATAGATACATCCAATACTTCAAGGAAAAAGTTGATCCAACCTTGGAGACCTTCTGTATCAATCTTGCTCACATTCGTGGTTTTGTAATTTTTTTGCGAGAATTGGGTAACTCCAACGCTACTGTTGAAAGACGATTGCATGGTGTGTATGCATTTTGGATGTACCTGCACGTGGACCATAATTATCCACCGCCCCTTCCTATAAAACTTAGTGGCGTTCGCATTAAAAAAACTCGTAATCCAACTCGGCCTATTGCCAATAATAACTATTTACTTTTTATGGAGAAAGTGGAAGATGAACTTTCAAAAATTAATTGAATTTCGCTATTTACGCGATGTCGTAATCATACTCGCAGTGAGAGAACTTAATTATTCAATACCCCAAGCTCTTGAAATAAAAGTGGATCAAAATCTTGCGTTTATTTCAGTTCGGGACAATACATTGCTTAGGGAATATAGAAATTGTCGAAATACTATATTTCCAGACTTAAGCCTGTTATTCCCTACTGAAGATGGAACACAGTATTTGCCGAATAAATTTTGGCAGAACATAGAGAAACTACTTAAACAAGCAGGTATGCAATCACCTCCCTCTCAGCCTGTGCGAATTCCTACTGAACAAATATATGCAATTCTTGCGTTGAAATTCGAAAATCAACGCCCTGCATTTCAACAGACACTTGCGTCAGGATTGTTAGGCTTCATGGCACTTAGACCTGGAGAAGTGGCAA
>CAZWKB010000044.1:0-4829 GCA_964633925.1 uncultured bacterium
TATGAAACTGCATATGACAAAACATGGAAACCTGTAAGGGATGATATCTGGTCATTTGAGCAGAATATTGACTGGAGAGGTTGGAAGCAGGTATATATTCCTTTTACAGAATTTACCATTGCAGCAGATTTCAAAGGCAGAGGAGATGGTAAGTTGAATTTTGACCAGTCAAATGGTTCCGGCGGATTATTACAGGCTCAGTTCATTATTCTTGGAGGTTCCAAAGATGGCAAAGTCGATATTAAGATCGACAATGTTAAGTTGAAATAGGAGTTATTGATGTTAAATGGTTTTATGACAAGAATTATCGGTTTGCTTTTTGTGACAATTGCTTTGTGCCAATTTTCATTGGCTCAGACAATATCAAAATCGCCAAATGTTTCCGTAAAAGTAAAGACGGTTTTTAATCTTACTATAGACGGACCATACGTTAATTTTGTGGATGTAAAACCTGGTGAGTGGAAAGAGGTCCCGTCTGGCGCAGGAGCTGCACATTCAGTAGTGTGCAAATCAAATGACAAGAACGAGTGGACTTTGTCAATTAAAGCCGACGGGCCTCTATCCGGTGATACTTCAATGAATATAATACCGACAAACAACATGAAATGGATGACCACCTATGCCGGAAGCAAAAACTCTCCATATGAAAACTTAAGCGCAGGTTTGGCTTACTCTCCCAGTGGAGGATATAGAGAGTTTAAGGATTCTTGGGAAAAAATATATACTTCAGGCAAAGCTGTAAAAAATGATAACAATAATTTACCTTCAGGGACAGAGATCCAGTTCAGATATGCTTTACAAACAGGGTATGAACTCGCTCCGGGAAATTACTATACAACCGTGAGCTTTACAATGACACAATAAAAAAGGAGGTGGATCGTATGAAAAAGGTATTACTAAGTTTGGCGGTTCTGATGATTGGTCTAAGCGCTTGCTCTTTTGCTTTGAATTCCAGCAAGCAGGCAACGTTTACCGTTGCAATAGCTTCTGTTTTTGAATTGAATATAGACAACTCAAGCATCTTAATAGATCGTCTAAAGCCGGGAGAGGTAAAGAATGATATTCCTTCAGGTGGTGTTTTGGTAACAGCAAAGACCAATAATGGCAAACCTTGGTTTGTAAAGATCAGCAATGATTCTCCGTTTTCAAACGGTTCAACAACTATCCCAAATGCAAATTTTTCATGGAAGGGATGGACAGAGGGTACTGGTAGATGGTTTGGAACCGGTGATGAAAAAATTACTCTAACTCCTGCTCTTGCTTATGCCAGCTCAAACGTAGAAGGCAATAACTTGCCGGACGGAACAAAGAATCACTTTATATTTAAATTGGCAGTTCCTGAAAAACAGGCGCCTGGAATATATACGACAGTTGTTCAATTTACGATGACGGAATGATGATATCGTAGGGGCGGGGTCACCCCGCCCTTACAAAAAAGGATGTTGTTTATGTTCAAAAAATTATTATTAGTATCTGTCTTGTTATTGTCCTTGTTATCGTCCTCTTCAAGGGCTGGTATTTCTATGACAATAACCGGGGATCAGTCAATTAATTTTGGCGAGATGGATCCGGGTTCATGGAAAGAGCTTTATGCAGAGAGCGGAAAAAACTGTAATGTTGTCAAGGTGATATCTGATACAAACTTTTCTTGGAATCTTCAAATGAAAGTAGCATCAGAACTAAGAAGCGACAGTGATTATTCAGTCGTTATTCCAAATGATTCATTCCTATGGATGTCAACATACGCAGGTCATTGGGAAGGTGGAGGCAGTGGGACCTGGTGGGATCTTTCTTCAGGACTGACTCATCTGCCAACAGCAGGATATATTCCGTTTTCTCTAATGGATGAGCTGGTTTATTATTCAGCCTCAAAACCATCTCAGCTAGACAACAAGAATGATCCTAACGGCACTGAAATAGGTTTTAAATATGCGATCAGGATGCCAGAGGATCAATTAGCAGGAAATTACACAACGACCATTGTCTATACGGTGACGCAATAAATATATGTAGGGGCGTATTGAATACGCCCGATAAAAAGGGGGATTGAAAATTGAAAAAATTGTTATTGACAGTAATCGCGTTGTCGGTACTCTGTGGGGCTTCTTTTGCCCTTTCAATAAATCTTGATCCTCCAAGCATTTGGATGTCAATTGCTCCTGGTTCAAGTTCAAACGGTGTCATTACTATAGACAACAACGGAAATGAAGACATGTTGGTTGATGCATATTCTCAAGACTGGGTATATGCAAAAGACAAAAGCAAAGTGTTCAAAAAATCCGGCAGCACAAAATCCTCATGTTCAGAGTGGCTGGTAATCTTTCCGAGTAAATTTACCGTACCTGCTCATGGTTCATATGATGTAAAATATACCGCGACGGTTCCTCCTTCTGCTCAGGGAGGATACTATAGCGTTTTGTTTTTTGAGTCCAAGATCAATGATGGCAGTTCAAAGAAATCAAATGTGATCCTTTCAGGAAGGATAGGCAGCATTATCTATATTGATACTGCCGGCAGATCAAAAAAACTTGCTTCCATTTCAAAGTTTAATGTTAACGAAGCTACAAAAAAAGAGCCTTTCTCTTTCGATATTGATATTCAAAACCAAGGAAATACTTTCCTTACTCCTGAAGGCAAAGTTATCATAACAGACAAAAATTCAAAGCTGTACGGAGTTATGGACATAAGGAAATTTACAATTCTTCAAGGTGAAAGCCATTCTGTTCGTTTGACATGGAATGGAACCTTAAATCCTGGAGAATATGAAGTTGTCTCCACCATTGATTGCGGAGGAGATAATATTGTCAGTGCCAAAAGAAAGATGTTTGTAACAGGCCTATACAGGTAGATTACAGGATATTTCATCCCCCTGAGCACATTTTGTCTGCAATTTCGATAAAATTTGTCGATATATATATAGGGAGCCATAATAGGTGAAAAGGCCTTTATTAAATAAATGTTTTCAGATATTGGCAGTGTTGATGCTTACAGGTATAAGCTTCGCATCATCTGTTATCGACCTTGAGATTGATTCAAATTCAAATATTTCTTATTCTGGTTTACAGTCTGCAATTTCATCAAATCCCGAGATCGTCACCGCCGTTGTTGCTACTGATTCTATTGCAAAAATATCTGCACTTTCAGCAGGTAAAGCTTTCGTATATCTTTTTAACAAAAAAAATGAGCTCACCGTTTATAAGATAAACGTTATGCGCAAAAAAATAGTAGATACCAATATGGATGAATCTGCAAAAATCAAAAAAGCTGAACCTCTAAAAATAGGATTAGTTGCTGTGACTTTTGGTGGTAATGCGGATTCACAGATAGTTAGTAATCAATGGGCCTATAGCGGATCCTTTAATCAAATATCCATCAATGGCGATACTCCATATGGAAAGACAAGTACATATCTTCAGTATGAAGCAAAGGACAATAAAAGGGGCGTAACAGGTTTTTCTTCAAATTTCCAGGGCAGCAATTATTATACCGGTATCGGTGATACATATGCTGATTTTTCTTCATTATCGCTGCCAAGAATGGCTTATCAGGGGATATTCTACAAAACATGGGCTCCTCAAAATATGGACGTAACTCTTGTTGCAGGAGAAAGAGGTAAGGCCTTATGGGGTTCAGATGTTAAGGGAGATACAAGAGACAATGTAACCTTTATGGGAGCAAAAATAGACTCAAAAAACCTTAACAAAACAGATTTGAGCTTTGGGGGTGTTGTCTCAAAAGATCAAAGTGGTGAATATTCCGCAAGCACAGCTTTTGTAAATGGCAAATATCATTTTACAGATAACTTTGCTTTGGGAGGGCAGCTCGCCGGAAGAGGAAAAACAAATGCAGTGGAGATGGACGCAACTCTAAATACCCCGATGCTTTTTGTAAATACAACATATAGAAATGTCCCTGCTGATTATCAAACAGTTGCTGATTATGTTAATTACAGAGGCGTAGAAGGAATGTTTGTGAACAGTTATTTCAGACCTCTTCGTTTCTTTAGAATGAATGGGGAATATAGTCACTATACAAATTCATTTCTTCAATCAAATACAAACTATAACGAGGATATGAGATTGAATGCAGATTTTATTGCAGGGCCGGTCACTTTTACTTATGCTCCTTGGAGGCAGGATAGAAGGGGGCAGCCAAACGGGGGTATAGGAGAGGGGACAGTGCTTCAGGCCTCAGCGGCTTTCAGGTCTGTTGCCTTTGCAAATATTTATGGAAGATATGAACCTTCAAAACTGTTTTTTCTGGACGATAGAGAACAGGATTATTTAAATGAAAAATATCTTTTAGGGATGAGATTCGGGATATCTGATTCTATTGCTCTCAATTATGAAAAAGAGTGGATAACCAAGAATATGTTCCTTAAGGGGCAGATAGATAAATCCGATTTTTCAAGGTTCCGTTTGAATTATTCTTCGAGTATTAGAAAAACTCCGTTTTATACAATAATTAATTCAAGCTATTTGCAAGGGTTTGAAAACAGTGATGATCGTCAAGAGCTAAATATTGATGCAGAGCTAGGTTATCAGCCAAATATAGATACGAAAATTTACATTAAGGGCATTTCTTCAGATTATCAGGGTGGACTTGAAGACTCTCTTGCAAAAAAGGAAAATCATATCAACTTTGGTATTAAAACCACTCTGGATACACAAACAGTTTGGCAAGGTAACGGATCTGTAAAAGGCTATGTTTACAAAGATAACAACAAGAACGGAAGAAGAGATAGGGGAGAATCAGGGATTGCTAATGCAAGGGTTATGATTGCCGGCAGGTTTGTTATTACAGACAACGATGGTTATTACGAATTAACT
>CAZWKB010000044.1:4839-5380 GCA_964633925.1 uncultured bacterium
ATATATTGACGTCAATTAATCCTAAAGCGCTTCAAGTAAGCTCTTCCAATCAGGAAGAGACCAATTTTGGCGTAATACAGCCAACATCGTTGCAAATTGGCATGTTCAAGGACTTGAACAGGGATAATAAGTTCAATAAGAGTGATTTTATGCTGACAAATATTGATGTTTTGATAGATGGTGACAGATACAGGTCTGATTACAACGGAGGTATCAAAATTGAGGCCATAATGCCTGGCAGACACATAATCGCTCTGGACATTAACACTTTTCCAAAGGGATATATTCCAACAGTTCCTATCAAGCAGGCGATAGAGATAGAAGAAGGGGTGTCACTAGATAAGATGATTCCATTCGTTAGTGATACAAAAAAGGCAGAAAAGAAGAAGGTTGCAATCAAAAAGAAGGTTGTAGAAAAGAAAAAAGCTGTAATTGTCAAAAAACCGGAAAAAGCTAAAAAGGTGCTCAAAACGCAAAAAACAGTCAAGTCCCCTCAAAAGAAGATCCTCAAAACGGGCAAAAAACACATTAAAATAAGTGA
>CAZWKB010000044.1:5390-6052 GCA_964633925.1 uncultured bacterium
TGTTGACCTCTGTTTCTTTTTCAGATGAAATGGGATCCATCGGTACCGGAAGTATTATGGTAGGGCTCCTAAATAGTGATCCTGTTGTTCAAATGATAACTCCAAATTACGGCAGCAATAATATTTCTACAAATATTTCCATAACAGGATTAAAACTTACAGGTGCTACCTCTGTAAAAATTGATACTTGGGAAGTTCAGTCTTTTACAGTTAATTCAGATACAAGTATTTCTGCGGTTATTCAGTCCGGACTTCCTAATGGAAATTATCATATAGTTGTAACAACACCAAATGGCATTTCTGCTCAAACGATCAGTGATATATTTACTGTTTCTGTTAGCGTTCCAGATGCATTCCTCGATAATTTTGAAGACAATTATATGGGAGATGTCAGAGGTCTTATGGATTTCTATTTCAAATCTGGAACAGGAGTGGACGAAGTAAATGTTTCTGAGCCTGCCAATGATACTCTGAACAAGTATGAAGGTTTGAGATCTATGATGACACAATATCCAGGATCTGTAGGAACACAGTGGGGCGGATATTGGGGTGGCGGATATAACCCTGGATCATTTGTAGATGTTTCATCAAGAAATATGTTTGTGTATTATCTCAAGGGAGACGGAACAAATAATACCGTAAGATTCTCTGTAACAGAACAT
>CAZWKB010000044.1:6128-8277 GCA_964633925.1 uncultured bacterium
AATGGACAACTCAACGGATTTTGTTGAAGTTAAAATACCATATTCAAGATTGTGGATAGATGAATTTAGTGCAGTTAACGATGATAAGGTGTTCTCAGAAAAAGTAAAAAGCTATGTAATGTTATACAAGGGAGCTGCTGTAAGTTCAATTAACAACAACATAGATCTTATTAAGGCGATGATCTGGACAGGTCCGATAATCGATATGGTCGGTCCAAATGCTGGAGTCCCTGGGACATCTGTAACTATAATAGGTTCTGGCTATGGAGATTCTCAAGGAAGTAGCATTATTTCCCTAAATGGAGTTGCTCTGACAGTTCTTTCTTGGAGCACAGATAGAATTGTTGTTGTTATTCCGTCTGGAGCTTCTTCAGGATTAATAGAAGTCACTGTTGGCGGGCAAAAGAGTAACGGGGTTAACTTTGCAATTACAACCGATGCGTGGGTAACAATAACCAGTCTTTTGCCTTCTTTTGTCAGAACGGGAGAAACCTTTATTATAAATGGTTCTGGCTTTGGCTCTGATCCTGGTGCTGGCAAAAGAGCAACCGCTGCAAATCATATTGTAATGAAGGGAATCAAGGTTGCGGATTCAAGTATTTTATCTTGGAGCGATTCTACTATAGCCATTATTGTTCCTTCTTTACCTGACGGACAATATCCTGTCCAGGTAAGGGCAAATGACAAAGAAAGTAATACTATCTCATTGACCATATATTCAGGAACTCTGGCCATTCCAAATCCTCCTACAGATCTTATGGGCAATGCGGTTTCTTCATCAGTTATTGTATGGTCATGGAAGGATAATTCAATAAATGAGCAGGGCTTCAATCTGTATGATAATGCGGGGATAAAAATGAAGGATACAGGAGCTTCTGAAACAACCATTATTGAGAACAATCTTCTTCCAAATACGCTTTACCAAAGAGTTGTAAGATCATTTAATCCTGCAGGAGAGTCAACAGGATCTAATCTGGCGCAGAGATATACGCTTGCAAATAAAGTCACTGATCTGGCGGCAATTGCTAAAACAACACAATCGATCTCTCTTTCATGGAAGGCTGGTTTAGGGGGAGCAACTCAATATAATATTTATAGAGCAAATGATATTAGCGGCAATCCTGGTCCTGTCACAAAGATCAAGGTAGGGGTAACAACAACAAGCTATACAGATTCAGGATTAAAAGAAAATACATCATATTGGTATGGGGTTGTTGCTGTAAATGGAGACAATGTTGAATCTTTATATGATCTTGTTCTAATGAAAACAGGATCAGATACAATACCTCCAGATATTACAAATATGATTGCCGATGATAAGAGAGTGTTAAGCGGTGACATAATCAAGGCTGTTCCTGTTTTAACTGCTTCTATCACTGATAATGTCAAGGTTGATGAGATGTCCATAATTGCAAAGATTACGACAGAATCTGGCAGTGTATTTGAATTTGATAGATCCTCAATGCCAAAAATAGATTACGATTCGTCAAGCGGAATAATGTCTCTGAAGCTTGTTGATGCACTTCCATCAGGGGCAATAACCTTAAAGCTGTTTGCAAAAGATATTTCAGGCAATCTGAGAGAGTATACAATCGGATTAAAAGTTGCAAAGCCTGGGACTTATATTGATGGAGATTCGTTCAATTTCCCAAATCCGTTCAATCCGCTAAAAGAAACAACGAAGATAGGGTTCTCTATAAGCACTGACACAGAAGTAACTATATATATGTTCAATACAATAGGTCAGATTATAAAGAAATTTAACATCTCCGCAAAAACGGGATATAACGAAGTTGAATGGGATGGGAAGAATGATTATAACGAATTTGTCGGGAATGGAGTATATCTTGGAAGAATTGTCAGCGACAATAAACTGCTGGGGAAATTAAAGATAAGGGTAATAAAACAATGAGTAAATATATGTTAAAAGCCTTAGTCCTATTAGCGCTTCTGTTTATGACAGCAGGGTCTGTTATTGCCGAAGATCATATATTTACTGCAGATCCATCATATATCGGAGTTGGTGCCAGACCTATGGGAATGGGGAAGGCTTATGTGGCAGTTGCCGAAGATGCTGATGCAATATTTATAAACCCTGCAGGACTTGCATTAAATAGAACTCCAAAGGTAATGAGCATGTATGCAAATC
>CAZWKB010000044.1:8287-8949 GCA_964633925.1 uncultured bacterium
GACTATACAGTTCTTGGAGGATCAATGCCTCTAGAGATCGGATCTATCGGTCTTGGATATGTTTCCTCAAGGGTAAATGGCATTTGGGAGCTTGGATCTGATGCCGTAGATGATTCTCATCACCCTTTGCCAACGTCAATATCTGAATATAATAATGGAGTAGCCATGCTTTCCTATGGTTTGCCGCTGGAAAGAATTAACAGATCTTTAGAGAATTTGTATTTTGGATCCAGCTTAAAGTATTTCTTCCAGACAGGCCAGGGCAGTCTTGGCAATGGAAGAGGCTTTGACATGGACATGGGATTTTTATACAGGCCAAATCCTTGGCTTTCAATTGGTTTAAACCAGATAAATGCTCTTCCATACCAAATGGGTGGAAAAATATCTTATGACAGCGGCATTGAAGAAGGCATCCCTTCATATTCAAAGGCGGGTTTCAAAATTAATCTTTTAGGTAATAAAGAGACTGCAAGAATTGAGTCAAAATTTAAAATGGATGTTGCTGGTGATGTTGATGTTTATCCTGACAGTACAAGACCTGCGGGATATCATATAGGAACGGAAATATGGCCGGTTGATATGCTTGTTCTCAGAGCAGGGATAGACAAAGATCCTGTTCCTGTAACAGTAGATCAAAATATGGGACAAAACTTTACTTGTGG
>CAZWKB010000044.1:9005-9228 GCA_964633925.1 uncultured bacterium
TCGAATTTGACTATGCTTATCATCCATATGCAGGTATCTCTGAAAATGCGACCCATTACTTTTCAGTTTCCTTTGTAGGCCTTGATCAAGATGACGCGACAAAAGACTATATCAATATTATTCAACCAGGAAAAATGGTTGTTACAAGAGCAGAGTCATTACAGGTTTCAGGGAATCTTCTCAATGATGTTGCCTCCCTATTAATAGACGGCAGTGATGTTCA
>CAZWKB010000044.1:9238-11377 GCA_964633925.1 uncultured bacterium
AGGGCAAAATCTATGGCAGGAATTGTTGGTTATGGTGCTTACATCCCCCGAAATCGAATTAAGGTTGAGGAAATTGCTAAGACCTGTGGAGCAGATGCGCCGAGTTACAAGAAGGGTCTGTTGTTGCAGGAAAAATCAGTTAAGGCATTAAAACTTACTACTTTTAGCGATGTTGATGAAACATTCTGGGCAGCAAGAGCAATAGAATATGCAGCCACTGCAGGTCTTGTGCAAGGTTATCCTGATGGGCAGTTTAATCCCAATAGGGTCTTAACGAGAGCCGAGCTTGCAACAATGCTTGTTAGGGCTAAAAACGAAGATATCAGTGGGACTTTAAGTAAAAAAGTATTCCCTGATCTTCCAAAAGCTCATTGGGCTTCAAGATATATAGAAGCCGCAAAAGAAATGGGTATTATTGCCGGTTATCCTGATAAAAAGTTTAAGCCAAATAACAGCGTAAACAGAGTTGAGGGAGTATCTATTGCCACAAGATTTGATGGAGGGACCAGTGGCTATGTTCCTGGTGAAAAGACTTACAAGGATGTGAATAGTAAGCATTGGGCAGCTGCTTAGAAACAGCAAAGGAGAAAGGTCTGATAGATTATATTAACTCAAATCGATTCCAGCCAAAGAAAGGTCTGACAAGGGCCGAGGCTGTTGAGATACTGGTAAAGACAGATTATGGACAATCAATGATAAATGATCTTCAAAACTGGGACAAGGGTTTTGGCGATGACTCGACAAAAGAAAAAAAATCCATCAGAAAAACGCGAAAAAAATAGAATAAAATAGCTCTCAAAATCATTAAAGGCTCGGAATTATTTTCCGAGCCTTTTTTATTTGGAAAAAATAGTATGCAAGTTTTTCGGAGACCTTCGCGATAGGAATAATAACAAGGAGGACACAGTCATGAAAAACACAGTTTTAAGTCTTATGGTTGCCGCAGCAATGATCTGTTTTATCGGTGGGATTTCACAGGCGGAAACGGTCTATGAAATCAACACCGATCTCATGGCTCCGGGTGCAAAAGCTCTGTCAATGGGTTCTGCATTCACTGCAGTTGCAGACAATGCAGATGCGGTATTCTACAACCCTGCAGGGATAGGCGCTTTTGACAGTCCTCGCATATCCAGTACCATCAGCTCTCAAATTAGAGGGGTCAATTTTACCATTCCAATCGGTCCTGGATCTTTGGGCATGGGCTTTTATAACGGGCACTTCAATAACTTTATCCTGATTATTCCTGACGATGCCCCCGCAGCTTTTGATAGCAATCTAAAAGTTTACAGCAATAATATGTACCTTCTGTCATACGGATTCGCTCTTGATAGGATAGCCCAATATGGAGAAAATGTTTATGTCGGTGCAACCATGAAATATTTCGATCAGAATTTATTTGATGCTTCGAGCATGAATTTTATTAACGGTAAGGGCTACGAATTTGACCTGGGAGTGTTATATGATCCTATTGAATGGCTTTCTTTGGGCTATACACAGCAAAACTGTTTAACGTCGAGTATGGGAGGGGAGCTGGTCTATGATAACGGTGCAAAGGTAAGTGTTCCAACAATTTCAAAACTTGGAGTAAGCATCAATCTTTTGGGAGATCCCGGACTTGCCATGATCGAGATGCCAATAAGGTTAAATCTGTCTGCCGACAGAAAGATTTGTAATACAATGGCAAACAATCCTTCTTCGTGGCATATCGGTGCAGAGCTATGGCCGATAGATGGAGTAGTCTTTAGAGGGGGAATAGATCAGGCAATGAGCGCAGATTCAGTAGACCCTCTACAGGTAGAAAATCTGACACTTGGCTTTGGTATAAAGGGTGACGGCATAGAATTCTCATATGCATGCAGACCAAAAACAATGGAATCAGGCAGCCCAACACATTATTTCTCTATCTCATATCTGGGCGAAGAAAAACCAAAAGAAGAAGTAGATGAAAACAATTTACCTTTCTGGTAGAAACAGCAGTTCCAATATACTAGGAGACCTTGCGCACGCGGGGTCTTTTCATTTATCGGAGTGGCCGGATTCGAACCGGCGGCCTCCCCGCTCCGTTCAATCCTCCGCTCACCGGTCTACGCTCTACTATCTACGTTCTATGCTTTTCCCAAATTGAATGCATCATGAAGG
>CAZWKB010000045.1:0-1334 GCA_964633925.1 uncultured bacterium
GGTCGCCGTATCATTAAAAAAAAAAAAATAATAGGTATGAAGGCTTTACAGGCATATGGCTGTACACACATAGGCAATGTCCGCAAGGTAAATGAGGATCATATCCTGCTGGGCAGATTCATCAAGAATAGTGGTGGCATGGGGATCTATTTTAATCACGATGATGATTGCCTTAGTAATTTCGGAATGATCTTTGCCGTGGCCGACGGCATTGGCGGCGAGAAAGCAGGCGATGTGGCCAGCCGAATGGCACTAAACGCGCTGGAAAGACAGTTTTATAGCGCACAAAGAGTTGGCCGGGATAACGAAATATATTCAAATGCGGTTATGGTTTCAACAAAGAGGGCAAATGACACCATTTTGCAGGCTGCCGCAGCCAAACCCGAACTTTCCGGCATGGGCTGTACCATTGCGGGTATATGCCTGACGCCATCGGGATATCTCGTGTTCAGTGCCGGTGACAGCCGCGTTTACAGGCTCAGAAACAACATTCTCAAACCTCTTACAGATGATGATACACTAACGAACCTTGCTGTCAGGGCAGGGCAGATGAATTTTGCCGAAGCGGCAGAATCGGAAAGCAGGCATACAATTACCAACAGCCTCGGTTCGCCCTCATTTAACCTGAAGATAGCCCCAGGGCCGGAGCTGCGCGATAATGACATCCTCCTTATATGCTCCGACGGTCTGCACGATTTGATTGCGCATGACAAACTCGAAGAACTTATGTACTCAAATAAGAGTGTGGAACAAATCGCGCTGAACCTGCGTGATGAGGCCTTGCAAAATGGCGGATATGACAATATCTCAATTATCTTGATCAAGTCGGATGTGTTTGAAGAAGCAGGATGGCGCAAGGCCGACAGTGCCGTGCTGGATAAGAATGAACTGCCGCCGGATCCCGCTAAAGAGGAAATAATAAACGAAACAACACCGGTGGTTGTTCCATCCATTGCAGAAGAAGTTGCGATTCCCGAAGAACAAGGGATGGCGAAAGAAGAGGTTGCCGGTTCAGACAAGAATGTAAAGCCTTGACACTGCATAAAGAGGACTCTATGGATACTAGCAAAATTGTAACACCAATAACTGACCGGTTTAAAATTAAACCGGTTACAGATAGGTTTCCTGAAGGTAAGGTTACAGACGATTTCTCCCAATTCGGTTTATCCCGTAAGAATCTTTTATCGGCGCTGAATCTCGGGCAGGGTGAGCTTGTTGATGGGCGCTTCCTTATAGAAGAAGGTCCAATAGGCGGCAACACTGGTGAGGCGGAAATCTTCAAGTGTAAAGATGAACAAACAGGGGCCGCTGTCATCCTGAAGATATATCGCTTT
>CAZWKB010000045.1:1344-1955 GCA_964633925.1 uncultured bacterium
CCCGAAAAAACAGGTGCTTGATCAGCTTCTCCGTCTCGATCATCCCGATATCGTCAGCCTCAAGGCCTATGGCCGCTGGATGGACCGGTTTTACGAGGCAATGGAGTTTTGTGCCGGCGGGAGCATGGATGCCTCCATGCCCTTTAGCGAGTCCGAACTTAAAAATTTTCTGGGCGAGATCGTCAACGGGTTGAATTATTGCCATACGCAGGGCATTGTTCATAGGGACATTAAGCCCAACAACTTCTTCTTTCGCAATCAGGACAAAACGGATGTCGTCATTGCCGATTTTGGGATCAGCTCACTTCTGGAAGGCGATGATAAAGTAAGAAAGACGCAGAACTTCCACTTCACGTTTGATTACGCTCCTCCAGAATTGCTTTTGAACAAGACTGTGAGTTCAAAAACAGATTATTATTCTCTCGGAATTACCCTGCTCCATTTATTGACTGGAAGGTCTCCTTTTCACGATGTCGAGCCAGTGGCAATTGCGGCAGCTCACGGCGCGGGGAAAATTCCCTTTCCTGATGGCATCTCCGGTGAGTTCAGCACACTCGTAAAAGGGCTGACACAGTTTAATCCTGAAAACCGCTGGGGATATAGACAAGTGA
>CAZWKB010000045.1:1965-3100 GCA_964633925.1 uncultured bacterium
AAACCCTATTCAGCTTGCCGCCTCATTGGATAAGTTTAAAGCAGAGGATCAACTATTTCGCGGTGATATTCGGAGGTGGATATTTGATCATTTCAGTGCCGATATTGCCGAGCGTATCCATGAAATAGAAGAAAACTATACCGACAGACCACGTCTGGGGTTGTTAAAATTAAGATATCTTCTTGACCAGTCGCTTCCTTTGGAGGTTGCCGGAAGAAAGATACAAACAATCAGTAATCTGGTTGAACTCTTGAAATCAGATGATTCCAGTATTCAAAACGAACTGGAGAGCGCGCTTTGGAACGAATTTATTGAATGTTGGATAGAAGCGTCAAGTACTATTGCCGATGTTTCTATCCGTGGCGAATTGGGAGAAAAAATTAAGGACATTCGGGAAAGGTTAAAAAACAAGAACCGGCGTCTGGCGCTCACGGCTCTTTTATACACGCTTGATCCAACAGCTCCGTTTATGCTTGGTAGTGGTGAATCCATTAGCGCTCCTGAAGGGATCGAAGATGCAATCAAAAAGCGTCCTGTTCTTGCAGATAGGGTCAAAGACTTGCTTTACGATGGCCGATTTGAGGAGTGGCTAAGGGCTGCATTCCCTGACAGCAAAGAAGATACTAGTTTTGTGGAAAATTTGCGGAATCGTTTCAGCCATGATCGCGAACTCGGTTCATACGCGCTGCGTTGGAGATTCTGTGCATCTCTGCCTTTTCCCTTTGGTTCTGAAAAAGTATCAAATCCAAAAGAGTTGGCTACACTTATCGAGAAGGGCGAAAATTGGAAGAAGCTTGGCATACAAGTGATGACAAATGGCTGGTTGCGAACATGGCTGACTGGGACGACAAAAGAATTGAGTAAAGACCCCTCATCGTTTGATGAAATCGTTAACGATAAAAAATCAAGCCAGGAAAGGAAATTGGAGGCAATACTCCATATTCTAAACCCCGGCTTAAAGTGGCCATCTCCATCATCAGACAAAAAATCTTTTGATGTCGGTAAGGTATCTTTAGAAGCTGAGAAGTCTGTGACAATTACTATTCGCAATGCAGGGCGTGGTTTTCTTTCGGGCAGTATTGCTCTGCAGGGATCAGGGCGAGGTATTGCTATAAACCGCCAGGCAATCGAAGGC
>CAZWKB010000045.1:3110-4904 GCA_964633925.1 uncultured bacterium
ATCGAAGGCGGTCCTGTAGATATTCAAATAGCTATAAATCCGCGAGGCCTCCCGCCAGGGTCACGCCAAAAGGCGATAATCGCGGTGCAGACCAATGGCGGTAATCTGGAGATTCCCATATCCTTCAGAGTTGCTTTGCCGATAGCCGCAATGATTGGGCGCAGTATAGGGGTAGGGCTAATTTTTGGGATTATTCTTAGTATTTATCGCGCTATTGTTGGTGCTTCTATATCGGATGTAGGGATGTTGGTTTTTATGGATTGGAATGCTTTGGATAAGAATATAAACAAATACTTGGTGTTCGCATTGTGGGGACCTCTTCTGATATCTCTTATCGGCGGCGGTATGTATTATTTATATAAAATGGGCAAGGTTAAGGAGTAATACAGATGATATGCAGATGGAGATATAGTGCATGCCGCAATTGATAATTGCAATACTAGTCATCGCCGCTGTTTGTGTAGTCGTGGGTTTTATTCTTATGGCAGTTTTGTATATTTGTATCAACGTTGTTGTCGCTGCTGATAAAATACTCGGTTCGTTTTCCCTGGTTCCCTTACCTGTGTCCTGGGGAATAATGGGATTTTTGTTTGCGTCTCTCCTGTATTTCGCCTTCATTGAAGCGCCAAGATTGAAGAAACCTACTATTAAGCCATTGATTATTTTTGGGGTGATTGGAATTGCAGTGGTCTTTATGATAACAGGCCTGGCTGCAAGAGATGATGAAAGAATGCTTGCTCAGGTAAAGGAAATGGCAAGAAAAAATGAACTCGGTTCTGAGTACCTTGCTCAGGCAAGAGAAATGGCAAGACAACCAGGCAAAGAAAGTGAAAGCCTCAGGCTGAAGAATCTTGCTGCTGGTTATCTGGGGGATACTCTTGTCAATAGTGAGCTGCCGGAATCTGTAACGCACAATATCGGTTCCTATACCTTTAATCTTAAAGCAGGAGAACAGACGCCATATTGGATCGTATTTCCGGATGGAAAATACTATTATAAATTTAACTGGGAATCTGGACAGAAGATACAGAGGTTGTTTGCCAGCGGTAAGGTTTATGATCAGGGAGATAAAGTGGAAGGTGAATGTGGAAGTGCACACCGATTCAAATTACGAGCAATCACTGATGCCAACATCACCTTCATTGTCTCAGATCAAGAAATCATAGAGAACGATGCTGCCAAAGATCTACCGACGCCTGATTTACAGCCGCCACCGATAGCACCCGCGGAGGCGTCTAAGAGCAGGGACGAAAAGCTCGCTGAGGATAAAAATAAAGATGTGGATGTTAACAAATACAATATTACAGTACAATCATTTCCGTCCGGCGCATCTGTTTTCATTAATAAAAAAGAAGCTGGTATCACACCACTACCGTTAAATCTTTTACCCGGTTCTTACGGGATATCGCTCAAGAAATATGGATATAAGAATAAATGGGCAATCCTTAAGGTTGGTGATGAATCTAATAAATCGATGCTTTATGAATTAGAAAAAGAATAGAGTAATGCCGAAAGGATATTTTATGGTTAAAATTAGATTTATACTGAGTTTGTTGCTTGTCTTAGCGTTGCTGGGGTGCGCAACAAACAGATATCATAAGCCGGATACCCCGCCTGTTTTAGGTAAAGATGGCTGGCCGGTAGGAAATTGGGAAAATGAATATGGTAATATAATACGTCTTCATGCGGATGGCACTGGCCACTATACTAATAAGGAAACTGGCGTAGTTAATACACACTTAATTTGGACATATAAAAGCAATAAATTACGTATTGACCGATGGATTGTATATC
>CAZWKB010000045.1:4914-6340 GCA_964633925.1 uncultured bacterium
CTAACGAAGCGTTGAGTACGTCCATTAATGATGTTCCTTTGAAGATGATCGAGGAAATGTCATATACAGAATTAAGAAAACAATACCCATCAAAAAATATTATTGATAAAAACATATCACGAAATATTCGCAATTATTATGCAAATATTCAATACCATGACTGGTGGATATTTAATAATGTATTACAGTCAGCCGCTACTTTAAATGGTGTACTCTACGGGGATTCATTGAATATTCAATGGGATTATAATGGCAATATTACGAGGGTTGAAGAAACAGGTTTAAAATCATCATCACCCACTATATATATTTTGCAAACATCAGCAGAGTATTTAGCAAAAAAAGAGCGTGAAAGAGTGCAAGAAGAGCAACGAATACAAAGTAATATTGAGGTACTGGTATCCCAAAATAATCATCAGAGAATTGCTATCATTGTACTCAATGCTACAAATAAATGGTCATCATTCGCTAAAGAAAATCTTAACAAAATGTTTTCTGGTGATAAAATTGAGATTGTTGAAGTGCAGTTATTGGATGCAGCCCTGGATGAATTAAAAATTAATGTTATGGATTTAAGTGTAGTGCGGGATGGTGACAAAGATATAACTGATATTATGAATCTGGTAAGCGCCGATGCAATTGTTGTTCTTGATTTCGCCGACCAGGAATCAATTAAAATAAGATACTTGACAGGGACGCGTACGAAAAAAGAAAAGAAGGTAAAAAAGAAAAAATAGCAAGAAAAGTAGTCCCGAGAAAAAGGACTGAATCCGATAGAATAAGAAGTGTTGGACGGGCTGGGCTAAAAAAGCTGTCAAATATTTTTGAAGATAACAAAGATGGGAGTTGGTTATGGAACAAATATCAGGCGCACCGTTTGTTGCAGCAATAGTAATTATCGGCATCGGCACGATGCTCAGATTGATAAAGCTGCCCGCTGCCATTCTGCTGATTGCAATTGTAGCAGGCACACTTGCATTTCTGCCTCTTGCCGGTAGTTATGCAAAATATGTCCCTACATGGCTATTTTGGGTAATTGTTGTAGTGCTGGCAATCAACCTGCTACGCGGTTTACTTGGAATTCTTTTTGGTAGAAGCGCCGCTGACGGTATGACAGGAAATCTTCTTTCTGATATTTTTGCACCATTATTCAGGATTATAGGGGGATTACTACGCACGATATTCAGGATTCGCTAATGCTATTTTGAATGGCAAAAATATTTAGAAGTTTAGAAAGCAAATCTTGTGGATATAGCGTAAGATATATTAAAGATTAATTTATGCTTCGCAAACAAAGAGTAATTAAAGTACTTGAAACATTATCAGCTTTAAATCCTACTCCTAAAACAGAATTAAATTACAGCAACTCGTACGAATTACTTGTTGCTGTAATTTTATCAGCACAATGTACTGATAAAAGAGTTAA
>CAZWKB010000045.1:6350-8874 GCA_964633925.1 uncultured bacterium
AAGCGCAGCTAGAGATGTTATTGGAAGTTGGGAAGGAGACTTTATATCTTCTGACCGTAGTGGCAGATATGAAAATTATGTCAAAGAAAATGGCGAACAATGGTTACCGCTTTATCTTACTGTTATGGAGGATTATCATAATACGCAATGTCCATCTTGCGGCGCTAACGGTGCCTTTAAATATCACTTGTTTGGAAAGTTCTGTTGTCCTGAGTGTGGGGGTGAGTTCAAAATACCTGTCGTTGAGTATCTTCACCGTAACTTAGTCAAAAAGATGATTAATACGACTATTGATGCATTTGGATCGGGATTCATTGGCGGAATTTTAATATTGATTTTTATGGTTCCTTTCAGGCTCGCAATGACAATAATAGGATTGCCTTTAATCCTGATTCCACTAAAAAAATAAAATTAAAAATTACATGGAGGGCATAATGGGTTTTTTAAATTCTGGGAACGATAGTCGAGACAAAGATATATTTTTGGCGTCACTTGGTTTTTTCACATTTCAACATTGCTACCTAACTCATTGTTTAATTGGCTTTGAATCTGATCTTTTGGATAGAGAAGACGCTGACACAACACTAGTGGCTAGCATGATGAAGGAGGCAAGTACAATTTCAGAAGCGGCAAAAAAACAGTTTCAACATTTGCTCAGCAATAGTAACCTCAGCAAAGAAGACCGGGAATTTTTTACTGACCTTTCCAACACCTATGATCTTCTTAATTTACAAGCAATAACTGCCATTGATGCTATTAATAATGGCGGTGAACATTTGAATATTTTCACGCAAGCGAGGGAAAAGGCATGGGAAAGAATATCATATTACAATGAATTGGGGAAAAAAATTCAGGAAGGCATTTAACGGTTACAGTTTGTTATCGTATTGTTTTTAATGCTTTTAGATTATCATAATCTGCCTACTAAAAATAAAGGAGAGAAGATATGGCACAACCAGTTTTTGAAACTAAGACAATAATAGCTGAAAAAGTGATTGCACAGAAGTTGGGAATTAGCAACAAAAGTGGAGAAATTACAGCCGAAATATCGGGCGAAGGTGGGTTAAAAATGTATGATAAAAATGGGCGAACAAGAGTTGTTCTGACATTAATCGGAGACGAAACACCCGTGCTGCTTCTTTGTGATGCACAAGGTAATAAAAGAGTTGTATTGGGTGTAACTGATGATATGTCATCATTCATAATTCAGGATTCCAATGAGCTACCTAGGGCATCTATTATTCTTAATAGCAATGAGCTTGTATCCTATAAGTTATACGATAGAAAAGGAATCTTACGTAGTGACATTAGTTGTAATGAAGAAGTTGGGCCCAGCGTTTGCTTGTACGACTCTGATGCTGATTTACGTATGGCTATTCACTTAACAGACGATAATCCTCAGGTAGCCATTATTGATAAAAGCCAGAATCCAATAAGCACGCTGCCATAGTCGAAAATAAAAGTATTGGTGCCAGAATGCCTTATTGATCTTTGCGAATGATTGCTAATAAGGTAATTGTCTGAATCCAATAAAAGCGAGTTCAATACTCTAAATTAAGAAAGGAGGTGAAGGCATGACGTATTTGGGGAAGAGCATCAAATCTGTGAACTTTGAGATGTTTTCGTTATTTGGGCATGAATTTACTGCTCCAGATGAGTGTGTTACATGCGAGGTTTGTTGTCCAGGATCTTGTACAGGTTGTACTCAATGCAATAGCTGTAACATGTCATATGCACACGGCGAAAAGAGCAAGTTTCAGTGGGTATCCTGATTGTTGCAAGAAAAAATTAGGAGGGGGAGAGACCTATACCCCCTCCTTGATTATTAATGTTTAAAGAAATCTCGTCTTATATTTTACATTGGAGACCTATATCATGTCTATTATGAATCATAAGTACATCATGCCCTCATCTGTGATATCTCTATTGAAGGGAAAAGAAATGCTACTTGTTAATGCAAATTATCCGAGACCACTATTAATTCATAAGGGTGCCGAATATGTAGAATCGTTTTTAAAGAACCCATTGCCAGAAAGTGATCCAATTTTGTTTGACACACTGATTAATCATAAAATATTATCGACAGACGAAACTCCTCCAATAATTCACGGCCAGTTCGAGCTTGCCGGCAAGGAATCACTTGCTTTATATTTGCTGGTTACACAAAAGTGTAATCTAGCATGTACATACTGTTTAGCTGGAATACGCGGATATCGCCAAGCAAAATCAATGTCCAAAGAAACAGCATTTTTAACTTTAGACAGGGCAGCATTGTCTATTAAACCTAATGGCATATTAGAAATAATATTTTTCGGTGGCGAACCATTATTAAACTGGGACACAATAAAGGATTGTATTGATTATGTAGAAAATAAGTTGAAAGCGCGCCACGAGAATATTAAATTCTCATACAATATGACAACCAACATGACAATTCTACCATCTGATTTTATTGAAATAGCAAGAAAGTGCAAGATGTCAATCTTGGTTGATATCGATGGGCCTGAGACACAGCATGATTCAA
>CAZWKB010000045.1:8884-10671 GCA_964633925.1 uncultured bacterium
CAAGAAGATTCGTTGATGGCAGACCAACATATCATAAAATTGCTGATAATCTTAAACTACTGTCTAATTCGGGAATCCCATTTCAAATGCGAGCAACAATAACTAAAGAAAATGTTAATGATCTTATGGCAATTGTCTCTATTCACAAAGAACTGGGAGCATCTTCTTCTGGTTTGCCAATTTTGATACCCGTTAATTCAGATGGTGAAATTATATCTTCAGAGGCGTATCCGGATCTTGATGCGTATTCTAAAGGTATAAAAGATATATTAGAAAAAGACATTTTTGATATTTTCAATTTTTTCCCCGCGAATGTTTATGCACTAAGGATACTAAAGGGTAATCTTGTTAAGTATGGGTGCGGAATTACGAGAGGTGTAACAGCCGTTGTGAATTCAGAGGGTGATATTTATCCGTGCATTTATCTTGTCGGGAGGCCAGATTTTTTTATATCCAATATTGCCGCTGAAGATGCATTCTCTCAGAAAGTTTTCCAAGACAAATTTAGGAATCACTATGAATCGAAACTGAATATCGATAATATACCTGAATGCAGCGCATGTATTGAAAGGTATATTTGTGGCGGAGGATGTCCTATTCGTCATCTCGGTTTTATCAATACAGCTGAAGATAGTTCGACAGCAAAGGATTATTTCTTAAAAGCAAGCTGTGCAACAGCAAAAACATCTATCCACGAATCTTTATGGTATTATGCAAAAAAGGAATTTGCAAACAAATAGGTATTTAATGGAAAAACGGAAATATATTGTATGCATGAACTCGGACTGTGTAATTTCACTGCGTTTCATTTGATGCTAATTATTTACAGGGAGGCATTGTTTTGTGGTAGAACCAAAGCACAAAAGGACTAAACCAACCGCATTAAAAACATTTGTTGACAGGGAAAACTTTCAAGTTGCATTTTTGCAAGCATTAAGGCGCGAACAAAAAGAAAGATTTAAAGTTCTAGTTTACTACGGCGTTGGTGGCATTGGTAAGACGGAACTTAGAAAGCGATTAAAACTCAAGTTAGAGGAGCAGTGTCCTAATGCTATTAGCGCTTCTTTGAATTTTGATACTTCTCATTTTCGCCAACAAGATGCCGCTTTGGCTAGTCTACGTCAATCACTTACCAACGAGTATAAAATTTTGTTTCCTACCTATGAAATTGCTTACTCATTTTATTGGAGTAAGGTGCATCCTGATTCGGCCAGGACTGTTAGAGGAATACCTTTTATGGAAAATAGCTCAATAATGTCTGAAATTATTTCTACCTTAGGGGATATGCCCATTGTTGGTGTGATTCCTAAAATAACGCTAATGCTTCTGAAAGGTCAATCGACATTCAAAACATGGTGGGATAGCCGCGGTAAAGAAAGTTTGACACAGTTAGAATATTTAGAACCAAAAGAAATTGAAGAACGCTTACCTATGTGGTGGGCTGAGGATCTTTCAGCTTATCTTGAGAAGATGAATCATCCGGTTGTTTTTTTTATTGATACTTATGAAGCCCTTTGGGAAACAAACAGGACAACCGGTAATTATAATGAGCGTGATGCATGGGTTCGTGAATTGGTGAGCCAATTGCCATGGCCTGCAAATGTCCTCTGGGTTATATCCGGCAAGGATCTCTTGCGTTGGGATGAGGTTGACAAAGATTGGAAAATTTACCTGGCACAGCACTTAGTTGATAATCTGTCTCCAGAGGATGCTAAAAATCTGCTCCAGATTCGCGGCATAACAAATGCCGATTTACAGGGAGCTATTGTCCTTGCAAGCGAAGGCGT
>CAZWKB010000046.1:0-1394 GCA_964633925.1 uncultured bacterium
AGCCCTTGGAGATCCACAAAAAAAGGCCCAATATGACCGATATGGAAGCGTGGGGCCGGAATCAGGATTTGGAGGAGGACAAGGGTTTTCCGGAGAAATAAATCTTGAGGATCTATTCTCATCGTTTGCAGGAGGATTTGAATCATTTTTCGGAGGAAATGCGGGTGGAGGCAGGCGAAAAAAAGGACCTGAACGCGGCAATGACCTTAGATATGATATGACATTAACTCTTGAAGAAGCATATCATGGAGGCGAAAGAAATATAGAAATTACTCATCTTGAGCATTGTGATAAATGTAAAGGAAAAGGCGCCGAAAACGATGAAGCAATAAAAAAATGTTCTGCTTGTGGAGGCCAAGGTCAGGTGCAACATACACAAAGAACCGTTTTTGGAAGCTTTGCACAGGTAGTTCCATGTGCCGCCTGTAGTGGCAAAGGCGAAGTTATCACAAAACCATGTAAAGCCTGTAATGGTAACGGAAGAACAAAAAATAAAGCTTCAATAAAAGTTAATATACCAGCCGGTATAGATAGCGGTTATCGATTGAGAGTCTCCGGCTCTGGCGACAGCGGACCAAAAGGTGGCCCTAACGGAGATCTTTATATAATGATAACTGTAAGATCTCATCAAAAATTAAAAAGACAAACTGATGATCTATATGTACAGGAAAAAATAGATTTTGTTACAGCAATTCTTGGAGATGAGATCAATATACAACTAATAGACGAAAAAATAAAATTTAAAGTCGTCCCCGGGACTCAACCAAATACAGTAACAAGAATAAAAGGCAAAGGAATGCCTCGCATTCAGGGACATGGCAGAGGAGATCTTTTTGTTGAACAACAAGTGGATATTCCAACAAGGATCTCAAAAGAACAAGCTGAATTATTAAAGAAGATAAAAGGCATAAAATGAGCCGTTTCTTTGTTCCATCTTCACAAATCAATGGTGAGATATTAAATATCTGCGGTAGTGACGTCAATCATATTAAAAATGTTTTAAGAAAACTTCCCGGCGATAAAGTAATTTGTTTTGACAGCAGTGGTAAAGAATATACAAGCATCATTAAAGAGATCTCGCAAGGAAGTATCATTCTAACAGTATCTTCCGTAAAACAATTAGAAACAGAATCAAAAATAAAAATAAATCTTGGACAATGCCTACCAAAAATGTCTAAGATGGATGAGATCATTCAAAAATCTACAGAGCTTGGAGTTTCAACCATCTCCCCTATTCTTTCTGAAAGATCCGTAGCAAAAGGCGAAAAAACTGACAGATGGCAAAAGATCGCCAGCGAGTCGGCAGAACAATCCGGACGGTATTTGATACCGGAAATAAAACCGTTGATGACATTTGATGAATTTATCAACGACAAAACCACGTACGATATAAA
>CAZWKB010000046.1:1404-3947 GCA_964633925.1 uncultured bacterium
ATTGCCCCATTTGTAAAGACGCATTGCAATGCGTCTCTACGATCGGGCATATCAATATCCATCATCATCGGCCCAGAAGGTGGATTTTCGTCAAACGAAATCGACAAGGCAAAATCACATGGATATATTCCCGTATCGCTTGGTAAAAGGATTTTAAGAACAGAAACCGCAGGCCCGGCCGTTATTGCTATGATAATGTATGAACTGGAAATTCAGTGAAATTTTATTTCCTATCTTCCGATATGTTATTGTCTGTAAAATATAACCGCATTTTATATGCGGAAATAAAAGGAGAAGACAATGAGTTTTATTAATGCTGGAAAGATCGCAAACACTGTTCCTGGAGCAACTCCAAATCTATCGACTATTAATCAAGGATATTTTGTAAGGCCAGATATTACGAACGTGAACAATCTTGTTTCGTTTGGAACATCGGGACATAGAGGACGAGGAGACTCGTTTACCGAATCTCATATAGAAGCTATTGTGCAGGCCACTGTTGACTATAGAATTGATAATGATATAAAAGGGCCACTATTTGTTGGAATTGATTCTCATGCATTATCTGAACCAGCTATGAAAACAACACTAAAAGTGCTTTCTGCAAATCATACTGAAGTCTTGTTTGAAGAAGCTCTTCATTTTGATGGCAAATCAGGATTTACTCCAACACCTGCTATATCGTTTGCAATATTGGAGTACAATAAAAAACACAGCGGAGCAGACGGATTGATCCTTACACCATCACACAATCCTCCTACCGATGGCGGAATAAAATACAACCCGACAAATGGTGGACCGGCTAATTCAAAAACTACAAAATGGATAGAGAACAGAGCGAATGAATATCTTAAGAATGGAAATGAAGGAGTTAAAGTAGAAGCCTCTCTAGAAAAAGCTCTTAAGAATCCATTGTTAAAGAGATATGATTTTGTTACTCCTTATGTCAAAGCACTGGCAGACATAATTGACATGGATGCCATAAAAAAGTCAGGAATTAATATTGGAGTAGATCCACTTGGAGGAGCCTCACTAGAGTATTATCAAAAAATAAAAGAAATGTACGGATTGAACATGACAATAGTAAATCCTAACATAGACATGACCTTTGGCTTTATGAATCTTGATTGGGACGGAAAGATAAGAATGGACTGTTCCTCCCCAAACGCGATGAAAAGTCTTATAGCATTAAAAGATAAATATGATATTGCATGGGGAAATGATACAGATTCAGACAGACACGGGATAGTCGTTCCGAGTATGGGACTGATGAATCCTAATCATTTCTTGTCTGTTGCTGTTTGGTATTTATTAAACAACAGACCAAACTGGCCAACAAATGCTATGTTTGGAAAAACCGTTGTAACAACCTCTTTGATAAACAGAATACTTGCTGATGCAGGGAAAGATGTATACGAAACTCCTGTTGGTTTTAAATATTTTGCTGATGGATTGTATGACAAAAGTGTTTCATTTGGATGTGAAGAAAGCGCAGGGGCATCATTCCTTCGAAAAGACGCTTCCGTTTGGACAACAGACAAAGATGGAATTATCCTTGGATTGCTTGCAGCTGAGATACTTGCCAAGACAAAAAAAGACCCAGGTATCATATTTAAAGAGTTAACAAAGCAACATGGCATGCCATTTTATGGAAGAATAGGTTCGGCAGCAAACCGAGAGACAAAAGCAAAGTTGCTGGACTTAAAAGCTTCAGACATTAAAGCAAAAACTCTTGCAGGAGATGACATTATTTCAATAATGATTGAAGCTCCATATGGAGGAGCAATCGGAGGCCTGAAGATCGTAACAAAAAACGGATGGGCTGCAATTAGACCATCAGGAACTGAAGACGTCGCAAAAGTATATGCAGAGAGCTTTATCAGTGAAGAACACTTAAAACTGATCCAAGAAGAAGCAACCCAGATAATGATAGACGCAACAAAACAGTAAACAGATTTACGGGGCGGGGATAATCCCCGCCCCTACCCACATTGCTACTACCATGCTATTATTTACCAAATGAAAATACTTATATACGGAGCGGGTTCTATCGGTTCAGTTTTTGGAGGATTGCTTGCAAAATCCGGCGAAGACGTTATACTTTTTGGACGTCCCGAACATATAGACAGGATTCAAACCAAAGGGCTTGATATCAGCGGAATTTGGGGAGAACATCATATCGAAGGGATAAAAGGGTATTTCAATAGTGAGCAGCTCAAAGAAGAACATGCCGATACTTTCGATCTTATTTTACTTACAGTAAAAGCCTACGACACATCAGCCGCTATGGCCGACATCAGATATATTGCCGGAGTAAACACATATGTTGTTTCACTTCAAAACGGAATCGGCAATATAGACACAATATCAAAAGTTGTGGGAGAAGCACAAACAATTGGTGGCAGAGTAATATTTGGAGCAGAGATGTTGGCCCCTGCCAGCGTAAAAGTTACAGTAAGTGCGGATGAAGTAATAATCGGAAGAGTAAACAGCAGAACAGAAGCTAAAGATGTTGAAGAAATTGCAAAAACATTTACCGGAGC
>CAZWKB010000046.1:3957-9439 GCA_964633925.1 uncultured bacterium
GTAAGCGAGGAAATATCAAAGGTCATTTGGGCAAAAGTATTGTATAACTGTGCATTAAATGCATTGGCATGTATTCTGAACGTGAACTATGGGAAGCTTCTTGAATCTGAATATAGCAAAGATCTAATGAGAAAAATAATCCATGAAATCTATTTGGTTGCATCTGCTAAAGGGCTTGAACTTGAACCAAAAACAAGAGAGGAATTTACTAAGCTATTATTTAACCGGCTTGTACCACTGACATACTTACACAGACCATCAATGTTGCAGGACATTGAAAAAGGGAAGAGAACAGAGATTGATTATCTAAACGGGATGATCGCTCAGATGGGAAAAGACCTTGGAGTCCACACTCCCGCAAATCAAATCATATCGGAGCTGATCAAATGCAAAGATAAAAAATCTCTGTAATCACTCCCAGCAAACTACTTTTTCTTCTTTGCTACTTTCTTTGCTACTTTCTTCACTGCTTTCTTAACTACTTTCTTTGCTGCTTTTTTCTTTGCTGCCATTTTAATTTTCTCCTTTCTTTGAAATCACAAATTGATTTGTGTTTCAATACTTCATCATCATTAATTAATATATTACCATCTTTTTTGCATAATTCAAACATATTTTTATTTTCTACACATTTATCTCACGATACTTTATAATTAAATCATGAATAAACAATTCGTTTTCGAAGATACATTTACAGAGCGTACAAGCTCCACTTCTATTGTCATGGAAGATAATAAAATTGACAAATTAGTTTCCGGCAGTGAATCCGGAAAAGGAACACGAATAATAAAAGAAAAAGTTATCGACTATCGTTTTAAATCAACAGAAGATGAAAACAACTTTGTCAGTGACGCCTCCATAGAGCAGAAAATAGCTCTGGTAGAAAAAGCAAACAAAGCCGCAAGATCTGTCAGCCCATATATAAAACAGGTCACAGTTTCATACGGAGATAAAACACAATTAATAAATATTACAAACTCCAACGGGTTAAACGTTTCCGATACAAGACTGAGAACAAGGTTTATCATAAATGTCATTGCTGAAAATAACGGGATACTTCAAACAGGATATGAGACAGCAGGAGGACTTGTTGGCTTCGATCTTTTTAAAAAAGAAAATATTGAAGAGCTTGCGATCAGAGCTGCGGAGAGAGCTGTTAGAATGCTGAGTGCAAGACATTCCCCATCAGGAAAAATGAAAATCGTAATAATGAGCGAAGCAGGAGGAACATTAATACACGAAGCTTGCGGACATGGGCTGGAAGCTGATTTTATTGTAAAAGACACTTCTGTTTACTGTGGAAAAATCGGACAGAAAGTCGCATCAGATCTTATTACAGTTATTGATGATGCAACAATCCCATATGCTTACGGATCATATTCTATTGATGATGAAGGGACTCCTGCACAAAAAAAGATCTTGATTGAAAACGGAATACTAAAAGGATTTATGAGTGACATCTACAACTCAAATATTCTTGAAATAAATTCTTCAGGAAACGGAAGACGAGAAAATTTCAGATTAAAACCACAGCCAAGAATGACTAACACATATATTGAAAGAGGAAGAACTGAACCGCAAGATATCATTGATTCTATCAGTAACGGTTTATTGGTAAAGAAACTCGGTGGTGGTCAGGTAAATGTTACTAACGGTGATTTTGTATTTGATATTCAGGAAGCCTATATTATTGAAAATGGAAAAACAAAAGAACTTGTTCGTGGCGCAATGTTGATCGGTAACGGACCCAAGATACTAGAAGACATTGATATGGTTGGAAATGACCTCCACTTCATTACGGGAACTTGCGGCAAAGGAGATCATGCTCCTGTAACAGATGCTATGCCAACCGTAAGAATTCCTGAAATAGTAGTTGGAGGGAGAGAGTAGGATAATAGCAAATATATTATGAATGATAACAACGAACTCAAGCAAATAATCAGATCTAGATATCCTGTAGTATATATTGAAACGATAGATGAAGGTTATACTGTTAAGCAATTAGTAAATATTGCGAACGAAGTAGACCTTGTGTCCTATGTATGGTCATTAACTGACGGTCTTAAAGTTCTCTATGGGGAAGCTCCATATTACAAAACAAAAGACCCGAAATTGATGCTTCAAACTATTCATGGTCTTATTGCAACAAAAGAAAATAATGGCGTCAAACCTGGTTTGTTCATATTGAAAGACTTCGACAAATATCTTGAAGACCCTCTGACTGTAAGGCTTTTCAAAGATATCATTAATAGCATCAAAGAAACCAGAAATACGATAGCGATCACATCATCAGAATATAAGCTGCCAAAAGAGATAGAGATAGTCTCTATTCATATAACTGACGGATATCCAAGCGAAGAAGAAATAAAGATCATTATCGATGAAACGACAGAAGACCTTAAGAAATATAACAATAAAACTGCAGTGTCTTTAAACAATGAAGAATTGAATAAAACAGCAAGAGCGTTAAAAGGATTATCTGCACAACAAATTAGAAATATCATTAACTCCTGCGTAGTAGATGACAATATTTTCGATATCAACGATTTTGGGGGTATCGAGAAATACAAGAAAAAAGTATTTGATCAGGATGGCATATTAGAGTTCTATTTATCAGAGGATAAAAACAGCATTGCGGGATTTAACAATCTAAAACGCTGGCTTAACGAAAGAAAAAACAGTTTCAATTTGAACAGATCATCTCAATTGCCTTCTCCAAAGGGCGTTGTATTAATGGGTGTTCAAGGTTGCGGAAAAAGTTTAGCTGTAAAAGCTATTGCATCTGAATTATGCCTGCCGCTATACAGATTAGATCTTGGGAGACTATATAGCAAATATATAGGAGAAACCGAAAACAAACTCAGAGAAGCACTGACCGTTGTTGAAAAACTGTCCCCTATTTGTTTATGGATAGATGAAATCGAAAAAGGATTTGCTTCTTCAGGAGCTGATATTGATGGCGGGGTGTCACAACGCATTTTGGGAACTTTTTTGACATGGATGCAAGAAAGAAAAAGTGACTGTTTCGTTGCGGCAACAGCAAATGATGTATATCATCTACCTCCGGAGTTCCTAAGAAAAGGAAGATTCGATGAAATATTCTTTGTAGATCTTCCAGACAAACAAACCAGAAACGATATCTTCTCAGTACTTCTTAGCAAAAGGAAGCTTAACGCAACTGATTTTGACATAAACAAAATGGGTGAACTATCGTCAGATTTTAGCGGGGCAGAGATAGAGCAGGCAATAATATCTGCCTCATATAGAGCTTCGTCAAATAAAGAACAGATAACCACTCAGCATATAACAGAACAACTTGAATCAACAAAACCTTTATCAGTGTTAAAACACGAGGAAATAAAATCTCTTAGATTATGGGCAAAAGAAAGAACGATATCAGCATAAGACTAAAATAAATTGCCGTTGGAGAGACTCGAACTCTTAAGGGTTTCCCCGCATGATCCTAAGTCATGAGCGTATGCCAATTCCGCTACAACGGCTAAATGAAAAACTGCGGGTAACTGAATCCCGCCGAACTATATCTCTTATTATACCAAATGCATACATGGTTGTAAGAAGAGAAATCTCGGAAAGATAAGGGGCTAATCTTTAGCCCTCTTTTCTCCCCCCAAACCCTCCGAAAAAAGGGCTAAGAGAATGGGTTTATATGGGTTTAAAGATAGTTTCTGGGTTTTCTGATCTTAATCGTCCGTAATACTCCAATACGTATCTATCGGTCATGCTTGAAATATAATCACAAATAATACGTTTTTTATCGCAATCTTTTGATTGCTTGTACAAACTTATTAGATCATCAGGAAGAAGGCTATAATCATTGTCTAATGTTTTAAATATTTCAGCAACAATCTCCTTAGCAACAAGCGTTAAATCTTTAAACGGAATACTTATTATTGGTTTAATTAATCCAAACAGACTTCTTCTATTGTTTTCTTCTTCCTGATGTTTTCGAAATATCTCATGAAAATTGTATTCCAATCGAATTTACCTTCCCATTTTTCCGACCACTATGAATTAGAGTATTCTAACACGCTCACTTGTCGATATTACGGAGCCTTTGACGAAACCGCCTGACAGGACGAGTGAGAGGTTGGATTTCATTTGTGTCAAATTATAGGATTCTGCCAGGTTGTTGATGAACGGACTTTATCGATTATTCACCTAATTCATTCTTAATATATTCGCGTATATCAGCTTCCATAT
Source organism: uncultured bacterium (assembly GCA_964633925.1). GTDB lineage: Bacteria > Margulisbacteria > WOR-1 > JAKLHX01 > JAKLHX01 > CAZWKB01. Next base: position 8,179 of record CAZWKB010000046.1, read on the forward strand.
GCAGAACTTTTATTGCCAACATATTTTCATTTAGCGCATTCACTAAGAATTCCCTTGTCGTTATTCTGTCATATGCAAAACCTTTATTGATACCTCTTAATACAGGAAAGACATCATTTGGATTTTCAGATCTTACCCAAATGTTATTATCCAACACATAAGTTTTTATAATATCGTATAGAATTCGCGCCGGAGTATTTCCTCCTATTCGCCCGCTAAATATATCAACAACAACGAAATCAGGCAATCCAGTTGAATTTTTATACATAATGTTTTTTGCATTCATGTCGATCCTTCGATAATTGTAAGCTTTATATAATGCCGCATTGCTCCATATCCTTACCCAATTTTCTGATATATTCTCTATTTCAATGCTACAGAGAGGTCGTTCACTTCCAAGTTTTTGGACTGTGGGGCCCTTTATCCATTCTTCAAAATATATATTATTGTGCCAACCTCCAAATTCAGGAACGAGTTCAGTCTTTTTAAGAAAGTGGAAATAATCTGCTCTTTCCATTTTCTCTGACGAATCCACATATTTAGCAGCTGCTTCGGCAAGTTGCTGCCCAATCGACGAGAATATTGTCACTTTAAAGACACTTCTTTCCGATGTCGCTAAATGATGAAAATACACACTCGAAATATCGTTATATGAGAGATTGAACCCGATTCCTCCGAATATCCTTTCAACATCAGACTTGTCATGAAGGAAAGAAGCAATGCATTCTTTTATTGGAATTCGATTCCCATGAAAACTTTTCCCATTACCAAGATTTTGCCAATTTATGGTGCAATTTATGCCATTATAAATGGAATGTTCCGTATTACTATTATTTTTGATTTCAGGAGACATCTCTGAATGCAGATGGGCATCATCATTGAGATAATTGGTGGCAGAGATATATGTGCTCTCTACATTTTCATTGGCAAAACGGCTGTATGATCTCATTCGATCAACGAAATTAATATTATTAATAGTAGCGACGTGTAATTCTCTATCTGCCAATTTGTTAAGTGCTACTATATTTGGATTCGTTTGACCATTATTAATATTTGCTTTTATCAAATCAAAAGAAGGGCAAACGCTTGCTTTTAAAAAACCTCCCACTAAGAATCCCTCCTATTATAATTCAATGGACAATAGAAACCGCTATCAAGATATTATCGATATATTTTGTGAATAATCTCACGTAAATCGTGTGTGGCTTAGGAAAGTATGGGGACATGGTGACCCCCTTAGAGGCTTAGCTAAGATAAAATA
>CAZWKB010000047.1:0-9267 GCA_964633925.1 uncultured bacterium
CAGAAGGTCAGGACTAGCACGGCCAGTAAAATGTGCAGTCTCGTTAATTTCATTTCTTTAAGCCAACGTCACGGGTCAGGGGACCCGACACCTTGTGGAGGGTACCCTGGACCCGCTTGTTGGCTTTTCTTTTCTATTCTTTTTGTCAGTCGCCTATAGGCCCAGATAATCAGATTTGCCCATATAACCCATTGGATTACCACTAGAGCACTGAGAGTTGGAATAGCCCACCAATGGTCTTCAAATCGGAGTGTTGGCATGGCTTTCATTGCGAGAATAGTGATTGGGAATCCGAAGACCCAGTAGGCTAGGGCGCCGAGGAAGTCGAAGTAATAGAATGAGCTGTTGCCGTTTTGCACGGAGGCTGCGCCATTCTGCCAAATACATCCTCCGGACATCGCAAAGGGTATCGCTACAATCGCCGCGAACAGCGTTGTTTTAGTATAAATCCAGAATTTCATAATTTTGAAGCCAACGTCAGCGTCCACCCTTGCGCCGCTTGCGGCGCATAGGGTGCGACAGCTTGTTGGATTTCTTCATTTCTGCTTCAGAAGAAATAGTCTGATGCCTTTGGATGCGCAAATGGATTCAATATGCTGAATCTTCGCAGCTAGATCGGATTCAGACTCGGATGTTGTTCTTTCATATATAAGTGCAAGGCCGGGCGTAATGCCCTTTACCTCACCGTAATGAAGTGCTTGACCAATACCCTCTTTGAATTTGTGTAAATAGTCCACCTCAATTGCATAAGTGCTCGTAAGTACATCCACACGACCATACGGCACAGTGACTTCAGCTTGTCCGTTGAGTGCTATGGTTAACGCCTCGACCCAATTCTTCTCAAGCGTATGGTCTGAAATCTCAAGTTCAAGTACAGGTACTAGAAGGGTGTCAGAAAATGTTCCGAATTCTTCAAACGACGATTTGCGGTACGCAGGTGTATTGATGTCGCGGTCTGGTTTCAAGAATCGAACAGCGATGCCGAGAATAGTGAGCACAAGCACAGCGATCGTGCCTATTATGATGGCAAAGGAAGGGGGGCGCTTCTGTTTGATGACAACTACCATGTTATTTTACCAACAAGAAAATAATGAAACCGATCACGATTGCTACAACAATGATCACGGTGTTGTTGTTCTTCTTGACATGGATGTCAGTGCAACCGCTTGCCGTTTCGAATCTTGAACGGACTTCGTAGTCAGATCTGCTCGCCTGCTCCAGTGAATTGACGGCACGAACGGTATTCGTCATGTCTCTCGTGCTGTCGAGGAAGCGTTGGTCTGCTTTGTGTTGTGAAATATCAAGTTCTAGCTTCACATTGATAACTTTTGTTCTGAGCGCCGTTCGCTCTTCTTGCGAAAGTTCGCCAGCAACAATATTCAAAAGAGAATTATTCGATGCTGGGATAACAATTGGCTTTTCTAGGTTTTCTTTGCGGATGATCTCGTTTTTGTCTTCTGTCATTGTTTTGCCTCTGGATTTTCCAAATGTCTTTTTCCAAATTGATTGTTTCGGAATATTGATGGTAACATAGATTTCACCTTGTGGGATGATTATTCTGTGAGATACAGACTGTGTATCTTTCATATGTGATACAAACATATCAATACGTTTAAACTCGGCATCCAAGTAGGCGGCTCGCAAACGCGCCTCGTCAACATCAGCGGCATGAAGAAGTCGCTGTGCGGCTGCTACATCCCCGTTAGCAAGCCATGTTGCCCTTTTATAAAGAACTTCAGGAAAGCTATACTCACGACTTATGGCAATGATGTTGTTAATTGAATTATGAACTTCGACCTTCCAGTTTTCAGGTGAAACAGAAATATGTTCCGATGTTTTCTTTACATATTTGGTGCGCAACTTCTTTAATAGATCATATCGTTCGTTAAAAGTAAGATGATATGGTAGAATATCTAACAATCGTTCAGCCGTGATTCCGTTGAGCTTAGTCTTTCCAGTCTTCCATGCATCGTAGGTTTTTCGGGCATATGATTCGGCGCTCTTTCCGTAACTCGCTCCATAGTTTAGGAAAAGAGACTCCAATTCACACTCGGGCAGATTAAGGAATGTATGTTCAATATCTTGGATTACGGCGCCGAATTGGTCACGTAATCGTTCCTTTGTTCTGGTTCCCGATGAGTGTCTCCATCCGTTCATTTATGAATTTCCGTCTTGGGGTCGGACTCTTGGGAATAGATGTGTTTGCAGATTGTGATTAGATCTGCTTCATATATTCGGTTAAATCTTTCCTGATCGAAAGGGTGCCGGGTTGGGGAGGAGTCGGGCCAGGGGTCATCGGACGCAATAACTAATTTGGGCTTTCCGAATTGATCCCCAGTAATGTCTATATGGAGATCGCCATATTTGACCCAAGCATGTTTTTCACTGCCGATATTGGCATTTGCATATAAGGTCATTATATTTTTGGGAACACCCTTAAATTCGGCGAGGTAATACATGACTAGAAACGATGATATTTTGCAGCACCCTCTCGGAAAATCTCGGAATAAATCGGGGCATTCTGGTGGTTGCTGGGCGCTAATTTTCTCAAGACAATGGCGAATATGAGCACAAATTGGTTTAATATTTATCATTAGATACTTTTATCCAACGTCAGCGTTCTGGGGACCCGACACTTTGTGGCGGGTACCCAGCAACGCATTGTTCGACATTGAAGGATGTATGAAGAGCTATATTTAAGAAAAGTCCCCAAGTATATTTTTTGCACTATGCAATACTTTTGAAAGACCAGACTCTGAGGCCCCTAATTTCGATTCTAGTTCATCCCACCATTCTTCGGGCATTTGAAGAAGAGTTTCTCTAAAAGTAACTTTTTGTGTAGGGCCAGCAGTGCTTTTGAAAATAAAATCTCTAATGCCTTCTTTTGTCTTAATATATTTGCCGCTAAACTCACCTATACGGAAAGAACAACGCTTGCCGCTCTGTACCGCGACCGTGATGCAACTTCCTTTCTTTTCGACAAAATCGAGCTGATAGACTTTGAAAAGGTTTGCACCGAGCAGAAACTTCCAATATGGGGTTGGTTTGGCCTTCATAATCCAATCGTCTTGTGGAATTTCAGAAGAAGTTGATTGAATGAACTCGTTCTGTTTCTGCTGTGAACAGGAATTGATTTGCTGAACAGACTGGCCAAGGAGAGCACCAGAAGCATCCCTGAACTTTCCAACGAGAATGGTAAAAAAGTCGATTGTCCACCAAATAATGAACCCACCGAATGTAAACATCTGGATGAGTCCCGTGATCCATTTCCCAACATAAATGCGATGGATTCCAAGCCACCCAAAAAGAAGACAAAGAGCAAATGTGACATTTTTCGACTTCATTAAATATCCTCCTTGTACCATTGATTAATATCAAATTGAATTTTACTAGCCCATTCTTCAGGCAATCCATTCTCTTTAAAAAATAAGGTAATAGAATTTTTGAGATGCGCCTGGAAATCTCGTTGTTGGTCTTCTGATATTTGTTCTAGAATCAATTTCGCGTCTGGTGTCATGATTGTTAATATTTCTATTTATTATGTTATCAGTGGGGCGACACTTATGACATATAGATCATCAGTGTCGATCTTGATTTATAAGATGGTAAGAATATGGTATTATTTAATGGGACCTCCACTGCCGAGCATCTTTTTCATACTGTCAACACTGCCATTTTCAACTACTTCAGCGAATCTCGATTCAAGTCCTGCGTATAACATAACAGGGCTATCTTGGAAGTTGATTTCCATGTATGCAATCTTTGATGTATTTGCATCTTTATCAACAACAAATTGCAGCTTGTAGTATTTCTCTTCACCTTGAGCAAGAAATGCGTAGATTGTTCCTGTAAACTCAACGATTGGTTGTTTATTTTCTGACCAGTAAAAGTCCCAGCTTGTGTCCTTGCATACAGTTTCAAGAACAGTCTTTCGCGTAAGTTCACCCTGAACTTTCACATTTTGGACGATTGGCAGATATTCATCAGCATCTCCCGATCCGTCAGCAGCTAACCAAAAACAGCCTATTACTATGCAGAGTATAGCAAGCGCAATGGAACAACCATTTCGCTTCTTTTTGTTGGGAGCACCGCATTTGGGACAAGCCGTAGCCTCAATGCTTATACTTTCTCCGCACGATTTGCACTTAACTAACTTGTCACTCATGGACTATTTCCTTTGGTTGTATATGTTGTTATGTTATTCGCAATTACTATATTGAACTATAATGTCTTTATAAAGCATGGCCATAATTAACGCCAACTAATTTGAGGGCCGTTTCACAATCGAACGTCAGGGTTCAAACTCGACCCACGGATAATACTAATAAGGTGTGTAGCGAGGAAAGAGGATTGCATAGCCAACAGCTTGTGGGTCGTAGTTTGCAACCCCTTGTTCAAAATCTTGGCTGTTTTCAGGCCAATAGGGATCATAGATCGCCATAATGTTCGGATAATCGCGAAAACTTGGCCGTAAGGCCCACTTTCTTTGGATTTTCGCGCATTTGTAATCCGTTTAGCCGCCGTAGAAGGGTTGTAGATGAGCAATAGCGGTTTTTCGAGGCATAACGCGGATTCATGCGCGTGTCCCATAGATAGTTTGCCGCTGATAACCTCGCGTAGTCATTTTCAATGTAGACTCATGATTTGAACGTCAGGGTTCAAGCGCGACCCACGGACAGTACCAAAAAGTTGTGTAGCGAGGAAAGCGGTGTGCATAGCCGACAACTTGTGGGTCGTAGCTTGCAACCCCTTGTTCGAAATCTTGGCTGTTTTCGGGCCAGTAAGGTCTATAGGTTTGGAAAACGTCCGAGAAATCGCGAAAACCGGGCCGTAAGGCCCACTTTCTTCGGTTTTACGCGCATTTTCGGCCCGTTTTGTCGCCGTAGAGTGGTTGTAGCCGAAAAATAACGGTTTTCCGAGCGGCAGGGCGGCTCTTTGCGCGTCTCCCGTAGATATTTTGCCGCTGATAGCTCGTTTATTCATTCTCAATGCCGACTCTTTGATTCGAACGTCAGCGTTCTGGGGACCCGACACCTTGTGGAGGGTACCCAGCAACGCCTTGTTGGGCATTATTACATTTCCGAACCAACATTTGTGGCTAACTCAGCCAGTTTAGCAGAGTCTTTTCCGATCATTTCAAGTGGTCTGGAAGAGGCATCGACTGTCACTATTTTGTCTTTAGCCACGACCCTAACAATGTATCCATCGATCTTACTGCCAGCTTTATCTTTCATCCCAAGGGCTACGTAATTCTGTACCGAGGCAGCAATATCTCGTGAAGTCTTTTCGAATTCGTCTGGCTTGGCGGAATCCAGCAATATTTCGGATTTGTCCGAATCGAATATCCATGATTTTCCAGAATTCAGGTCTTTGGCAATGAAATACCATTCTAATGTGGCCGGTGCGGTTTTTCCCATTCCTTTTACAAAAATTGAAATACAGATTGAGCGTTTATAATCCCGATCGTATGAACCCCAAGATGACTCCCAGTTCTTGTCAGTTTTTTTGCCTGAACTAAGGCGCTTAACTCGGAGAAATGCTTGAGCTTCTTGTGCTTCACCCTGCTGAATAGTAAGAGTAGCCAAAAATAGGGCGAACATCGCGATGTATAAGTAGCGCATATATATTTTCCTTTGTATTCACCGTACGGATCAGAGGACCCTACACTTTGTGTAGGGATGCCTGTAACCGAAGTCTTCGGTATTTGTCTATTAATTATCTGTTGTTAGGGTTTTAAGAATCGACAACCAAAAACTTGCTTCTTCTTTGAAGTAATCAGTTTTCCAGTCTGAATTGCCGAAAAACGAGGCTGGAATTTGATAGAGTTGATCAAAAGCTTTATAAAATCGTTTTTCTTGTGGGGCGGCAAGATTGCTTGCCATATAGTGTTCCATTCTTGCATCCATTCTTCCTTGAGAAGAATCTGCTTTGGAATACCTATTTGCCGCCCTCTTTGCTTTGGCTTCATGGTGTGACAACTCGGAATAACTGTCAGCAAGTTCTTTAAGGACTTTGCACAACCCTGAATTTCTACGATATTTCGATGAGTGTTCTGAAATATCGTATATGAGTATTGCTGGATATTCAGTGTGCAGATACTTGTCGGTTTGTGTCAAATCGAATGTATCCATGCAGAATGTTTCTAAATCGGCGATGGCGTCCGCCCGAATAAGATAGTCACGAGGCTTCATGGGTATCCACTTGATATCTGTAATTCTAAGAGCGAATCGACGAGGTTTTGTAAATCGTGTGTTTTCCTTGGTCCAGTCGTTGGGGTCAGTCGTGCGTGTGATATAGGTGGCAACTCCCAAGACGGCGCCATTGGTGTCGACAATTGGGCTTCCGCTATTGCCAGCAACGAATGGGGCGTTAACCTCTAGTCGATCAGGGCCAACTCCCTGAATTTCACCTTCGAGGCTGGTTGCTACTCCTTCTCCGTCACTATTTCCGAATACAGCTATCGTATCGCCTACATTCGGTTCCTCGAGTGAAATAACAAGATCGGAGACTACTGGGTCGATGATTTCTATCCGAACCAAGTCTCTGTCGTTGGCAAGATCAAGTTGACCAAACTTTAACTGATTTCCGTTTAGTAGTTTTGCTATCAGAGGAAATCCGCTACTTAAGACGTGCTCATTTGTTATTAAATATTTTTTTTCCCCAATAGAAGCAATAAACCCAGAAGCAGCGCCGCCATTGGGTGTTGAGATAACGACAAGGCTGGGTCGAACCCTGGCAAATAGTTCCCTTGAGGGTTCGGAAGCCGCAAGTTGAGACTCAATATGGAAAACAGCGAGAGTAGCGCAAATGAAAAATATGCTCTTTAATGCTTTGGTATTCATTATGTAGCCTCAATATTTCGTAACCCAACGTCAGCGTTCAGACTCGGAGCAAAGCGGAGTAGTCTGCGACGCTTGGTTGGGCCAAGTTTCTACGACGCATCTTTTACAAGTGTGTTTCGAACCCCGTAGGCATCTTCTGCATCCGTCTCCAGATAGTAATTCTGGTATTCGTCCTCACTAATGCGCTCTATGAAGTATAGGTTGCCATCGCCCGTCCGGTACTGAGAACCATGCAGGCGATCAATTGATATCCTGTTAAAGAGTCTTTCAGCCAACTGCCTGCGGCTCACGGTTCTACATGCGGCATGAGAATGGCTCGTTTGAATTGGCAGTTGGAAGAGGAGGTTTTCAAATTGGGCGACTACTGTCTTGTGTTGATCTTCCACGTCATCCAAGTGCTTCTGAATATCTGCCTTCAACTGGTCTCTTGTAGGCAGGTATAACGCGGGCGGGAATCTTCTCAAACGATAAACTGCGGAACCGATGAATACGCCACCGAGCAGCAAGGCTCCAAGTAACACGTATTCAATTCTGGCCCCGGAAGCTGGCATGAGGACCAGGAAGAAGATAATGGCGACAATGTAAGCAGGAAGGGTACTTTTCATCTCTGCACGAACCTTTTCTCGGTAGTCCGAACGAAGGTCCGGCAACGCATTTTCAGAACTAAATCTGTATCGCGTGATGGCTTCTTCTCTTGATAATGTCTTCATACTTTCCTCTGCCCAACGCCCGGCCTAACCCGACGTTGCCCCGCGCCAGAGCGGGGCAACGGTTGGGTTCAGGCCGTTGTTGGCATCCCCATTGTCCCACCTGTTCAACCATTTCACCTTCCAGTTTCTAAGTGCGACTCTGGGAGGGCACAACTCAGGTCTCGTTGTCCAATTGCCTAAGCTTCTCGTCCGACAACTCCCAGTGCCTTATGACGTCATCAAGAGGGAAAAGAGCAACCTCACCTGGCGTAAGGGTATTCCCGATACATTCCCTCTTGGAACACATCCCACGCTCTTTTACGCTCGTAAGAAGTTCTGTGAAACCACTTTGTTCCACAGCGTGACGTTTGAGTTCCACTAGGAGTTGGTCGATCCAGTGCGATGGGGATGCACCAAGAACGTGAACCAAGATGCCATCTAATTCCACGGCAGTGGCAGGGTCTCCGATGCAACTTCCTCCGCCAGACAGGAAATGTATAGCGTAAGCCTTGATCCGCTCGATGGATCTCTCGCCTCGCACCTGTGCCAGTTCGTAGATTAAGGCCGCCATTTGGGTGACATCTTCGCCAGAATGCCAGCGTAGCACTTTGTAAACGCCGGAAGAGTAAGCACGGCACTTCTCGTGAATCCCAAGGAGTTCCTTGATTAACGCTCTCTCTGCTCCGGCTGTGGTCATTCCACAGGTGCGACAGATACCGCTCTCCCAAATGTGTGCGGCGGGGCATTTGACGGCACATTGTGCACACCTAGTACAGTTATTGGCGAAATCGTGTGGTGTGCTCCTTGTCTTCTTGCATCGGGCACATCGATGGCAGTCCGCGGACCAATCATGTGACCATTGTGGGAGACTTCTTCCGCACCGAGAACAAATCTCGCAGTCTTTGGAAGTATCGTGTCGCATTTCACTCAGATAATAAGCATAGCCGCACCGCGCGCATTTTCCGCAGTCCTTGGACCAGTCGTGGTCAGCAAATGGGTCCATTGTGCCGCAAATCGAGCACGGCCCGCATATATTGACAAAATCATGTCCAGAATCGCGGTGGGTGTTGCATGTTTTACACGTGCAACCATTCCACTTGTGTAGACCCAGCATGCATGCGATGGGCATAGTGCATCTTCTCCTTCTTTTCTTGCCAACAGTATTATTGAACGAACCGCCAGTTGTTAATTTGGGGCGATTCGATCCTCCACTTTTGGGGGAATTGTGGTGGGGCGGCTTGGAAAAGTCAAGGGAACGAATGTTCAGTATTGCAATCGGTTAGGCTGGTTTGAGAAGATGGGTGAGATTGAACGGGTTGTCTTTATGTCTGGGAGAGAGCTGATGCACAAAGACAACTATTGAAAGAACGGCATAAAGACAACTTGGAGGGCGCGATGGAGGACCGGATTGTTGAGTTTGAAGACTGGGAGAGGGTGTTGAGGGACACGGTGCCGGCGGGTTTGCAGCCAGTGTATCGGGAGGCGGTGGTGAAGTTTCGCTACTGGCTGCGGGAGACGGGGAAGTTGGCATGCGTAGAAGCGTTCAAGGAACATTTGGCGTGGAAACAGTCGTATCTGGCTCCGGAGAAGGTTGAAGTTCGGCGGCAGGCGTTGCGGTGGTATTGGGACAAGGGGGGGAAGAAGAAGGGGGGACAGGGGGGAGGGGACAGTATTCAGTATTCAGGAGAGAGAATTCCGGGGGCAGGAGATAGGAGGTAGAAGGGGGAGAGGACGGC
>CAZWKB010000048.1:0-1353 GCA_964633925.1 uncultured bacterium
TGTTTGATATGAAACGGCTTCATCTTCAAGCCAGTCTATATTCCGCCAGTCGTCGCTGTTTCTGATCTCGCTGTTTATTTTTTCGATTTCCTCTTGAATATCACTGAGTATTTCAGACGGCGTATTCTCGACCGACCCCCTGTTGGCAGTGAGTTTTAGGTTTTGGCAGTTAAAGAATGCGTGAAATTTGGTGTATTCAGACCCTTTGTAAGTTATCCATTCATTTTTTTTCTGTATTGGAATGAAATCCTTACAGAGCCAGAGACCGTAGCGCTCCTGTATGGTATATGCTCCTGAAGGGGCTGGATATCCAGGGTGGCGCAACATTTTGTTGTATTCGTATTTAACGTACTTTCCCTCTATACAGAAAATGGCATCATATGTGATTTCTGGGAAATTCCTCAGATGTCCTCGTTTTACGATGCGCTTGCAGTAATAATCTGGGGCCTTTATTATGTACTCTTCAAATAGTTTGTTTATGTCTTTGCTGTCTTCCGGAAAGTAATGACCAAAGGGAATTTCTTCGTAGTCAACTTGACCAAGACCTTTTAGAAAGAGCAAAGGTTTCTTGTTTTTGTCTGGCAAGACGATATTATCGAAAGCCCCGTGCTTAGTGAACCACATCACATGGTCTCTTAAAATGTGGTGAGTGAACTTATCTCGCCGGTTGTTGTTATACCCATATATTATGATCTCTGTGCCACTCTCTTTGGTGTCGGAATCTATCTTAGCAACAGACACCTTCGGTATTTCTCGGTTGTGTAGTTTTCTGAAAGGGTCCTCGACGGACGCATGATATTGTGATCCGTTCTTACGGGTTATGACTTCAATCTTCCTACTATTGAAATATACCTTAGTTCCGTGCCCTTTCTCCCCAATAGCGTCAGGGTCATCTCGCCTTAACGAATTACCTAAATCAAAGAATGACTGTAACCCAACGTCATCCATCCCATTTCCATCGTCCTTTATGGATATTTTTAAGACAGCTTCTCCATACTGCGTGACTACCTCAAAAGAAATCCATATTCGGGTCGCTCTCGCATCGTATGAATTGCTTATTGCTTCTCGGACTATATCTAAGGGATTAGAAAAATCATTTGCAATTTCAATAAACTCCTGAGTTGCATCTACCTGCGGGGTTATTTCATATACCGCTTCGTTCATGGGATTAATCCTTTCGTATTTCTAATGTGTAACAATTAATATCCGTAATTTTTTCCGCTGATTTAGATTTTGTCATAGCATATGTTATTTTTTTTCAAAAAGGAAACACAAAATTTTTAAATCCCTTTTGATCTCCCAAACAAAAGTGGTGCTGAGCTTTTGGGGCGATAGCGGGCAATGACATTACTA
>CAZWKB010000048.1:1459-3569 GCA_964633925.1 uncultured bacterium
CGCTTGTTTGGCTATAAAATCAATTTCTGTAGCATGCATGGGATTATTTTCTACCAGTGATACCAGTTCATCATCGCTAACTTTATTTTTAGCCAGGTATTTTTCCCATTGCTGCATTTGTGTTTCTTCCGGCGGATATTCCATATTAAAATGCAGATTGAACTCCGCTGGGATCTTCTGACGTGGCGGATCTGTAACCGTTTTCATTGATGCTTGTTATTGATTGCTATCGCCTTTAGCTAAATTTTCAAATCTCATAAATTTATCCATAAATTTCAGTTTGACGGTACCGGTGGGGCCATTTTTTTGTTTGGCAACAATAATTTCGGTCATGCCTTTTTGTGGATTATCATCTGACTTATTGTTGAACTCATCTCTGTAGATGAAAGCGATAACATCAGCATCCTGTTCGATAACACCTGAATCGCGTAAATCCAACATTTGGGTTCGACTGCTAATGCGGTCTTTATGTTTGTGATTGAGAAGTGAAAGAGCAACAATTGGTATTTTTAATTCCATAGCTAGAGCCTTTAATGATCGGATGATTTCTGATATTTCCTGTTCACGATTGTTACCATGACTATCTATTCGCATTAATTGCATATAATCCACTACAATTAAACCAAGACCATTTTCATCTTTCATCCTGCGCGATTTAGCTTTCATTTCAAAAACAGACATGGCCGGAGTATCATCAATATAAAGTAGCGCCACAGAAAAGCGTTCAGCAGCAGTAGTCAACTTCGGCCAGTCCGTTTCACCTAAAAAACCCTTCCTCAGTCGTTGAGCATCTATTTTAGCTTCAGAAGCAAGCAAACGGTAAGCAAGTTGTTCTTTGGAATTATCCATAGAGAAGATAGCTACTGGTATTTGCAATTCAATTACTGCAAATCGAGCTATGTCCAAGGCAAAAGCAGTTTTCCCCATCCTTGGATATCCGGCAATAATGATCAAATCAGATTGCTGCAAACCACAAATTAAATCGTCAACTTGTTCAAAACCAGTTGCCACACCGGTAATATACTCTTTACTGGCATAAAGCTTTTCAATTGTATGGAAGCTATTCTTGATAATTGATTCAATCGAATAAAAGCACTGAGAATGATTGTTTCCTGAGATTTCATGAATTCTTTGTTGAGCATTATCTAAAACCTGATCAATATCAGAACCAGTCTCCAAACAGTTATTCATAATATCCTTTGCTGCACAGTACAGCTCCCGGAAAAGTGCTTTCTCCTTAACAATTCTTGCGTAATTAGAAACATTAAGAGTGGAAGGCACACCATCCATAAGAGATGCAAGATAAGAAGCTCCTCCAACTAAATACAGCATGTTTTTATTTTCCAGCACATTGCTTAAAGTGATCAGATCAACAGGTTCGTTTTTTACAGAAAGCTCAATCATAGCAAAGAAAATATCGCGATGAGCCTCGCTATAAAAATCGCTTTTATCTAATATTTCCATCGCGGTGTTAATCGAGCTGTTATCCTGCAAAATACTTCCCAATATAGACTGCTCAGCTTTTAGATTGTATGGTGGTTCTTTATCTATGGATTTGTCAATGTCTTTCATTTTTCGGTCTCCAATAAGCCCATAAAAAATACTTCATCTTAATTGTTAATCTTCCATATTCTTGCAAAAGGTTAATAGTAGCTTAATTTGTACTGGGTAAATTTGTTATTAACAATTATGACTCTATTGCTTTTTCCAATATGGAATAAGCCTTATTATTATGATAATCGTTTTTTGTTTCCATAAAGGCTTTAAGGAATTCAAAATTAAAAACACAAGAGTCCCCGATTTTACTTTTGAGGTTATGACTTACAAATTCTATGAATTCCTTCTCATCAAAATAATGATATTCATAAAGCACCCAGCGCGTCTCATAGTCCAATAATTTTAACCAGTCATGCCAGAGGTTTTCTATTAATTGATAATCATTTGTATAGATTATTTCGCCGACGGAAGTTTTGCTGGTATTCAGCAGCATCAGTATCAATCTGATTGTAGTTTTATAGTCATAATGTGATGCTTCATACTTCCAAGTATCTTTTTCAAGGAAGAAGCGGTGTTCCCAAGCATTCACTTCAGTAATACTATGAGAAAACAT
>CAZWKB010000048.1:3579-6376 GCA_964633925.1 uncultured bacterium
AGAAAACATATTTCTTAGGTATTTCTTTTCTTCATCTGAGAATGAATCAAGAGCCGTTAGGTTGTTGACATTAAATTTACCTGCAAATTTCTCTTTTATAATCCTGACTGCCTTTTCAATCACCTGATGATGCGGATTTCTATCGCTAATAATGAATGAAACTTTTTCATAAATTGTAATCATAAGCAGCTCTCCTATAATTTCTACCGCATAGTCTGGATTTGCATTATAAAATTATTTTGTGGCTGGTTCGTCGAGATACTCAATTATGTCAGCAGTAATCGTGATTTTCGGTATGGAAAACAAGATGAAATACATGCTTGATCTATCCTCGGTCTGATTAACCAGAGCAATGGCTTTCCCTTCCAGAGTTGTACCTACCGAACTATACATACCTTCCTTCGCTTCAGACATTGTCGGGCTGATGAAGGGAATGATGCCGAATAATCTGAAACCAGTGCTTTCTCCTTTTGCTCCTACTTTAACAACTTTGTAATTTTTCTTAGTCAGGGCCGCTGCTGCACCGGTTGCTTGTCCCTTGAACTCGCCTGTGGAAGCACAGCCAACTAAAAATAATATACCTACTACCAACATCACTATATTCCTTACTGCGTATGCATTTCGTTTGTTTTCCATTTTCTCCTCCTTTTTTATGTTTGTTTGTTTAATCTATACGGGTCAAATCCCCGTAGCTTACGGCGTGGAATTTCATTTTTATTAAAAGATATTTTGCTGATCAAGAATATTGACACAAAAGATAATATTCGAGTATTCAGGAAGTTCCTCAGTAGAATTGTAGTCGATATACCTTTCTTTGCATGCGGATGAATTGGCAATGAATTCTTCAAGATTTTTAGAATAGCCGAACCCATTAAGGACATCTCCATACGAATAGCCGTTTTTGCTATGTCTGAAAAGATTTACCCCAGGTTCCATATCATTCCCGTAATCATGCCATAAAAGGTTTTCATATATACCTGTCAACTTCCCAGCTCTGAGAATGCCATTTATGATCAATGGTGAAATGTTCTCATTATATTCAGATGCGTTGCCACAGTTTCTTAATTGTCCATGACCTTCATACCATTGGCCAATTTTTAGATATGACTTGTATGGTTTTGTCCAATTGAAGCAGAACAGCTTGAAATCGGGAAATATCTCAATTAAATAGTGATAACAATTTTTATGGAGATCATTGAAATATCTAGCTATGGGTCTGAAGCGAAACTTATAAATATCAAAAATTACATGTTGCAGATATGGCTCTTCCCGAAGGCATGAAGAGTAATAATCAATTCCAATTTGGGGATAAAATTGAAGCACATCGCCCACACGGAATATCTTGAGAGCCTTTTCGGGATTAAAAGTGAGCATAGCACTGGCCATATGGATTGATCTCATATCTCTCTCCTTCTAGGGTATTGATAATTGCATAAAATAAATAACGTTTCTTAGCGTGCCATTTCCGGTTAGCTACCTACGACCTTTGGGCCGGCACGCTGTTTCATCCCTCCCTTGCAGGATTTGTTTTCTTGCGTGATTTACGACCGACTTCAGGCTGGTCGTTATCGCACCTCGAATTGATTTTAAAAGAGCTGACAATTTAATTGAGCAGAATATACGCTCGGGGAGTGTCATTTCTGGACATTTTCAAAAAATTATTTTTGTGAAACTCTAATTCCGAAAGTGAAGGCCTGTGTATGTAGGCCGAAGCGCAGTGGAATTAGTAAGTTGAACAATCCCGCAAAGCGGAGGGTATGATACCTCGCAGTTTGCTTTGGGATTCATACCCGCGATTATTTATCTGCAAATAAATTTAAAATGGGTTATTATGATATGTAATTCGTAGTGTTAGAAATTAATAATTTTCGGGAGAAATAAATATGCGTGGACGCATTCTTAAAAAGATTCTTGATGCCATAAATCTTCTGGCACAACCGACAGGAACTACCATCTCTTCGCTCTGTGAGCAGCTTGATATTGACAAGCGTCAAGCATACCGGGTTATGGAGACACTGCAATATGACTTCGGCTTTGTGATTGATAAAGATAAACCTGTGTTAGGGAATGAAGTCCGTTATTATCTGGACAAAGAGTTTTGCAAGCGGCTTCTGGATATGAAAGTGGCTAATCTCAACCTATCACTGACAGAAATTATAGCTCTGTACTTTCTCAAAGGCCACTCTCGCCTTTATAAGGGAACGGACATCGAAGCCAATATTAACAGAGCATTTGCCAAGCTTGATGTTTTTGTCCCGGAAGGCTTGGCTGATAAATTGGAGAAGGTAAAGTCCCTTTTCATTACCAACACAAAATTTGTTAAGGATTATTCGGAAAAAGATGAGATCATTGATATTATTACCAGTGCAATAATGCAGCAAAAGGCTTGTATCGTTGCGTATCATTCATTTAGTAATGATCAGATTAAAAAGTTTGATATTGAGCCTCTCACATTTTTTGAATGGAATGGCGGCCTCTATATATTTGTGCGGGTAACGAAACATGGCGATATTCGCACGCTTGCCGTGGAGCGAATTATAAATCTTTCCGTGACAAGTAAAACCTATGAATATCCCGCAGACTTTGATCCCGACGCGCTTTTGGAAGAAGCTTTCGGGCTAGTCTATGACGATCCGCTGACAGTAAAGATAAGATTTGCCACTGATCATGCCCTCTATATTCAGGAAAGATGCTGGGCTAAGAATCAGAAGATTGAAGTGCAAGAAGATGGTTCAATAATTTTAACCATGACGACTTCCGGTTGGTTTGATGTGAAAAAGTGGATTCTTTCCTATGG
>CAZWKB010000048.1:6386-8163 GCA_964633925.1 uncultured bacterium
GTTGGCTGTTTTGTATAAGTAGACGACCTTTTGCACTTTATCGCCCCGCAAAGATGAGTCGTTCGATTTCCTCTTCCGAGATGTTCAGCTCTTTTGCCTTTTCAGCGCCATAATCCTGCAGGGCAAAAAACTCCTTTTTCAGCTTCTCCTGCTTGTAGAAAAAAAACATTTCGCGAAACAGGCCACTTATCGTCTTACCTTCCGTCTTGGCTATTTCTTTATACTCTTTAGCCGTATCAGGAGAAAGAGACAGACCCATAACTGCACGCTGACGTGTTCCCATAATGTCCTCCTTTGTATGACATGGTATGACCATAACAGAATTGAAGGCCAAAGGCAATGCAGGATAACGAATTGTCTTAAATTATAATCTTGAATTTTTAAGATTGTATGATAATGATTTTCTTGTATTCTTTTTGCGCTGACCAGCAAAATGAGACAAAATTCAGGAATCTATCAAATACTATGGGAAATGGATAAATTATGGAGCTACTTACTCAACAAATACTGGACTGCCTGAAACAGGGGCAACCTTTTGCCGTGGCGACCATCATGGCTGACAAAGGATCTACGCCCAGGACATCGGGAAGCAAAATGGTCATGCTAAAAGACAGCAGAATTTACGGAACCGTAGGCGGGGGGCTAGTTGAAGCCAGAGTGATGGATGCCTGTCTTAATTTGCTGGCGCAGAACAAATGCCGGATCATTGAGCTTATCCTGAATCGGGAGGTTTCAGATGGTCTGGATATGGTCTGCGGAGGAACGCTTTCAGTTCTAATTGAGACCTTTGTGCCGGGTCCTGAGCTTATATCGCTGTTTAATGAGCTGCTTGAACTGGAGAAAGAAGGGGAAAGAGCATTTCTTATTTCCAGGATTGAGGGGAACAGTAAGTCTGATTTTACAACTCGAAAATGGCTGATTCCCGAAAAAAGCCCCGCAGCGGCCAATACGAAATCTATGGCGAATCCGTTGCCCAAAGCTCTTCTGGATGCGATTCAGGATAATCAGTTTTCCGGTTCATCACCTGAAATTTACAATCATGATCTGGAAGAATACATCATTGAACCCATCCATACGCGCGATAAAATCTATATTTTCGGCGCCGGCCATGTTGGATTTCAGCTTGCCAGAATGGCCCAGATCACAGACTTTCAAACTATTGTCATTGATGACCGTGAAGAGTTTGCCAATCGGCAGCGGTTTCCTCACGTTGAAGCTCTTCATGTCGTTGACCATTTTGACAGTGCCTTTGACAACCTCGCCATTGATGGAAAATCATATATTGTTATCCTTACCCGGGGGCATCTCTATGATCAGATAGTTCTTGAGGCGGCACTTAAAACAAATGCCGCCTATATCGGAATGATTGGCAGCAGAACCAAGCGTGATAAAATTTATGCCAATCTTGAAAAAAAGGGAATCTCCAGAGAAGTGCTTGCAAGTGTTCACTCTCCCATTGGTCTGGACATCAATTCAGAAACACCGGCAGAGATTGCCGTGAGCATTATCGGCGAGATTATTCAGGTCAGGGGTGGGTAATGGCAGGCTCCGCTCTTCAGATATCTGCTCTTATCCCGGCAGCAGGCATGTCAACACGGTTTGAACAGTATAAACCCCTGCTGAAGCTTGGCAGCCATACCCTGATTGAAAAAGTTATACTATTATTTAGGCAGTGCGGAATTGAAGACATTATTGTGGTAACCGGCTATAATAATGAAATGATCGATCCGTTGATAAGGCAGGCTGGCGCAAAAGCTGTTTTTAACCAGAATTTCAG
>CAZWKB010000048.1:8173-8975 GCA_964633925.1 uncultured bacterium
GAGGAGTGCGGGCGCTCTCCCCCCGGAGCTCCGGTTTTTTTCTTTTGCCTGCGGATATTCCGCTGATCAGACCAGCAACTCTTCATGCTCTGATGTCTTCTTTTTATGATAGTTCTGACGACTTTAACACTTCCGGCAGTATTATCATTCCTCAATTTGATGGAGAAGACGGCCACCCCCCCCTGATTCCTGCCCGGTTCATTCCAGAGATCCTTTCCCTGGATGCTGGCTCAAATTTGGGCGAACTTATTTCCAGGCAGAAGAAGAAAAAAATTCAACAGGTTCATGATCGTGCCATTCTGATGGATGCAGACACTCAGCAAGACTTTGAATGTCTCCAGGAAAAATACAATAAAATAGAAATCCCTGAAGGGGAAGGGACTATAAAAGCCCATCTGCAACTTGTTGCTGAAACTTCAGTAAGGCTGGCTGATGCTGTTGAGGCAAATCAGGTTAAGCAACGTCAGCTCTGTAACATAGCTATTGATCTTGATATCAACCTGATTATGGCCGGAGCGTTACTTCATGATATCAAACGTAAAGAAAGCAATCATGCAGGTAGCGGCGCTCAACTTCTTTTATCATTCGGATTTCCAAAAGTTGCGGACATTATCGCACAGCATATGGATCTTGCCACACCGCTCCCGTCTCACCTCACTGAAGTTCAGCTTGTCTATTTTGCAGACAAAATCTGCAACAGCGTCTCTCTGGAACTGGACTACGGAAGAAGATTTAAAGAGAAAATGGAAAAAAACCCGGAAAGCAGAAGTGAAATTTTAAGACGATATGAAAATACTCGACA
>CAZWKB010000049.1:0-4364 GCA_964633925.1 uncultured bacterium
AGAAAGATTATTCGTAAATAAGGAGAGGAAGTTACTACCCATAGTTGAGTTAACCTGGTGGTACAGAAATTGTTTTGTTACGTATGCCTTCCTCCACAAAACTTCAACCTCGACTAGAATGCAGGACTTCAATCAGTACTAAACACAATTCGCGCACGACGATACACATCGACGCCACACCTCGCGTTTTGTGATCTTATTTTATTGACAAGTAACTCTTTTATTATTATAATTTCTTCCACAAAAAGGAAGTTTTTATCAAATATCAAAATTCTTTCCCGGAGGTTGATACATGAAATCCCGTATTATAAAGATCGTCCTTGCCATCATTATAACGCTTATCCTTGGCGTTAGCCTTGCCCTTTACAATAAATGGAACATTGTTGCATGGTACATGGGACTTCCAGCCCCTCAGTATGCAGTAAAAGTACTCCATGATGTAAAAGTCCCCATGCGCGACGGTGTAAAGCTTTCGGCCGATATTTACATGCCCTCCGCTGAGGGGAAATACCCGGTGGTTTTATTGCGCACCATGTACGGCAAGAGCAACGCCGATCATAAATATGCCTTTGCCGGCAGCGTATTCGCGTCTCAGGGTTTTATCTTCGTTGTGCAGGACGTTCGCGGTAAGTTTGATTCCGAAGGCGATTTTTATCCCTACATTTATGAAGCTGTGGACGGGTACGATACCATCGAATGGGTGGGCACTCAGGCCTGGAGTACTGGCAAAGTGGGCACATACGGATTCTCCTACTGGGGCTCCACGCAATGGCTTGCGGCCCCCATGGGCAGCAAATACCTCAAGGCCATGGTGCCGATCGTTACCAGTCAAGATGTGTACCCACGCTGGATATACAACGGTATTTTCCGAATAAACGACGTGCTTGTGTGGCATTACGAAAATGCCCCGAAGCGCGCGCAGAGCGCCAAGGGTGTTGACTGGGATACAGCCGTCAGAAAACTCCCGCTCATAAAGGCCGATGATGCCCTGGGCATCGATATCCCCGCTTACGATGACTGGATCCGTCATCCGCAACCTAGCCCTTACTGGGACAGAATCAGGGTGGACGATAAAGTGGCGAAGATTACAGCCCCGGCGCTCATCATAGATGGATGGTACGATTACTACTTAAACCTAGCCATCGACGACTACAACCGTATGATAAAAACCGGAGGGAGCGCAGATGCGAGACGTAGCATGCTGCTTGTGGGCCCATGGACACATGAGTCGACATCGAAGTTCAGTGACGCCGACTTCGGCAAAGAAGCTTCCTTCTTAAAAAAGTTCCGTTTGATAGTGCTCTGGTTCAATTACTGGCTCAAGGGGGAACAGAACGGTATCCTCTCTGAGGGTCCGGTTAAAATCTTCACCATGGGCGCCAATACTTGGAAAACCGCCGGAGAATGGCCCCTGAAAAACACCCATTATACGGCATACTATCTCCACAGCGAGGGAAATGCCAACACCGTACGCGGTAATGGCACACTTTCCACAGTTAAACCGGCAAAGGAGAAAGCTGATTCCTTTATAAGCGACCCGGAAAACCCGGTGCCCTCCGTCGGCGGCACCTCCATCTTTGGAAACGCCAAAGCCGGCCCGGCAAACCAGCAGGCGGTGGAATCCCGCGAAGATGTGCTCGTATATACCTCGGCGCCGCTTGCGGATAATCTAGAGGTCACAGGGCCGGTTAAGCTTGTATTCTATGCCTCTTCATCGGCAAAAGACACCGATTTCGCTGCCAAGCTGGCGGACGTCGACCCTGAGGGAAAATCCATCAACATCCAGGCAGCGGTCATTCGCGCCCGTTATCGCGAGTCCATGAAGAGTCCGTCGCTGCTGGAAAAAGGGAAAATATACCGTTTTGAACTCGAAATCGGAAACACCAGCAATTTATTTAAAAAAGGCCACCGTATCCGTCTGCAGCTAGCAGGCTCCAATTTTCCTGAATATGGTCGCAACTTAAACACTGGCGCGGACAACGGTACCACTGCGGAAATAGTGAAATCTAGACAACTTGTCTACCATGACCGCGAGAACCAGTCACAGCTCATCCTACCGGTGATACCGACTGGAAAATGACGGCTGATGCATTATTTATTTTTACTTTTGTACCGTGCCGGTAATACATTTGGAGAATTGAAGATTTTACCCGTGTTCTTTTGGGAAATATAGATTACGAGTGGTAATCTTCAATTTATTTTGCAAGTAGCATTTGCTGACTCGTGGATGCGCACAGGGATTCCGTTGATTTAGTATTGTTTTTTTAAGTATAGCTTCCTGTACTACACACATCGTCAACCTCGACAAATATGCTTGATTTCAACCGTAAATACACACAATACAAGCCCTACGCCACTATACTTTAGTATAGTTGACAAACAGTTCAAATTGGGTTTTAATAATTAGTGAAAAGTCGAAATGAAGCTGCAAAAGGAAGTGACAGTTGATGAAATAGTTATTAAAAAAGATTGTATTTTATATATCATTGGTAAAATATCAAAAAAGGAGAATTTATGCGTACTAGATTTAGCATTTCAAAAAAAATTATTTCTACGGTAATGGTTGTTTGTTTGCTTGGGACATTTGTTTATCAGCCTCAATTTGCTTACGCAAAAATGGTCAATAAATCGGAAGCATCTCAAAATATCGATCTGGAAGCGTACAAACCTAGCCAGCAAGAAGCGCAACAACTGGAAGAATTAAGAGCAGGCGGAGAATCTGATGGAGGTTCCGCTGTAATAACCATCGTGGCTGTAGTTATAGTGATCGGATTAGTTTATATTGGATGGTATGCAATTGCAAATGACAAGCATTATGATGAAACAGGAACTAATTTATGATTTTTCCTGAGTAAACTAGCGGCCCTTGTGTTGAAGTCACAGATGAAGGAATATCTGGGGGTATTAAGTGAATAGCAGATTGCCATAAGTGACATTTTATCATAACCGATCCCCCCCCCACACAAGAATATTTTGCTGTATTGTGATACGGCATTATAGGTAAATAAATGTAATTATGGTTGTTTCGGAGATATGTCATTAGAATTTTATGATTAAAATGGTAAAAAATAAATGTATCTATTTGCTATTTATAATTGTGATTTCATCTTGTGCGGAGTCACCTTTTAGAAAACCGGATTTTAATTTTGTCCAGAGTACAAATACATACATACTTAGAATTCCTTTTATAGAGCAAAAAAATGAGTCACGTTGTGGCTACGCATCTTTATTAATGGTTATGAAATATTGGGGGATCGATAAGGAACTAAAAGAATTAGAACACAAATATCCATTGTCGAAAGATGGCTTATCTGGCCATGAATTAATGATCATTGCAAAAAAAGAAGGATTTAAATCTGTAATTTATAAATCTGATCGCGATGACTTGTATAAACATATACAAGAAACAAGACCAATCATCGTTATGCTAGGGAGTAAAAAGAAAAGACATTATGTAGTTGTTTGTGGATGGTCAATTGATGAAAAGATATTTGTTATGGATCCGTTAAAAGGGCTTTTATATATTGATTATGTTGATTTTGCTGGAAGATGGAATGCTTCCAATAATTTTGCTATGATTGCAATAAAGGATCTTTAATATTAGAATGCTAATCCTTCTTTTGACTGTAGTCCGCAAGATATCAACCTTGGCAAAAATGCATGACTTTAGTTGGTAATAAACTTATTTTGCGGCCTATTTTTACTTGACATGCGAGACTGCTTTTGATTATATTTATTAGTTAAAAAGCAATGCCATGCCAAACAAAGGTAAGGTAGCAATATAAAAAATAAATCAAATCAAGATGAAAGGAAATACAATGAAAAAATTTGGTCTTTGTCTTATTATTATGTATATCTTTATTACTACTGGTTGTGGTCCAACGCTTATGAATACGAAGTTCAATGAAAAATACTTGCCTAATGCCCAACCAGGGAAACCATTGGTATCGTTAGATATACCAAAGGAGATTTCAGAAAAACATAAGGCTGACTATAGGACACTTTTTGGGAATCAGAAAACAATTTATTCCTGTTATACTTACAGGATCCGGACAGCAAAGGTGAAAAAATTTGGCAAGTTCTTGACTATGCGCTAATGGGGGGCAAACAAGATGCAACCATAGTTGAACCGCAAATTAACGAAGCATATGTTATTGATATTGCCAAAAAGGAATTTACGGTGCTTCCTGATACAGAAAAAGCAGATTTTGCTTCACGGATAAAAGAAAGATATAAGTTTTATAGGTCAACCGCTAAAGGCATATTGAGTAATGTAGCAAATATTTATGGCGCAATAATGGGGAGTGGAACAAGTAGATATTATGAAGGTGATATAAAGCAAGATGATGTCGCTATTCATCTAA
>CAZWKB010000049.1:4374-7910 GCA_964633925.1 uncultured bacterium
AAGTTTGAAATTCTGAATAAGAAAGATAGAATTTATCAAGGGGTTACTCTAAATAACAATCTTTTCGATAAAACTGAAAAGTGGTTTTTGGAAGAAAGAAATAGTGCATGGTTGGATTGTCAGATAAATTCCTTCACAATTCGAAATGTGCAACTTTCTCCCGATGGACAAAAATATTATGTCTGCGGAAAAAATATGTTTGATATCACTAGCCGTGATAAACGTGAAAATAGCATTGAAAATATTTTTAGTTTTGAAAAAATTGATGCAGATTTATATAAAAACAAAATTAGGGGTCGCATAGCCGTTAAATATGGTGATGAAATTCACGAAAATGTAGGCGTTTTTACTTTGCGATTCAATAAAGACTGGAGCAAATTAGCGCTATGGAATTTTTACTATAACGACAAAATATTCACGGAAAGAATAGACATATACCCATCTAAATACTAACATAATATGGATTAAACATGAAAAACAGAATTATATTTCTGATTATAGGTCTTCTGTTGAGCCAATTGTTGGCTTGTACAGTGCCAATGATAGAGGTACGTAACTCTTATGAAAAAGGTGATAAAAATAATGTAGCAAGCTACCTTGATCATAGTGATCCGATGGTCGTTCAGGAAGCGATAAAATTGTATATAAGTATGGGTGGCTGTGATTATAATGTGCTCAATAAGAATAACAGTCCTAATAAGGACATCCGTCTCTCTTTAGCAAAAAACCTCAAGTTTTGTAATACGCAGGAATCGATGAATGCATTGTTGCGCTTGCTCAAGGATACTGAACCACTTGTAAAGAAATATGCTGTAGAGTCAGCAGCAGACAATGATTTCTGCACTAGTGAATGTATGTATTTATCAAGGAAATTATTAAACGAAGGGGACAACATTGTACGTTTATCTGCGGCTAGGGCTTTGTATAAAAGATTTCCGGTGGAGGCGCGTCAGGCTGTAACTTCAAGCTTACTTTCCAAAAATTTCTTTGTCAAAAAAGAAGCAATCGAAACATTGACCATATTCAAAAACCCAAAAGATGTTGCCTATCTGGCTGAATTCGCGAACGATAGCGATTCAACAATACGAATTGCTGCCAGGATGGCGGCTGAGACTATAACTGGGCAGTCTATCTCATCAGAAGATTTGGCGAAAATGAACGAGACACGTGGTCAGATTAATCAATTAGGAGATGATTCCGAACCAAATCTAAAAGAAAAGTCCAATTCTGCTCACAAAAAGAAAAGTATCACTCTTGGAAATGATCCAAGTTTGGCTGATTTTGGCTTACACAAATCAGGCAAGATAAACAAAAAAGCATATGCGGTTGTTATTGGAAACAGGGATTACTCGAGTATTGATATTCCCAATGTGGATTACGCGATAAGGGATGCCCAACTTATGCGAAAATTGTTTATGGATGTTATGGGCATACCTGAAGATAATATAAAGTACGTAGAAAACGCAAAATCTTCTGATTTTAATAGAATATTTGGTTCGGCTAATGAATTAAAAGGATTGCTATTTAACTTGGCTACTCCTGATTCGGATGTGTTTATTTATTATTCGGGGCATGGTGCTCCTGATACTAAAAACAAGGATGCATATTTTGTGCCCGTTGATAGTGATATTAACTTCATAAGACTCAGTGGTTATCCAGTAAAGCAACTATATAAGAATATAGAATCATTGAAAGCGCGTTCTGTTACTGTAATTATAGATTCATGTTTTTCTGGAATATCTCATGCCGGTCAGATTATAGGTTCTGCAAGTCCTGTTTTTGTGGAAGTATCAAATCCTGATACTATAGCTAATGAGAAAATAGTTGTTATGACGTCATCAAAAGCTGATGAAATATCATCTTGGGATAATTCTAAAAAACATGGTCTTTTTACATATTATTTTGTTATGGGTTTTAAAGAAGCTATTGCAAATAAAGATGGTGTAATTACAATAAAAGAAATGGAAAAATATCTTTCACAAAAGGTGCCTTATGCTGCAAAACGACTTGTAAACCGTGAACAAACGCCACAAGTGTTTGGCAACAAGGACAGAGCATTACTATCTAAATGAAAGCGACTTTGTTTACAAGTATATTTATCATCTTATTAGTGTGTTCCGCTCAGGCACAGGAAAGTATATGGACGGACAGTAGCGGTGAAGCTGTAACTGACGATACCCGCAATATTGGAGATGTTAAGAAAGAAGCCCTTGCAAATGCCCATAGAGAAGCTATTGAAAAGGTTGTAGGTGTTACGATCCAGGGTGATAGCCTAGTAAAAGATTTTACCCTGCAGTCCGATTTTGTTGCCGCGCTATCCTCTGGTCATATTCTGGAAGAAAAGATCATTAAGTGGGATGCTGCACTAATTAGAGAGAATGAAATTAATTCACCTACGATCATTTACAAAGTATTCATCAGAGCAAGAGTGAGCATAGAAAAAGGTTTGCCAGATCCTGCTTTTAAGATTAATGCTTCTCTCAACAGGCAAGTATTTAAAAGTGGTGATGATGTTATCTTGAAAATTTTGACTACAAAGGATTGCTATCTGACAATCTTTGTTGTTACTGAGAAAAAACAAGTCTATATTATTCTACCTAACAGATACAATAAAAACAATTTAGTTAGAAAAGGAGATGAGTTCATCTATCCTTCGGAGAGGGATATTGCGCGCGGATTAAATCTCAAAGCTGGTCTGATTCCGGGCACAATTGTATCAAAAGAATTTATTAGAATAATTGCCACAAAGCATCCAATTGATTTCAAACCTGAACTATTTAAAGAGGGTGTGGGTATTGGCGTATTTTTAAAAGAAACAGGTTCACTTGGCGAATTACTAAAGGAGCTAATTACAATACCTGCTAATGAAAGAGTAGATTCGTTTTTGCCATATGAGATTGTCAAATAATGATTATCTGTGGCGGAGAACCAGCTGAATCAGAGTTGCGAGGTATCCGCGCCGAACAAAATCTATGAAGAAAAGGCATCTGGTTAATAAGTAAAAAGTAGTCCCAGTTTTTTCAATATTGCAAAGGGCGACGGAGCAGTTCATTAAAAATGAACAAAAGCAGAATTATTTTCTAACAAGGAAATTCAGCCGAACGCTTCACTCTGGCTGGCTATTTCGTTATATTAAACATTACAATTGTAAATACTCAAAATATTTCATTCACCAATATTGCTGATTTGTAGATGACAACATCAACATGCCTTCCTCAGTCAGTAAATATTCACTCTCCGCGAATATACAGAACTTTGAATTATAATAAACACAATTCATGCGCGACGACAAACATTGACATCATGTGTCCCTTTTGTGATCAATATTTAATTGACATAAAAGACAGTTTCACCGTGACTAAGTCAACATCATTATCCCTTACGGGAAGCAAGAATGGCTGCGCCGAGGGCGCCGATGAGTTGTGGATCTACGGTTAGCGGGGCTATTTCGATCTGAAAAAGGCGTTTAAGTTCCAGAAGAAGTCCCTGGTTTTTAGCGCAGCCGCCGGTAACGGTGAGGCGGGGCTTCAGGCCGA
>CAZWKB010000050.1:0-7774 GCA_964633925.1 uncultured bacterium
TTGCTTTTATTTGTATCGGCGTTACTCCACTATACGCTTCTGCACTCGGTGGATTAATTACTAATATGGCCTCCTGTGTACCAAGAGATACCCAGCCGGTCTCTATATTATCCGAATTTTTTGACTTAACCCGATAACTGTAAAGCTGCCCAGGAGAGAGAGAGCTCTCTGACCAGAAAGTATTTGTTGTCCATCCGGAATTTGCCAAAGTCACTGTGTCTTCACAATAATAAAAAGTTCCTGAAGGATTGTTATTTGCCGTCCAGTTTGCCTGCATTCCGACAGAAGTAACATTTGAAAAAGATGCACTCACAGGAACATTTGAAAGAGTTGTTTTCGAAGCATTGATCTCGCCTGCTTCGACAGCATCTCCATTCCTTGTCTTGATCTTAAAGGAATATGAAGTGTTTGGAATAAGTCCGGAACTTGTCCAAGAATTTGAAGCTATCCATCCAGAATTTGTTGAGTTTGTTGAATTTTGAAAAAATATTCCGGAATTACCAGATGAAACATTTGAGAAATTTGTTGAGGAATGTATCGTTATCGAACCGGAAGACAATCCTTCCCAGGTTGCATTAACGGGAGATTCGATAGCGGTATATTTTGAAACAGAATCTGAAGTGCTAGCTCCTCCAACATTGTATGCTGATATTTTTCTTGTGTATTGTGTGTTCACTGACAAATCAGATTCCATAGTAGATATAACATCACTGGATATGTATGCCTTTATCGTTCCTGCCCCATCAGCAAGCCGGTACCCATCTAGCCCACCTCCAGAATTTGTCCAAGCATAAGAAAGCTGCGTGGTTGATGACGGAGCAATGCTAAATGATGCCGGTCTATTTGGTTCAAATTGTATTACTGAAGCAAAACCATCAGAGCTTCCATTTGCAGAAGTGCTATAGGCTCCAGGAGTATTATAAAAATTTGTTGAATTTGTCTCTCCTCCTAAGAACATTTCATTTGAAGAATTCATGGTTATGGACCAAATATAATCGCTTGAATTTGCGCCAAAATATGTTGAATATGACAAAGATGACGCCGTGTTGTTGAATCTAGCAATAAAACCATCGTATACAGATGCTTTTGATGATTGAATCGCATTCAGCGTTGGCATATTATTAGAAAACGTATATCCAGCAATATAGAGATCTCCATTTACACGGTTCCTGTATATTTTTGAAGCTCTTTCACGATTTGTCCCGCCAAAATATGTTGATACCCTGTGAGATGTACATTTCCGAGACTATCATATTCAATGCCTGTACCTATATCATCTCCACTACCACCAAGAAAAGTACAATATTGGACTACATTTGATGTGCTTATTTTTGCAACGAACACATCTTTACTCCCGGCATTTGTAGGCTGCAGAGCTTCAACGGTAGGAAAGATTGTTGATCCTGTCTGTCCTATCACATAAACAGAATTGCTATTGCTATCTACTTTAATATCATTAACTTGCTCATCTCCATCACCTTCCGTACCAGAAAAAACGCGTCCCCACACAAGATCCCCAGCACCTAATCCGTCAAATTTCAGTTTTTTGATATATGCTTCGTAACTTGTCGGAGCCCCACCAGACCAACTCGTTCCCCCTACATAAACATTGTCAGATGAATCGAGAGCAATGCAATATCCAAAATCCTGATAATCAAACCCCAAAAATGTTGAATACTCTAAAGAGTCTCCTGTAGCACTTAATCTTAAGGCAAAGCCATCATAATCGCCTCCCAGATCAGGAGTCTCGTCATAGGCATTACCAGTTGTAGGAAAATCAAAAGAAAGTGTATTTCCCACAACATATAGTCTATTTTGAGAATCTATTACTAGCCCATTTGCTTCGTCGTAGTTCATCCCTCCAACGTATGAGTAGAATAGAAGATCCGAATTTCCCTCTCCACTCGGAGATATTTTTGAAACAAAAACATCTCCATCTCCATTATAAGTGGCATCATAAGATCCCAAAAGGGCGGAGAACGGATCTGAGTATGTCATCCCGGCCAAATACATATTCCCCAGAGAATCAGTAGCAACTGAATTTACCAAATCATCGCTTGCCCCTCCAAGATAAGACGAATAGGTAATAACTGGGTCAATGAACAAAGGCAAACCTTTGTCATATTTGCCTATATTAAAGCCATATGTATCGTTTGACAATATCTTAAACGAAGAAGCTATTTCCTGCTTACTTCCATTTTTGCTTTGGAATACAAAAGGAGTTCCTTCTTTGATGTCTCCAAAACTTGTCTTTATGACGATCCCTCCCGTTTTATCAATTTCAAGTTTTTCAGCTCCAGTAACTCTTATAATAATTTCTTCCCATTGGCCTCCCGGATCAACTCGATATTCAGACTTAAGTGAAGAATTTTCTGATCGAAAACTCAAATCTATGTTTTTATAGAGCGACTTGTAGATTATTGAATTGAAAGAAGGAACATCTGTTTTAAAGTTTTTTTTATTTTTACCAAAAAGGAAATTGAATTTTGCTTTTTCCAGAACACCTGGAATTATTTCAACACTTTTGCTTCCTCCAACAAATTCAGCCCTAACAAGCTTTTTCTTATGCTCTTTAGATCCCTTTGTGCGTGATGATACAGAGTAAACAAGATCATTCTTTCCAAAAAAAACTGAAGCGTTCGGCAGCTTAGCCGAGTATTTAATATCTTTGTTCGTTATTTGCCCCTGATTTTCCACAAAATATATCGGCATTGTTGGAAGTTTTGCAAAAGATGCCTGACAAAACAATGTTGCCATTAGCAATAACAATGTAGGAACACAAATATTGGGCGTAGATTTCCACATATATATAATTAACTAAATTTTATATTAGTGAAGACATGCTGTCAAACTCATAACAACCTTCCTATTTCAACTTATCTTCTATCGCCTTCAATCTTAATTCCAGATTCTTGTTCTGTTCTTTAAGATCTGCTATTTCAGTTTTCTGTTCCTTGACCACCTGAATCAGTAACAGTGGAAGTTTATCGTATCTCACCCCGTCTGGCTGGCCTTCTTTGTTAAAGATTGTGAGCTCAGGATATATTTTCGCCATCTCCTCGGCAATGAGCCCTGTATCTGGAGCGTCCGTTCTTTTCCAATTGAATGAAACTGGCCTGAGATTATTAATTAAACTGGTATTAAAACTTAAATCCGTAACGTTTTTTTTGTACCGTAAAGACGAAGCATTTCCTCTAATAAGATTTCCCGAACCATCAATCAAAAGTGGATTATCAGCTGCACCAGCCAGCAATCCAGCGAAACGTATGTACATTTGGTTTGGCACATTCACATGAAGAATTGTATCGTAATCTGGATGAGTTCCAATACCAACTCGATCTTCAAAATAATTCCTCACTCCGTTTTCTTTTGTCGCTTCAGATACGCTATCCTGATAAACCCCCCACTGCTTAGCAGCTGCTCTTTCTCCAAGATTTAAAGCTCTAATTGCAACTATTCCATCAACAAAAGCATAATCTTTGCCTTCAGGATCGTCTTTTGTGATCCCTAAAACACCGAACCCAGTATTTTTTGTTGTTATCCCCTGAACTCCTGTAAGGCCCCATCCATAGACTGCCGTCCCCTCATTAATATCAGCCCCCTGCAGTGCGTTCCGCCAAGAGATCCCTTTTCTGCTATCTATTAATCCAACAGGAAATGGACTTGTATTATCGTTTGTTGCTCTAATAGCAAAAGATTTGTTTTCGCTAGCCAAGGTAGTTCCGGCATCAACATTTAAGCGGCCTTTTTCTGCAGCGGATATTGCAACAGGATCAATATTAACCCCAACATCTTCGGGGTTGTTGTTCGTTATATCACGAGCAGCTGTCTCTGTCCAATTGCTACTGCCACCTGAGCCTCCCCCAGTAAAAATGCGAACAACACCATTATCATCTACCCCTAGTGGATTTACACTCGTCGTTCCATCAACGACGCCAATTCTCAGTCTTCCCTGGACATCAAGCTTGGTATTTGCATTTGGAGTAGTGACGCCTATACCGACAGGATCTTCAAAATAGTTTCTTACATTAAATGAAGAATACAATGAGTCTTGATATATTCCATAGCCTCTGGACTGATTAAATATTCTCACCCCTGCTCGTTCATATGTATCAGATGAATTATTCGATGGATTCCTATCCGTAAAGGCCAATAATCCTACTCCGCGTATTGAATTTGTATATCCCAAAACTCCTGTCACTCCACCACCTGAAACTCCTGCAGATCTGTGTATGTTCCAGTTATTCTGTCCCATTGAAAAACTGTCGGGTGTGTGATAATCCATATTATTTGCGCCTGAAATCGCAGCAGCCATATAACCTCTATTGTATGCATAGACTCCATTGATATTATTGCCATCTGCAAATCCTGTTTCCGCATCAATCTGTAGCTTATGATAAGGGTTATCTGTTCCTATTCCTACTTTATCCTTGATATAGTTGACTATTTTACCATCTGCACCAGAGTTACTATCCTGATATAGCCCATATGTTTTAACAGAATTGCTAGAAGCTCCTCCGATAACTAAAGCTTTTGCATTCTCCGTGACTCCACTGCCTTTTGTTGGTTCAAAGTTTGTTACATAAATTCCAATATCTGTACCTGCAACGCCTATTCCAACAGTCCCTCCTGCGGAATGAGGTCCGGTATTAATAAAACGAGCAGCACTATTCCCTAATGTATTTCCACCATCGAAAAAGCTAGAAGTTGAATCTATTTCAACATTTAACTTTGTCCTTTCTTGATCATTCGTTTCTTCCAATGGAAGAAATTTCCCAATATAAACTCTATCTTCAAAATAATTTGTAACATCTCGCGATTCCATATTTCCGGCCCATCCTGGAGTTGTAGTATGATATGAATCACTGACTTGATATATACCATATGTTCGAATTGCGCTATCCGCAGCGTCCACATCTATATATAGTGCTTTTGCGTTCTCTGGATTCTTTGAAGACCTATTATTCGCAGCGTATATACCGATGGCAGCTCCTTCCCCCTTTATCCCAATACCATTCGAATTACCTATCGCAGTTGCATATATTGCTCCTTGTTCGGAAGGATAAGGAGTATAAGTATTTCCCAATCCTGCAATCAAACCCCAAGAATTTCCTGTAGTTTTAAGTCCTATTGAAGTATGCCATTGAGGATCCCCAACATGACCTCCTCCTGGAGTTGTATAAGTATGATTGGTATGATTTGTAAATAAACCAGCATATGAAGCAGCCTCATTAGCCCCAGAACCATTATATTCAGACATTAACGAAACAACTTTTGAGGGAAACGGACCAACATATTTTGCTGAATCTGAAAATACATGAATCTTTGCATAAGGACTTGCTGTTCCTATTCCAATATTTCCTTCTTCAGGTTCATTGAAAACATTTGTTGCTGGAGCTTGATATATCTCCGAAGTGGTTGAGAGCAATCTACTCCCTTTCCAGTATGGAAAATATGTCGAGGTCCCGTTTGGAGCTTCTGCTGTTATGAACCCTCGGGCATTCACCTCTATTGAGATATTGTTTACGATTTTGTTAGTAACACTATTGTCTATGAGATTTACTATTGTATCTACGTCCGCAGAAATTCTAATTGAATTTGCATTTGGCGCATTGCTTATAACTATACCGCTCCCCGCGTTTAATCGCTTGAATTGCAAAGAAGGAGTAGATCCATTATATACATCAAAGCCGGCATCCCCAATATTTGATGCTCCCGTTACAGTACTGCTTTCACCTGATCCATATTTATCATTATCCCAGTATAATTGACTTGCCCCATTTGCAACAGCAAGAGCTTTTAGTACTTGTCCGTCATATGCAGGCTCAAGCGTTGGAAGCTTAAACGTTATCAGAGATGATGCCTGCGATATACTAGTTTGAAATGCTGTAACCTTGTATGCTGGGCTTGCCGTACCAACTGCCATTGTTCCAAAAACCGTTAACTGTGCATTTAATCCTGGGGTACTATTTAATCCACCAATACCAATATTGTTAAACGCATCAGAATAGACAGACGATTTATCACTCAGGTACCTATTTCCTTTCCAATATGGGAAGAATCTTGGAGTCCCAGCTTTGCTCTCCACGGTTACACCTTCCGAAGTTATGACACTAATAACCTCTCTAGTAAAGTTAGTTACATTTCCAGCTTCTACTTGAGCCCATGTTGCATCTGCTCTCAAAAAACGCTTTGTTTTTTGAGATAAAGAAGTTGCATCTACTGTCGGAACTGATCCAGGGCCAGGATATGTATTTGTGTCTCCAAATTCACGAATGCCTATTGTAAAATTTGGATTGCTGCCAGACACGACAATGGGCGCTGTCCCCATGATTGAAACATTTGAGGCTCCCCCTGTAAGATCTGGTTCCCATGTAAGAAAATAGTTTGGGTGAGCAGAGATGGCTGCAATCTTTAGCACTTTCCCTATATACAAATTATAATTATTAGAAATAGTTCTCGGAAGAAAATAATTCATACTTACAGATTGAGAAGGGTGTCCAATAAACGATGATGAATAAGAAGTCCCTCCTTTTATCCCTAGACTTCCAGACGCCCCTGAATATATATCTGGATCAGAAAATGTTATTGCTTCATTTGCAACCCCTTCTTTAAAAAAAGAAAGTTTATTTCCGCTCCCATTCTCTATTCTCCATGTCCCTGTACCAACTTCTATTGTTGACACCCATAACGTATGCCATCTGTTTGATGTTGACCCCAAACTGCTTGTCAGTGTTGTTGAAGGTAAAAATGTTTGCTTTGCATATAAATAGCCAGGAGCCAATATTCCTTGATACATATTGGATTGATCGCTCAAATATCTGTTCCCATTCCAGTATGGGAAATA
The DNA here is from genome assembly GCA_964633925.1 of uncultured bacterium. Lineage (GTDB taxonomy): Bacteria > Margulisbacteria > WOR-1 > JAKLHX01 > JAKLHX01 > CAZWKB01. The sequence continues at coordinate 6,848 of CAZWKB010000050.1, forward strand.
TTTCGGTGTCCCAAGTCTTCCCTCTACAGTTACTCCCTCCGATGATATTAATCTTATTACTTCTGTTGTACTCATACCCTCAAGTGATAGTAACCTTATGACCTCCATTGTTGTCATACCCTCGAGTGATATTAATCGTATTACCTCTGTTGTGCTCAGACCTTCTAGAGATATTAATCGTATTATCTCTATTGTATTAAGCCCTGTAACGCCACCTATTACTTCCAAACTCCCTGATCCATTAAAGCCTATTGTCGTATTATCTATCATTACCTCTATTGTTCCTATCCCCGTTATTGGATTTGGACTTGCTTGCGCTCCTCTTGACCCATATATCTGTGTTACTGTTCCGCCATTCACTCCGCTTATTCCTGCCCATGATAATGTTGATCCATCATATTTCAAATATGTATTTACTCCTGCGCCACTTGCTCCTATCTTCTGTGCCGTTACTGCTCCTGCAAGTATCTCTGCTGTTGCCACGGCTCCTGTCGCTATTGCATCCGATGTTACACTGTCTGTTGCCATCTTTGCTGCTGTTACTGCACTCGTTGCTATCTTTGTTGTCCCTATTCCAAAATCTTTTACTTCCAAACTACCTGTATCTACATTTCCTTTTAACCCTATTGTTGTATCATCAAACTTTGTTTCTGCTGTCGGACTTCCTGTTGGCGTTCCTTTTATCAACACACCCCTTGTCCCTGCTACATTTGTTACTGTACCGCTACCTGATCCGCCGCCTGTTGACGAAATAATTATTCCTGTTGCATCATCGGTAATAGACACATTGCTACCCGCAATGATTGACTTAAATTGCAATTGAGGAATTCCGCCTGCATAGACGCCATGGCCAACACCTACATTTATGGCACTTGTAGTATCCGCGCCCCCACCTGTTACAGTTTCCCAGCTTAGGGCGCCACTTAC
>CAZWKB010000051.1:0-2616 GCA_964633925.1 uncultured bacterium
TGCCAGTTTTCCTCCGTCAAATACAATTGTTACTGCCGCTCTTGCAAACCAGACAAATTCAGAAACAGCAACGAGTGTAAATCTTGCTGAAGGACAGATAATAGGGATAAGCATTGAATCTAACAGTGTGGCGAAAGTGATCAATGTGATGATGAGCATTGTCAGGAATTAGAAGGAAATAGGATACAAGTTCACTATGGTTGCAAACGATTATAAATATAGTAAGAAAAATGGCTTTGCCCAGCTCTTGAAAAGGTTGATCAAGGAGTGGCATATGTTCAGAGATGCAATAAAAAGGTTTAACAGTTTTAGTACTCAGGAAAAGCGGGCTGTTTTGGCCGCTCTTTTCACCTCAACTGCTCTTGTAGCTATGTCAATTGCTCCTATCGTTGTCGAATCAATAAAAACAAGTCCGAGCTTTACCGTCACGGGAGGGTTAGTTGCATCTTTGGGAGGGGAAAAAACCTCTTTGTCATACAGAGTTGGCGGTGTGATGACGAATTTTGCAATGGGAATAATGCAGGGAACATCATACAGGTTGGGCAGCGGTATTATTTCTGAAGTTTCAACAGAAGCTGTTGCTGTTCAAGTAACATCAATAACTCCTTCAGTGGCATACAATACGGGGATACTCAATGATTGCGTGGTTACAGGGACAGGATTCCAGAACGGCGCAACGGTAACTCTTGTGTCAATCATTGCCACCAGCGAGAGAATTGAGGCCTTAACATCGCTTGTTGAGAGTGCAACGAAGATAACTTGTAATTTCGATCTGACAGGAAGAAATATCGGCAATTATAATGTTGTTGTAGTAAACGGTGTGGGAACTGCAGAAGCTGTTCTAGCTTCAGGTTTCGAACTGAAATCATGGGCAACACTTGGTTATCTGGTAAACTATCCAAATCCGTTTAATCCTGCAAATGGTGAGTCAACCTCCATTATTTATCAACTCACAGAAGATGCGGATACAATGCTATTATTGTTCAATATATCTGCAGAGCTGATCTATAAAATGGAATATATGTCAGGTGCTAACGGTGGAAAAGCAGGAGATAATAACATCTCCTGGAACGGATACAACAGTTTTGGAGAGTTGTCAGCCAACGGCGTTTATTTTGCAAGACTGGTAGATCGAAGGTCGGGTCGTGTATTGGCAAAAGGAAAGATCGCGGTGCTTAAATGAGAAACTCATCGATGTGGCATAATCTTGTAAGGACAACCCTAGGGTTGTCCCTCCAAATCGTTTTGTTCCTACTTTCTACTTTTTACTTTCTACTTTCTACTTCTTTTGCCGCAACCTCTTACACCGAAGATATTTCAAAGATCGGTGTTGGAGCTCGCGTGATGGGAATGGGAAAGGCTTTTACCTCTGTTGCAAATGACACGAACAGCATTTTTATTAACCCGGCGGGTTTGTATGTTGCAGACAAATTTCACTTCACAAGTATGTACACTTCTCTTTTTGACGGAGATCTGAACTATGTTTTGTTTGGAGCCAGCACTTCCAATTCTTATGGGAAATTTGGTTTCGGGCTGATTTCCACGGGGACCAATCAGATCCCGTCCCCAGGGCCTGCCACTATTTCATATTTCGATTACTATGACCGTCTGTATACTCTTAGCTATTCCAGCGGAAGACCAAGTCTTATACTGAACAGGCCTCTTTATACGGGGCTAAGTATAAAGCTGTTCAATAAAGGCTTTACAGGTAGCACTGTTTATACGGGAACGGGAATAGATGCAGATCTTGGATTTAAATATCTTTGGGATGATGAAACGAGCCTCGCACTATGCTTAAAAAACTTTTTACCTACAAATATAGCAGGGGATTCGGGCGGCCTCGATGAGATTCCTTTGCTGGTCAAGACCGGTTTTTCAAAAACATTTCTAAAGAATAAACTTCTTCTTGCCATAGATGCTGACATGTCTCCGGGAAGAAATATTCCAACGCCTTTTCATGTTGGAGCAGAATACTATATCAGCGATTACTTCACTTTAAGAGCGGGTTTAGATCAGTCCATTAGCGCCAGTACAGCGGTTTTTACAAATCTGACAGCGGGAGCAGGCATAAGTTTTGGAGGGCTCAAGATAGATTATGCTTATCACACATTCAACGATAATCTGTCGAGTATTTCGCATTTTGTTTCGTTATCGTATTAGAAAAATGAAAAAGTTTATTAATACATCACTATTAATCATCTCGACACTGTTCGTAATCACTCTTGTTTCTGTTTCAAATGCAGCTCAGGTTGGAGGGCCAGGGCCTTTGGGTTCTGAGCTGATAAACACAAATCTTACGGTAAGCACTTTTGAATCTTCCCTCGGGTTCATAAAAACCGGAACGGATCAACACTTATGGCCAACTATTCAGGGCCAGCTAAAATCTTTTTTGAAGAATACATCGACAACAACTCTTGAATGGCAAAAGATCGAGGGTTTGTTTTCTCAGGGAGAAGAAGGTTCAATACAGTATAAATATTTTAACGGTATTACGTGGGCCTATCAGGGAGATGAAAACTTTAAATGGACAAGAGGAGATAAATTCATAATTCTGGGAGCCAATGTTGGGATTGGGACTTCAGAGCCTCAATCAAGACTGGATATCAGGGGAGATAT
>CAZWKB010000051.1:2700-2962 GCA_964633925.1 uncultured bacterium
GGTCTTTGAGGTCAAATAAAATTGTCGGAATAGTTTCCGTAATCCATGGAGGCACAGGGTCAAACAACGGCTCTATTATCAGTACTTCTTCTTTTACTCTAGAAGCCGGTGGAGCAAATTCCAATCTGACATTAAGAGCAACAGGAAGCGGTGATATCAATATCAATTCTAATTTTGTCGGGATAGGGACTGCTTCGTCTGCTTCAAGGCTTGAGATCAAGGGTTCTACGGATGATAATTCTGCCAGCGCATTTTCGGCGAT
>CAZWKB010000051.1:2972-6223 GCA_964633925.1 uncultured bacterium
GGTAATGCAATATTCCGTGTGGTAAATGCGATCAGTCTTAGCAGCTCAAATAATGTCGGAATTGGATCTCTTGTCCCTGTTGCCACTGTGACATTGGAAGTTGGCGGAGCTGTAAAGGTCACAACATTAGATGCTGTTGGAGATGTTGTGATAGGAACTCAGGGAGCTTCCATAGAATCCAGCACGGGTACTTTTTATGGATCATTTCAGGGAGACGGAAGCAGTCTGGAAGGAATCGAATCTGTAACTGTTCTTCCTGGCGGAACTGCGATAGGGAATGTTCAATATAGCGATCAGGGATTTCATTCCGGAGAGTCAATATTTAACTGGGAAAAATCTCAAAAAAGACTTGGGATCGGAGTGTCTTCACCCGTTGCAATTCTCCATGTAAAAACCGCTGCCGATGTAGTTGTTGCGAGCTTTGAGGATGAAATGCAAAATCAGATCATGATAGATAAGGACGGGAATGTCGGGGTTGGGATTTCAAATCCTTCTGCAAAGTTTGAAATAAAGAACGGCACTTTAAAATTGCAGAATGGAAATATCGCACTAAACGGCAACTGGCTTTCTTATGGAGGCAGTAGTCAGGGAATATATATTGATAATGCTGGCAATGTCGGGTTTTTAACAAATAATCCCACAGCAACTCTTGAAGTTAATAACCGCATAAAGACAAAGACTCTTATTATTACTAGAGAAGCTCTTCTGACATATCTGGCAAACGGCACAATTTTAAAAACATCTACTGGAGGGAGAATCATTGCCACAATACCTGCCACTGATTTTTCTACGGTATTTTCAAATGAAGCGATGTCAAATAAAACATTCCTCGCAGGAAATACCTGGCAGGCAATAACTTTAGAAGTTACATATGGTGGAACATATTCAAACGGAGTCATAAATGGACTGATAAAAGGCAACGGGGTGGGAGCTGCAACACAGGCCGTTCCAGGAATAGATTATATTAGCCCCTTAGGTTCTGAGACTCTGCGCAACAAACTTGTTAATGCAAATAATACTTGGGAAGGATCTATTGTTACAAAAGAGTTTGGAGGGACAGGGACTTCAAGCGGATCAATTACAGGGACAGGCGCTCTGACATTTACAGCCGGAGGAGCTTTAAATAATATTGTTATCTCTCCTTCAGGTTCCGGAAAAACTTTTATCAATGGGATTACCGGAATAGGGACAACCGCTGCGACAAGCTCTCTTGAAGTTGTTAGTGAAATAAAAGTTTCTGACTCAGTCAGAATAAAAGGCAGCGGAGGATCTTCGCAATACAATACAAGGGTAAGAGGTGGCGCGCAAACCGGAAATGTCACTTATACATTGCCGACAATAGAAGGTTCTGCCGGTTATGTTCTTTCGACAAACGGATCAGGCGCAATGTCTTGGATAAAGAATTCTACTATAGGGCAGATAATTATAGACGGCAAACAGGACATCATTACAACCGGAACAAAAGAAGTTTATTTCAAATGTCCTTTCAGCGGGCAGTTCGATAATATAACGATTGTTACAGATACATCTACAAATGCGATAGTAGATATTGAAAAAGCTTCAGCCTATCCTGCGTTCTCAAGTATTTTTGGATCCCCCGGCAACTGGAATAATAACAGATATCAAACATCGTCCTTTAGTGTCACAAACTTTTCAGAAGGGGATCTTCTCCGTGCGAATATCATCTCAAACTCTTCGGCCCGCATCATCAACATTTTGTTTAATTTAAAAAGAACTTAATCTCTTATCCGCCACAATACAGATCATAATAGAATCCATTGTTTCTCCATCAACAGATATTTTTGTGATGGGGGAACTTTTTCCTTTGTGCATCCAAGTTTTTCAAGAATTTGTTTTGGTGAAAATCCAAGTATCAGCTGCCCGCCTTTTTTTAATATTCTGTAAAGTTCTTTTATTTGCTCTTCCACGGGTTCCCAGAAATGCAGAGTGTTGATAGTTAATACTTTATCAAAAGTCTCATCATCAAAAGATGTTTCGAGTGCGTTCTCGCATTTAATATCCAGCAAACCTTCATCAATATATTTTTTATTATATTTTGCAACCTGTTCACACATTGTTTCTGAATAATCTATGGCAACAACATTAACATTTGAGCTGTTTTCAAAATACTTTTTAATAAACAAACCGTTTCCGGGGCCGATCTCAAGGTTTGCAATGATATCATTTTTAGCTGAAATTTTCATAATTAGCGGCCGATATACAGATGTATCTTTGATCACTACAGGGAAATTTATAATAAGGAGAATTAGTATGTCAACAGTATCACATATAAGAGTCGTCGGTGGAAATTTCTTCTCAAATAGTGTTACAAACATCTTGCTTCGACAGTCGAGAGATATTGGAATTAATTATAGGGGAGAAATTACTCCTGATCTGACAACAAGAATTATTCTGCAGGATATGATTACATTGCATGAACAAGGGCTTAATCTTCCTGAGACATCATTGGATATTTCAAACATAGTTACCTGCTATAAAGCAGGTTTCTTTATGAAGAGTGATTTTGCCGAAATTTATGAAACTCCGGAAGGTCAGGACAGGATATGGAATTTGCTTGTAAGCAGCGGGCGGATTGACGAATATGGAGTAAAACAGATAGATTTTACTATGTGTTTTAACAGGAATCCTAACACCTTAGAGATGAAGAGTATTGATTTGATAAACAATATTCTGGATAAAGATCTAAAACGTATTTACAAATACGGAACTAACACGTTTGGCGACAGGAAACAGGTAAGGCTGGCTTTTTTGGAGCAAATAGTGAAACGGGGGTCTGCCGGGATTGATAGGTTTGCGGCATCGATTAACAGCAATATTGCAAAATTAAGGAGCTTTTATACAAAACCTATTTTGATTGCAACCGGCGGGACCATTGATATGGCAGGGGCAACGGGGAGGAAGGCTGCAAATTCTGTTCAGGCAATGTCGACCAAGGGTCTGTTGAGCGAAATAATATTCAAAGAAAGCATAAAGGCATTACCCGAACAACCGGACAGCTCAAATATCGGAGAGAATGAGTGGGCGGTAATAATGAAATATATCTTGAAAGTGTATAACACAAAAAAATATGATGAAATAATATTGAAAAAAAACAACGAGATAGTAGGCAGACCGGCAGGAATAATTATCACTCATGGAACAGACACCTTGGAGGAGACGGCAAGTATTATCGCCTTTGAAATGGCAAGGCTTAATATCGATTTTCCTGTGGTCTTTACGGGTTCTCACTC
>CAZWKB010000051.1:6233-7612 GCA_964633925.1 uncultured bacterium
CCAACCGGGATCTGACGCCGTATCAAACCTGGTAAAAGCGGCAAAGATCGCGGGCAACCCAAATATTCCGGGAGGTGTCTATGTAACTATTGGAGATGAAATTCATTTGGGTACGAGAGTAAAAAAACTATTTACTATTCCGACTGCTGAATCTCAGTACTCATATTTTTCAAGTCTGGGCGAGCATATAGGATACTTTGATGATTCTAACAATGAAGTTATTGAGAATAAATATATTACATGGGCAAATTCCATATTGCCTAATAAAAAGATCAATTTTGGCAATGATACAGGGAAAGAATACGGATATGTAGAGCATATATATATGGATTATGAAGCTTCTTCAAAAATGATTAATATTGCTGCTGAAAATATTGAAAATATGATCAAGGACAGGAACAGGTCCGGTGCATTGATAATTCAGGGAGACTTTTCAAGGAACAAGCAGGGTTCTGAAATAAGAAAAGCCATTAAATCAATGACAGATAACGGAGTTCTTGTCTATGCGGGTTCAAGCAACTCTTATAATGAGTTTAGAAATTCAGGTGTAAAGCTGCTGCCTGTTTATATGCCTCATACCAAGGTTCGTACAAAGCTCGCTTGGCTGCTGAAATACAATTCGCCTGAGGATGCAGATAAACTTCTCGGAAGAAATATTGCAGGAGAAGAACCGTTCAGGCATGAATTCCCAAAAGAGATGAGAAAAGAGGGATATCCGTCAAATAATCTTGATACTCGGGCCGTGGTAATTGCATTTCCTGGCATGTCAGAAGATACCGTTGGTAAGGTTGGGGAAATTCTGGCTAAAAAACACAAAAGAAAAACAGATTCTAATGCTTCTTCTCAATACAGACCAAAACTTTTTATTTATGGTTTTGGGGATGGGCATTTGCCTGTAGGGTTCAATTCGATACATGACATTATCAAATCTTTTATCACCAACGGAGGCCCTGTTTTTCTTAGTGAAATCAGGCAAGACTTAGAAAAACAACATTATTTCAGAGATGAGGATGCCGGAAAGTCTAAGGATAGGCAAAAAACACCTGTGAAATTGAGCTTAATGAGCTCTACAAAAACTCAAAGCAACAAAGTGTTGCCGAGCATAATAGATCTTATTAGTAACTCTTTGGCAAAAAACACAACAATGACGGTGAGCTTACTAAAGAATTATGACATTAACTATTCGGTAATAAAAAAACAACTCAAGGCATCAGTTCTGTCAGATGATCCCGCATTCAAAAAAATGGACGAAACCGGCAAAAAGAACAAGATTAATGAGATCAAAGAAAACATTGAGGCAATGACAGATCATGAAATTGAATCTGAAATACTTAAAAACCCCGTTCTTTTGGAAGAGCTTTCGAAAAGGGTGATTTGTG
>CAZWKB010000052.1:0-5851 GCA_964633925.1 uncultured bacterium
CGAAGAAAAGCCAGCAGCACGAAACAACATATTGAAGGCAGCGACAAGGAATCAAAAACATAGAGTTTCCTTATGAAAGTATTGATGAGCCTCGATAGATAATTACTATGAATCATTCAATCAATAAGAGCGCCTCCAATTTAGGAGGGCGTGTTCCGCCATTAAATGTCCTTGATCGCGCTGTCTTTCATGTTATCCTGCCGTGTGTGGTTGGAGTGACAATTGGACTCCTCATGCTGGTATCCCCATGGCTGGCGCTTGTTTGCACTCTGGTTGTTAGCATTGTTATTGTGGTATTGATAAAGCCTATACTCTTATGTTACCTTGTGATCATGGGAGTTGCTTTGACTTCGGGTATGGAGCGTGGCAAGTTGGTTCCATATTTGCGCGCAAACGAGGTGATTTTGGCGTTTTCATTAGCCATCGCGTTTGTGATTATTTTTACAAAAAAAAATCGCTTTCCAGTGAATTTAGACAGGCTTGGCATTGCCATTTTTGTGCTTATTACAGGGACCTCAATTATTCCCGGGTCGTATTATCTGGTGCGCGGTTCGGGACTTACAATTCAAGATGCAATTGTGCTGATGTCTTCATACCAATATGTGCTACTTTTGGGGATGTTTGTTTATATACCAAATAACAATCGGGAACGGCTGGGAATTATTAAAGTTATGCTGTTTTGTTCAGCAATAGTTGCTGTTGTTGGCTTGCTCCAGGCGCAAAGAGTTGGATTTGTGCTTGATTTCTTAAGCAATTGGTACGCTTCCAATCATCAAGCTGTGGCGCTCAGGGAGAATCGTATTACATCTCTTTTAGGGTCGTGGAATGGATTGGGCATCTTTATGATGTTTAACCTTATGATTCTATGGACGTTTGGAGTTTCAAGACCATCTGATTTAGGCTGGCGGACGATCCTAATTGAAGGCGGGGTTTTTATTGCGTGCCTCCTCTTGAGCGGATCTTTTGCAGGCATGGCTGGATTGTTTCTGGGCATAACGTTGATTGCAGCGCTCTTGGGTCTTTTTATTAATAAAAGAAATATCCTCCTTTTTTTCCTTATGGCGATTGTGTTTGTAATTACTTTCGCTTTTTTTAGCGAGAAACTTCTTGGACGGTTTAATGAGCAGTTTGGGTATGGTGGATTGGTACCGGCAACGCTTGTTGATCGACTTGGCATTTGGAAGGATGTCTATTTGCCAATAATCCAGAAGAATATTTTTTGGGGCATCAACCCTACAATTTCCTCTAATTACGCTTGGCAGTATACAGAAAGCCAGTATTTGGACCTTTTGTTTAGTTTTGGACTTGTTGGTTTAATTTCCTATATTTTGTGGAATGCCATCACGTTGAATTCGCTTTTTCGTAAATTCAATCAACATGGAAGTTTTTTAAGGATGATTTCAGCCATTGATATTGCCATTGTGATAGTTCTCTTAATAGCTGGATTTAGTAATGCTGTTTTTACCTATTCCGGCACAGCCGATTACTTGTGGATTATGCTGGCATTAGTTGCAACGGATGAGGGTGTTCGAAAAGAAGTTGATGTTTTGTGAATGACGCGAACTTATTTATCAGTGGTTAATTAATATAACAGGAGACATATTTATGCAAAACCGTGGTGGTATAGCGGCAATCGCCTGGTCGCCAATACAAAGACATGTGGCTGATTATGCCAAACGTCTAAATGCTTCGCTTTATAATATTCAAATAATAAAATTAACATGTACAGAGAAGAAGAACTTCAAAGACCCCTGTTGGCGCCCATTAAATATGTCCCTCAAACCCTGAAAACATGGCTGGTTTTGCTCCGCCAACGCCCTTCAGCGGTATATGTATTTATTTCGCCGGTTTTTGCCGCTTTGTGTGTTTACATATATTGTTGGTTTGCCGGGGTACCTTTCATAATGGACGTTGGGGGGCATGCTATTATTTCCAGAAAATGGGCGTGGACTGTCCCTCTTGTGCGTTTTCTTGCAGGCAAAGCCCGCGTCAATATTGTGGATCATGAAAACTTTAAAGCCCTATTTGACTCTTGGGGTGTGGAGACGGTCATGCTGGAGCGACCACCGTATGCCAGTGGACCGAAACTGGCTGAGTCCAAGACTGAGAAATCGGTATTCACCGTAACGCTCATCAGCACATTTGCCTCTGATGAACCGATTGAAATTGTGTTGGATGCAGCAAAACAACTTTCCGAAATGAGGTTCTTTATCTTGGGCGATACCGGGCTTGCAAAGAAAAGCCTGCTTGTAAACGCACCAGGTAATGTTGTATTTACTGGTTATTTGAGTGGCGATGATTACTGGGAATTGCTGAACTCTTCGCAAGTGTTGATGGTTTTAACAACCGCCCCAGAATCCCTCCTCTCGGGTGCCGTGGAAGGAATGGCTTTGGGTAAGCCGCTTATTTTGTAAAAGCAGCCTGTGCTGACAGCATATTTTAAAAAAGGTACGGTATTTGTAGAACATTCGGTGGAAAGTGTTGTGTTTGGGATACGAGCCGCTCAAGACCAGCAAGACCGTTATACGCGTGAAATTAAGGAGTTGGCTGTGGAGAAAGTGGAAAGATGGGAACGTGAATTTCAGAAGATATGGACTTTAATAGGCATCGAGCCTCATGTATTGGATAGCCACGAGAATCCATTAAGAGAGTGAATTAAAGGTTTGTGGAGTTATATATTGTGAGAGTTGAGATTAGCGGTCGTGTAAAAAAAATATTAACTGAATTGGATTGGTCGCTGCTTAGGGATTCGGCTGTGCTTACCTTTGGCATGGTTCTGGCGCGCGGGGTCGGACTAATTGTGAGCATGCTCCAGGCGCGCCTTTTTAAACCTGCCGACTTTGGCGTGATCCAGTATGCAATTTCAGTTGCAGGAATTATTGCCATAGGATTGCAGCCCTTTGGACAACATGTTCTTACCCGTTATATCGGCATGCTTCAAGATAAACCAGCCCAGTTGCGTGAATACCTGTCTAACATTTGGATCATGATGGGAATAGTGTTTTTTATTTCACTCGGAATTGCAGTTCCTGTATTGTTGTATGCAGGTGATTTTAATTTTGGCACTCTGGTGATTTTCTTTGGCATAAGCGCTTATTATGCCTATTACGGACTGGCGCGCGGGTTTCTTGCGTCTGGAAGACTGGTACTGGTTGACGTTGGCAACAATCTTCTACAAGTAATACTGATTTTGTGGCTGATTCAGCTTCTTAATATCAAGTCTACTTTGTTGGCTATGTTCATACAAGGAATGGCTTGCTTTATTCCCATACTCCTTCTTCAATATTTCTGGCCCCTGCCCAATGCGTTCGACAGAAAATTGATAAATCGTGATGCTGCAAAGGATATTCTGAAATTTTCCATTCCCGTCTGGGTATCACATGCAAGTTATATACTTTATACGACCATTGCAGTTCTTTTCCTGGAACACTTCACTGATAATGCAACTGTTGGTGTCTTCTCACTTGCAACTACCTTAAGCATCGCTTTGTCTTTTATCCCAAATGGACTTGCCACCTTTTTGATGCCAAAAGTTGCGGGAGAGCCTGATAAACGCCATAAGGTACTTTTGTTCAACGCGCTTGGGTTGGCAGTTTTGTCAAGTGTTGTCCTTCTTTCAGCTTATTATTTCCTTGCGCCCTGGCTGGTTGAGTGGATGTTTGGCTCCGAATATCTGGTTTTCCCGGAAATCTACCTTTTAATGGCTATTGTGGCAACTCTAATTGGTATTCACTCCATTATCACATCGGTCTATGTTGGTAAAGGACGCGCTCACGAAGAAACAAAAAGCCGTCTGGTTGCCTTGGCGGCAACATTTGCAGGTTGTTGGCTGCTAATACCGTCTTACGGGCTGGCAGGCGCTGCCTGGGCGACCATGTTAGGAGTTATTAGCAGTTTGATTGTTTATGGATATATTTACTTGCGTGACCGCTTTCATCATGTCCGCATAGATTTATAGGGCTGAATGAGCAATTAATGTGTGCTCTCTCTGAGAGCACCAAAATAAGCTCAGTTTTGTTAATCTTTTCGTGGCGTCGCAGCGCATTTCTTAATTATTATGGAGAAAATATCCTGATGAAAGTAAAGTCAAAGCTTTCAAAAATTCCTGTTTGCATGATAGCCTATGCCAACTATTTCACAGACGCCCGCATAAAGAACTATGTCCAGACCTTATTAGAACAGGGTTGTGAAGTGGATGTTTTTGCTCTTGGGCAAGATGAGCCTTGTCCATCAGGATTGCGCGTTTTCTGCCTGGCGAAAAAGGTTGAGAGTCAAAGGGCGCTCCCTTACGTTATTTCCCAAATCTGGTTTTTTATGTTGGCTTTCATTTATGTCGGAAAGTCATATTTTGAACGCCGTTACAAGCTGGTTCATGTTCACAACATGCCAGATTTTATTGTGTTTTCCGCTTTTATTCCCAAATTGTTCGGGGCAAGAGTTATTCTTGATGTGCATGATACGATGCCGGAGGCATACGCCACGAAAATTGATTTGCCCCTGACGCACCCATTAATTGGGCTAATTAGATTCGAAGAAAGAATAAGCGCTGCTTTTGTTGATCGCGTTATTACCACCAATGATTTACATTTGGAAGCGCTTGTGGAGCATGGGATTCCCTCAGGTAAGATCAGCGTTATCTTAAATACAGGGAACGAGGCTGTCTTTTGCCCCAGACCACACACCCATCTTCCTGTTGATGGTCTCACCTTAGCCTACCATGGTACGATAGCCGCCCGTCTGGGTTTGGATTTGATTTTGGATGCAATCCGGCAAGCTTTACCGTCCTGTCCGAATTTGCGTTTTATTCTTATTGGGGATGGGGAGTTTATGCCTGTGGTCAGGAAGTTGATCAAGGACTACAAACTTGATCATGTTGTTCAGCATGTGGGATGGGTATCGGTGGAGGATTTGCCGTTCCACCTTTCAACCGCTGATATTGGTGTGGTTGGAATTCGTGGTCAATACGAAATTCGAAGAAATTGGGGTTTGCCGGTGAAAATGTTGGAGTATGCGGCTATGGAAATACCGGTTATTGCGCCGCGTTTGCGGGTCATTCGTCATTATTTTGACGAAGACAGCGCTTTCTATTACAAGACTGATGATGTTGAAGATTTTTCCCGGCGAATTATCGAAATATATAAAGACCCGGATAAGATAAACGAAGTAAAGAAGAATTTACAAATATTTAACAAAAAATATAACTGGACAGCCATGGAAAGAACATACTTAAATATCATGACAGACCTGTCAGTGTTTGAATAGGAAATTATGAAGCTAATCTCACTTCCAAGCAGCAGCGATCAATGGTCGGCATTTATTTCTGGAAATCGAGATGCAGATATTTTCCACACCTCCCAGTGGATTGAATTTCTTGCTTCCTGCTATGGTTATACCCCCCATTTACTTGCCGCTCTCGATGAAACCCAGCAAATTCAGGGCTGCCTCCCTTTATTGGAGGTAAATAGTTGGTTGACCGGGCATCGTGTAATCAGCCTGCCTTTTAGTGATTTTTGCCCCCCTATTCTTGGTGAAAAAACCAAGATGGGTGAGTTTGTTCAATTATTGCAGGGTTGGATGGAGATATCTCACTGGCGTGATATTAAAGTACATTGGAATTTACCTGTCGATCAAAAAGGGGTTTACTTAAGCGAAAGCGTTTTTCGCCACATCACAAATTTGACGGAAGATCCGTCCCAGATTTTTCGTAACTTTAGTAAATCTCAGGTGCAGCAATCCATCAAAATGTCTGAAAAACGTGGTGTAAACGTCCGCCTTGGGAAAAGTATGGAAGATATATATTCTTTTTATGCCTTGCATCTTCAAACTCGCCAAAGGCTCGGCGTTCCCGTTC
>CAZWKB010000052.1:5861-7173 GCA_964633925.1 uncultured bacterium
TGCCTTGCGTTTTTTTAAGCAGCTTTGGGAACGATTAATATCGCAAGGATTAGTGTTTGTTCTGTTGGCTTATCAGGGAGATCAACTATTGGCAGGGGCGGTATTTTTGCACTACAACAACACATTGACTTATAAGTTTGGAGCCTCCATTCCCACTTTTTGGAATCTTCGTCCGAATCATGCGATATTCTGGCGCGCCATTCGCTGGGGACATGAAAATGGATATAAGGTCTTTGACTGGGGCAGAACCGATCTTGATAATGCCAGCCTGCGCGAATTTAAACGAAATTGGGCAGGTGAAGAGCAGGTGATAAATTACACGGTTTTATCCAACCAGCCGCCAGCCTTGAAATCTGGGAGCGGTTTTCAAATGCGCGTTATGAAAGAAGTTATTCAGCGATCACCCCTCTGGGTTTGTCGTGCGGTCGGCGAACTACTCTATGTTCACTCTGCCTAATAATCCGTATAATTTAGTGAATGTAGTAAAACCTTAGGAATAATAAAATGTCAAACCTCTGGCTTCAAAATTCCCCCGAACAATTTTGGTTATGTTCCCCCCCTATATCTTTACAGCGCTGGCAGATGGCTATAGAAAAAGCGTTGCCATTGCTTGGACTGGAGATGCCAATCGAATCCACCGAGGATTTGCTGGCAATGACATTGGGAGAGGGGCGGTTTGGGGCAAACCACTGGGATATGGGTTCGGTAAAGCGTTTATATTATTTCTTGAAACCCCTGTTGCCAAAATTTTTGACGCGATTTTTACGTCGATACTATGGCAATTCCACTGATAAAAAACCGAATTGGCCCATTGACGCCAGATATACAGCTTTCCAGTGGGAAGTAATGCGTCAGCTAATACTATCCAATCAAAATACCCCTATAAACTTTGAAGGCTTCTGGCCCTCAAACCACAAGTTTGCGTTTACCCTTACCCATGATATTGAAACTGCGGTGGGACAGGATTTTGTGCTTAAAGTTGCCGAAATGGAAGAAAGCCTTGGCTTTCGATCTTCCTTTAACTTTGTCCTGGAACGATACGCCATTAACAATGATTTGATACTGGAGTTAAGAAAACGCGGTTTTGAGGTGGGGTGTCATGGATTAAAACACGATGGAAAGTTGTTTAATTCCAGGGTTGAATTTATCAAAAGGGCAGGAAAAATAAACAAGCTAATGAAAGAGTACGGAATGGTTGGATTTAGGGCTCCTCTAACCCATCGCAATCCGGAATGGATGCAAGAATTGAACATCGAATATGATTTGTCATTTTTTGATACCGATCCTTTCGAACCAATTCCAGGCGGGTCCA
>CAZWKB010000053.1:0-7132 GCA_964633925.1 uncultured bacterium
TATTTGTGATCTTCAAGAAGGACAATTACTCGGTTGCATAAGCCTCAACAGCATTGATCACATTAACCGCAAAGCTGAAATAAGCATAATAATTGGAGAAAAGCGGGGAAGAAATATGAAATACTTCATTGAGTCCTTCCGACTTCTAATATCTCACGCTTTTAAAACACTTAATTTGCGGCGAATTTATGGTGGAACAATGATTCCTGAATATGCACAATTACTTTGTAGATTACTAGGTTTCAAACAAGAAGGATTACTGAGAAATGATATTTATAAGAACGGTGAATATAGAAATACCTACCTTGTCGGATTGCTTGCTGAGGAATTCAATGATAATAGCAAAATTTGATCGAAAAATGAAACTTCAATGGAGATTATATGAATAATCTTTCCACTTTAAGCCTCATCGTTGAGAGAATACAGGCTAAAAATTCATTACAAAAAAAATCTTTAGAAAAATTTCTATGCAATAGTAGACAAGATTTCTTGGAGCAATCAGATAAATATCTATACAGTTACTTATCGTTTTTAAAAATGAAAAATATAGATCTTGATTATATTGTGGATTCATACTTATTGATGGTAGAAGATATTATGATTGAACAGACAAGATTCTTAAAGACAGGCAGATACAGATACAGTAGTATTAAGGAAACTTATGATAATGTATATTCCAACAGGGATTATATGTTTAAATATATGATTGGAGTAGCATTATCACAATTTTTATGGAGAAATCACCGGGATATGTTTCTATTTTTTAAGGATTGTATAAATAAGCTCGAAGGAGAAAATTATCTAGAGATAGGTCCCGGGCATGGATTATTTTTTTTGGAAGCTATGCGTAAAGGTGGCTTTATAAATTATTATGGAATTGATATTAGTGAAACATCTCTTCAAATAACAAAAGAGTTTCTCCATTACAGCATTGACAAGAAAAATGTGAATATGCATCTTATATTGGGTGACATTACAAAGAAAGATTTTAATACAAAATTTGATTTTATTACTATGGGTGAGGTAATGGAGCATGTGGAACAGCCTAATAAGTTAATCCATTCAGTATATGACAAACTGAATAATAAAGGTAAAGCCTATATATCAACCTGTGCTAACTCTCCTGTGATAGATCATATCTATCTGTATAATTCTGTTGATGAGATAAGGGAAGACATAACAGCTTCGGGTTTGAAAATTATTGGCGAGAAAGTGATCTCTATTGACAATATTCCGGAAGAAGAATGGATTTCCAGGAAAGCGAACTTAAGTTACGCCTGCATTGTAGAGAGAAGGAGTTAAAAATATCCGTGCAAGTCTTAAAGGGAATAATCTCTGGCGCATCGCCCGATAAGCTTTTATCTCTTCTATCTGCAGTAAATCTTGCTGATTCACAGAGTCAATATCTTGAACTGACCGCCCATATTTACTTTTTGAGAAATTATACCATTGAGGGAATCGAACCATTTTTGAAGTATCACTTATATAAAGCAGAAATACGTCCAATAATCAATTATAGCGGATATGACACAATCCGACAGGAGTTAATGGACACAAACTCGGGCCTCCAGAGCGATAAGCCCGATATTATTGTTCTATCTCTTGTTTTGGACCAATTAGAAAAAGACTATAATAGTCCGAGATGGTCAGCGGACTATTTATTGAAAAGATTATTAGAACTGTTTGAATTGACAGCAGAAACAGTGAAGCAGGGTGTAATTGCTATCAATACATTTATACCGTCTTTTTATATACCTCAGGGAATAGCTTTCAACCATTTATCAGATATTGATGGAGAAATCTACAACATAAATTTATATTTAAGAAAATTCGTGAAGGATCACATGTCCAGATTTTACTGCATCGATTGGGAAAGATTGTTGAGAATTCTAGGTGAGAAACAGAGCATGGATTATCGATTCTTGTATATGTCCAAAGCGCCATTCAAGAATGATTTTCTGAATCTCTATGCCCAAGAGATTGCTAAACTCGCTAGAGCGCTGAAAGGAAGGGTGAAAAAATGTCTTGTACTTGACTGTGACAATACTTTATGGGGTGGTATCATAGGTGAAGATGGACTTCATGGTTTAAAACTTGACCCTAATGAATATCCGGGCAATGTGTTCTATGACTTCCAACGTTCGGTCCTATGGCTCTACGAGCGCGGGGTTTTAGTAGCTCTATGCAGCAAGAACAATGAAGAGGATGTGTGGGAGGTTCTGGATAATAACCCACACTGCCTGATCAAGCGCTCACATATTGCAGCTTGGCGAATAAACTGGAATCATAAGACCCAAAATATTGTTTCACTGGCTGAAGAACTAAATTTGGGTTTGGAAAGCTTTGTTTTTGTGGATGATTCTCCCGCAGAATGTGAGATTATCAGCAAATCTTTACCCTCTGTGACAGTCCTACAAGTTCCTGGTAAAATCTATCTTTACCCACAGCTTCTACTGAAAGAAGGTTTGTTTGATACATTGTATTTGAGTGAGGAAGATAGACAGAGAACCCCTATGTACCAGCAGGAAAAAAGTCGAACAAGTGAAAAAATCAAATTCAACAATCTAGATGATTACCTTACTTCGCTTGAAATGATTGCAATGATTAGCCTGGTAAAACCTCATGAGATAGGCAGAGTCGCACAGTTGACCCAAAAAACCAACCAGTTTAATCTCACTACCCGTCGTTATTCTGAACCTGATATCGAGACATTCATACGATGCCATTATAGTGCTGTTTTTAGACTGTCTGTAAAAGACAAGTTTGGCGAACAAGGATTGACGGGAGTTTTCATTGTAAGGAAAGAAGAAGAAACGGGTTATATTGATACACTTTTGCTGAGTTGTAGAATACTAGGGCGTGAACTAGAAATGGTATTTGTTAATTACTGTATGAATTTTCTTGAAAAACAGTGGAATTTGAAATCTTGGATTGCAGAATTTATTCCCACCAAGAAAAATGAGCAAGTTTCAGATTTCTGGGAAAAGATCGGTTTTTACAAGACAATCGAGAACGAAAGAAATAAACAATATTCATTGCCTGTGAATAAACGATTGATCTATAACAAAAATTTGATTAAAATCGAGGAAAGATGATGATAAAAGAAAGAATAATAGCAGTTATGGCTGCAGTCTTTGGGGAAAATGCGGGGACATTAGGCGATGATTCCTCATCTGATACAGTTGAAAACTGGGACTCACTACGACATATGAATCTTATAGTGGCTCTGGAGGAAGAATTTGGGTTAACATTTGATGATCATCAGATTATGGAAATGCTGAGTTTCAAAAAAATATGCGATATACTTGGTCGATGTGAAGACAGGAGTTTCACAACAAATTTCGAAAGTACATCATAGCCTGGAAACAATGAGTTACCTTGCTCCGTCTTGGAATTTAATACAACCTCAATGCTTCCAGTTGTCAAGGGTAATACACTTGCGCCAGGATTTTCTGGCAATAGCATCCCTCGCTCATCCTGACGTATTTGTAACAAGAGTGCCAGGACAATATGGCAAAACCTGCTCCCGTAGGGCGAATATCCTCATATCTCACTGCCACAGTTCAAAAACCAGCTGACTTTGTCTCTATTTTTTCGGGGACGATCCCATCACCCCCTGGATTGCTGATAGTGAGAATTCTGCAATTAAGTTAGGAGGAAACTATTATGAGATATTGTAAATTATGTGTTCAGCCAGATACTAGGCCGGGTATCTATTTTAATGATGAAGGTACATGCGGCGCTTGTTTATATGACATTGAAGTTAATAAAGTAATTGACTGGGAGAAACGTGCTAAAGAGGCATTAGAAATTGCCGACTGGGCTAAGAAAATTACAAAATCAAGTTATGACTGTGCAATTGGTGTTAGTGGTGGTAAAGATAGTACTTTTCAAGCCTTATACGCCAGAGATGTTTTAGGTTTAAGACCATTACTTGTTAATAGTGAACCAGATAATATTAGTGAAGTGGGAAAGCATAATATTGAAAATTTGAAAAATTTAGGTTTTGATTTAATAAGCATAAGGCCCAATCCAAAGGTTACAAAAAAATTGATGAGAAGAGATTTTTATAAATATCTAAATTTCGCTAGGGCATTAGAATTCTCTCTATGGGCATCTGCATATATAATAGCACAGAAATTTGATATACCTTTAATTATTCAGGGAGAAAATGCTGGATTAACTTTAGGTGTTTCAAAAAGTGGTGTTGGGACAGATGGTAATGCACTAAATGCTAACAAACAAAATACGCAAAAGACAGGACATCTCGAATATCTGGAAGTTGAAGGAATAACAGAACGTGATTTATTTTTATATCATTATGACCGTGAATTGTTAGAACAAAAAGGAATTAAGGGAATGTGGCTCCAATATTATGTTAAAGATTGGTCCATACCACATAATGCATCATTTTCTCAAAAGCATGGATTGAAAATTAGGCCTTCTAGCTTTAATTTGAATGATATGGGAGTTTATGCAAGATATTTGCAAATGGATGGAGATCTGGTCCATGTTAATCAATTATTAAAATATATTAAGTTCGGTTTTGGTCAATGCACTGATATGGCTTCTTATGATATTAGGGCTAGAAGGATAACAAGAGATCAGGGAATAAAATTGGTACATGAATATGATGGCAAATGTGGAGAGCAATTCATCAAAAATTTCTGTGATCACATTGAAATTTCTACAGAAGAATTCTGGAAAACAGCGAATTCCTTTAGAGGGGTTATGTGGAGAAAAGAAAATGAGGAATGGAAATTAATTAATCCTATATGGGAACAATTTCCGCAAGCATTAAATTCAACAATAAGTGATAATTTATTTGATATAATATCGACGGGTAAACAATTGTAGTACTGTGTAATGAAAATTGGGTTGTGTCCCCCTGAAAACGCATGAGCTTCTTTGAGTAGGAACAATCTGACGTAGAGAGAAGGTAATCGTCGACTTACCAGGAAACTAATGGTTTCTCCAAATCGGCCCGGTTTCTTGACTGTCAATTGGCTGTATTTCTTACATATTAACATTTCGTAAGGCCTCATGGAGGTCCACAAACAGATTCACAGGACTCCGTTTATGGCGGCCAGGCTTGCTGATAGGATATGGAGCATAATGGATTCATTGAAGTATATACCGACAAACGATGAGTCATAATATGTTAGGATACGACCGAGGAAAGTGTGTTGACAGGTTTTGGTCAGTAATCCGTGGGCGTTCATCAAAACTTCTTGATACTCTAAGGAATTGAGCCAAGTTTTTAAATACTCTCTGGGAGTAATCATATGAACAACACATTTAATGACATATTTGAATTGGCAAAAGACAGGCCTCAATCAACAAACGAGCTTTTTGTCCAAAACGATTTCTATGGTCATGCTTCAATTCTTAAAACATTTGCAGGTGATCCAGCTGATTATCAAATCAAAGCCTCCATAGAACATGGCGCGTCTTTTCCCGACGAAGTTTGGTCGTTAGATATAAATTCCATGAATCCTGCAGTAATTGTATTCGCTAGGTCACGTTATTCTATATTTAGGAAAGTGAGTAATAAAGCTATCTTTCCTGTGGGTCCCATTATTGCTTATGCACCTGATAACCTGGATGAACAATTATTTTCCAATGAGAAGAAGCGACTCGGCAAGAGTCTATTGATCTTTCCGGCACATTCAACCCATTGGATTGAATGCCATTATGACATTGAAACCTTTTGCCAATATATTAAAAGAGTCAGCATAGATTTCGATTCTGTTAGAGTCTGTTTATATTGGAAAGATATTTTACGAGGAAATAATGAAATATATTCTCAGTATGGGTTTGAATGTGTAACTGCTGGTCATATGTTCGACATATCTTTTCTTCCAAGGCTAAAAACTATTATCAAACTCTCAGACTATACAATTTCAAACCAAGTCGGTACTATTATTGGCTATTGTATTCTAATGAAAAAACCGCATTATCTATTCAACAGCAAGAAGTCTTACTCTGGCACAGAGGAGTATCTAAATACGCTTGGAAATCTGGAAGCAACTGGCATTAGAGAAATCGAAAAAGCTTTTTCGACTCAGAGTAGTCATATCAGTGACCATCAAAAACAAGTAGTAGAAAAGTATTGGGGAATAAGTGATATCAAGACCGAAAAAGAAATACAGCTGATTCTTAATATAACTGAAGATATGTACAAAAAGGGCACATATTTCTTTTTGTCTCAGAAAAACCTGCTTTTAGAACAATGCATCGATTACTGCAACTCCAATGAAAATGGAAAAGCTTCTTTTCTTATAGAGCAGGCATCAAATCTAGAGCCCGATAATCGATTTTTAGACTATGGAAAATCTATTATTCTTGGGAGGCAGGGAAAGATCAGGGAAGCAAAAGAAACTTTGAAGAATTTACTCGCGAAGGTGCCAACTCATAAGAAAGCCCGATATCTGTTGAGTGAGTTTGAGAGTGAGCAGTCGTTGAGAGGTGATTTTGAAAATCATTTGATTTTGAGTAGTAATACTATTCTTGATAAATTAGAGCAGGCTACCAAAGCCTTACAGGAAAACAACAATAATGAGGCATTTAGGCTGCTAATTAAAATTAAAGCCCAGAAACAAGCTTTTCAGGGAGTGGATTACCTTCGAGCAATTTGTTTCCTAAAAATGAATCAACTAGAGGCCGCTCGTGAAGCACTGCGTGAAGAACTCCGCTATTTTCCTCAAAATCAGGAAGCTCAGGCTATGCTTACCCGACTTGACAAGCAAATGCCACAGATGGTTTCGGGGAACGTTGGCGATCAGGAATTTCAGGAGCTGCTCACGATCATTCGTCCTTACACCATGCTGAGCGAAGAAAAGTTGTATTCTCTTTTCCTGCTTGCCAAAAGAGTATGTTTAGACAATATTCCAGGTAATTTTGTAGAATGCGGTGTCGCTGCCGGCGGTTCAACAGCTTTGCTGGCGGCTGTAATAAAGTGCTACAGTAAACAGCCCAGGCTTTTTTACGCTTTTGACTCCTTTGATGGGATGCCGCCGCCTACAAAACATGATACACATAACGGTTTGGATGCCGAGTCGACAGGATGGGGTACAGGAACTTGTGCCGCTTCAGAAGAGAGTGTCAAAGAGATCTGCCGGAAACTTGGTGT
>CAZWKB010000054.1:0-2305 GCA_964633925.1 uncultured bacterium
CCCGCCTGCCATCGCTACGCTCAGGCGTTAGCGGGCAGGCAAGAGCCGCCCGTACGATATGCATATATAGCGGCAATTGGAAGGATTTGATGATCCGTTTTGCTGATTTGCGGTCGTTTATCATTTCAAGTTCGTTTATTTTGCGGGACGGCAATTTGCTGATGTCCCCAGTTTTATAATCAAGTATCAATACCTCCCCATCCTGCAATTCATCTATCCTGTCGATTTTGGCTGTGAACCTGTAGCTGTTCTTACTCCCTGGTATTTCACCGAAATATTTTTTCTCAAGTGATATTATTTTTTCTACCGCCCGGGATGATTCCATTTCTATAAAAGCACCGAGTTTGTTCTTTAGAATATCCTTTATCAAGAAAGCTTCAGGCCCAAGCCTTTTACCTATATCTGTTGCAAAGAAAGACTCGAACATCGCAAATAATTCTTTTCTAAAATTAGAATCAATCACGGGCTTTTCACCGATAAACTTTGTATAAACATTTTCAAGCAGCTTGTGTACAAAGTTGCCGACATCACTGCTTTCAACATCTGCCAGAAGACTTTCTTTTGGTCGCAGACCAAGAACATACTGGAAATAGAATTTTTTTGGACAATCAACATAGGTATTAACGGACGTTGCGGAAAACGTTAGAGAAGTTAGAGCTGATATTGCTTCAATTGTTTTATTGACATCCTTTTTGTTTTGTTTGGCAGGAACAGCATAAGAACCTTTTATTACAGGAACGTTATCGATCTTTCCCTCTTTGCTCTCCTCTTTCCATACCAGATCTTCTACAAAACGGCTCCGTTGGCTTTTGTCATCATCTTTGTAAATCAGAGAGACATTTTTCGCTCCGCTAACAAGCCTCATAAACTGATATCTCTGTATCTCTTCTTCTTTTTCTAGACGTCTTACACCAATACTTATCATCACTTCTCTTGGTATCAGAGTTCCTCCCGACTGCTTCATAGGGAGTGCCTCTTCATTGGCATCCATAACGATCACATTATCGAAATTTAGAGAATGAGTTTTGAACAAACCCAGTATTTGCACCCCACGCAACGGGGTCCCTACAAATTCTATACTGCTGGATCCCACTGACTCTTTGAATATTTTAAATATTTCTTCATTTGCGAATTCTTCTTCACTACACACACTTGCATCCAACATATCAGCTGTTTTGATGATCTCGTTTATTGCCGAGAAATTTAGAGGATATGAGCGCAATATGCTTTTGTGTATTATCGTATTGCAAAAACTTTTGACAACTGACGAAAACTTCTTAAACGTGTTTATATCTTCCCAGTTGCGAAACAGCTCATTATTCAGACCGGCAATTGTTTTTTGTATTGCCTGATCATCAACACTTCCTCCAGAGATCATTTCATAAACTGATGCAATAATTGTTTTATCGTCCTCTACATCAGCAATATCAAAGAAGATCTCTCCAGATACTTTACCAATCTTTTCTCCTGTTAATATCTCTTCTATTTTATGAGCTGATATTCGTGAATACTCCCTTTTACCCGCAACATCAATATTCTTTGCAAGAGGATGCAATAAAGTCTTTAGATAATCTTTTGCATAATATTTACCATGTTTTCTTGAAAGCTGAGAGTTAAATATTTCTTCAAACAGTGTAAATATTGAAGTGCGGTCAAGGGGATACCCTATAGATATATTATAATCGTCAACTATTGTTGCAACTTCTGATATCAACGGTAACAAAGACCCGCTGTCTGGAAGCAATATCACAGTGCTGTCTTTGTCGATTGTTTTTGACAGTATCTGTTTTGCTATCGATGCTTCGCCATGACTGTCGTTTGAGCTGAACAACTTCAATGCATATTTACTATCCTCTACAGAACAAGAAATGTCTGCATTAAAATACTTTGAATTCTCGGCAAGTACCGACCATTGTTTTTTGTCTCCCTGAAAAAGCATTTCAGCCTTTCCTGAAAGGAGCATGTCCCTGATCATTTTTTGTTCTGTCTTTTGAAGATAGAAATAATTACAGAATATTACTTTGTCGAATTCTTCGCAGGCATAAGCATCTGATATCTTTGATGCTTTGAGATATAAATATCCTCTTGTATATGTTCCAGACTCATCCTGATACTTATGAAAACGCTGCCTTATTGTAAAGATATGCTGCAATAAAACATTAATATTTTCTGGTATGTCATAACCGATTGCTGCATTTCTTTCGATATTACCGATAGCATCATCTTTAACGTCTTCCAAATCCAGCGCATCTATAAACTCTTTTATTTCTTTTGCCCAGGACAAGAATTTCGAGAAGGTATCCCT
>CAZWKB010000054.1:2363-2652 GCA_964633925.1 uncultured bacterium
CATCTTTATCTCAAGTGACTTAACTATGCCGTAAATGACATAGCAGGCATCCATTTCAGGCAATTTAGCAAAATTATTTTGTTTTGAGTATTGTTCCTCTATAAATTCATTGGTCACATAGTATTTGGGGGGTGCAAAAGTTGCTTTTATCCTTTTTAGCAATGCCTTGTTCAGGAACAAAGAGACTCTTTTGTTCCCAAACACACAGGCAACACGGCTCAGATCATTGTTTTGTTTATATATCTCATACAGATGATCTGCCGTTTTCTCTATAAAGTTGTCTGACATT
>CAZWKB010000054.1:2662-6940 GCA_964633925.1 uncultured bacterium
CCATTGAACTGTCCAGATAGAGCAAATATCCTGAAATCTTTTTATCCGGCATCAATTGTTTAACAGCATTTATATATTTTTTTATTTGCATAACATGCTCTTCATGTTCTTCATTTGAACTTTTGTAATCTACTATTACGGCTTCATCTTTTGATATTATCAACCTGTCAATTCTTATCATTTCTCCCGATCTCAGAACTATTTCATATTCGTTATGGACAACATCATCAGGAGCAAGAATAAAAAACCTGGTTATCTGATCGTTTTTAAACAGATTTAAAAGCACGGGCTTGATACGGGGAATCATGACGTTGCCATGGACTTTGTCAATTATGGATTCAATGTCAGATTGATTCGTTATCACATTAATCCGGGACAATATATCATGAAATGTTTCGCCCCATATAACATTGTCCCTGTTCTCCACTTCGCTTTCTTTTTTGCACTCTCCGCGGAGCAATTCTATAATATCTGACATTGGTTGGGATTGAAGATGCATAAGGGGCGTATGCAATACGCCCGTACGTATAGTTTTTTGTCCGGACTCGTATATGGGAGGAAGCAAGAATGTTGCAATGTTTAAGGATCTTCCTGATTTTGGAGGTATTAGAATAAACAATTCATTCTTTGCCCTTGTGAGCGCTACATAGGCATTGCATAATTCGTCATAAAAAGATGCTTTTATCTGATCGTTGTATACCTGCTTAAGCGTTTTTGAATAGTATTTATAATCTTTTTTCAACTTCCAGAAAAGAAGACGGTTGTCATCGGTCTTTATTGAAACACTTTTTCTGTCGCCCAGCTTAACATCCAGCTTCATATATGGAATAATGACAGCTCCGAATTCGAGCCCTTTTGCTTTATGAGTTGTCAAAATTTTTATCGAGTCATTGTCAGAACTGTTTATATAAACATCTTTTTCGTTTTCCTCAAGACATTCAATGAATGTTTTAATATTATTAAAATCCGTTGCATTTTCATTAACGAATGAAAGCAGTTTTTTTATGCTTGCAACATGGTCAGGGAATCTTGTCCATATATTGAATCTTGAAAATATGCGTATCAAATATTCATATACAGGAACAAACTCTACTGAAGAGAAAAACTCATCGATGTATTTTCCCCACTGCTGAACATATTTATGCTTGAATGCCTTATAGAGATATTTCTCGCCGTTTCTTTTGTCGCTGTTCCACCCTATTATGAATTTATTGATCTCTTCTTCTGACATTTCGCTTTTGCTCAAAAACAGCCGCCCTGTTATGAACGAAGCAAAAGCCAGGTTGTCAATTGGAGACACAAGAAATGACAGAAACGATATCAACTCTTTTATCAAAGAATCCTCTTTGATATTCATTGTCATATTTGATGCCACCGGATATGAATTTGCTATGAGCAGTTTTGAAATATTTCGCACATCACTGTTGTCCCTGCAAAGTATTGCGATATCTCCAAGCGGCATACGTGACGACAGATCTTTTAATATTTCTAAAGTCTTTGTTGAAATTAGCTCCTCAACATCCGCAGTTTCTGGATCAATCGCCTCAACTTTTACATATCCTCCATTATTGTTGTCTAAACTTTTTTGATATGAGCCTTTAAACAAATACATCGTTTCTTTTTCATATTCAAAATACTCACGATCCTCTTTTGAAGACTCGTCGAGAAACTTTTGCAGGTTTTCATTTGAAAAAATAATATTATTAAAATCGATTATTGCTTTTTGGCTGCGATAATTGGTTGAAAGATGAACATCATTGATCTCATGGCCAAGATCCTGATATCTGCTGCCGGCTTCTATAAAAAGTCCGGGTTCTGCTCCTCTGAATCTGTATATGGATTGTTTTTTATCTCCCACAAGCAAAAGACTGCCGCCATTTGCGATTGCCTCATCTGTTAAAAAACTTAGATTATTCCACTGAAGAGGATTTGTGTCCTGAAATTCGTCTATCAAAAAATGCCGAAATCTTGTTGCGAGGCGATAATACATTTCTACTGGTTCAAGGCCACCATCGCGAATCATGCAACCGGCTTTGTTATTCAGCTCTTGAAGAAAAACAATATTGTCTTTTTGGGCAAACTTTGTCATATTGTCATCTATCAAACTAAACAGATCTATATAACAATCATATAGACTGAAAGCCTCTGCTTCGCATAGTGTTCCTATTTGTTTTCTGATACTCTCCCATTCGTTTTCTGTATCGCCGGAAACATCACAGCCTTTGTTGACAGGGAATTCTTCTTTTTGGAAATATTTTGAAAGTTTATCTATTTCAAACCTTTTATCGTTTCTTTCAAGAAAAGTGTTTAATGATTTTTCGAAAGTTTTATTTGTTCCCTTTGGAAGATCCTTGCTGAGCAAAGCCATATTATTGAAGAGTCTTTCTTTTAATGCGTTGATATCAACTTTTATTGTGCTCTTTGCCGGTTTTGCACCGAAGTTATTTATCTCATTGTATATTCCAGAAATCACACCTAAAATATCTTTTTTAGGAAACCATGAAGATTTGTTCTCGATATTTATATACTGCTCCATGAAATTCTCAAATATTTTTTTTATTCCTTTGTCTGTTTCGGCACAGTCTATAAGATCGTCAATACTGTATTGAAGATATTGTTTATGATCGTCTTCTATATCAAAACCTCCGGAGAGTCCTGTCATGTATACGCAGGAATTGATCATTTTTTTTATAAAACTGTCTATTGTTTGAACTTCGAAATAATTGTAATTATTTATTAAACAATTTAAGAGATCAGCTGCGCCGGCTTTACCATCTATTGCTGCCATTTTCAGGAAACGTATTATACGGGATTTCATCTCATTTGCGGCTTTGTTGGTATAAGTTACGGCTAATATATCTCTAAAAGTGATTGATGCATCAGCAAAGAGAATATTCAGGTATTTTGATGATATTTCATAGGTTTTACCGGAGCCGGCAGAGGCTTCTACTATTGTTATTTGGCTCATCAGTAAATTATAACAGGACTTGCGTCCAGTTACCCAAAAGGCCTGGAGGCCTTTAATCCACTTGCCCATTTTCTTGCACCACCAAGAAAATGGGCGAAAAGAAGTGGCTAAGGGGCTCTGCCCCTTAGAACCCTGCAAACGGCAAAAAATGCCGCTGCGGCTTCTATCGCTACGCTTCGTCAGCCTCACGGCATTGTCGCCGTTTGATCCTTTCGGAAGCAGAATATTAGACAATACGAATTATCTGTAGATATCTTTTCTGTGGCCTATATCAAGGATAATTATCTTTATGATCTTATCTATGATCTCATAAATTATTCTGTAGTCTCCGACTCTTATGCGGTAATAAGTGCTATTTAATAATTTCTTACATCCTGATGGTCTTGGCTGTGAAGAAAGAGCGTTTATCTTTGTTATTATTCTTGTTTGAATTTGCAAAGGGATAGCTTTTAAAGATTTTTCTGCGGAGTGAGATATCTCAATGGAATAAACCATTATTTCCCGTTTTTTTTAATTTCTGAAACAACAGAAGTGAAAGATCGTGTACTTTCTTTTTTTCTTTTTTGAGCAGTAGCCATATCAATGATATCTTCACGATAAATATTATTCATTAGCAATCTATTTAAGAATCGCTCTTTAGCCAGTTTTGGCATGGTTTCAAACGCTCTTTCAAACTTTTCTACCGCCTCTTCTGTTGGGGTCATATTTAATACTCCTTTATATGATAGGAAATTATAGCATAAGTATATGGCCTTCGGCCTTGTTATCCTAAAGGCCTAGCGGCCTTATTATCAATAAAGGCCTGGCGGCCTTTAAACCACTATTGTCCATTTTCTTGGCGTCAAGAAAATGGACGAAAAGAACCGCTAAAGGGACTCTGTCCCTTTAGAATCCCTGCAAACGGCAAAACGCGTCCGCTCGTCCACGCTCGGAGCATGACTCGCGTTCCGCTTCGCCGCTTGACCATTAAGGAAAGGGAATATTAGATAATGCGAATTAAGAATGACGAATGGGGAGATTTTTGTTACAATGAATTTATGATAGATGGAACGACTGAATCCGTTCCTTCCCAATTTGGCAATCCTTATGTTGGGATTTGGTCATTGGGATTTGGGATTTCATTTCTGGAGGGGTACCCAAGTGGTTTAAGGGGGCGGTTTGCTAAACCGTTAGTACCGTAAGGTAGCGAGAGTTCAAATCTCTCCCCCTCCGAATTCACAAAGCAAGTCCTACGTATTTACACTACCCCATTCATATTGTGAATTCCCTTGTCCTTGTTATCGTCCTTTTATTATCTCTTGCTTTGTTCA
>CAZWKB010000055.1:0-273 GCA_964633925.1 uncultured bacterium
GGTCGGTCCATATCCGGTACAGGCGCAGGATATTTGAGAGGAGTCGTTCCTAGTACGAGAGGACCGGAACGAACAGACCTCTAGTGTACCAGTTGTCACGCCAGTGGCACATGCTGGGTAGCTATGTCTGGTGTGGATAAACGCTGAAAGCATCTAAGCGTCAAGCCCACCTCGAGATAAAATTTCCCAAACTTTATGTTTGTAAGGTCACACGAAGAACACGTGTTTGATAGGCTGGGGGTGTAAGTCCTGTAAGGGATTCAGCTGACCAGT
>CAZWKB010000055.1:283-1804 GCA_964633925.1 uncultured bacterium
ACTAATCGACCGAGGTCTTATCCTATGACCACTAATTAGCGGTAGTATAATTATTTATGATAAAATGTAGGGGTGGGCCTAGTGCCCGCCCTTATAAAAATAAAGCGAGATTACCTTATAAGCAACGGACCGGCCGTTGAAAAAAAACCCGGTGTCTATACTGAAGGGGCCACACCTGTTCCCATTCCGAACACAGCAGTTAAGCCCTTCAAGGCCAATGGTATTGCGGTCATGTGCCGTGAGAGAGTAGGTAGGCGCCGGGTTTTTTTTGATTAGATTTTAGAGCACTGAGTTTCAGTGCTCTTTTTTTTGAATTGACGATTCCTTGTATCTTTACCCTGTAATCAAAGTCCAAAAATGCTTTTTGAATATTCAATCTTTGAGGATACAATGCTTTTTATTAACTGGTCAAAGAATGATGTTTTAAATACCCATTTATAATAACCGATTGTGTGCATAAATGATGACAAAGTTGCTATTTGATCCGAAATTGTTTTTGTCAACGCATCAGTCTGTAAAACTCTACTGATATTGTCCGAAGCAGGAAAGTTTGATATAAAAAATGGGATCTTAAGGTATTCACTTCCTTTTTTATGATCATTAAGAAGCTGGAGTATTATATAGTTGTAAATTATTTTTGTTCTGTTTAGCTGTGTTTTTAATGATGTAAAATCAAAATCATGAATGCTGTTTTTATTGATTTCTGCAGGGTATTTCGATATTTCTGTCCTTTGATGTATCATTTCCATAACAATTTTAAGAATATGATTATCGTTTTCGTCATGGATATAGACACATCCGTTCCTGTCTATATCCAATCCATAATCCTTAGGGCTTATCATCGGTTTTGGTGTGATGAAACTATCAAAAGCCTGGGCATGTACATGTAGTACTGCTGATGATTGAAATCCAAGACCGGAATTTGCATGGAATCGTAGTTGTTGTCCGTGTGCTTTTTTATCCATAATATCCAATAGTGTAGAGAACATCTCTGCCCACTTGTCAGGGGTAAAGTTTTTGTCCATGATTGTTTTATACTCTCCGACATATAGCCCTAATAGATGCAGACTTGATTTCGGGTCTCCATCGGCAATTGAGTATGCGTTTTTTGAGTCTGAGCGGTATATTGCGTTATTTGACGCCATGGTGCTAACGGTTTCAGATCCTGCCAAGAATTCATTGTCACATGCTGTAAAAAATCCTGGTTTTGCATTGTAGTATTCGTTTTCTTTAGGGATCAGCCAATCAGCAGGGTTTTGATTTGTAGTAGCATCTCCTCTGACGATAGATATTTCTGCATTTGTCCTGCTCTCGTCAAAGTCTATTACTGTCCTGAAACCGTTTCTCTCAAAAAAATCTGGTTGATCTGTTTTTAGCTCTTCTCTTATCGCATCTCTTATTCTTTGACACCCTTCAGGAGTTCTTAAACAATCTGCAGAAATTGTCATAGGAAAAGACGACACTTTTTTAGCACTAAATAAACTGAATGTCCCCATTTTATTTCATCTCTTTTTCTTGAGC
>CAZWKB010000055.1:1814-6414 GCA_964633925.1 uncultured bacterium
AAAAACATTCTCATCTCGCCATTGCTGTCGTTATTGTCATTAAGCCCATAGAGATTGATATGATTGATTATTGCCGTCTCATATTTTGAATCGTATATCTCCCGACAAAACGAAGTCCCTTTGATTCCTATTACATTAATGCCATTTTTCTTTAATTCGTCAATTTTGTTTGGCCCCAGAATATAGTTCGAATATTCGATTTCGTTCTCTTCGTGGTAAATAATAGAAATTTTGTTTTTTAGTCCGCTCGATCTGGCAGCGTTAATTATCTCGATAAAATTATCAGGATATTGAAATGCGTCTAATATGCTCAAAACAATGTGGTCATTCGGTTTTAGCAGCGAAAAGACGCTGTTAATATCCTCTTTCCAGTTCAAATATGTATGATCTTTCAGATCGCTCAAAATCTGTTTTATCTCATCAAGTTTGGCGCTTAAAAACTTCTCGTAGGTTGCCATTATCATTGCAATGGATTTTCGTAGATTTTGATTTTTATTAATTATGTTCGCAGCATTTATCTTTTTTGGCTCCATTAATTCGTCAGTATTTTTTAATAACTGATCTGAAAAGGCGATCAGTCCTCTCTCTCTTGTAAATACATGGCATTTTATTTTGTAATATTCAAACAGTTCACCGACAGAGTTAAGACAATCATAAACGCTGTTGATTTTGTTCTTGTTAATTTCGTATTGTGCCATATCAAGGATGTGTTTCAATGGGACCAGATGGTCTGTAAAGAAATGTCCAAATACCATTCTGAAGTCTTCACTCTCATTGCTAAAAAACGGGCCGATGTTTGAGTGGTAATAGTCTATAGATTCTTTAATGATGTCTGTATATGCCTTTGCTTTTTCTGCTGCAATTGCAAGATTCTCAGTAGTTGCAATAGAATGATCTGTTGGTTTGTCATTATCAATAGTCAATATCATTCTGTCCTGACTTGCACTTGCCACCACCTTAAAATCTCCTCTGTATACGGGGAAGTTGTCGTCAATAACTTCATACTGTGTAAGTGGTTTGCATATGTTTCTTGAATAATCAACCTCGCCAAAAAACTTTCCTTCAAGCCCTCCCTCAAAATGTGAAACAGGGCTATTTGCATGCAATATATCTGCGACTTCAATTATTACTGCAGCATTACTATAGGTGCAATAAGGCAATTTCTTCCCGACGCTGGAGGTCATGCTTGCTGGTATTATTAGTATGTAATCCTTAAATTGTTTGTTGAACTCATACATATCCAACTCTCCAGTGAGCAGTTTGTAATTGTGTTTGTTTAGATCCATAATCGTATTTGCCGTCCTAATTCCGGATCCTCGATAGCAATTAGATGTTATTAGTATTTGATCAAAGCTGGCAAAGTCGATCAGGTCTGCTTTTAATGGATCTACATTCGATATCTGTAATATCCATTCCTCCATTTTGTTTTCAGAATTTACTATTGTTGCAAACTCAAAATATTGAGGGTTCTCAAACTGATGGCCGATCTCTCTTACTTTAGCTGCAACTTTGCTAAGATCCCATGAGTTAATAGCTTCAATCCAGTTCTTTTCCATGGACATTATTGTAGAGGGTTGTGATAAGTGTTTTTTTTGTATGTCAAAATACTGGCTTCTGTAATATGCTTCTGTGTTTTTTGATATATCTGGTTTTAATATACTTGGAAAATCTTTGATATCTATATGCCGACTGTATAACTCTGCTATTCGACTTTTTGAATATGTGCTAAAGGGGAGTTCTTTATCAGTAGTTATTTTATTAAATGAGATTCTTTCTCCTTTATTGTCGCTTACTCCTCCGCCAAAGAACGGTACGACATTGATATATGCCCCATATCTTGATGTGTCAGAATATCCATATCCCGAAATTATTGGAGCAAACCCATATCCTTTATATATTTGTCCAACCATTTTTTGTATCATGATCCCGAAGCCTTCGCCTGTTTTTGCATTCTTTCTAAACTCAATGGCATTTTCTGCAAAATAGCTTGCGAGAACTTTTTTTATTGAATTCGCAATGTGCTCTGGTTTATTATTGCAAAAATCAGAATGATATATTCCAGTACCTCTCGAATCTCCTTCTGCAGAGGATCTTATTGCTAAAGGTTCCCATCCAAAGTATTTGCTGATAATTGATAATTCATGCATGTAGTCTTCAGATAATGATCCGTTCAATATGGCTGTTTCTATTTCGGGAGAAGGCAAAATTTTATTTAGCGTCGATCCAATATTATTGTCTTGAAAGAAATTGTCAAAATACTTTTCTGTAAATACCAGGGTCTCGGGGATCTGTAAACCGATTTCTGTCAGAATCGGGGCTGCATTGGCAAGATCCCTCGCTTTGCTGCCAATAGACATTCCTTCGCCGATTATTTTAAAACCGTTGAATTGCGCATGATTTATATTTAAAGTTCTTATCCCTGTCATACATGATTTCTATCGAAAAAATATAGCGGTAATTTCACTATTATCTGGGTTTTTCTAGTCCTGTGTTCAATCGTAATCCTTCCATCGTTATCTCAACTTTCAGCCCCTGTGCATGTTCTTTTAGCGTGCTGTAATCATATATTTGAATATTCCCAAACAGCTTTTGTATCATGGTCAAAGAGCCGTCTTCCTTCTCAAGATAGTTAATAATCTTTTCCCACATATTAATGGATTTCAGATAGTTCACTTCACGGCTATTTGTTCGCGGATTGATCAAAGAGAATAAATATAACCTTAGCTCGTCAATATTCAGATCTCCAATTGATCTGTTCAAAGCAAATCCTGTTGTGACAACTGGAAGTTCTCCGATAATTCGAAATACCTTTTCCGCTTTGTTTTTGTCGATATATTTCATGACAAGATCTTTTTTGTCAAAAGTGAAAGAGAAGGCTTTTTCCCATAATTGAATGGTCTGGTCATTTTTGCTGTCTTTTAATGCATATTTGAGCTTCTTCATAAACAGATAAAAGTCTTTTGTATTACAATCAGGATAAATTTCTTTGATTCTCTTTGCTTCGCAGTGTTTAGTTGCTATTGGCATGTTTTTTTCAATAGATTTTATTTTAAGTTCTCCAAAAGGGGATATCATTGGCACAGGATAGTCTGTTTCCTTGTAAATGGAATTATAATTGGATTTTCCGTAATGATCAAAATACTTGCTGCTTGCAGCTCTTCCTTCTTCATAAATGCTCTCGGAAAAAGTTACCTCGATTGATCCGTTCAGATGTGAAATGATCTTGTTGTCTGCATTTTCGTCAATTAGCATTCCGCACAAATGTTGTGTGTTATTTGCAATTTCTATGGATTCCTTAAAATAATCTAGAATGAATTCAGGTGTTAGATGTTTGTTCTTGTTTGACTTGTCGCTCATTATTCGAATATTCCCAGGATCCAGAACGGAAATTGAGTTAGCCATTTTTTCTAGATGTTTTTGCAGTCGTTTTTCATTTGGATCTGATGTCGGATCAGGGAATATGTCATCGTGAAAAAGATGAAATGATAGAGAAAAATCTTTGTTCCTGTTAATTCCTTTTATTTTCTTGGCTGCATCATTTGCATAGACATCCTTTGGCCATATGCCGTGGGTAAGAGTTCCTCTCGCAAGTGTTGTATATTGAGATATTTTTCTGTAAAGGTCTCCAAAGTCAGCATTAAAGACTTTGTCTCTCCATTGAAAAACATCATTTCCTCCATAGAGTAAAGTCGGAGTGCTGCTCAGTGGCTCTGTCAGTAAAAGCGCAATTTGCAACAATCTGAAATAGGGGATATGCTTTATGAATTTATTGGAGGCATCTTCACTGCACATCAGACATTTGTTATGACATCCGGTAGAGATAACGAATTCGTTGCCGTCAATATAATTGCTGTTATAGTATTTTCTGAATTGTTGAAAGACTTTGTCACTATTTGTCGGCATATCAAAATATTCGAGTTTAGGAGATGCTACAGATGGCATAAGAGGGACCAGCTCTTCAACTGCACTGGCAGAAGACAGATTCTCATATGCCTTTGTCGCTTGAGCCGACAGTTCCGCTCCTGTGTTTGACAGACAATCTTTATATGTCTCAAGTATATATAGCCCTCTTGCAAATATGGTCACATTGTCACGGCTTATTTGAGGTGCATTTAATTCAATATTGTTTACTGTTTGTCCAATCCCATACAGATTGCGATTTGTACTTAATCCGCTTGTCATAAATGATTATCGTAGATTTAAATATGAAATCCCACCACATTTATTTCTACACGAATCTACAGGATAT
The DNA here is from genome assembly GCA_964633925.1 of uncultured bacterium. Lineage (GTDB taxonomy): Bacteria > Margulisbacteria > WOR-1 > JAKLHX01 > JAKLHX01 > CAZWKB01. Next base: position 6,064 of record CAZWKB010000055.1, read on the forward strand.
CGTGAAATTATTTGTTTTTTCTGCAGATGCATATATCGCAATATTGTTCAAGGAGGTAAATGAAATGGCAGGAATTAAAGCGGCTGCTAACATGACCAATCAAACAGGGATAGCAATATCAGGGGCCTTACCTGTTGCTCGCCAAGTATCTGAAATATTGCCAATAGAAAGGCAAGTCTTAGTAGATGGGCAGTTAGATTCTACACCAATTCTCAATAATGGTCTTGAATCAATAGTTGTAAATGAAAATTTGATTAAAAACACAAGTCTTTTTGAACTGCAATTTTCAAACGAAACACAACCAAACATTGACACCATTTTATTTCATTTTTTAACCTCCGAAAATAGGCT
>CAZWKB010000055.1:6424-6846 GCA_964633925.1 uncultured bacterium
CTAGTTCCTTTATTTCCGGCTCATCAATTCATGCTGCATTAAATGATATTAAGTCAAAGATTGAATCTGAACCAGATACAGCTAAAGGTTTGCTAAATAGTTTGGCAGATGATTTGGTACAGGCTAGGGACAGTCGAGAAATTATAAGCTTGATGAATAAATGGGATAAGCTTTATCCTCAGGTAACCGAACATACTTTGCCGGGTTTAATAGAAAAGGTGAGAATATTACAGTCAAAAAACGGGATCAGTCCTCAGGAGACCTTATATGATTTTCGGGGTAGACACAGAGACGACCTGAAAAAAATCTATAACCTGACTGTATTGCATGATAGTGATTATTATGATAATGATGGTCGCTTCCATCTTGTCGACGGGGCTAACGTGTTTTTAGATCAAGATCTGCCGTCGTTTTTAAAAGAA
>CAZWKB010000056.1:0-4044 GCA_964633925.1 uncultured bacterium
AGTATGATTACCGCTGGGCTAGCAAGAGGTTATAATAGAGAGGTTTTCGCTGTTCCCGGAAGGATTGAAGACGATATGAGTGCCGGTCCAAATCTGCTGATAAAACAGGGAGCAAAGCTGGTTGAGAATGTTGAGGATATCCTTGAAGAATTGAATATTCGAAAAGAGAACAGAACACTGGGCACTGAACAAAGATCAAAAAACTTTGATTTAAGTAACGACGAACGACTGGTTTTTGACGTTCTTGACAGGGAACAAAAACATATTGATACAATTTCTTTTGTTACCAAAATTGACATTGTTAATTTGTCTTCAGTATTAATGTCTCTAATGTTCAAAGGTCTTATTAAAGAATCATCAAACAAATACTACAAGTTGGCAAAAATCAGCTAGCATTAATTGCTGTTAAGGGTTATAATTTTTACATAACCCAAAACTTAACCTGCTCTCAACGAAATACACTGCGGATAGGTTCAGTTTTGGAGTAATATCAGGCCTATGGAGGATAATATATGATTTACTTCAACGACATGTATGCTCGTGAAATAGTTGGTCAATCTATTGTAGATAAAACAGAAGAAAAGATAGGGGTTATCAAGGATATTGTTATCGAAGTTGGGCAACAATTTCCAAAAGTTGTCGGTTTTTTAATTAAGTCACATCCTTCAAAAAGAGAGAAATTCGTCCTGATAAGCGAAGTAAACTTCATCAGTAGAAAAACCATCACATTAAAATCAAAAAAGGCAGATATTGCTTATGGACATCTCCGAGAAGGAGACATGTTCCTTCAAAGAGATCTTATGGACAAGCAGATAGTCGATATACACGGTTCAAAAGTTGTCAGGGTCAATGATCTAAAATTATCGAGAGTAGGGGATGATATCCTCTTGGTTGCTGCTGATGTTGGGATAAAGGGGATATTGAGACATCTTAACCTGGAAAACTTTGCGGAAAACGTAATGGCTATTTTTAACAAAACATTGAAAGATGAATTGATAGGATGGAATTATGTTGAACCTCTGCAAACAGATATTGCCAGACTTAAGCTTGTTGTTCCGTTTCAGGGGGTTGCCCAGCTTCATCCTGCAGATATTGCAAGCATTATTAGTCAGGTGCATACCGATGAAAAAACGGCTATCTTTGGCATTCTTACTACCGAAAAGGCAGCAGAGGCACTTCATGAGCTTGAACCTCACATACAGGCCTTTTTGGTAAGTACACTGGAAACGAAGAAAGCTTTGGCCATCATAGAAAAAATGCCAAGTGATGAAGTTGCGGATGTTCTTGGAGATCTACCTGAAGAGAAGGCAAATGAGCTTTTGCGATTGATGAAAACAAAGAAAGCTCATGAAGTTCAGGAATTGCTAAAACACGGTGAGGAAACTGCAGGAGGTTTGATGACAACTGAGTTCATTACGATACCTCAGTCATATACTGCAAGACAGACAATTGAAAAGTTAAGAGATATTACTCCTTCTGCTGAAACAATATATTATCTGTATGTTACAGATGATGACAATGTTCTTGTTGGCGTGCTGACCCTGAGAAATCTCATTGTTTCAAAAGAGGATGCAATTGTTAACGACATAATGGTTCAACGTCTAATATCGGTGAATCCTGAAATGAATCAAAGACAGGTCGCCGAGGTCATTTCAAAATATAATCTATTGGCCGTGCCTGTGCTCGACAAAACAAATCATATTCTTGGAATTATCACCGTTGACGATGTTGTTGATTTTATTATTCCACCGCTTGCAAGAAAAAAGAGGATGTCTGTAGGCTGATCGTTTTTTAGGTAATTATCATGGCAAATCAAAAAAACAAATTATTTGGGAAATTAAATTACTGGAAAGTTAAACTGCTGATATTCTTTACAGTAGTTGGTCCTGGAATAATTACTGGCACTGCAGATAACGATGCTGGAGGGGTTACTACATATTCTGTTGCAGGAGCTCATTATGGTTATTCAATGCTTTGGATTCTTTTGCTTATTACTTTCATGCTGTTCGTAACTCAGGAGATGGGTGCAAGGCTTGGAGTTGTTACCGGAAAAGGGTTGGGCGATCTTATAAGAGAAAGAGTGGGGCTAAAACCTGCTATCACTGTGATGATCCTTGTTTTTATTGTGAACTTTGCAAACATACTTGCAAACGTTGCCGGTATTGCATCTGTAGCTGACCTTTACCATATACCGCGCATTATCTTTGTTCCTATATTTGTATTCATTATCTGGTATGTAATATTAAAGGGTAGTTTTAATTTAGTTCAGAATATATTTTTGACTTCTTGTGTGGTGTTCTTCAGTTATATTATCAATGGATTTATAGCAAAACCTGACATGACCGCAATGGTTCAAGGCAGTTTTATTCCAACAATAAGATTTGATAGAGAATATATATTTATTGCCACTGCTTTGATAGGAACAACTTTGACGATTTGGGGGCAATTCTTTGTTCAGTCATTCTTTGTAGACAAAGGGATTGATAAAAAGCATTTATCCAGTGCAAGGCTTGATGTCTTTTTTGGTGCTTTTTGGACTGACTTCGTTGCTTTTTTTATTATTATTTCAGCTGCGGCAACTCTTTATGCTAATGGAATAAGGATCAATACGGCTGCTGATGCTGCTTTGGCGCTTGCTCCTTTGCTTGGGCAATTCTCTACCCATCTTTTTGCCTGGGGGTTGCTAAATGCTTCTCTGCTTGGGGTTAGCGTCATCTCTATGGGAACCGCTTATGCAATAACTGAGATTTTGGGTACCGAGAGAAAAGCAAATTCAACATTTAGTGATGCTCCGTTATTTTATTATATTATTGGTTTCTGCCTTTTTGCCAGCACAATACTCGTATTTATCCCTAACTTTCCAATGATCTTTGTTCTAACTGCCTCGCAAGCGTTAAATACCATTCTTCTGCCATTCATCTTTTATATTTTGCTAAAGCTAATTAATGACAAGAGCCTGATGGGGCATTATGTAAACAATAAGGTATCAAATGCAATTGCGTGGTTGACCATTATATGTTTTACTGCAATATCCTTTACGATGATGTATTTGATGGTGTTTTAAAGGTTTCGAAGCATTTGTGGTGTTATCTTCTCTATGTTGTATCTTTCAAACTTCCACAACAGATGTTCTTCTTTGACATTGTTTAACTGTAATCTTCTTCCCATTGCAAGAGTTATGACACACCAGAATTTATCATTATCAAGTTGCAAAATCGATCCGTGATTTGCAAGAGGAACAAGATTAAGATCATAGGCTTTTAATGCTTCGTCCAGCTTCCCGCTTGCTTTCAGCTTGTCCAATACCTGTGCACACAGTTTTGGATACATTCTCAAGTCATTTACCGGTATCGAACTGATGTTTTTCTTGTTGAACGAGTTCATATCTATACTATTTAGATAGTTGCTAAAGTCATTCAATAAAATTTGGGCGGTTGAGTGATTGAAGGTAAATTCTTTGTTGTACAAGGCAATGTTCTTTTTGCTAAGAAATAGTTCGAAATCTTTCGCAATCTCAGGTTTTAGCATGTCAATAGTGATATCTTTTGTTGATGCTATTAATTCATTAAGTTGTTTTTCAGTTGGTTTCAACGAAGACAAATATTCATTCAATAGGGGATGGAAATTATTTATTACATTAGGATTAACATTTTCCAAAATGATGATACCCTGTGAGGCTTTGTTCCTTTGATATGTTTTTAGGTTTTCCTCAAGATGTATTTGCCAATTGCCTTCACCTATTTTTACGTTCTTAAGATAACCCAGTTTTTGCAGCATATTAAAACTTTCTGCTTGAAGTCGAGTAGGATTGCCGTCATTAGATTCTCTAAAGTATTCATCACCAATAACAAAACGGAAGCCGCTTCCCATCTTTGCCATAGACAATATCCCTTTATCATGAGCATTTTCAGATAAGGAAGATCTTCCTATCACATTGCCCATTGCATATGGATCAAAGAAAAGAAGTAGTGCGGATCCAACTCCTGTAAATTTCGGGATAGAGGGGATCTTTGGTGCAAAAATAGAACGTGTCAAGGCCGCTTT
>CAZWKB010000056.1:4054-6826 GCA_964633925.1 uncultured bacterium
GCTTTTAAAAAGCTGTATTCTATTGCTGTTCCACCATATAATACTAAATTATGTGCAACGAACCCAGAGGCACCGCTAAAACCTTTTGTATTCATTTTATCTGAGACAATTTGTGCTGGATTGTTTTTCGTTATTGCATTTCCCGCAAGTTTAATGGTTTCAAGAGTTTCTTTTACTCCTGGCAGTTTAACAAAATCAGGATTTGCACTTAAGATGCTTTCACTTATTATTGTTGCAGCGGTAGCGGCAATTAATGGTAATGATGTTTTTCCAAGTGGACCACTCAAGGCCTTCTTTATCATTATGTTCCCGGTCTGGTTAGATAAATACCCAGCTAGGGCAGAAGTCCCTTCAAATGCTAATGCATTTGATGTGCCTATAAAGGTGGCTGGAAGGTCAGAGAACCCTTTCATTGAATCATAGAAGAATACCAATTTTCCTGATACATTCGCTCCGACTCCTGTTGATCCTACTATTGTCACTTTACCCATGAACAGGGCATAGCCAACCGCTTCTTCTTCCACAATAGAAAATGTATTAATGCTTTCGCCTTTTATTGCTTTATCAGCAATTTTTAATAATGAGCTGATTGCAACAAATGTTCCGGCAGCAGAAGCATGCTGTTTTGCAGTGCCAATATTGTCTTTGGTGTACTTTCCTTCATCGTTCAGAATGAGGGTCTTTCCGTTAAGCATTTTATGAGCCTGTCCATTTTCAAAGAACAGAATTACTTCATTGTTCTTGCCATTTATTTCTTGATATATTTTATCGCCCTTTACGGTGTAGTCCCTGCCATCACCGTTCTTAAATAATCCGTTTTCAATCGGCACTGTTTCAAATGTCTTAACAGTTTTATTGTCAACTCTAGTCTTGTTGCAAACGTAGAGAACCCCGTCTTTTGCAAAATATTCTCTGTTCATTGACTGCTCATTTGATGCTGTCTCTGCAGTGATTGTTTGTTCCGCTTTGACAACTTCTTTCGTTGCAGTCGCGGACAAAGTCCCGTTGTTTATTGAGAAATCTATTTTGTCACCGCTGTTCGTGGTTATCTCAATATTAGAGTTGTTCGTTCTGAAATGGTTTTCTGCCTGCTTCAATATCTTATGTGCTTCATGGATCCCCAATTTAACGTTCACTTTGTCGCATTGCATTATCACGAAAGATTCATTTAATTCATGATTGAGAACCCCAGCCATATTCTTTATCAAAGAAGAATTTGTTATTAATTTGTCATTAATCCTGTTGATAAATCCGTTTTCCTTACCGAATAATTGTTGGAGTATCGATGCAAGGATGATTTTTATGTCCCCATTCTTCATTGAGGCGTTTAATACAATTGTTAGTTTTCCGTTAGGATCAATGTTGAAAACTCCATCTCCGGCGGTCGTTCCCCAGCCTTCTTTAGTTGCATACTTGATCTCGAGATTTCCATCCTTAATCATCCTATTAACGTCAAACCTTCCCATTTTGTCAATGGCCGCATTAACGGCTTTATTCAATATTGGATCTTCGGATAGTGGCTTTGAATTGCTGCATATATCATCGATTTCTTTTTGGTATACATGTGGCCCTGCCTGAGCTCCTGATGTTTTACCAAAAAGGCCATCATTCATCATATCCTCAAATAGATTTCCCAGCCCTCCTTCACCGCCTGATCCAAAACTATTTGATAAAATTCTGAATTCTTTTTCAGTTTTGATATTCACCTTTTTTTTTCCGTTATGCAAGGCATCCTTCCACTCTGATGTTATCCTGTCATATAGGGCAAATTGTTTTTGTCCCTTAAGTTCATCGACAAATACCTCAATACTTTCAATCTCCATATTGGCAACCTCAAAATTTCCCATTTCAACAAAATTCCTCTTGCTAATATTGTCGAGTGAATTAATAAACTTTAAACCCGTTAAATATGCATCAGATTCCATCATATTTTTGATGATGTTTTTGCTAAGGCTCATAAATAGGGGGTCTTTTCCCTGGTTTACATGTGCTGTCTCGTGAACTATAACAACTGCAGCATGTATTAGCGAGCCCTGACGGGCAACTCGTCTTTCCAAGTTTACTACCTCATCATTTCTACGAACAAATCCTTTTTTTCCTGTTGAATGTTCCATTCTGATAAGGCAGATCTTATCAAAGAAATTCGGGTTTCCCTTGAACCAACTCGAATTTACAATGATATCCCAGGCTTTTGCTATGTCAACGCATTCATTGCTTTTTTGTATTTCATAAACTATCTCGGTTCCCGGAATGAAATCATAGAGAATCGAGCCTCTTGCAGAGGAGTTAAGATCATCGGTAATTGTATTTATAAAATCTGCAGGTTCTTTTGCTGAGTTCATAATGGGGATAGTCTTATTTATTTCTTTCATGGAAATGTTGAGTATTGCCGATTGCTTTGCAAAAGTTTCTGTAGAACATGATATGAATATATCAATAGCATTTAACAGTTTTACTGCATTTGGATTGTTCATGTCTGTATATGTTGTGACCATTTGATTTAGAAGCTTGATAACTTCAAGGCTTTTATTTTTTATGCCAAGAGAATAATTCCTCTTGATATCTTTAGTCAGAGCATTAAGTTTGTTCGCCATCTGTTTAGCATCAGGAATCTTATTTCTTACATTTTCAGTGCCAATATTTGTATTTTCTAGAAGCATTGTAAATGTATGGCTTCTGGAATCCTGTATCAACGTCTTAAGTGTGCTAATGATATCTATTTCGTGAAGTATTCTTAATATTGATAATTCATCTTTCCATTTGGATAGGTCT
>CAZWKB010000057.1:0-6570 GCA_964633925.1 uncultured bacterium
TGCCGCGGATAAATTCAAAGATATGAGTGATAGTCACTGGGCATCAAAAGCAGTATACAAGATGGTCAAACTTGGGGTGACTCAAGGATTTCCTGATGGGACATTCAGAGGGAATAAATATATTACAAGGTATGAGGTTGCTGCTTTTCTTGCAAAACTGGCAGAGAGCCTTGGCGGGGATTATAGTCTCGACAAACTCTCAACAGAGATAAAGACAGAACTAAAATCGATGAAAGCTCTCATGTCAGACGGAAAAAGCAATTCTTCAAAAAACATTATTCCTGCAGGAATAACAATGTCTGGAGTTGTTGAAACAAGCTATTCTTTGGGCAATGTTATTGCTTCAAGTTTTGGAGCGGGCAAGGCTGCTCAAGGTCCTGTTTTTGGATTTAGGTTGATTTCTAATGTTTTCGCTGATCTTGGAGATGGGCAGTATATCAAGGCAAATATTGACACTATGGATGAATGCTATTTGGGCAGTATGGACATCAGAAAGATCTTTGATTTTGAATCCAGAGTAAATACTGGGATTGGGGCTCTTACAACGACAATTGGTCCTGGTCCGCAACAAAATATTCTTGTCAGCAATAGTATAATGCCATCTGAAACCGGAAAAACATTTGTCAGACCTTATTCCGGAATAAAACTTTCTACGCAATTTTTGAGAGGCGAGTTCGATATGTATTATAAAATCCATTCAGTAACAACAGGTGAAATTGCCACAAATCAGATAGGTGGGACTCTGACTTACAAATTCGAAGATTTTCGTGTGTTGGCAAAGGTTCCTTATTAATGGGATTGGATAATTATTCTCAGAACACTGGAGTCGGCAATGCTGGGACATCAAATTATAAGACACAGCTCAAGGTTGTCTGCGAACCCAAAGACAAAGTTTTTATTACTGCTGATCTGAGGGTCGGAGATAGTCAGGATATTACGAAAAGCAAAATGGCAATACTTGCCGGACTGAATATTGCAGATCCTATGCAAAGCGGCACCAATATAAATATAGAGGTAGTCCTTGCTGGTTCAAATTATTTGCAGTCACCGGATTATCTTGATCAATGGACTCTTTTAGGATTTGATCCGTTCGGGAGACCAAGAGTGAATGGTTGCAAGTCAATATCTGCGACTTTTGACCAAACGTTGTCGGATACAATGTCTTTTTCTGGGAAAGCTAATTTAGATCTTTCATCAGATTATAAATATGGAACAGGAAATATTTCTTCACGTGCCACGTTTCAAGGCGGACTAAACTTTGATCTAAGCAGCATGTCGAAAGTTTCTGTTGCATATAGAATCGAAAACAGTCCAAACAGCTCTGATGTAAATACTGACCTAGCAATATTGAACGTGTCGCACAGGTTCTGATAATTAATGGCAGTAGACCTTTCTAAGGCTAGATTGTCACATCGCCCTTTTGCAAAAATAATTGGGAAAGATGTTTATTGTTTTGAAGAAATTTCTTCAACAAATGATGCTTGTTTTGATCTGGCAAATCTATCATTCGCCTCAGGAACATCTGTAGTTTCTGATATTCAAACAAAAGGGAGGGGCAGGGCTGGCAAGATGTGGCAGTCTGCTTCGCGGGATTCTTTATATGTGTCGACTCTGCTGAAACCAGCTTTCAATAAAAAACATTATCCTTTGATGAATTTTGTTGTTGCTCTTGCAATAATTCGGGCAATTCGTTCCTTTCATAATGTCAACTGTTATATGAAATGGCCAAATGATATTGTAATTTCCTCAAAAAAGGTTGCAGGAATATTGATAGAAACAAAAGGCCCCTATCTTATAGTCGGCGCAGGGATCAACATCAATAATTTTCAGGAGACTTTTCCTGATGACATTAGGGATAGTGCAATATCAATTCTGACTGCAACAGGGGTGACAACAAGCAAGGAGTGTTTTTTATACAAGTATATGGAGATGCTTGAGAGATATTTTGAGATGTTGGAGCATGAAAGATCTGATGAGATCCTGAATGAGGCAAGAAGCTTTTCCTTTACACTGGGTAAATTTGTGAAAATTAATAACAATGGTCAGGAGATAGAGGGCAGGGCAACAGATATTGAGGATGACGGAATGTTGATATTGGAGACGCCTGATGGTAAAATAGTAAAAATAACGTCAGGAGAATTAATTAATGGCAGTTAGAGGAGTCCGAGGCGCAATAACAGTAAAGAAGAATGAACGCGACGATATCATATTCGGGACTGAAATGTTGCTTGAAAAAATGGTATCAACGAACAAGATCAAAGTAGAAGATATTGCGAGTATTATCTTTTCTGTTACCAGCGATCTTACAAAAGAATTTCCTGCTGTTGCGGCAAGAGAAATGGGTTGGCTCTATACTCCGTTAATGTGCACAAATGAAATTAATATAGATGGAAGTTTAAAGAAATGTATCAGGGCTTTGATATATGTTAATACCGACAAAAAACAGAGCGAGATAAAGCATGTTTATCTCGAAGATGCTCAAAAACTTAGACCGGACCTCTCAAGTGAAAAAAAAGGCGAATTTTATATCAGCTGATCCAGGAGAAAAATTATGATAATTGTAATGAAGTCAGGTGCGTCCGAGTCGGAAATAAATGGTGTTATTGAAAAATTAAAAAAAACCGGTTTTGGGACACATGTTTCAAAAGGTGTTGAGCAGACAATAATCGGAGCTATCGGTGACAAATCCACACTTCAGGTGGAAACTATTTGTATTCTCCCGGGCGTTGCGGATGTTATTCATGTAAGAAAACCGTATAAACTGGTAAGCCGCGAATTTCACCCTATGGATACCATTGTTGATGTTGCCGGCAAGTTTAAAGTCGGAGAAAAAATGCCTATAGCTGTTATTGCCGGTCCTTGTTCTGTTGAAAACAAAAAGCAAATGGATGATGTTTCTGTTTCAGTAAAAAATTCAGGTGCAGTTGCACTTCGTGGTGGAGCATTTAAACCAAGGACCTCCCCATATGCATTTCAGGGACTTGGAGAAGAAGGACTTAAATTATTATCAGATTCTAGAAAATTATCAGGGCTGCCGATAGTAACAGAAGTAATGGATACTAGGGATGTTGAACTCATTGCGCAATACACAGATATAATTCAAATCGGTGCAAGGAATATGCAAAACTTTATTCTTTTAAAAGAAGTTGGCAAGACAAGAAAACCTGTCCTTTTAAAAAGAGGATTAGCTGCAACACTTGAGGATCTTCTTATGTCTGCAGAGTACATTCTCAAAGAAGGCAATCCAAATGTAATGCTTTGTGAAAGAGGCATAAGGACATTCGAAACATACACCAGAAATACCCTTGATCTTAGCATAGTTCCTGCAATTAAGGAATTGAGTCATTTGCCAGTGGTTGTTGATCCAAGTCATGGCGTCGGTAAAAGAAGTCTAGTTGCATCTATGAGCAAAGCAGCAATTGCGGCCGGTGCTGACGGTCTCATAATTGAAGTGCATCCAAATCCAGCAGAAGCTGCTTCTGACGGACCTCAATCCCTCGATAACAATGCATTTGAAACATTAATGAAGGAATTAAAACCATTTGCTGATGTTGTTGGGAGAGGTTTGTAGATAACGATTTTTAATTTATTTGTTCCCATTGTTCCGATTCAAATTGTTTCAATTGTTTCAATTCCAATTGTAGAGACGCAAAATATTGCGTCTCTACGTCATTTTTTATAATTGGCCGGATTTTCAATAATATATTTCCGTATCCGGTTCAATTCATCAATATTTCGTATTATTCTGTCGTGATATCGTGGTTGCCATTGGAAATTATTGCAAATTGATTTTGTTTTAACGGTAACACCAACCTTAAATCCTCTAATTATTGATCCCAAATTCATGGATTGGGGACCATATTTATTTGTTTCATTTTTAATGGTTTTTATTTGTATTGGTCCCAATTGAATTGGTCCCATTTGTAGAGACGCAAAATTTTGCGTCTCTACGACCGGACAATTTATGACCGCATAATTTGCGACCGGACCCACGATTTCAATACGATTCGTTATTTTCAATATTCCATGAATATGATCAGGCATTATGATATATTCATCCAATTTTGCAATTGGAAAATGATTAGAAATATCCTGCCAGCATTGTTTTGCAATTTTACCGATATCAGACAATTGTATTTCGTTTTTGATTATTTTGCCAAGCCAGGGAGACCTCTTATTTGTGACAATCGTCACAAAATAATATCCGTTTGATGAATAATCCCAGTTGGGACATCTGGGAGATTCTATTCTGTATCTATTGCGATATAACCCCATATAATGGCATTACAGCAATTTTGTTGCCAACCGGTGGGGTGTGGAGTTATATTAAATCGCAGACAGTTTATCAAATATTGCCTTTTTCAATTCGGCCATGCCATCTTTTTTTAATGCGGAGACAATAACGTAGGGCGAACATTTTTTGAGTAGAGCCGCATTGCAATGAGGCTCTACGATAGAACCATTAGGAATTAAATCCATTTTATTAAAAACAGTTATCATTGGCTTTGCGATAGCGTTTATTTCTTCCAGGACGGTGTAAACGGTGTTGATTTGATGTTCTATGTGTTTGCTACTTAAATCAACGACGTGGATAAGAATATCGCTGTCTGTAACCTCTTCTAGTGTCGCCTTGAAGGCGTCAATTAGCTGGTGAGGTAGTTTTTGAATGAATCCAATAGTGTCTGAAACGAGAATAGTTTCTCCATTTTCTAAATATAGTCTCCTCGTTGTTGTATCAAGCGTTGCAAATAGTTTGTTCTCTGCCAGAACATCAGATTTTGTCAAGGAATTTATCAGTGTTGATTTGCCGGCATTTGTATAACCAACTATCGAGGCAGTTTTTATGCCTGAATTTTTGCGCAGATCACGCCTTGTCCCTCTGGCTTTTCTCACATTTTCCAATTGTTTTTTTAACTCTGAAACAATATGCCTAATATCCCTTTTACTTTCTTCTAGTTTTGTTTCTCCGGGACCTCTTGTTCCTATTCCTCCACCAAGACGGGACATTGTCACCCCTTTTCCTGATTGCTGGGTGAGTTGATAGGCTGCCTGCGCGAGGGCAACCTGAAGTCGGCCTTCTTGAGTGTGAGCATGCAGAGCGAAAATATCCATGATAAGTTCAGGCCTGTCTATGACTTTTATCCCAACGGCTTCTTCTAGATTTCTCTTTTGAGAAGGCTTAAGATCGTTATCCATTATTACGAGATTTGCGTTCTTTTCTTTGATAAGTGCTATCAGCTCGTCTACCTTGCCTCTTCCCAAATAGAACTCAAGATCAGGGGTGTCTCTTTTTTGTGTGAGGGTGGCAACAACATCAGCCCCGGCAGTTTTTGCCAGCTGGGCAAGTTCTTCAATAGAATCTTCTATAGAGAAGACGTCTTTCTGAAATCCTACACCTGCAAGTATTGCTAATTCTTTTTCAGTTTCCATGTATGAACCCTAGTCTAGCATGAAAATCACTGTGTTTCGTCTAAATATTTAATTAAATTAGATTCTCTTTGTTCTGCTCCCTTTACGTTGACATCGATGTTTTTGAGTATTTGATCTATTAATGATTTTCTTTCCGGCATAGAGACCTCAGTATTTATCAAAAAATTATTAATTTTATTTGTTGCATCCCAAACAATGTGACCTATCAAAGCCCTCCCAATGTGTCTGTTCCCGAAAAACTTTAAATATACCTCTATATTATTTCTTTCGGATAGAAGGGTCAAAGCTTCTGACGGTTTATTTGCTAGTATAAGAATATCTTCTATTTCAAATTGTCGATAAATATTTATTGCATTTGAAAGGCGTAAATATCCTTCTATTAGCTTCTTTTCCATTTCGAAAGGAAAATCGGTTTTTGCTAATTCATGCAGATAATTTGCCATAAGTGGCAGTTTTGAGTTGCTGATCAGGGTGTTTTTTGAAAAACTACGAGTAAAAGGAGCCCTGTTTAAATTATCAAGAATAGGTTGAGCCAGTTGATCAATCTCTTCACGATCAAATTTCTCAAGAGTATCGTTCTTGAGTTTTCTTAATACCATGTCAAGAGTTGCCTTTGTAGTCATCAAAAGATTATTAATTTCATGATCAAACAGATCTAGATTTGAGTTGTTGATATATTTAATTTCTTGGAACATCTCATATTTCCAGTCACTGTCTGGAATGTTAGGGAGGATCTTTTTATATATTTCCGGTTCGACTTCTATGTCAAGCATTGTTAAAAGCCATGCGCTTTTTGCCGGTTCTAAAGATTGCAACAATATCCCCGTGTTCTCTATTATGGTGTCTTTGGCAGAGATCATGGTAAACGCACCAGTTGTTGCTGTTTGAAGCTGTTCAAATGAGTAGGAGTTTACAACATTCCCGACCTCTCTGATCAGAGAAGTGTCGTTAGATATCAAAGCATCTCTGACTAACTCGATTTTCATTGATGTCATTGTGCCTTTATTAAATAATGTTGGGTTTACTGCACTCATATGATTTTCTCGAAAATATTTTTAGAGAATTTCACAGAAACCATGAAATGGTTAGGAAAGTATGGGGACATGGTGACCCCCTTAGAGGCTTAGCTAAGATAAAATA
>CAZWKB010000058.1:0-263 GCA_964633925.1 uncultured bacterium
ACAGCTCTTTGCAAGCTGCCAAACTGCGTCTGAAAATTCTGTTGTACAATGTTTTTCCCGTTTTGCTTTACCGATATTTTATAAACATAGTTTACGAACTGGTTTATAGTTGGATTATGAACTGTAATGTCCATTCTCGGACCATAGATCTTTGCATCTATCCTTTTAATATCAGCAACTGCAACTCCGGATAATATTAGTAAAGATAAACAAACGTTTAATAATTTCAACTGTAAAACCTCCTTGTTATTTTAACATACTAT
>CAZWKB010000058.1:314-994 GCA_964633925.1 uncultured bacterium
GATAAGGGGCAAAAACATATGACCTTATCTGGCTTCCCCATGCTATCTGCTTTTGTTCTCCCCGAAGCTCATCCAGCTTTTCTTTGTGTTCCTGCTTAAGCCTGTCCATGAGTCGTGATGTAAGAAGCTTCATACAAATATCCCTGTTTTTATGCTGAGATTTTGCGGACTGTGATTGAGCAACAATCCCCGAAGGGATGTGAGTAATTCTGACAGCTGTTTCTACTTTATTTACGTTTTGTCCTCCTGGTCCCGAGGCTCTGTATGTATCAACCCGAAGGTCGTCAGATTTAATCTCAACGGCAAGCTCTTCCCCTGTTTCAGGAATAACTTCGACAGCTGCAAATGAAGTATGTCTTTTACCATCTGAATTAAAAGGAGACATCCTTACAAGTCGATGAATACCATTCTCCGACTTTAAATATCCGTATGAATACATCCCTGAGATAATGATTACGGCACTCTTGATTCCGGCAACTTCTCCATATGAAATATCGGCGATATCAGCTTCAAGACCTTTCGCCTGTGCCCATCTGGAGTACATACGAAATAATATCTCAGCCCAATCCTGGGCATCAGTTCCTCCCGCACCGGCATTAATCGACAAAATTGCATTCCCGCTGTCGTGCTCGCCGGACAAAAGAGTAGACAGTTCCATTTTCTCGATTTATGCTCTGAGT
>CAZWKB010000058.1:1004-4388 GCA_964633925.1 uncultured bacterium
CCCCGTACTGCTTTCATCATTATCCGCCAAAAGCATTTCAATGAGACCTTCAAGATCAGTGTATTCTTTTATCACACTATCAATTCCGCTGACAGTGTCTGATAAAGATTTTAGTTCTTGCAATAAAGACTGGGCCTTTGAAGGGTCGTCCCAGAGACCGGTTTCAGAAGTTTGCCGTTCCAGTTCATCTCGTTTTTTTTTGAGTTTTTCAACATCGAGTATAGAAGATATTGTCTTTACTTTTTCACTTAAAGAGGCTATTTCCATTTTTAGATCGAGTAACATTTTATGTATCTTTGTTCATACAGCAGTTCTTATACTTCTTGCCACTGCCGCAAGGACAAGGATCATTTCTGCCAAGCTTTTCGGCATGGACGATCGGAACAGGTTTTGCTTCGTCATGATCTATCGCACCATATGTTATGTTCTTTGGTTTTTGAATTATTGGTTCAAAAGATTTTACTATTTGAAGTTTGAATATGAGACTTATTATTTCTCTTCTGCCCGCCTTCATCATTTCCTGAAACATTGCAAAAGCTTCTACTTTGTATTCTATAAGAGGATCTCTTTGTCCCCATGCGCGAAGACCGATGCCTTCTCTCAGAGTGTCAACACTATGAAGCTGATCTATCCATCCATCATCAAAAACTCTTAGCATCACAAATTTTAGGAGCTCGTCCAAGTGCTCGCCGATCTCCGATCTGCGCTTTTGATAGGTTTCATCAATTATTTTTTTTATGGCAACCAACAGATCTGACTGAATCTTAAAGGACCTCAATTCTTCAACATCAGGTTCTGCGGGAATAGTTTCTGCAATATCAGCCGCGATCCCATCAACATCCCATTCGTCCGGTTTAATTTTAGGATTTGTATAAGAATCAACCAGACTCTGAGCATATGTACCCATAATTTCTATCAGCTTTTCTTCAAGATCACGTCCTTCAAGAATTCTTCTTCGCAGACCATAGATTGCTTCTCTTTGCTTATTCATTACATCATCATACTCAAGTATTTGTTTTCTTATTGAAAAGTGATACTGTTCAACTTTTTTCTGTGCATTCTCAATTGCCTTGCTGATGAGATTGTGTTCAATAGGAGTTCCCTCTTCCATGCCAAGCCTCTCCATAATTGACTTGATCCTGTCGGACCCGAATAATTTCATAAGATCATCTTCAAGATAAACATAAAATCTGGTGGACCCAGGATCTCCCTGTCTGCCGGCTCTTCCTCTCAGCTGATTATCAATTCTTCTGCTCTCATGTCTTTCTGAACCAATAATATGAAGACCTCCAAGATCCGTGACTCCTTCACCAAGAACAATATCAGTGCCTCTGCCTGCCATGTTTGTTGCAATTGTTACGGCATTCTTTTGGCCTGCTTTAGAAATAATTTCTGCTTCTTTTTCATGGTATTTTGCATTCAGCACATGATGAGGAATACCTTTTCTTTTTAGAATTCCGGAAAGATATTCCGAATTTTCGATAGAGATGGTACCAACAAGAACAGGCTGACCTTTTTTGTGCAACTCAATTGCTTCTTCTGATATCGCTGTAAATTTTTCTTTTTTCGTTTTATAAATGACATCGGTCATATCGTCCCTGATCATTTTCATATTTGTCGGAATAGAAACAACTTCCATGTTATAGATCTTGCCGAACTCCGCCTCTTCAGTCATTGCAGTTCCTGTCATCCCTGCCAGTTTGTTATATAATCTGAAATAATTCTGAAAAGTAATTGTCGCCAGTGTTTGGGATTCCGCTCTGATCGCTACACGTTCTTTGGCTTCAATGGACTGATGAAGTCCGTCACTATATCTTCGGCCAACCATCAACCTACCGGTAAATTCATCAACGATTATTACTTCTCCATCTTTGATAACATAGTCAATATCGTTCCTGTATAGATGATGAGCCCTAAGAGAAGCCGAAATGCCATGGGCAATATCGATATGTTCGATATCATACAAGCTTTCAATGTTAAGCATATTTTCCAGTTTTTTCTGACCTGCTTCTGTCAGTACTGCATTTTTTGTTTTTTCATCAGTAGTAAAATCTGTTTCTTTTTGAAGTCTTCTGACCAGAGAATCAGCCTTGCTGTATATAGAAATATTGTCATCAACCATGCCTGAAATTATTAAAGGAGTTCTGGCTTCATCAATAAGAATACTGTCAACTTCATCAACGATCGCATAATTAAGAGGCCGCTGGACACATTGATCGATAGAAACCGCCATGTTATCTCTTAGATAATCAAAACCAAATTCATTGTTCGTTCCATAGGTAATATCACTTGCATAGGCAGGGATTTTTTCACTGTAATCCATCTGGCTGAGAATAACTCCGACACTGAGACCCAGAAAATTATAAATCGGCCCCATCCACTGGCTGTCTCTTTTTGCGAGATAATCGTTCACCGTTATCAAATGGCAGCCTTTACCACTGATAGCATTGAGATACAGAGGCAAAGTTGCTACAAGGGTTTTTCCTTCACCGGTTCTCATTTCAGATATTTTGCCCTGATGAAGAACAATCCCTCCAAGCAGCTGAACATCATAATGTCTTAGCCCAATCGTTCTTACAGAAGCTTCGCGAACAACAGCAAAAGCCTCAGGGAGTAAATCTTCTAAAGTTTGACCATCTGCTAATCTCTTCTTGAATTCATCTGTTTTTGCACGGAGCTGATCATCTGAAAGAGTTTTTAAGTTTGCTTCAAACGAATTGATCTCATCAACTATCGAATATAGATGTTTTACTTTACTCTCGGCCGATGTGGCTCCAAGCAATTTTGCTAAGAATTTAAGAACCATTTATTCTCCAGGTTGATCTTCCTCGACAGGAGCGTTCAGACTATGCAGGATTTGTTTCTCTTTTGCACTGTCTCTTCTTTTTTCATGTATAAGCTTGTCTTTTAGTTTCTTTATCTGAACATCTAGAGTGTCTACCAACATATCTATTGATGCATACATGTCCTGACTTGCCTCTGTTGCATGTATTGGCTTGCCTGCAGCAACAACGGTTGCTTTTGCGATCTGGCTCTGAGCTTCATCCTTTGTTTTGTTCACTTCCAGCTCGATTTCAAGAGTGTCTATATGACTAAAAAAATGTTCAATTCTGCTAAGCTTTTTCTTAGCATATTCTTTTAATGCCTCTGTCAACTCAATCCCCTTACCCTGAATAATTATCTCCATTATTGTCCTCACTTTCTTAAAAATTATAACATATTAATCATATCAATTGATTACCCGTAGAGCCGCAATATTTTGAGGCTCTACATAATGTGGCAACAATTACATTTCTGGCGCCGGCATTTATTAATTCTCTTTTGCATTCTGCGCAGGTTGCCCCTGTTGTATAAATGTCGTCAACAAGAAGAATATTCCGGCCC
>CAZWKB010000058.1:4398-5102 GCA_964633925.1 uncultured bacterium
TATCGAGAACGCATTCATAATGTTTAGTCGTCTTTCCCAAGGTTTCAATTCATATTGGCGTTTCGTATCTTTGATTCTCAGCAACACATCACAAAGTATCGGGACATTGTAAGCAAGAGAGATCTCCCGTGCAATAAGCTCAGCCTGATTGAACCCTCTTTCTTTCAGCCTATTACTGTGTAACGGTACAGGAATGATCAAATCGAATTCAATTTGTCCAATTATTCCGATCAAAAAAAAGCCGAGAATGGATGAAAGACTTCTCCTTTTAAAAAATTTGAACTTTGTTATCGCTTTTTTCATCACCCCTTCGTAACATGCATAAGATACAATATCGTCACCGGTGTTATTGTGCACGATAATTTTTGAACAACAATCCTCGCAAATCATTTTTTGGCTTATTTGCGTGCATATCTGACATTTTGGCGGAAACACTATCGAAAATATTGCAGTAAATATATTCATAAAATGAATGTATAGCAATTATGTTGCCAACTATTGCATCCCTAATCGTCACGTGGTATATTAAATGCATGACATCGTGGGAAGACATATTTATTCTCCTGAATCAGGGAGAAGGACATTCACTGGAATTTGAAAAGTATTTACCTTCAGAGGATGATATTGCCAGAGAAATTGTGGCTTTTGCAAACTCTGACGGAGGAAGACTTATTCTTGGTCTTGATGATAAGAATAAACACCTT
>CAZWKB010000058.1:5112-6446 GCA_964633925.1 uncultured bacterium
ATTGAAACCGGAGATAATTTTGCCAATATGATAGCTGAAATTGGATTAAACAGATGCACTCCTCCTGTAAAGACAAGCGTTGAGATCCTTGAAAAAGCCGGGAAGAAAATTGCAATCATCACCATCAATGAAGCCGATGAAAAGCCTTTTAAAACAGATGATATCTGTTATGTCAGAGACGGAGCCGAGACCAGACCGGCAAAAGACCGTGAAGAACAAGCCATTACCAGCCCCTGGTCGGGTCACGGGCTTAATAAAAGACAAAAGAGATCCATGGACTATATTGCTGAGCACAATAGCATATCAAACAAAGAATACAGAGAAATGTTCTCCATCTCACATAAAACTGCTCATTTGGAACTCACAAACCTAGTAGATAAAGGCATTCTGGTATGTTCAGGAGCAGGACGATCGACGAGATACAATCTGCCGACTAATCAGCCATTGTTCAAAAGCGAGCCTCAATCACTGGATTTGGTACAGGAAACGCTGACAGCATAATATCAAAATCCCAAATCCCAATGACCAAATCCCAACAAAGATAATAATTCCAAATATATCGCGCAGCGATACCACGTTGGGATTTGGGATTTGGACATTGGGATTTAGTTACTCTATAACCTACAGTTGAGTTATAACCGGTATTATCATCGGCTGGCGGTCGATCTTTTTACGTAGCATTTTACCGACTTCTTTTTGTATTTCCATCTTAATTCCAAAGAGATCTCTCTTCCTTGTCTTATGATGTTTTTCAATTATTGTTTTTGTTAAATCTTTTGTCTTCTTTTGCAGGTCTTCTGAATGCTTTGCAAATACAAAACCCTTTGTTTCAAGAGTAATATCTGCCAGCAGTCTAAAATCATTTTTATTAACAGGAATAGTCAGGATCAATATTCCACCATCAGAAAGTCTTAGCCTGTCACTAAGTATCTGCTGATTAATATCCCCTACTCCCGTACCGTCCACATATACATTTTCGATAGACAACTTTGCAGATCTTGTTATTTTATCTTTTGCCACATTTAAAACATCACCATTTTCATTGATAAGAACATTGCTGTCATTCATTCCCATTTCTTTTGCAATCAATGCATGTGCCACAAGATGACGGGGTTCTCCATGAACAGGAATAAAGAATTTTGGGTTGACAAGTTCCAGGATTATTTTCATATCTTCCTGACAGCCATGACCGGATACGTGCGTTCCCTGTCTTTCTTCGTAAATGACATTCGCCCCCAGTTTGAACAGCGCATTAATAGTGGCATAAACCGATTTCTCATTACCAGGTATCGGCAGAGCAGAAAAAATGACAGTGTCGCCTTTTTGTATCTTTA
>CAZWKB010000059.1:0-3760 GCA_964633925.1 uncultured bacterium
TGTTTCTTCAGGAGGCATGATTAATAACATGGGCAATAAGTCCGATTTCTTCTTTCTTTAATTCCGGAAACATCGGCAGAGAAAGAACATCTTGTGAACACAGTTCACTTTGCGGTAATTTTGCGGAAAGATTATACATTTTTACGAATACTTCCTGCAGGTGGAGCGGTACGGGATAATAAACAGCGGAGGCGATGCCTTTATCCTGAAGAGCTTTAGCCAGCATGTCACGATTTTTCGAACGTATTGTAAACTGATGATATACATGTTCACAACCGGAATCAATGGAAGGCAAGACAATATCATTTCTCGTGATAGCTGCGCAGTATGCTGCCGCATGCTGCCGTCGTGCTGCGTTAAATTGATCAATTTTATTTAATTTGACGCGAATGATCGCAGCTTGAATTTCATCAAGACGGCTGTTGTAACCTACTGACTGATGATAGTAGCGTACTGCGCTGCCATGATTTCGCAGGATTCTTAATTGTTTGGCTATTTCTTCACTTTTGGTGATAACCATGCCGCCATCACCGTAACCGGCCAGATTTTTACTGGGGAAAAAACTGAAACATCCAACATCTCCAATTGTGCCTACTTTATGCCCATTGTATTTGGCACCAAAGGCCTGCGCGCAGTCTTCGATAATTTTCAGATTGTATTCTTCCGCAATCTTCATGATGGGTTCCATGTCGGCTGGATGGCCGAATAGATGAACAGGAATGATTGCTTTTGTTTTTTTTGTTATTTTACCTGCAATTTGATTGCAATCGATATTAAAAGTAGCAGGATCGATATCCGCAAAAACCGGAACGGCATTTAAAAGGGCAATTACTTCCGCTGTAGCGATAAAGGTAAAAGGTGTAGTAATAACTTCATCCCCGGGTCCAATGCCACAGGCTCGCAGTGCCAGAAGTAGCGCGTCAGTTCCATTGGCTACTCCTACCGCATAAGGCAAACTGTGATAAGTGGCTACTTCTTCTTCCAGTTTGCTGACATTGGGGCCAAGGATGAACTGTGCCTGCTCTAAAACATCCCGTATGGCGGTGTCAATTTCACTTTTCAGGTTATGGTATTGCCTTTTAAGATCAACCATGGGAATCATTTTAAGGTACCTCGGCTGTTTTCATTTTAGAAATTATATCAGTCGCCAACTCCAAAGATTTACGTGCGTCTTCCCCAGAAATAACTGGCTTGGTACGGTTAACAACGCAATTGACAAACGAGCGTATTTCTTCTTCTAACGGGTCATGACTGCCCACTTCAATATTATTCTGAATTATCTGCACTTGACCTGCTTCATTTTTCTTTTTGCCCAGAGATAGAATCTCCCGTTTTTGGCAATCGACCGAGTGATAACCTTCCGCTCCGAAAAACCGTATTTTTTGCATGGTCTTTGCGCTGATGCGGCTGGCTGTAATGTTGGCGATACAGCCCGATTTAAAAGAAAGCCTGACATTAGAGATATCAATTTTATCGGACAGAATAGCAACTCCAACTGCTTCTACGCCGGTTAGCGGGGAATTTACAAATTTCAAAATAATGTCCAAATCGTGAATCATTAAATCCAGAATAACGTCAACATCAGTGCCGCGCTCAAAAAATGGATGCAATCGATGAGCTTCAATGAACATGGGCTTCTCGATAACATTTTCCAGAGCCATGATTGCAGGGTTGAATCTTTCGACAAAGCCAACCTGAAGAATCAAATTGTTCTTCTTGGCCAGCCCTATCAATTCATCTGCTTGCTCCAATGTCGCGCAAATGGGCTTTTCTATCAGGACATCCACACCTGCCGCTAAAAAATCTCTGGCAACCATATAGTGTTCGCCTGTAGGAACAGCTATGCTTACTGTATCAACTTTACCTATCATTTCGCTGTAATCACTAAATGCATCACATTGATAAAAATCTGCCGCTTTGTTCGCCCTGTCCGAAAGCGCATCAGCAACTGCAACAATTCGGCAATTTTCCAACTTTGAGTACTTTTGCAGATGATAATTTCCCAGATGGCCGATACCGACAACTCCGATATTAAGTTTATTCTTTTTCATATGGATAATCTCTAACGGCAAATGCCTCTTTCAGATTCTTTGATAAATTTAATAAAATTGCGCACCTCAGGCAAATCTTCCACTTCAGTTTCAACTTTCTTTATAGCCTTTTCCAGAAGAAGAGAAGATCGAAAAACAATACGATAAGCATCGGTTATCGCTTTGATCGTTTCTTCCGGAAAATTTCGTCTTTTCAGGCCTATTAGGTTCAAGCCGAAGAGTTTGGCACGGTTGCCTTGAGCTATAGTATAAGGTGGAACATCCTTTCCGACTGCGGATGCTCCGCCAATCATGCAGTGCCCCCCGATGCGGCAAAATTGATGGATCCCGGTAAGCCCGCTGATAATCGCGTAATCTTCAACGTGAACGTGTCCTGCTAAAGTTGCCGCATTGGACATGATAATGTTATCCCCTAATTTGCAATTATGGGCAACGTGTACATATGCCATCAGTAGATTGTTATTCCCAATGGTTGTCACACCAATATCTGCACTTGTGGCACGATGAATGGTGACAAACTCTCTTATCGTGTTTGCGTTTCCAATAACCACTCTGGTTTTTTCTCCACCGAATTTCAGATCCTGCGGCGGAGCACCTATGGAACAGAATTGAAAGATCCTGCAGTCTTCGCCAATATGTGTGTAATTGTCAATCATCGTGTGCGGGCCGACGATTGTATTTTTACCGATTTTAACATCGTCTCCAATTATCGAATAATGACCAATCTCTACTCCTTCTTCTAGCTGGGCATCAGGTGAAATAATTGCTGTTGGGGAAATTTTCATTTTTTAACCTTTTCTTGATTACTTATTTATTTGTTTTTGGAGCAATTCAACTTTTTTGACCAGCTCCTCGATAGTTCTTTTCATCTCCGGTAGTTTAAGCTTGCAGGCTTCAACTCTAAGAAATTGTTGATGTGGCAGTGTCGGCCTTCCACCAACAATCTGTCCGGATGTAATATCTCTATGGACTCCCGATGAGGCGGCAATCATGACATTATCACCAATATTAATATGACCTACAAATCCCGTCTGTCCTCCGACGATTACACTTTTCCCCAGTTTAGTGCTCCCGGAAATACCAACCTGGGCGGTGATGACTGAATTTTCACCAATAACCACATTATGTGCGATTTGCACCAGGTTATCAATTTTTACATTGCGCTGTACCCATGTTTTTTCTCGGGCAATTGTGGCGCGGTCAATCGCGCTATTGGCGCCTATTTCCACATCATCATCAATTTGTACAATACCAACCTGAGAAATTTTAGTATTGCTACTACCGGGAGCGGCAAAGCCGAATCCATCAGCGCCGACAACAACACCTGAGTGTAAAATTACCCGCTTGCCTATGATGCAGTCATAGTAAATTGTGACATTGGCATAAAGGATCGAATTTTCGCCGACAGACACGTTACGGCCAATATAAACGCCGGGATAAAGTACAACTCCCTTTTCGATTTTGGCGCCGCGACCGACAAAGGCTCCGGCAAATACTGTCGCATCCGGTGATACAATGGCACCATCTTCAATATAGGCATCAGCACTGATGCCACTTGCGCCATGTTCCAACGGATAGAAAATCGCCGATAATTTTGCGAAGGCAACGTAAGGATCAGCAACGATAATCAGGTTCTTGCCAACAGCCTCTGTTTGCGGCGGAGCAAGAATCGCCGTTGCTTTAGTTGTTTTTAGTTTAGCTAAGTACTT
>CAZWKB010000059.1:3770-4751 GCA_964633925.1 uncultured bacterium
CTCAATCGGACGGATGTCGTTGATTATGGCATCAGCCGCACCTATAACATTACCGCCCAGAAGTCCGGCTATTTCTTGAAGCGTTATTTGCACTACAAAACCCTACTTTTTAATTTTGTTAAATTCATCTAATACTTTACTGGTTATATCATTTTCGGGGGCATAAAACACCAGCGGCGGAGCAATCATAAAAACGGCAGTTAATTTTTCTTTTTCAGCTACATTACGGATAGCTTTTTGGGTATCCGGTTCAAGCTTCTGAAAGATTTCCATCTGCTTATTTTTTAGCTCCTCATTGGTATCCTGCGCAAGAATCTGAAAATCTCGTGATTTTTTCTGGAAGGCAGCTTCCTTGTCTTTTCGTGCGGTATCCGCCATCATTGAACCTTGATTGCTCAGTTCATCCTTCATCTTTTTTAATTCGCTCTCCAGCGATTTCAGCGGCGCTGTTTTCTTATCGTAAAGACGCTTAAACTCTTCTTGGGCCTTTTTGCCCGCATTAGATTTTGTTAGTATATCCTGTGTGTTGATGAAACCAATTTTGTCCGCCGCCAACACACTGTTACTCATAATAAATAGTAACAAAGTAAACCCCGCAATTAGATAAATATACCTTTTCATTTAAATTCTCCTTTTAATTTATTACGAACGAAACAAGCTTGTTTTTTGCTTCATACGCATATTTTATTATTGAAACATGCCGATGGTGAATTCCCAACGACCTGGAGAGTCGTCAGAGTTATTCTTGCCGCGGTTGACTACATATCCGTATTCCAGCCTTAAAGGGCCAATTGGTGAATACCAGCGAATACCAGCTCCGACCGTTTGGCATAAATCATCAAGGTAGTATCTGCCATTCCAAGTGTTGCCGGCATCATAAAAAAGAACACCTTTCATCCCGGCATCCTTGATAAACGGGAAAACCAACTCAAGATTGAAAACTAGCATGGATATGCCACCGAGGACGTTACTTGTTCCATT
>CAZWKB010000059.1:4761-6061 GCA_964633925.1 uncultured bacterium
GCCTAAAACATATCTTTCGTTAAGGGGGAGTCTGCTGGATGTGATTGCACCAGTAATTGGGTCTATGGTGTCTGGATCATCATTGTTTTGGAGATATCCGATTCTTCCTTTACCCCCAATGACCATATCCCAAAAAAGTGGATAATATGCAGTAGTGCCTGCACTATATTTAGTAAATTTAATATCCCCACCCAGCGGAGGACCATAATGCTGAACAGACATGCTGGCGTTTGTCCCTTTAGTCGGGAACATATTATCGTCGGTTGTATCGCGTGCTAAAGTTAATGTTAAGGCACTACCGGTTCTCTGGTTCTCAGTTATATAGGGGTTTGCCGTTGTAGTATCGACATTGACATTTGTAATGTTAGTAATTGCGAAATTATAGCCAATATAACCGCGAATTCTTTCCCAGATTGGATAACCTAAAGTACCTCCCGCGCCCTTTGTATCTAAAGTGTAATAGTCCGTAAATTGTTTATAGTTCCAGATGTTCAATTGAGACCAGAGGGGTAGGTCAAGTAGCCATGGTTCCGTGAAAGATAATTCATAATTTTGAGTTGTTGATCCTAAAGATCCTTTCAAGCTCAGAATTTGACCATAGCCTAGAAAGTTCTGCTGGGCAATTTGCCCCATGATCGTCGCTTTTTCGGTGGCGCTGTAGCCTGCGCCCACCATAAACATACCTGTATTTTTTTCTTTGACACGGATATTGATATCCATTTCATTTTTCTCAGGGTTCTTTTCTGTTTGAAAGTCAACTTCTTCAAAATAGCGCAAGCGGTTCAAATTGGCATAACTTTGTTTTAAATAGCTGCTGGAATACAGGCTTCCTTCAACTACCGCCAGTTGACGCCGGATAACTTTGTCGCGGGTAATGGTATTACCGGTAATGCTGATGCGATTAATATAAACCAGGGGACCTTTTTTGAGTTGAAAGTCTATATCAACTAATTGTTCTTTATCCCTAGTGTTGACTTTGGGGTTGACAGCGGCATTGGCATAACCCTCATCATTAGAGGCTTCTGTTAAAAAATCCATGTCTTTTGTGAGAGATTCGCGATCGTAATAGTTTTCTGTTTTTATTTTTAGTCCCTGCAATAATTCAGCTGTAGGTTTCAGAAGCGAATCACCGGAAATTTCTATCTTGCCGAATTTATACCTTTTGCCTTCGTTGATTTTTATTTTTATGTAAATTCCTTTTTCATCCCGAGTTATTTCCGGTTCGGCGACCTGAGAGTTTATAAAACCATTATTGAAATAATAAGTACTCAGCTTATGAGCATCCAGCTTTAACTGGTCA
>CAZWKB010000059.1:6204-6444 GCA_964633925.1 uncultured bacterium
GTTTGAACATGCCTGAATCGTTAAAAAAACTTAAAATATTATATTCCGTTGAGCTCATCATTTTTTTGAGCTCTTTTGAGCTATATGCTTCGTTCCCTTCAAAAGTTATTGTCTTAACGTAAATTTTCTTGTTTTCTTTAATATCAAAAATTATCCGAAAATCTTTTTCACCGTCTTTTTCTACTGTGTCGATTATCTCGGCATTGTTATATCCTTTGTCCTCATAAAGATTTTTTATCT
>CAZWKB010000060.1:0-6281 GCA_964633925.1 uncultured bacterium
AAGACAGCAAAGCAGAAGAATTTGATATTATTAGTTATAAGGTTCGCGATGTTATTTTGAAAGATAACGGGAGCGCAACTTAGCTTATTGTCTTCCTTCCTGAAAAGTAAAAAATAATTATATTCACATAAAAATGATTTTTTTTGCGTGCAAAGTGAGATAAATTGTATTAGTCTCATGACAAATATGTTGTATGCAAAAGGTTAAATCGTTATGGCTAAAAATGAGCCAGTTGAAAAAAAGTATAAAACCAATAAAAAAATACTAGTTGTTGACGATTATTTACCAACCAGACGACTGATCATAGATGCCTTAAGCCAATCTTCTCATTATGAAATAAGTGAAGCGGAAAATGGTAGAGAAGCCATCGGGCTTTTTGAGACCACCGACTATGACCTAGTCATCAGTGATATTATGATGCCGGGAATGAGCGGGATGGAATTATTGCACAAAATTCGTGATAAATGCCCTGCTGCTGCCGTTATTATGATTACAGGCAACCCTACTACAGACTTGACTGTTACCGCCATAAAAAAAGGGGCAGTTGACTTCATTACCAAGCCTTTTGATATCGATGACTTGCTTTATAAAGTGGATATTCACTTGCGGCAAAGTGAAATGTTATCAGGAGAAAATGCTGATATTGTTTTAGAAAAGGGCAGATTAAGCGACAAGACTGCAGACATTTCTAAACAAGGATATATATACGATTCAATAGACGATTCTCCTTTGGATAACGATATAATTTTCCAGAAAATAGCGGAACTGGCGCTCAAGCTCGTTGACGGGGAAGTATGTTCGATTTTCCTTTTTGACGAGCAGCTCAATGAATTTCATCCCAAGGTAGTTCGTGGAGATACCGAAGGTATATCTAAGAGCTATGCCAGTAACCCCGCGCTCAAAATGGTGTTTAATGAAGTAATAGAGCGTAAGGAACCAATTGTCATGAATTCAGATGAGCATCCGGAAATATCGCCTTCTTTGATCTGCGCCCCGTTGATGATTCGTAATTCAATTCTTGGTATTTTAAGCATCCGTAAAAAGAAGAATCGGGAAGTATTCAGTAAGAATGATTTGCACCATATTTTAAGCCTGACCAAACGTGCGTCATTAAATCTCGAGAATAAGATTCTTTATGAAAGTATCTATTCCAATATTATGGATACGTTAAAATCACTTATATCTTCAGTTGAAGCCCGTGACCACTACACAGAGCAGCATTGCCGGCGGGTAACGGATTTGTCTGTAAGAATAGGCGCCAGTATGCATTGTTCCGACAGAGATATTGAGAGCTTGAAGATTGCCGGTATTCTGCATGATGTAGGGAAAATTGCCGTTCCGGATAGCATCTTGTTAAAGACTGATTCGCTGACACAGGAAGAATACATGATTATCAAAAATCATCCGACAATTGGCGAAAATATTCTCAAACCGCTTGTTTTATTGGATAAAGAGCGAGAAATGATTCAGTGCCATCACGAAAGATGGGATGGAAAGGGTTACCCCCTGGGAATCAGTGGCAACGATATTCCATTTCTTGCCCGCATATTATCGGTTGCGGATTCGTTTGATGCCATGATTAACAACCGTCCTTACCGTAATGCCATGCCAGTAGAGAAAGCCATCGAAGAACTGATCAAAAATAAAAATACTCAATTCGATCCTGATGTGGTCGATGCACTTATAAAAATTTTATAATACCAAGTTGCTTTCAAACATTAAAGTATGAATTGAACGCTTACTTGGTATTATGCTCGGTAAATCAACCTTTTAATGTTTGATAGCAACTTGGTATAATCTGCCCATCAATCCCAAAATGGCACAATAATTGTTTGTTTCCCTGAAGTAGAGGGGAATTATGACTTTACCAATTAATGATATAGCCAATTTATTGCCTTTGGCCGGACAGACGAAACTTGATTCTTTGAAAAGTCAGGTTACCGCAACAAACAACCAAAAAATATTTAATGATATTTTGCAGGAAGCCTTAAAACAATCAAATAACGCGGCAGGCAGCTCGCAGATAGGTTTTCCAGACAAAACCCAGCTTGCACTGATGATTAAAAATGTGCAAATTCAGATGAATCGGCAACTTTTCAACATTGTTCTTAATAGTCCTGAAGAAGGATTAAACGCTCCTGCATTGAAAATTATCTCTGATTATGAGGCTTTTAAAAACATCGCAGGATCGGATGTGTCAATAAACCGTCAGATTGCGCCAAAAAAGAATGTCCAAAAGCAGGATATTAATCTGGAAAAAATAATTGAAAAGGCTGCACTCACATATGATGTTGATGCAGATTTAATCAGATCAGTAATAAAAGCCGAAAGTAACTTTGATCCGCAGGCGACCTCACCTAAAGGTGCAATGGGATTGATGCAGTTGATGCCGGAAACCGCAAAGGATCTTGGAGTTAAAAACGCCTATGATGCCCAGCAAAATGTAATGGGTGGTACGAGTTATCTTAAATCATTGCTGGATCGTTATAACGGTAAACGTGATCTGGCGTTGGCTGCTTATAACTGGGGCATGAGTAATCTGGAGAGAAGCCCACATCATCTGCCTGACGAAACCATCAATTATGTAGCCCGCGTAAACAAATATTTAAAAAGCATGAAGGCGTAAGTCTGCCACCGCCAATAATATTCTGTTTCTGTTGTGTGCTCATCTGTATAAGGAGTTTGTATGTATCTTTTCGATCGCGATATTATAATGGAAGACATCGATGAATTTGAGCTTGAAGGGATAGTTGCCCCCAACTGGTGTATCAACGGCAATCCCAATGGCGGCTATCTTATGGCCTTTCTGGCTTCGGCCATGCAAAAGAAAAGTGACAAGAAATGGCCGGTCATTGTCACCACCAACTTTCTTACAAAGTGCGAGACGGGAAAAAAATCCAGAGTAACTCTGGAAGCTATTTCTAAGGGAAAACGACTGAACCGCTATCAGGCAAGCCTCATTCAGGATGGCACGGAAAGAACGCGCTGCTGGGCGACGTTTATGGATGAAGGAAACTGTGACCAGGGTGCAGATAGGTATGAAAAAGAAGCCCCGGAATTGCCTATGCGTGAAGCATGTGTTCACTCTCCAGTGATGCCAAAATACACACTATTCGATAATATGGATATGCTCTTAGCGCCATCATGCGCCGGATGGCTTCAAGGAGACGGAAATTTATCGCCCATATCCGAGCAAAAAGGCTGGATAAAATTTAAGGACGGCCGGCCTTGCGATGCTCTATCACTTCTTCTAATGGCTGATTCGTTTCCGCCGCCGGTGCTGGCAAGCCATGGTGCGCTAGCCTGGGTTCCTACTACACCATGGATCAAAACAATCTTCAGATCCCATTACCTGACCTGTGATATTGTGGAAGAAGACGGTGAACTCTGGGACGAAAACGGAAAGCTGCTGGCGATTTCCCGACAGATTGCGCAGTTTAGGAAATATTAATCTTAGGTGCGGCAGTTAAAGCGGAACCATAAAGCCTTTTGATAATCTCCAAAAAGTTACCGAATTAGTGAGCTAGCACAACTGTCCCATTTCTTTCCGTTTTGTTTGTGTTGATTGGTTTTATTTTGTTAAATTAATATACCGGAACCCATTAATTTGGCAGTAGGCTATAATTTGGGATGTGATAGATTTAGTGCCATTAAACTTGTTCGATTCAGACTCAGTCATTCTATCCAAATCAAGCTTCCTTAATTTATTGTTTATATCATTAATAAAACTCATGGTATCGCTCACAATTAATGTCACCTAACTTTAGAGCTGTGGAGTGTCAACCAGCGACTTATTAGGGACGATTTAACGAGCTGCAACATATTTCAATCGCCCCCTCTTCAGGAATTCTTGTCCAATCATAAATATCTAGCTTTATTATTAATTCAAACAACTCCGGAATTATGATAAAAAATGGTTCGAAAGTTTTTGGTTCCAATTTATCCCACAACTCCATGATATTTTTCCAAGGCTGATTTCCTCTATGGGCACCAATGTTATTTCTAATATCAATAATGTCTTTTTCTATAGATTTTTTCGTGGAATGATATTTTTTAAAAAGAACATTGAGCTCTTCAGCTTCTGTCTCTAAGATATGGACACTTGGCGTTTTTCCCTTGGAGCCACCCTTTGTAATGGCAAAAATTATGCTTTGCATTTTTTCAAGCTGCTCTATGACAGATCGTAGTTCAATTATAATATATTTAAAAAGCAACTTTTTCTCGTAGTCTGATTTTCTTTTTCTTCTAATCTTAAACAAACATTGCATATCCTCCCATGTATGAGAGAGGATACTTGCGATACTCCCGGCCTCGTTACTCGGAAACCACGCGCCATCATGCCTCTTACGCACAGGATGAAACATTGGCGGAGCTTTCTCTTCTGCCTCTTTCACAGTTTTTTCAAATTCTTCTTTATCCATAACCAACTCTTTAAAGTCATAACAATTAATATACCTGGTTGGTATTTTCCGATTTGCAGGATAATCCTAACCTATTTGAGTTAGAATAAAAAGAAAATATTGCATCATAAAATCAACGTTTTCGCCCGAAGGGTCAACATAATTAATATACAAACTTCGCTTTTTCCGATAGCATCAAATATCTTTGGTGTTTTACTCAAAACCTCTGGATCATTGCACCGACACACCTTGCTGTTTTGCGGCGTAGATGATTGGTGATTTTTCTTCGTTCCATTCGGCAAGGGAAAAATACATGATGTCCATGGGAATTGAAAACCTCTCGACTAATTTTCTGTGGATACCTGCTGAAGCATCTATTCTGGAAAAAATATCTTTATCATTGAAATTTTCAGATACTATAAGCACATCAAGATCACTCTGGGCAGAAGCTTCTCTTCGTGCATGTGATCCATAAAACACAATCTTATTTACCTTGATTGATTTGAGGTCTAATAATTCTCTCAATAATTTATCTGCGGCTATAATTGTGCCATCAACCATGTGAGTACCTCTTTTGAGATCTTAATACCACATTATTAAGATAGCGTCAAAGTCATTAATAATATTGATTCCTATGGCTGATGGAGCCTAAATATTCTGATTCTTCATCCAATCGCTTAAAGCCTGCATTGCCTGCTTGACATACAAAAGATGTTTTTCTTTTTTCTTCATCCTTTTTACAGGAAGGTGCTGGAGGATTCCGAAGTTGATATTCATTGGTTGAAAGTTAGCTTCTGATGCAGGGGATGTGATGTAGTGCAGCAGGGCGCCGATTGCCGTTGCTGGTGGTGGTGGTTGAAGTTGTTTTCCTTCAAGAATAAATGCCGCGTTTAATCCGGCTAAAAGTCCCATGGCTGTTGATTCCATATAGCCTTCCACGCCGGTAATTTGACCGGCAAAGAAAATGTTGGGATTCGCCTTTAATTGCAATGATGGTTCCAGCAGGGCAGGGGAGTTAATGTAGGTGTTGCGGTGGATGCTGCCGAGGCGTGCAAATTGTGCGTTTTCCATACCGGGAATCAGACGGAATATGCGCTCCTGTGCAGGCCAGGTAAGCTTTGTCTGGAAACCAACCAGATTGAAAAGGGTGCCGGAGATATTTTCCCGGCGCAATTGAACAACAGCATAAGGCATTGCCCCTGTTTTAGGATTAATTAAACCCACCGGTTTCATCGGGCCGAAAGCCAGCGTGTCTTCGCCGCGCATCGCTAATACTTCAATCGGTAGGCATCCTTCAAAATGACGTACTTCTTCAAATGATTTGGCGGCAACTTTTTCACCAACGAGCAATTCCTGCCTGAAGCGCTTATACTCTTCAATGGAGAGTGGGCAGTTGAGATAATCAGGCGTGCCTTTGTCATAGCGAGATGCCCAATAAACCTTATTCATGTCGATAGAATCGACTTCGACAATCGGAGCTATCGCGTCATAAAAATACAGATAATCTCCGCCCAGCATTGAATTAACCGATTGAGCAAGTGAATCAGATGTAAGAGGTCCTGTGGCAACAATAGTTAAAGTATCAGATGGTATTTCGGTGATTTCAGCCCGGCTCAGCGTAAAGCTCTTTTGCTGTAATAAGGTTATCTCAACTTTTTTGGCAAATTCTGTGCGATCCACAGCCAAAGCAGAGCCTGCGGCAACAGCAGTTTGATCAGCAACAGAGAGGATCAGAGAGTTGAGCCTGCGCATTTCATCTTTAAGCAGTCCGGGAGCACTGTCGGGGCTATTGGATTTGAAAGAATTACTGCAAACCAGTTCGGCCAGTTGGGCCATCTTGTGTGCGGGCGAAAATTTCTGTGGCTTCATTTCGCACAGATG
>CAZWKB010000061.1:0-2537 GCA_964633925.1 uncultured bacterium
CCTCGATATGTATTGTTTTCGATATTTCTATACGGTTCTTTTCCAGTTCAGGATAAAATTCTTTCCCGTTTTCAATTACCGTATCGGAAATCAAATACAAAAAAGATTCCTTGATGCCTAATTTTCTCCCATGCATCATTGCCCGCCTCATCAGTCTTCGCAAAATATAGTTGCGACCTTCATTTCCAGGATTAATACCATCGGAAATTAAATGAACCGCTGCACGAACATGATCGGCGATGATGTTTAGGGATGATTGATGATCAATTGATAGAGACGCATTGCTATGCGTCTTTACGATTTTATTTATCCTGTCAATTATTGGCACAAACAGATCAGTATCAAAATTTGATGTCACACCCTGAAGTATAGATGCTATCCTCTCAAGTCCCATT
The DNA here is from genome assembly GCA_964633925.1 of uncultured bacterium. GTDB lineage: Bacteria > Margulisbacteria > WOR-1 > JAKLHX01 > JAKLHX01 > CAZWKB01. Next base: position 396 of record CAZWKB010000061.1, read on the forward strand.
CCTGTATCGATGTTCTTTTTTGGAAGAGGAGATAACGTTCCATTTTCACTTCTGTTGAACTCCATAAAAACCAGATTCCATATCTCTAGAAACCTGTCACATTCGCATCCTGGAGCGCATTTCGCGTCCCCACAGCCTATTTCAACACCTTGATCATAATATATTTCGCTGCAAGGACCACAAGGACCAGTCGGACCAGCTGACCAAAAATTATTATCCTCATCCAACCTAGTTAACTTTTCTGGAGAGATCCCTATCATTTTTAGCCAGATATCCTCAGATTCAATATCATCCTTGAATACTGCGATGTGAAGTCTGCTCTGATCAATTTTGTATTCCTTAGTGATTAAGTTCCATGCAAACGCAATTGCTTCCTTTTTAAAATAATCTCCAAAAGAAAAATTGCCAAGCATTTCGAAGAAAGTCTGATGACGTGCAGTATGCCCCACATTTTCGATATCATTGGTTCTTATGCATTTTTGAATTGTTACTGCTCTTGGAACTGAAGATTTTTCAAGCCCCAAAAATATCGGTTTAAATTGCAACATACCTGCCAGTGTAAGAAGAACCGTTGGATCCTTTGGGATCAATGAAGAACCAGGCAATACTTTGTGACCGTATTTGCTAAAGTAGTTTAGGAATCTATTTCTTATCTCGTTGGATTTCATTTTGTTAGGGGCGTATGCAATACGCCCTTACCCCCTATTAGTGTTTGAAATGCCGGCGACCAGTAAATAACATTGCTATCTTGTATTTATCGGCGGCCTTAATAACTTCATCATCCCTGATAGAACCTCCAGGCTGAATAACAGCGGATATTCCGTGTTTTTTTGCAAGCTCAATTGAATCCGCAAACGGGAAGTACCCATCAGAAGCCATTACGGCTCCTTTTGCTGCTTTTCCTGCCTGATTAAGCGCAATGTTGCTCGATCCTACCCTATTCATCTGTCCGGCTCCTATGCCGATAGTCGCTCCATTCTTGACTACAACAATGGCATTCGATTTGACAAACTTGCTAACTCCCCATGCAAAGAAAAGATCTTCTATTTCTTTTAGTGACGGTTTTCTTTTTGTTGCATATTTTATTTCTGCCATATTTAGCTGTGCAATATCAGTTTCCTGAACAAGCAAACCACCTGAAACTTTTTTGAATTCTATCGGTGAAGAAAGTTTGCTATGACTAAGAACAGGACATTTCAATATTCTTATATTCTTTTTCTGTTTCAAGATATCAAGAGCATCAGCGCTATAGTCAGGGGCAATCACAACTTCTACAAATAATTTAGCTATTTCTGCCGCAGTATCAATGTCTATAAGCTTATTTGCTGCAACAATTCCACCATAAGCAGAAACTGTATCGCATTGATATGCTTTTAAATATGCCTTCTTAATGTCTTTGTCGGTTGCAACACCGCAAGGATTATTATGTTTGACTATCGCAACTGTTGGTGATTCGAAATAAGAAGAAACACTATAGGCTGCTTCAACATCAAGAATATTATTATATGAAAGTTCTTTGCCATGAAGTTGAACGCTGTCTGTTATTCCCCCACCCTCTGATCGATAAAAAGAAGCATCCTGATGAGGATTTTCTCCATATCTTAGCTCCTGAACTTTTTCAAATGAAAGTTCAAGCTTTTGAGGAAATTTGTCATGGTTTTTATTCCTTGTCATTAGATATGAGAGGATTAAGGAATCATATTTCGATGTTAGGGCAAAAGCTTCTTTGACAAGAGATTCTTTAAGCTCAATACTGATTTCCCCCTTGTTAGTCTTAAGATCATTCACAACGTCTTTGTACCTTGAAGGGCTGGTAACCACAGCAACAGATTCATAATTCTTTGAAGCTGCCCTTACCATTGCCGGTCCTCCAATATCAATATTCTCTATGGCCTCTTCATGAGTAAAATCTTTTTTTGAAATAACCTTCTCAAAAGGATACAAATTTATTACCACAATATCTATCTGAGGAATGCCATACTTCTTGGCCGTTTTAACATGGTCAGGGAGATCTCTTCTGAACAACAAACCGCCATGAATCTTTGGATGTAATGTTTTTACTCTGCCGTCAAGCATTTCAGGAAATTTTGTTATTGCTGAGACGTCAACTACTTTTATCCCAGACTTTCTTAGCTCTTTTGC
>CAZWKB010000061.1:2583-4230 GCA_964633925.1 uncultured bacterium
TTTAACAAGATCTTTTGAAAACTGCTTTATGCCCGTTTTGTCAAAAACACTGATAACTGCAAACTTTTCCTGTTTTACCATGATTCCTCCTGTTTATTTATAAGCCTTTTATGACTGATCCCAGTATACCGTTAATAAAACTCGTGCCATCATCAGAGCTGTATTTTTTTGCCAGTTCAACAGCTTCGTTTGCGATAACCGCTTTTGGAGTATCTTTTTCGTTTAACAATTCATATATAGCCAGTCTAATAATATTTTTATCAACAAAACTCATCCTGTCTATAGGCCAATCTTTAGAGTATTGAGACATGAGAGTATCTATTGATTCTTTGTTTTCAACAACCCCATTTAACAGATTGAGAGCAAATTGTTTGGTCTCCGCAGTAAACTCATCGTCACATGACACACTTTCAAAGGCTTCGTCTAATGTCACCTTTGATATATCCATCTGATATAGAGCCTGCATTGCAAGGCGCCTGGAAGTAGTTCTTTTTCCCATATTATTCTTTCGCCGGTTCTATGTTTGCAGCGATAAAATTGGTATACACTTCGCCTTCGATAAACTTTTCATGGTTAAGAACTTTTATGTGGAACGGAATAGTAGTTTTTATTCCTTCAACGATAAATTCTGACAAAGCCCTTTTTGCCCTCGCTATTGCCTGAGTCCTGTCCGGAGCCCAAATAATTAGCTTTGCAATAAGAGAATCATAATTTGGCAGAACCTTGTAACCTGAATAAGCAAAACTATCTACCCTTATTCCCGGTCCACCTGAAGGCAAAAACAGATTTATCTGCCCTGGACATGGCATAAAGTTCTTATCAGGATCTTCGGCATTTATTCTCAGCTCTATTGCATGACCATTTAATGAGACATCCTTCTGTCTGATCTTAAGCTTTTCTCCCGCCGCTATCAAGATCTGCTCTTTTATAATGTCCACGCGGGTTATTACTTCGGTTACAGGATGTTCCACCTGTACTCTTGTATTCATTTCCATAAAATAGAATTTACCGTCTTCATCAAGCAAAAACTCAACTGTACCGGCACTATAATATTTAGATGATTTAGCCAGCCTCACAGCTGCTTCGCCCATCTTTTTTCTCAACTTGTCATCAAGTGCAACACATGGAGATTCTTCTATAAGTTTTTGATGTCTTCTTTGAACTGAGCAATCTCTTTCTCCCAAATGAATGACATTCCCAAATTTGTCTGCTAATATCTGTATCTCAACGTGCTTTGGTTTACCGATATATTTCTCTACATAAACATCCGGATTGCCAAAAGCTGCAGAGGCTTCTGTCTTAGCCATATTTAACTGAGATACAAATTCCTCTTCAGAATTGGCTATTCTCATTCCTTTGCCACCACCACCTGCTGTAGCCTTAATAATTACAGGAAACCCAATTTTTCTGGCCACTTTGATAGCTTCGTCCATATCCTTAATAATGCCCTCCGTTCCAGGAACGGTTGGAACTCCGGCTCGCTTAGCGCATTGCCTTGCAGATGCCTTATCTCCCATGGTCAATATGGAATTTATGGATGGGCCTATGAATGTTATCTTATGAGCATCACAAATCTCTGCGAACTTGGAATTCTCAGACAAGAATCCGTATCCTGGATGTATTGCATCTGCATTTGTAATCTCTGCA
>CAZWKB010000061.1:4243-4894 GCA_964633925.1 uncultured bacterium
GATATTATTGTCGGAATACTCAGGTAACTCAAATTTGTGGCAGCAGGACCTATACAAATTGCTTCATCAGCCAGCTTGACATGAAGACTGTTTTTATCAATTTCTGAATACACGGCAACTGTTTGAATCCCCATCTCTTTGCATGCCCGGATGATCCTAACGGCTATCTCTCCTCTATTGGCTATCAGTACCTTATTGAACATGTTTTTCTCCTTACTCTAAAAACCCTGTTGACAGAATTTATTTATGCTCTATAATTATACCATAAAAGGCAAGTTTAAGAGCGGGCCTTAAATATGTAGACTAAGGGGGTGAATTTAATTATGGCAGCAGCAAGAGGTGGATTATCAAAGATGAGAGTAGATTTCAAAGGTCAAACAGAAACATTAGAAGAAATATTTGGAAAGAAACCAATTCCAGTAACTTCAATGACCAAAGTAATTTGGGGTGTGATCAAGAAAAAGAAACTCATGAAAAAAGTAGCCTAATCTAGGATATTTTAGATTGAGATAAAAGTCCCTTTGCTTTAGCGAAGGGACTTTTTATTTGTGACTTTTTTAAGTTTTGTTGTTATCTTTTGTTTCCCGCCATGTAATACTTTATTTTTCTTAGCTCTGATATTTATTTCCTTTTTCACAATGAATTGATTTG
>CAZWKB010000061.1:4904-5994 GCA_964633925.1 uncultured bacterium
TTGATTTGCAGGATATGCAACATCTCTGTCAGTCAATGGGTTGCTATTCTCATCTTTTCCATCTTGTTTTGAACGACCATCTGAATTAGCTTTATCGTCTGAACTTCCAAGACAAAAGCTAACACCTACTCTGTGTTCACTTCCAAGATCACCGTATGGAACATATGCATAATCCACTTGTAGGCCGCTCAGTTTGAATCCAACACCTGCACTCATTCCGCTTTTCGCGCTGTTTTCTGAAGGGAATGAATATCCCCCTCTAAGAAATAGAGTGTCATACAAGTTATACTCTCCACCTATTCTTCCAACAACAGCATTGTTATCCTGCAGGTCAATATCAGCTGCCAACAACAATGCTTTAGCTTTATATGATGCGCCTATGCCATAGCTCTTGACTAGCGGAGTGTTCCCATATGAACCAAATATATTTTTTGCAGTAGCACCTACGCTCAACCTGTTATTAATATCCCACTTTAGACCAATATCTCCTACAATGCCTTCTGTATTATCCGTTCCTATATCCTCTCTGAGATATTTACCATTCAAACCAATTGAAACATCATCACTTATCATTTTTGCATAACCCAGATATACTCCTACATTTTTTGTTCCAATAGTAGTTCCTGTTCCTCCAGGCATAGCCATTGTCGTTTCTTCAATACCTCCGGTATTCATATAGTTCACACTTAAGCCGATAACACCATATTTTGTCGGGATCAATGCTGAGCCATTTACAAGGCTAATCCCATCCAGATAAGATGAATTCCATGTCTTTACTGAAATGGTTCTTGCCCCTGCAATTCCTGCAGGATTGCTCATTATGCCATCAGGATCATCAGAAACTCCGATATATGCCTCTCCCATTCCTGTCGCTCTTATACCGTTATACAGTTTTGTGAAAGATCCTGACAAAGTTCCTTTATTATCTGTTGCCGCATAACTCTGGGCAGACAGTATCATTGCAATGAAAGTTGTTATTATTATTGTGCGTTTCATTGTATTACACCTATCCTTCCTGTTTTTCGGTTGTTCCCATCTCCCGTTATTGCATAAAGGTAAATACCCTTACTTACCTTCTCACCATTCTCAT
>CAZWKB010000062.1:0-5943 GCA_964633925.1 uncultured bacterium
TTTTTATCACTTTTTTGCGCTAAAATATATAATATGAAAAATTTATCAATTCCCGTAAATGAAACCGCCGCATGGCTTGCTCTGTGTGAAACAAAATCTAAATTGAAAGGCACTCTTTCCGACTGGTTCAAAGTATATCAGGAAAGAAGTAAAGAGCTGTCAATAAAGTCCGAGTATATGTACTACGATTTTTCAAGACAGCTGGTAACTCCTCAGATATTAAAAGGTCTTATTGATCTTGCAAAGGAAACAGCTCTTGAGAGTAAAATAGAAGCGATGTTTGCAGGTGAAAAGATCAATTTAACAGAAGACAGGGCCGTTTTGCATACAGCACTTAGAAATTTTTCAGGGAACCCTGTTGTTATGGACGGGAATGATGTTATGCCGGCAATTAAAGATGTTTTAGAGAAGGTCAGATTGTTTTCCGAAGACATTTTAAAAGGTCATAAGAGGGGGATCACTGGAAAAAAATTCAAGACAATAATATCTGTTGGAATCGGAGGCTCTTTTTTAGGACCTGAATATCTTGCAAATGCTTGTAAGCCATTTGCAAAAAAGGGGATGTCTCTGGTTTTTATCAGCAATGTCGACGGGACAGATTTTGCTCAGAAAATTCAGGAGATAAAAGCTGAGGAAACCCTGGTAATCATCGTCTCAAAGACATTTACTACGGCAGAGACTATGATGAATGCTAATACAGTAAAAAAATGGATGACAGAAAAACTTGGCAACGATCCATCTGTTATCAGCAAGCATTTTATTGCTGTCTCAACTGCCGCAGATAAGGTAAAAGAATTCGGGATAGATGTAGATAATATGTTCGGTTTTTGGGATTTTGTTGGCGGTCGTTTTTCCGCAACGTCTGCAGTCGGAGCAGTTCCCCTTTCCTTATATCTGGGATACAAGAATTTTAAAAGGATTCTTGATGGTGCTTTTTGGATGGATAATCATTTTAGGAATGAACCATTTGAAACTAATATTCCTGTAATAACCGCTTTGCTTGATATCTGGAATATAAATTTTATGGGATATAACACGAGGGCAATCCTTCCGTATAGCCAAGCATGGTTAAAGTATGCTCCACATTGCCAGCAGGTGGAAATGGAAAGTAATGGTAAATTGGTTGATACCAATGGGAACAGCTTGGAATTTGATACTGGAGAGATAGTGTTTGGAGAGCCCGGAACAAATGGACAACATTCTTTTTATCAACTTCTTCATCAGGGAACAAACATTGTTCCTGCAGATTTTTTTGGTTTTATTGAACCTCAATATCCAATAGGGGCCGAAGAGTCCGTCTCTCATCATGAAGAATTAATGACAAATCTATTTGCACAGCCGGATGCTCTGGCTTTTGGTAAAAAAGATGAATTGACCCATAAGAATTTTCCGGGGAACAGGCCATCAAATGTATTTCTGCTAAAAGAGCAGGACCCTTTTAGTGCAGGATTGCTTTTGGCTCTTCTTGAGCATCGCGTAGCTGTAAAAGGTTTTATTTGGGGAATAAATAGCTTTGATCAATTTGGGGTTGAGCTTGGGAAAAAGCTTGGAGTTGATATGAGAAATAGGATCAGGTTATACAAAGACAATTCAAATGACTCCAAGGTATTTGAGGGTTTGAATTCATCTACTGCCGGTTTATTTAGAATGTATTTATCAAAAAGCTTATGATATAATCCGATATCATGATTCTTTCTTTAGCAATACTATTGATATTCGTTCTGTTTGCATCCCTGATGTACATGAACAAGCTGCCGGCGATTATCGCTCTTCCTATAATGGCGGTTGTTATTGCTTTTGCTGCTCAAATGCCGCCATCTGACATAGCCTCAGTTGTTGTTGCCGGTGGAGCCACAAGGCTAAATGTCGCTATCATTACCGTTATGTTTGGTGCAATACTTTCTCAGTTTGTAGGAATGTCCGGTATCGCAGAAACTTTAATAAAGAAATTTGCTGAACTTTCGGGAGACAATCCAATACTTGTTTCCATTGTTATGACATTGATAGTCGCTCTTCTTTTTTCTGTTCTTGGAGGCCTTGGTGCCGTGATCATGGTGGCAAGCATAGTGCTTCCAATATTGCTTTCGATCGGAATCCCGCGTGTTGTTGCAGCCGGTTTGTTTTTAATGGGGATGAGTCTGGGGGGAATGTTTAATCTGGTAAACTGGCAGCTTTATATCAGTGTTCTCGGTATTCCTCAAGGTCAGATAATGAAATTCGCATTGGTATTAGGGGCTGTTTCAGCATTGGTTACTCTGTTATTCCTTCTTGTGGAAATGAAAAGACAGGGAACCTCTGTGGGATGGAGTGTAACTATCGAAGATGTGAACAGAAAAAATGTTCCATGGTATTCTCTGCTGACACCGATAATTCCAATAGTGATTGTCCTTGGATTTTCAATATACAATATTTTGTGCAAACCTCTTGTTCCATATGAATTTCCAATCATTACAGCAATGATCATAGGGGTATTGTGGGGATATGTAACAACTCTTCATAAAGGCAGTTTGAATCTTCTTACAAAGGCAGTTGTTGAGGGGATCAATTCAGTAGGGCCTGCAGTTGCATTAATAATTGGAATTGGCATGGTATTAAATGCTGTTATGCATCAATCTGTAACCTCGATCATTTCTCCTGTGCTGGTAACTATCCTTCCGTCCACCCCTCTGTATTATGTTCTGTTTTTCACGATTCTTGCTCCTCTTGCTTTATACCGTGGGCCTTTGAATATTTGGGGTATGGGAGCAGGGATGGTTGGTTTGATGGTTGCATCAGGATCTCTACCTCCAGCGGCAATAATGGCCGCTCTTATGTCTGTTGGTGAAATACAGGGGGTATGCGATCCAACCAATACTCATAATGTTTGGATCGCGAATTATCTAAACATAAACGTGCAGAGCATACTAAAACTGACGATCGCGTATATTTGGATTCTCTCTATTATTGGACTTCTCATTGCAAGTATAGTGTATTATTAATAGTGATGCCATGAGCACAATGAATATCGAACAAGCAATAAAAATATTTGAGCAGAGAATTGCTCATAACGGAGAAGATGCAAAAGCGTTATATTCTTTGGGAGTCTGCTACAGCGAGCTTGGCAAACATCAGGAAGCTGTCTCTTTCTATAAAAAAGCAATTGCCTGTGATAAAGAGAACTTTGAAGCATATCACAATATTGGAGTAAGTTATCAGTCTTTGGGCCTTCTTGAAGAAGCAAAGACATCTTATCAATCAGCAATATCTGTTAAGGGCGATTTTTTCGCATCTTACAAAAATCTCGGCATCGTTTTACTTTTACAAAAAAACTACAAGGAATCGTTGAGGGTTTTTCTTGATGCCGCAAAGCTATTGCCAAAAAATGCGCAAATATATTTATTGATCGGAGATTCTTTATCTAAGCTCGGGCTGCTAGACAAAGCAATTCAGGTATATCAGAAGAACCTGATGCTTGATGAGAATAATTTCAAAGGGCTCATGGGGCTTGGGCATGTTTATATAAATCTCAGGGATTTCAATAAAGCAAAAGAGTGTTTTGACAAGGTTCTGGATATGGATATTACAAACGAAGATGCACATAATGCGCTTAAGTTGATAAATAATGAGATAAACAGATTTCAGGCTATGCTGCTGGAGGAGCAAAAGAAAAAAGAGGAAGAAGAAAGATCTGTAGTTCTGTCGGATGTTGGATCACAAGAAGAAAAAGACAATGAACTTGTTGCTGCGATCAAGTTTAATGAATCTCCCTCAGCGGATGACGATCTGCAACAGAGCGCCCAAGATGATGAGGATGATCTGAATCTTATACAACCTGAGTATGCGATTGAGGATGTGAGAGGCATATTTATCAATAATGCGAAATCTTTTGAGATAAATGAGAATGAGGTTGAAGATAATCCAAGCGATATAACTCAGGAAGTTGAGATCAACGGAAAAAAATATTTCATAAAAAAAGATATAGATAACATTCAGAACGTGCCCAGTAAAAAAACAATCATTCCTGAAGAAAAAGAGATAGTTGAGGAAGTTATAATAATTGAAGATATAAAACAGCCAGAGCAGAAACCTGAGCCAGCGCCAGAGAAAAAATTACATTTTGATTATTGGGCAACAAGAGCCGGTGGAGGGTTGGGTGAAGTTAAGGCTGAGAATGAAAGCAAACCTGTAGAACCACCTCAAAAAACAAAGCCATCTACTACTCTCAGTGAAGTTGAGGCCGTAAAGTTTTATCAAACTGCCATTAGCGTTAATCCTGATGATTATAAATCCTTTCTTCTTCTTGGGATTAATCAAGCCAGGTTGGGGCATCATCAGCAGGCGATAGAATCATTTAAGCGTTCGATAAGAATAAATCCATCTAATCCTTTTTCTTATTATCATCTTGGGCTTTCGAGTAAGAAGCTTGGATTGGAGCAGGATGCAATTGATTCTTTCAAAAAAGCTGTAAGCATAAAGCTGGATTACAGCGAAGCTTATTTCTCTCTTGGAAATGTTTATTCATCCCAAAAAATGCATGATGAAGCGATAGATGTGTACAAGAAGGTTATTGAAATAAATCCTAACGATTACAGAGTTTATTGTAATCTTGGACACTGCTACGATTCTTTGGGGATCAATGATGAGGCGATAGAGTCTTATAAAGCAGCTCTTGAAATAAAACCTGACTATGATAAAGCCCTTTTTAATATAGGGGTCAGCTATAGCAAACTTGGTATGACTCGCGAAGCTATAGAGTATTACAAAATCGCTTTGAGGGTCAATCCTGATTATGTAGAAGCCCAATTCAATCTGGGCCTTTGTTACGGAGAGCTGGGGATGCAAGAGGAATCAACTATGGCTTTTAAAAATGTTGTAGATCAACATTCTGATGGAGAAGAAGTAGATGATGATGAAATACAGGATGTTCAGGATGCTTATGACAGTGCCATAGAAATTGAAAGTATGCCGGATGTTGGGAGCAATGGAGATAGTAATTGAAGAAGCTTCTTTTTTTTATTTTTGCTATATTTTTCCTGTCAGGTTGTATCAAGATAGATCCCCCTGTTGTTGAATTCATTGATTCAAAGATCACAGGAATAAGAGCGGATGGGTTTGAAACGGAGTTTTATTTTAACATAGACAATCCAAATGCTTTTGGTATTGATCTGTCAGGCTATGAATACAAAGTCTTTGTGAATGACAGGCTGCTTATATCCGAGATGCAAAAGGGCTTTTCTCTTGCTCCAAGGGAAAAGAGGCAGATAACTATCAAGGTTTTTTCCAGATATGATTTTATAGCGGATTCTTTTCTGTCTCTTATTCAAAGCATAATGATGGGGAAAAATTATTTTGAATATAAAATTGACGGGAAGGCCTTTATTGGGAGCTATGGGATCAGTATTGATGTCCCGATAAATTCATCTGGAAGAATAACATTTCCAAAAGAATTATTGAGCAAGTAATTTTAGGTCTGCAATGATGCTCTTTGATCGTTCGATATCTTTACCTTCGGCAATTATTCTTACAATTGGTTCTGTGTTTGAACCTCTGATATGTACCCAGCCGTCTGCAAAGTCGATCTTGATCCCGTCTGTATAGTCGATTGCTTCATTTGAATACTTGTCTTTTACTTTTTCGAGTAGGGGTTTTATTGCATCAGGATCAGGCATGGTTATTTTATCTTTTATCATTTCATATCTTGGTATGTCAGATATCAATTGTGAAATTGTATTTTCTGTAGATGCCATAAGGTCCAGTATTAATCCTATTCCGGCAATGCTGTCTCTTCCATATCCGATTTTTGGGTAGATAACCCCTCCATTGCCCTCTCCTCCGATCACTGAAGAATCTTTTTTCATTCTTTCAGAGACATTTACCTCTCCAACTTTTGTTCTGACGACAGTCGAACCGTGTTTTGTTGCAATATCTTCAACCATTCTGCTGGTAGAAAGATTTGTAACTACA
>CAZWKB010000063.1:0-875 GCA_964633925.1 uncultured bacterium
CCATTGTGATATCTTCTATTAGTGGAAATTTGACCTCTACATTTTTCATCCCTTTATATTCGATCTTTTCTTTGATCGTTCTAAGCCACGCAATATGGCTGTATAGTCCATCGACAGAAAGACCTATCAGCTTACAGTTAAGCTGTGTGAATTGAGCTTCCATAGAAGCAAATGTCATGAACTCCGAAGTGCAAACAGGAGTAAAATCAGCAGGATGACTAAAGAGTACTACCCAATTACCCAAATACTGGTCCGGGAAAATTATTTCCCCTTGAGTTGTTACAGCCTTAAAAGCAGGGGCCTTCTCCCCTATCCTAGGCAATTGCCTTGCCTCTTGAGCCAAATTCATATTTTCCATACTGAAGTCTCCTTCCCATTCATTTATTCTCTATCTTGGATATCGTTTCCTGAAGCCTTGTTACCTGCTGTTTTAAAAAATCCACTCCGCTATTCTGCGAATTCAAAGCGTTTAATCCCATAACTGCACTTAACCCTCTACCCAATCCTCTTCCCATCCCTTTTCCTAACCCTACACCGCAGCCACCGTTACCGAACGGTCCTGTTCCATCTCCTCTTGGCATAAAAATCACCTCCTTCTTATTTTTCTGCAACGAACACTGTCTGATTTAATTCTTCCAATCTTTGCACTTTATATCCGTATTCTTTTAAATATGTGCCTACTATCTCGAACTCGGAAGAAAGTTCTTCGTGTCTGCCTCCCTTGGATTCATGTATTTTTCTGATGGTCTCAAAACCTTCTTTATTAACATAATACCATTTATCACCTCCTTGGACTGGGGCCAAACCATTATTAAATTTATTTACGAAATTAAAATATTTTGGTTCTTCTAGATTGCCATTAGAATCTTTTTTTG
>CAZWKB010000063.1:885-4924 GCA_964633925.1 uncultured bacterium
CTCATCATCTCTTGTATTACTGCATAAGGTTTTTCCATATGATGAAAAGCATTTGCAGATACAACAAGATCAAAGCTTTTTTCCGCAAATGGAAGTTTTTCAGCATTGCAGTTATAAAAAACAATATCTTTCAATACTTCATTTACCGCCAGATAATCTTTTGATGCGTCTACCTGATCTTCTGATATATCAACAGTGACAACTTTTCCGTATTTCTTTGATAATGCGCAAGTGCATATCCCTCTGCCGGTGCCAATTTCAAGAACACTGGATATGTCTGTACCGGACACATAGGCAATATATTTACTGCTATTTATTCTGTCAAAACCAAATGAAGCATAGCGAAAGATCTCTTTTCCATATGCTTCTACGTTTTCTTTAGCTTTAACAATATCTACTTCTATATTACATCCCTGTATTTCTACCATTTTGTCCTTTCCTCTGACAATGACCGCCATGATCTTCCATTCCGGCAACCTTAATCGCTTTTGAATTTATGATCACATCAACAACTTTTTTTCTTCCTGCATATAGGGCTCTCTGTAAAGTCTGCCTTGAAATATTCATCGTTTTTGCCGCTTCTTCCTGCTCCATGTCTTCGTAGTCACACAATCTCATCGCTTCAAGCTCGTCTAACTGAAGATCAACTATCTCGAGTTCAGACAAAGGAATAGACCTGGGCTTAAAATAGGCATCTCCCATATGTCTTCTGCATTGCCTGAATTTTCTTGGTCTAGGACACATACTTTTGCTCCTTTTTGTTCTGGGCGTATGCCCATTATGCTCTTGCTGAATGTATTTGTCAACATGTAGCTTTGTATGATGTGATAAAGTAATGGTATGAAAAGTTTATTAAATTCATTAATAGTTTTGGTCTTCTTTTTAGTCGCTTCAACTGTTGCCAGCATAGACAAAGATCCTGAAGTAACCTATCAGAAAGGGGTTGTATTAAAAACCGCCTTCGCAGACGATATGAAATATGCACAGACAATACAAACAAAAATACTATCGGGCAGATATAAAGGACAGACAATAGATATTAAACACATGCCTACAAGCATTGCCGGAGGCTCAATGAAACTGAAAGACGGCGACAGAATAATCCTATATACAGAGGAAAATCCAACAAAAGCTGAAAGTCCAGACGGAAGCCCAATTATTCAGATCTCAGGTTTTCAAAGAGACAATCCTCTTGCACTTTTAAGTCTAGTATTTGCTGTGCTATTGGTACTGATCGGTGGTTTTAAAGGACTTAAATCACTTATAAGCCTTATAGTCACAATTGCACTTATATTCTTTGTTCTGATACCTCTCACAATAAAAGGAATAAATCCCATACTGACCACGTGCATCATTTCAGGCATAATCTCTGCGATAGTATTTGGAATCGTTGGCGGCTTCAATCTAAAATCATTAAGCGGTGCACTTGGGACAGTTATCGGTGTTACAGTAGCAGGGTTAACTGCTTTTTATGCAGGCAGTTTTATGCATCTTACGGGCGTTAGCACAGAAGAATCTATCATGCTTATGTATTCGCTAAAACTAAAGATAGATTTTGCCGGAATATTATTCAGCGGAATTATTATTGGAGCCCTTGGAGCAATAATGGATGTAGGGATGTCAATTGCATCTGCCATTGAAGAAGTTCGCAGAGTAAAACCCGGATCAACATTCAAAGAACTTTTTATATCCGGAATGAATATTGGTAAAGATGTAATGGGAACAATGAGCAATACTTTGATCCTTGCTTATGTAGGAGCTTCCTTACCACTTATAATACTTTTTATTTCGTCAGATATGTCACTCGTGAGGATAATGAATATGGAGTTGATAACAGAAGAAATATTAAGAGCACTTTCAGGCAGCATTGGCTTGATATTGTGCGTTCCGATAACTGCTTTGATATCTGCAGCTCTATTTAGTATGAACAAAAACAATTATTGACATGATCTACAGCCATAATGATAGTATCTAAGCAAGTGACTTTTTTTGAAGCTCTTATCTCTTTACAAATAAGAGAGCCGGAATATTTACCGAAAGCATCCTTTAACTCCTCAGCCTTATCTGGATATTTCTTATCCATAAGTAACAGTGCTGCATGCAAACTTCCACAATAGCCGGAAGGAGACTTCCCACCGCCACATCCTTTTAACTCCAGAAATTCATTTTCTGAAAGAAGGCAGTGATCTTCAAATGCAATAGCAACTGACTCGGCGCAATTCATTCGTTTTACGCCATTAAGCCCTTTGAAATGTTCAGTTGCTTTTTTAGTTCTCATTTTTAATTGTTATGGGCGTGTCCTTAATTATATTTACTCAGGGCCTGTTCAAATTGTTCCTGCGCCATATACCCTATTAATCTATCTATCTCTTTTCCATCTTTATAAACAACTATACAAGGGATGCCTGAAATATTGTATTTAACGGCATTATCCTGGTTCTTATCCGTATCTACCTTACAGAATTTTATTGATGTATATTTCTCTGATGCCTTTTCATAGACAGGAGCCATCATCTTACATGGGCCACACCATGTAGCCCAAAAATCTACAAGAACAACCCCTTTTGCCTCTTCAACTTCTTTGGCGAACTCAGAATCACTTACATTATATATCATTTAAATTCTCCTTTACTCTATTTATTTGTAAACACACCATACGGGCAACTTCTGATACATTTTCCACATTCAACACAAATACTCATATTTACTTTTGGTGCTCCATAACCATCTTGAGTTATCGCCTTTACGGGACATATTCTTACACATGGACATGGATGGTTTTGAGGACATCGACTTTCGATCACGGTGATCATTATTTTTTCTCCTTTTTATATGAGACGCGATAAATCGCGTCTTTACGATAAAACATTATTTTTTTACGACCAAAAGATAATTGTAATCGTTTATGTTTTCGTTATGGACGATCTCAAAACCGTATCCGATCAATAATGAATACAATGCATCTACGGAAATACGTTCTTCTAGTGATGGACCCTTATCTGCTTGCTTAGTCTGCCAGTCGACTATCGCCAATTTTGCTCCTTTCTTCATAATTCTGTATACTTCTTTATAAAAATCAGGATCAGATATCTCATGCGCAAGCATCAACATTGTAACAGCATCAAATTCATTATCACTAGATGGAATATTGCCGATATCGTTTAATTTAAATACAATTGGGAGCTCTGTTTTTTCTTTCTGTTTTTCAACAGCATAGGCAATACATTCTTTTTGAATATCATAACCAATAACTTTCCCTGTTGGCATAACAAGTTTTGCAAATTCAAAAGCAAACAATCCTGTGCCACTACCGATATCAGCCAATACTTCACCATCTCGTAGATCCAGATGTTTTGCTATGTTCTCTACAGATATCTGCTTCAGTCTTTGTGGATCGTCTAATTTACAAAGCTTATTTGGATTGAATAAATGCATTATCATTTACCTCCAAAGAATACAGCACCCATAATAGCACCGTAAGAGGTTGATATCCACGGGTTGCTGGTGATAGGACAGGCACCTGTTGAACAACCTACTAGTTTATAATATCCGAAACCTAACACACCTCCGACAATAATTGCTATTAATAATTTGATCATCTTTTATTTCATTTCCGTAGGGGCTTATTCAACCGCAGGGCCCCTACATTTACATTAATTAGAGACGCATGCAATGCGTCTCTACGATGGGACAATTACGACAAAACCCCTAAAACATCCTTTATGGCTTCGACGAATGCTTGTTTTGGTAATGCGCCTTGTGTCATCTGAGGCTTTTCATCTTTTGGAATGAATAATATAGAAGGGATGCTCATTATACCAAACATTCCCGCCAATTCCTGCTGAGCTTCTGTATTTACTTTATATATATCAACCTTACCTTCATATTCCTTAGAAAGCTGTTCCAGTACAGGGGCTACCATTTTGCATGGCCCACACCAGTCGGCATAAAAATCTATGATTGCCGGCTTGTCACCTTCAAATTTCCATTCTTTGTTCTTTTCAAAATCAAATACCTTTTCCTTGAATGATTCCAGCGT
>CAZWKB010000063.1:4934-5778 GCA_964633925.1 uncultured bacterium
GCGAAAAGATACAAATGTATCTTTATTGTTTTCCAACGCATCCTTAAGTATAAGGACGCAATAAATAAAGGAGGAAAGAAATGAATAAGTTTTTTGAGAATTTAAGAGAGAATCTGTGGTTTTTTATGATACTAGCTATGATAGCAGGATTAGTAAAAGGGATATGGGCCCCCATGGCTTTTTCAAGAATCATTTGTTTTTCGGCACTTCTTGTAATGATATATCCTGTAATGATAGGACTAAGAATAGAGGATGGACTCAAGCTTAAAGGTACAGGGAAAGCATTAATAACATCTCTTCTTATTAATTTCATTATTTCTCCGATAATTGCAATACTTCTTAGCAAGCTATTTTTTCCAGGAAATCCATATGCAGCAATAGGTTTCTATATTTTTGGTTTTATACCTACCAGTGGGATGACAATGAACTGGATAAATTCTATGAAAGCAGATATGCATACCGGACTTGTGCTGGTATCCGTAAATATTTTGGCAACTGTAGTGATCGTGCCATTTGCAATCCCTTTTCTAATAACACACACATTAGATATTGGTTCGTTTGCCATTAATCCAATGATAATTCTTGAGAAGCTGGGATTCGTTGTCGTTCTTCCTATGATTCTGGGATGGCTTACAAGAGTAGCATTTAGAGCCGCAAAAAAAGAAGAAGTTCTATACAACTCGAAATTATTACTTGCAAATATTGCAAATCTTGGGCTACTATATGTTCTCTTTTTAGTAATGTCCCTTGACAGCAGTCAGGTGATACTAAAAAATCTAGACAAATTATTTCAGATACTTATCCCCGTTGTACTATACTATGTGGTTATGTTCTTTATAGTAAA
>CAZWKB010000064.1:0-2372 GCA_964633925.1 uncultured bacterium
AATTGCACTGATGATATTGCAAAGAAGTGCAAAAGTCACATTTGGGCATGTAGATATGATAGGTTAAGAAAACTCAATACGGACAACATCCATAATTGTATGTCACATTGTGGAACATTTATTGCAGATATTGAAACTGAATGTTATTGTAATCCGATTTCCCGAGAGGTGTGTGATAAGTATATTATTGCCAGAAAGATATTTTTAGCAGAGATTGAACCAGTAATAGATAATCAATATGTAGATTATCACTATTTTGATATACAGCAAATAATTGCCATTGCTGATGCGATAATCCCGGGAATGAAATCGAGTCGTACCAAAAAAATCAAAGTAATTCTTAAGAAGTGTGACGAAACGAAAATGCTCCTTTTCTCATTAGAGGATGAAGGCAGTGGGTTCACACGAAGCTTAGCAGACTGGTTTTCAAAAAGTACTGCTTCACCAGGGCAAGATTTAAAGAGTCTTCCAGGACGTGTAAGAAGTTGGTTTCATGAATCATATATGATATCAAAACTTGATGTTTCTGATGGAGTAATAGAAATATTTGATCTTATAAGAAAAATAAGAGTTGAGAAGGATGTATTTCAGCATCATCAGCATATTCCAGAGAAAAGTGGCGTAAAATATATCTTTATAAGGTCTTTGATAGAGGTACCACGATGAACAGAATAATAATATTTGATGACAAAAAAGATTTAAAAGATTCTGGAACGGATGCCTATTGTAAGAGCAATAATACTCAAATTAAAATAAAAAGAACGTTAGCCTTAAAAGACGCAAATTCAGATGAAATAAGGAATGCCGCAGTTATATTTATTCATACGCACATTACAGGCAATGCTATAGCAGAATTTATCAAAGTAAGCAAAAACAATACCTCCAATCGCAATAAATTTGTTTTATTGAGCGGAGGAGAAATAAACCAGGATCTCAAAAATGAAATTGATGGATTATTAGATCCAATTGATATTATTTTTGTCACAAGATACGATCTGATTTTCTACTTTGAGGAGTTCATAACTTCCTGTGAACGAGAAGATTTTAACCCTGATAAAATTGATTTAAGCATTCTCAGAAATGGTATAAAAGGACGGTACTTTGATTCTTGCTATGATATGATCATAGGCTTTATTCCCCTACATATCCTTCTGTCTTTGAGTGAAAATGAATATACAAGTAAAGTGGGATCAGATGATTGGCAGAAATCCTATTTAAAATCCCTTTCTTTAAAATGTATCGCAGCTTTCAGAATTTACGAAAAATTGAAAAATGAGCACCCTTTCAACACAAAAATAGAGATTAAAGAACAAATCATACAATTGCAAAATTTCTGTAAAACTATTGCAGTCAATGGAATTGATGGCGTAGACAAAGAGTCGAAAACAAAAGTAATTCAACTAATCGGAAACCTGTCAGAAAGTATCAAGATGGTTTTATCTGAGCTTCACCACACAACTAAATCCTAACACATTTAAGAACTATCTCCTCAATAGGAAGCTCATATTCAGCTTTAACCAATTATATGCTAAAAACAAAGATGCTTCATAACAGTATATCTGGAAATCCGCTCAATGAGAGAGCTATTCTTTTCATAGATGATGCCGATTCAGTTGTTTCGAGCCTCATCTCTGCATTTCAAACTGGAGCAAGATGCAGCCTATTGCAGAAAAACACTATAACCAGCCTCATCCACGCACAAACCACTGATGAAGCATTAAAATACTTTGAAGAACCAAATAATCAGGCGAAGACCGCTCTGATTATGCTCAATGCTAATATTGGCAGCGGAGAAAGAAGCAAGAAAAGAGGAATCTCTCTAGTTAAAAAACTCCGCGCCCACTATAACCTTCAGTGCCCTATCATTGTTTACTCTATTCTGGACAACCTCGAAGCCCCGATCATCTATTACGGTATCGGTCATTATCAGCTTCAGCTCCCCTTCGCTCTCGCCGAACTGGAAGAAACTCTGAAGATAGCGCTCGATCATTATCTCACCTCAGCCCAAGTTAAGGAAGTGGTCCACCGCTTCTGTGATTTGGATAGGACATTTGAAGAGCTGCGCAGAAGATTCAGACATGATACGAGGCATCTTTTGTCAGATATCAGAATGGCTCTACAGGGTGTTCTACCAATGGAAAATCTCAATGCCGCCAGCGGAAAACTCATGATGCTGTTCTCAGATAAGGATCTACAATGTATCAAGAAAGCCTTTTCTAAGAGATATTTTTCACAATTGGAATTGATAGAACATAATCTCAATCAAATTCAGAATCAACTCACTGCTATAACAGAAAATACTGAGAAAATTGAATACAATCAACAGGGCCTCGAGCTAGATAAGATCACCTCACTCTTTGAGAACTTGATAG
>CAZWKB010000064.1:2382-3253 GCA_964633925.1 uncultured bacterium
AATGATCTCATCTTTCACGAGATGCAAGAAAGGCTCAAAAATGAGGAGACTCAAGATGAATAAATACTTTATCCTCCTGATTGATGACGACGAATACGAATATAATAATTATAGAAAACACCTGGAGACTGATTCACAATTATTTGAATGGATATATTTTAATAATGGCGTTGAAGCCCTCCAGTATCTCAAAAAGCAAGAGAACAAAGCAGATTTGATTCTTCTAGATCAGGCATTTAAACCCTATTCAGATCAAAATTCTCAAGGTCTTGGCCCTCAGTTTTTTTTTAAGAATGAAGATGGAGAAACGTTCACACAGGATGACTATATACCATCTGAATCTGCAGATAAGCAAGGGCTTACAATTCTTAAGGTTCTCAAAAAGCAGATGAATGAAAATCAAATTTGCAATATACCGATTTTGTTGTGCACAGCCTTTGCAGAAGGCGATCCTGCTCAAATGGCTCTGGGAGGAGGTGCAAGCGATTATCTTGATAAAAGCAGGCGATCTTATGAATATCTTGCGCCTCGGATCAAGAGGGCTCTTGAAATAGTTGATCCCCTTACTCTTGATGAACTTGTCAAGAAACTTTGCATTTCATTTAAGATAGATTTAGAACCTCATACGAAAAAGGCGCTATTGGAAAGAAGCAGATCGTGGAAAAGCAAAGCTCCGATTATTCTAGAAAAAACACTTATGGCAGCGAAAGAATCTTTGGCAAGAGCCTCAGAGACAACTATAACAATTGGTGAAATTAAACAAGCTTGGGAGATTATTGAAAAAGAGATAAAACCCGTTCCTTTTACCTTTGATCTTTGTGGCATTCTATTGGAAGAAAAACTATATGATAGATATTATGATTTCATCCCA
>CAZWKB010000064.1:3263-4299 GCA_964633925.1 uncultured bacterium
GAGTTCTCCTGAACATTTCCTCTTTGATGCTAAAGTGAATGCCACAAACCAGAGGGTTGCCTTAACAGTGCTCAATCCTGAGCTGACCATTCCTCTTAAGCTCGATGAAATGAGAGAACGGGTGCGTAAAAAGGGAGATTTGCTTATGCAATTAAGCAGTGAAAATAGCATCTTATGCGACATACTGGATATAGGCTGCATTCAAATCAATGCAGATGACCCTTATCTGAGCTTTGATTACTTCGTTTATTTTGCAGAAATAGATCTTGAGGAGCAGGGCTTCATTAACGCGGGAGACTATTTGAATCAGCATGGTGCCATGAACCCTCAACTGGTGGAATCAATTTTAAGTCAATGTTGCAATGCACTCAAAAATGCCAAATTTTATCATGGCAATTTAACTCCTGAAAAAATCTTTTTAAAAAAGGATTCAACAAATCATGATACCATACAAGATTTAATTCTTAGCGGTTTTGTCGAGTCTGAGTTCATTGATCCCAATAAGCACACAAATAAATATTGCGCTGCATTGAACACACCAAATTTAGATAAAGCAGAAAGAGACTATTTTCTGCTCCATGCTATTTGCCTCGAACTTCTCATTGATTATCTGCCAAGATATCTTAAACCGGAAAACTTACTTAAAGAATTTAACAAACACCGACAGCAATTGATAAATCGCCCGGAAATCATAAAAATGAAACCACATGACAATCAATTCGAATATGAGGTCTTCTTTGAGTTAAGTTCTCTGCCAAAAAATTGCAAAATCCTGCTAAATGGCTACTTCCGAAACGGAGACAAACAAAATGAATTAGATGCTCTGGTCATTACACCGAACACCATATATTGTATAGAATGTAAAAACATTTCTATAGAAAACAAATGGCTAATCGGAAAACTGATTAAGCAAGCACAAGGAGCTACATATTTGATCAGAGGAATAATAGGTGATGGCACTGCTATTGTGGAAGGAATCGGCGTTATTAATACACTAGGTCCAGGAGAAGACCAAAGAATAAATTCAGACAAGGTT
>CAZWKB010000064.1:4309-5069 GCA_964633925.1 uncultured bacterium
CGCGTGAGATGCTTTCAAAGGCAAGCGCGCTGCTTAAGACAAACGCAACTGGACTTACCAGCGCAGTAAGCAGTTTACAGGAAACCGCAAAGCATCAAAAAATACATATGTGAACAGATAGAAAAATCTCCTCCATCTTTGAGCGAACAGCAAATCAACGAGATTATAAACAAACTCAAAGAGGCATCTACCTCTCTAGAACAAAATATCTCTCCCAGAATAGTTGGATACATAAACCTGGACCCATTAGTGAAAAAAGGGACCTTTGGAAAGACGTTCAAAGCCAACAAAGAAGCTGATAACAGCAAAGTACTAATAAAAGAATATAATTATGAAACGAAGTGCTTACTTGATAGAAATAAAGAAATAGAGATCCTTCAACATTCTTTCGATTTAGTCATCAACCTTAATGATAACAAGTTATTACTAAAACAACATGATCTTGTATTTACCGACTGTAAAGGGGCAAATACATCAGAAGAAAAGAGCGTAAGGTGCTATGAAATATTTGAATTTCCTGAATATTTTAATTTATTAGATGCACTGCCCAAATTGGGTGATAGTTTTGACAGATTAAGGGTAGTCCTTTTGCTCATCAAAGAGCTTAATCAAATGCATACGAAGGGGATAGTGCATCGAGCCATTACTCCAGATGCGATCTGCTTAATGAGAAATTCCGATAATAAGTTGGTTCCAAAATTATCATATTTCCATGAAGCACTTCACAAAGATGATACCATAAACACCATACAAGGAAGGC
>CAZWKB010000064.1:5079-5658 GCA_964633925.1 uncultured bacterium
CAAACAAACGTTACTGCTCACCTGAAATATCATTCACTAAAATGGATTTTGAGGGGTGGAAGAAAGCAGATATGTACTCAGCCGGTATGGCAAGTTACTTAATTATGTTCAATAAAGTCCCTATAATTTTGAAGAACAAAAAGGATCAAATTACAGGAATAAAGGGGAGTCTTGAAACCGGCGAAGAAGCATTGAGAATTCTAGAAAATCTGATAATAAAAGGGATGCTCAACCTTAAGCCAGAATCGAGGAAGCCTACTGTGGAGATTAAGAAAATGCTTGAAACAATTAGCGAATAGATGAAACTCAAGGAAACACTCTGTCACTTATAAATTCCAACTTTTTAAATTTACAGCATAATAATTCATGATTGACGATTAATAAAATTCTTCACCTGCTGCATCATTTCAGGCAGAAGGTCATTAAAGATATTCCGGGCTCGCACAGTCGCAGCATCAGGATCCCTGGTTCCAAGCAAAAAGGGCATGCTTACCTTTTTGCCATTTTCATAAATGGTGTGATACTGTTAGCCAGAGGATTATCTTAGCCGAATTCGAGGTTTTTTCTCCCCCATAAATG
>CAZWKB010000065.1:0-5461 GCA_964633925.1 uncultured bacterium
AGGAAGAATATGAGAAATATCAAAGAGATCAATTCTGTTGTTAAATCCTGCAAAAAGCATATTTCTGTATCCCGCAACTGACTCTATTGGATTGTTTGCATTGTACAATCCTTCATTTGCCGGAGTAACAGGAAGACACATCTCGCCGCTTTGATGACCAAAAGAGACAAATCCTTCATCTTCTCTTAAGCATGTTTCAGCATTGATAAGATTAGCAAAAGGAATATCAATCAGTTTGGTAACAAGCTGATTGTTTGTAAGATTAAGTGTCAGATAGTTCAACTTTGTCTTGTTCGGCGCAGCAATTACAAACTCGTTGTAGAGTTTTTTCATAAATACGCCGTCTGTAAGTGCGTCATTGTTGAGAATGAGCGAGTACCACTGAGGAGTTACAAAATTTGTAGTGATTTTTATCAGGTTGTTGTGTTTCCTTTCCAGATTGTCATAGCCGCCAGCTACATAAACAGAGCCGTTGTCAGCATAAATGGAGTAGTTGTAACGGGTAACAAGCGGTTCTCCGATAAATTTTATCCTCTCTTCCGCTACCGAATATCTGCCGAGAACAAAGCCCTGAGCATTATTTCCAGCAATATAGACTCTGCTGCCATCATTTACAAGTCTGATATCTGTAAGTTCAGGTATCTCAATAAGTTTTCTTGCCTCTATCGGAGCTGTGAACTCACGGCTTCTCATCTGAACAGTTTCTGTTTTTACCGGAACAGTGTTTACCGCATAGAGCGCATAAGTTCCAGCTGTCGTTTTACCTGCCAAATAGATATTGCCTCTCATATAAGTTGCGCCAAACCCTTCACTCATCACAGGCATATTGGCAACTTGGCCAATGCTGACCCAGTCTGCTGTTGCAGACTCTGATCCAAAATTTAGCATATATTTTCCAGCTGCATCTTTTGTAATTGTGTGGTAGTAGCCGTTTCCGGTTTTTGTAATAAAGAGACCGTTTTCAAGGAATGATTTTGTTATATAATCAATTCCTCCATCAGTTCTGATATCTGCAAATCTTATAATTCGATTAATAGCAGCCTCTTTTATAGCATCAGGTCTGTTCAGGTCAATTATATGAGGCCAGAGTTCATCAATAAGATAAAGCATTCGGCCTCTACCAATAGTTTTACCAGTAACAGTTCCTTTCGAAAATGAAGCTGTCTCAAAATTATTGTTGTATCTTATTGAACGGCCATAGATGTTCTGATTATAAAAGAATCCAGGATTTACAAGCTTTTGGGTTTTTGGATTATTAATGGTGCCTGCATTATAATCTTCTAAATATTTATCTACAAATTTATTCTTAACGCCTGAAGAGAGAGCATATTCAAAAGATACTGGAGATTCGTTTTTGTCTTTGATATTTTGAACCTTTGCACAGCATTGCGATGGATTATCTTCTTTCACACAATCCTTTTTACAATAATCAGCTCTCCAGCTCCAATACATTGTTCTTTTTTCTCCTGGCTTCATTTCAATATCTTTTTCAGGATTTCTCAGAAGAGCATTTATATCTACAGGATAATTTATTGAAGGATGAAATGGGTATCCTGTCAGGCTCATGCTTCTTGGAGGAACTGCTCCTCCGGAAAGAGTTGCCAGAGCATTCTCATAAAGCTGATTTTCTCCAGCTTCAGAGAATGATTTCGTAATTGGGTTCCATGTCTGACCTCTTGAAGAGTATGGGAGAACCTCTGTTCCGTGACTGTAGCCAAAATCAAATACAGGTTGAACATTTGATTTTCCATTTATACTGTAATCTTTTCTTGCAGTTGTGCAGTAGCCTGGAGTGCCTTTCATTGCTTCAAAAGTAGTGCCTGAACCTCCGCAATAGTAAACTGTGTTTTCCATAGACATGCTTTTATTGGATCCCGATTTCGGCCCGCTCATTTCAAGGTTGATTTTGATAGCAGGATGTTTTGTATTCAAACAGCTTGTTGTTATGCCGGATTCAAAATTACCAGATGATTTGCAATCTGAATCAACAGGCTGGGCTGCAGCATTAATCTTAGAGGCAAAGAAATCAGGATCACAGGCATCTCCAAGAAGATCAAGATCGTGATCTGGCTGCCATAAAATCTTATGAGCATCTATCATAGCCTGCCAACCGTTTCTTAGACATTCAAGATCAGTCTCTCCGCAATTTTTAAATTCTTCTATTTCTGTATAACTTCCTAATTTGCATATAATGGCAATTTCTTTTAATTCATAAAGATCTAGCAGGTTAGCAGGAATAGGGGCATAACAATCAATATTCCCTGGTTTTGGCAATTTAATAAACAAACCTTTCCCGCGCCTAATATTTTCTGGTTCTTCTGGTTCCTGATTATCTTTTGGAACAACAATAGAAAGAACTTGCTCTGGAGGAATGTAATTTATTCCAACCCTGCGACAGGATGTTGATCCCGGACATTGGTGAGGAGCGTGTAAGCCCTCTGCATCGTTATATCTTTCTACTCCAAATATAATTTCTGCATTTGGAACAGGCTCCGGATCATTATGAGTTGATGGACAATTATCATAAACATCATATACATGATCTCCATCAGAATCTTTATTGCTATTTAAAGGATCAGGATCGCAGCCATCGGGCAGACCATCTGTGTCAAAGTCTTCGGAATCGGCAAATCCCTGACATTTGTCATCAATGTCCATCACTCCATCCGAATCGCTATCCTGACAAGCATCGCCTATACCGTCCGGGACATGTTTAACACAATAAGTACTGTTAGAGTAAATACAATCTGATGCACCAATATTGCCTGGACTAAACTGGTCAGCCTGATTAGGATTGTTGTGGAACGGACAGTTATCGCCAATAACACTGCCTTGGGTTGGAACATTTTTCGCAAAAGGAATTCCATCCAAATCCGAGTCAACAGGGAAAAATTTCAACATTACATTCTTATTTGGAATTGAGAAATAATTGAGATAAGCAATATTTCCCTTTTTCCCGCCATAGGAACAGCGTTCCATTGGAATTGAACTTGTTTCGCTGTCAATAGAGAAAACCATACACATACCATATCCCGGAGGAACAAATGCAAAAGCATAGGGAGCATCATATTCATCTGATATATTGTTTTGAATCTCTTCATATGTGAATTTACCATCACTATTCACAAGGATTTCCTCATAACTATCGTTATCTTCGAGGTCAATTCGCTTATAATTTCTATAATCGAAAGCATTCCATTTATAAAAAAGATAAGCAGTTCCTCTCGGAACAGTTACTGCTCTTTTAGCATAATCAGGATCCAATCCTATACAATCACATTTACTGCAATCTTCACAGACTTCTATAGAAAAAAACTTCTCATCCTCTCGTCTGAGTCTGGTATCATATTTATCTTCGGTCTCCGGAATCGGTTCTCGCCTTATGCTCCATGGAGCATAAACAGCTGAAGCTGCTTCTTTGTGAATATCAAAGTACAAGTCAACATTTCGAAAGTTGAACCATGAATAACTTGAAACATCATCTTTCACAACATTTGTATTTGGAGCAAAAGCAAGCACCTCGGAATCATAGGTAAACCATTTTTCAAGGAATGCATTAATATTGTCTTCATTCTTTACGGCAGCAACTTCAGGAGCAGTAATATTACTCACAGCATCGTCAACAGCCAGCTGAAGATAGTAAATAAATTCAGCAAAAGCAAGTGATGCAAGATTGTGGACAGAATCCTGTTTTGCCCAGTATTTATCATTTCTTATTTTTTCAAAAGCTGCACTAGGGGTGTCTACAGGCATTCCATAGTTGCCTAATGAAAAATCATCATTTTTATCACCAGCAGAGTCTGCTTTGCCAGGAACAAATGTGTTAAACATCGCTTTTGGAATTATCTTATAAAGAGCATCTTTAAAAGGCTGACTGTTATTCACATTTTCATTTGTCAGACATTCCGCATATTTCTCCGCAGCAACAACAGTGCTATAGTCTGTTGTAAAATCATAAATATAATTTGAAAGTCCTTCAGTGGAATCAACTCTCCTAAGACAACACCCAACCATAATTGAAGGGCATGGGGAATCGTCAGAATCAACACATTCAGGAGTTATTTTTTCCCTGCTGCATTCCGGGCCATCTTTTTGAATAACTAAATCAACTTTAGCTTCATTATTGTATCGTTTGGTAAGAATTTTTCTGGTTATTTCCTTATAATTTGTAATATCTTTATCAACATAAATTCCTTTGCCATGATCAAATTTAAAAGCACTAGGGATGCCATTCCCGTTCTCATCTTTTTTCCATTCCTCATCATACTCTGCAAAATTTGTATTTATTAGAGCCGCAATTTTTACCTTATTTCCGTCTTTGTATCTCAGGGTATGAGCGAAAGAATCGGCAATAAGGTGTGAAACAATACCAAGCTGCACATTTCTCCAGGATGACTTGTAAATAACCGGAGCAGGAGGGTCTGTAAAAATGATATCTATCCATGCCAATTTAATAGCAGAAAGACCATAGGTTTTATACGCAGCAAGGATTGAGGTAAAGTTTGCTATAGTTTCAATATTTTCAAGAATACTATTCAACCCATGAACATCTGACGAGTAAGAATTAAATGAATAGGTATAGTTGTTTTCTAAATTAATATAGTCTCCATCTGCATCCGCCTGCATTCTGTATAATGCCATTGCCTGCAGTTCATAAAAAGCCTGTTTTATATAATCTCTAATAACCTGTACTGCAATTTTGTTATTTCCTCCGAAAATATCATCCTTCGCATCAAGCTGAGAGTGAAGATATGGATAAATTGATTCTAGGGTTAAATCTGCTTCTGCTCCATTTATGTTAGTGTCAACAATATTATCGCATACTTTTTTTTTCGTAAGATCGACAATAGAACTAAAAGCATCCAAGAATGGAGAGGATTCAGTTGCGTCATCAAAAGCACCTATACATTTTTTATATGAGAGAGTTGCAAAGATGCCTGGATATTCAAACATATCAGGCCAGTTTGAACCAATAAGCATTGACTTGGCGGGGCTATCATCAAAAAGTCCTTCATCGTCTTCATACGAATTGATTCCGTCACTCATTTTTATGTCCTGACAGACAGAAATTATATCAGGTGTGTCAAGAAAAATGCTGTAATCACTTTTGAAAGCAGAAGCTTTATTTATTTGATCCGCATCTTCCTGATTACAGAGATACCTAAGAGCATTGGTCGCAATAAGCGGATGAACCTGCGCAAAATCGAATCTGTGCTTTTTTGAACCATCAAGGTTGTCTGTAGATATATCACTTATACTATATGTTGTGACCTCTGGAAAATCATACCCTGTCGAAGAGGCAAAAAGATTGCCACCACCGGCAAAAGAAAATACCAGCAACGCAGCTGTTAACAAATGTTTGTAACTAAATTTCATAAGTCCTCCCTACATTCCAAGTTTCTTAAGCAAATCCGGCCGTTTCTTAAGCGCGACTTTAGCCAGCACCTTAAAGCCTCTTGCC
>CAZWKB010000066.1:0-5297 GCA_964633925.1 uncultured bacterium
CTTAATTTGACTTTCATGAATCCAACCATCTGCACCCTCGCAAGCTGGGGTTCGATACCAACCATTTACAGGGTTCCCAGAAATCTGAACCCTTCTTTTGTCAGAGATTGTACATAGGACTTCACCATTAGGGGAAGATCGTACATTAGAAGGTGGATCATAAACAATCCAAGTTTTCTCTCTTGTCTGTTGGCTTTGCTGACTCTGATTAGATTGACGATATTGACTGTTAATTGCAATTCTACAGGCTGTAGATATAAGATTTCGTGTTGCTTGAGATTGAGGAGTATATTGAGTTTCCCCTACAACCCAATAGTTATGTCTACAGCTAATGCTTGCATCTATTCTTTCGTTATCCAGATAATATGTCGCAGTTATGAATAACCCAGTACCCTTTGGTGTGCCTCTTGAGACAGAATTAGTATCGAGAGTAAGGGTTTCTCCGGTGGAAGCTGTACCAAGAACTACCATTTCAGCTTGGACAGGTTGCCAGACAAAAGGAGCTAGGAGAGCGGTCGCTAAACCTATCAATCTAAATTTATTCACGAATTTTCCTCTGAGTAATGTATATAATAAGCACGTTAAATATGCTTAACTTTCAACCCCAGTTCTTAAAGTTTCATGAAGCCATTAAAATTGATTTTGACAATAATCAGCCGTTACGGGAAAAAAGAGATATTATTGTTAATAATTTACGAGATGGATTAAAAAAACTATTTCCTAAAAATACACCTACATTTAGTTATTTTAATCAAGGTAGTTATGACCTAGCAACAGGAGTAGTACCACTTTCTAATGAAGATTATGATATTGATGTTGGTATTATTTTTAATTTCTCAAAGAATAGTTATAAACCAGTTGACGTAAAACATTGGGTTCACAACGCTTTGAATACAGGAGTAAGAACAGTTCAGATTAAAAGACCTTGTGTAAGAGTTCAGTATCATCAAAATAGACAAAAATGGTTTCATATTGATTTAGCAATTTATTCAAGTGATAAAGATTATTCAGGAAATGAAGTAAATTACATTGCCAAAGGCTTAATTTGGTCATCAGATGACAAAAAGATTTGGGAAATATCTGAACCTTTTAATCTTAAAGCTCTTTTAAAATCTCAATTTTCTAATGATTTGGATAGAAAACAACTTCGTAGGATAATCAGGTATTTGAAACGTTGGAAAGATTATAATTTTTTACCAGGGACAGGACGACCGACGGGAATAGCTTTAACTGCCTGTTGCTATAATCTTTTTCAACCTAAAAGAGCTTATAATTACTATACTAATCAATATGAATACAGCGATTTATCAGCATTATATCATGTTGCCAATGGAATAATTGGAATGTTTAGTTTTGATAATGAAATAAACGTTAGGCTTCCCGTCCAACCTTACAATAATCTTTTTGAAAAGATGAGTAAAATTCAGATGATTAATTTTAGAATTGAGTTAATGGAATTGAAAAATATTATTACTCATGCTCAGAATGATACTCAAACTCAAACAGCTTGTAGAAAATTACGGCGTGCATTTGGCAATGATTTTCCAGAGGGCTAAAAACGATGGCTAGAAAAAATATTCCTGATTCAATTAAACTACAACTTTGGGCAAAATCAGCAGGGCGTTGTGAGTTCAAAGGGTGTAATAAGCCTGTTTGGTATAATGGGCTAACTTTAAGCGAAGGTAACTTTGCAGAAGTTGCACATATTATTGCTGCAAGTGAGGACGGCCCAAGAGGAACAGAACAGTCAGATCAATTACAAATAGATTTTTCTAACTTGATGCTTTTATGCCAACAATGTCACAAAGAAATAGATGATAATCCTGAAAAATATCCGGCTGAATTATTACACTCTTGGAAGGAAGAACACGAAGATAGAATAGAGATTCAAACTAACTACCCAGAGGATATCAGTAAATCAACAATATTACTATTTTCTGTAAATATTGGTGAGAGGACTGTGCCTATAAATCCTCAAGCAATAAGAAATGCAATGTTTCCAAAATTTCCTACTGACCGAAAAGGAATAAAAATTGAAGCAAGGGATTTCAATAGGTTGGGAACACCTGAACAATGGCAGGATTTTGCTGAAGTTAGAATTAAGCGAAAAATTTTGAGGTATTTAGACGAAGGTAACGATGATGTAAATATTAAGCATCTTTCTGTATTTGGAATAGGGCCTATGCCATTATTAATGTATTTAGGTAAGTGTATAGGTGATACTGTTCCAACAGATATATATCAATCTCATAGAAACATTGAAAATACAAGTAAAACTTGGTCTTGGCAAGAAGAAGTAAGTGTTGAAGTACCTTATATAGTTTCCTATGAACAAAAAGGAACAAGCGAAACAGTATTACTCAAATTAGCGATCAGTGATCTTATTGAACGAGATAAATATGAAAGTTTATTTTTTGATAATTGTAGTATTTATCAAATAACTATACCTGAACCTTCACAACATTTTTTAAAATCTAAAAAACAACTAGAAATTTTTAGTTATGAATATCGTAAGCTACTTAATAAAATTCAAGCTGAACATGGTAAACAATGTAAAATATATATTTTACCAGCAATTCCTGTATCAATCGCTTTAGAATGTGGCAGGGTTATTTTGCCAACAAAAGATCCTGAAATCTATGTTTGTGAATATTATGGAGATATAGGAGAATTTAAGAATGTATTAAAATTAAATTAAAATCAGGGTTAATTTTTACTTTTCTTGATTATCAGAGTGTTTACAGTCAGAATCGCTGATTGATTAAAAATCTGCTTTAGAAAGCTGACCCTAATAACAACTCATCTCAATAACACAATATCAAGTTTTGCTATTCTTAGGGATAGCGTTATTGTTGCTATGCTATGCAAGGATTAAAGAATCTGATATCGGGTTACTGACTTGGGCAAGATTCCCATTGGTGCGTTGTCTCTAAACCTATTTAATCAAGTCCAAGAACCGTTAATGTTAGCAGAACTGGCTAAGTTAGAACAATCTGTTAATTTAGCTCAAGCAGCTTCTTCCTTGAGAAGAACTTCAAGGCCGTTCAGAAATATACAGGCAGCAGTAATTTACTTAGGATACTGGTTGTATAAATTTTTTACATAATTTAAGTAAATCCGTCAAAACTTACTATCAATCTCCCATGCGAGAAAGAAACCCTAAACAGCAACAACCTGGTATCTACAATCCGGTCATCTGGAGATTAGAATTACAGAACTCAGAAAACCCGAGTCGAGACACCTATATTCAAGCATTTGGACAATTACCTGATTTTGTTCTAAAAGCCAATGGAATTTTAGTATCCAATCGGGAAGGAAATGTAGATATATTACTAATCGAATATCGAGAGACGTTCAAAGCCATCCAACAGTGGATTATTCACTTTCAGAACCAGAGCAATAATTCCTCCATCTCTGACCCTCCAGAACTGCGTTTTACCTGGAAATTTGACTTCAAACCTCATGCAGAGGAATCCTGGGCTTTATTAAATCTTTGCGAAGAAGTTTTGAAGCGAGATCCGTTGCATTGGAAAAATGAACGAGGATTTCTCACGGCGGCGGAATTGTGGTGGAGTTGCAATTTTGAGCGTCTTCAAGGGAGTTTTTTCCGAAACGGAATTTTAGTTCAACAAGCAGAACAACAGAGAAAACAGTCCTTTTGCGATGGGATGTCAAAGCTAATTCGAGAAGATTTTGAAACCCTTCATCAACGGCGATTTGCCGACCCTTCTCAGTACGACTTAACTCAGATCCAAACTTGGGACGCAACAGAAGAAGCCGTAAGAAGTCATGCAGAATACATCGCGCAGCAGGATGATCAGTTTCGTCGGCAGATTTTGTCAATTCTTACCCTTTGTCACTTTGTTTTACATTAATCTTACTTATACGTCTTATACTGTTAATTGAGTCTTACTCAATTGTTTTACCAATTGTTTTACGTCGTGTATACTCAAGGTAAGACACAGTAAAACACTTATTATGGCTACCAATAAACTGCTTAATTTTCGATGCCCGGATGAGTTACTCGCGGCTATTGAAGCCTATGGACGGGAACACTACCCAGCTAGGCAAAGCAAGCGGGGCAACATTGATTATGACCAATCGAAAACCATCAGAGATATTCTGATTTCAGGTTTAGAATCCCTAACTAATGGCGAGGTAAGACTAGATCGAGAATCCGTAAGACACTCCCCAAGTAAGTCAGACAATAGCTTCGATCTCACGGAATTGATGGATAGAATTAACAAACTAGAAAGCCAACAACCAACACTTGACCCTGACATCGAGGCGCGGCTTGATGCTATGGAGGCGGCACTTCTGGGAAAGTAGAAACCCTCACCTCCGAACTGGAGAGGGTGAGGGGGGAGTTTGGAGAGATTGCGATCGCAACGCTTCTTCATGAACTGGACAAATCTAAGGCAGAAATTGAGGTAAAGGATATGGTAATCGCTAATCTCGAAAATCAATTAAGCGGCACCGTCAGAGAATTAAAGGGTCAGGAGATCGCGCTCGAATCACTTGAAAATCAATTAAGCGGCACCATTGCAGAAATAAAGGAAAGGGATATGGCGCTCACTAATCTCAACTCTGAAATTGAGGGATTGAGGGGGGAGATTGATGGGAGAGATATGGCGCTCGAATCACTAAAATCAGAATCACGGGGCGGAGGTGATAAGCCATTATCATTGTTCCCGACTGAATCAACCCCGATACCCGAAATAATACCGGAACTAATACCAATACCATCCACCGGAACTATAGGCAGGAATGATCTGTTTAAATATATTCTTGAAAAATTCCCAGATTCAGAAATGAATCCCCAAAAAATTACCGATGCTGTTCGGGATAGAGATAAAGGTAATGGCTTCTCCAGATTATCCTTTTATGAGCGTGATTATGGCTTCAAGTTTGTAGGCAAAATCAAAGGCGAGAATCGTTTCCAGATAGTTTAATCGGAATCAATCTGAAAGCACCTTCAGAAAGTCTTGGGGGTGCTTTTAGTGTGTTAATTTTGGGGTGTAGATATTTTCGAGATTTTACGATATTAAAGCATTCAGATTAGATTTAGTTCAAAAGGCGATCACCTTATTACTCGACAACCAACACTTGAATAATCGAGAGGTTGCCGAACGAGTTGGGGTGTCAGAATTCACTATTAGATACTGGAAAAGGCAACCATGGGAATTTATGATCAGATCCTCCAGATCTCCATTTTGATTGAGTATTTTGAGAATTTGGAGGAGTAGCGATCGCCATTAATCCCAGGAATCAAATTCGTAAATTTCACAGAAGCCTTC
>CAZWKB010000067.1:0-3209 GCA_964633925.1 uncultured bacterium
GCGATATTGAAAATTGTTTCCAATATGGTTGGCGAAAATATCAAAACAATGAATGATGAGATTAAAGATGCTGTCGGTGAAATTACTAATATGATTTCCGGTGTCGCGCGGAAAAATCTGGAAGTCGATGGGTTTTATATTCAAGCCGCAATTCCAACTGTAGTTACCGGAAAAAATCATTCGATAACACATGTTTCGGGCGGACAAAGCCTGATCATTCCTTTTGAAATTGCTGAAGGTAAATTCGTTGTTGATGTAAGCCTTAATGAATAATTTTGTATTGGGCGTAATGTCCCGGATTGTTTATTGGTCGGGTTGAGGTTGCAAAACGATTAGACTTATTCTTCTGTTGCGCTGATCAGTTGGTTCAATCGGCATGAGTAATTCCTGATCGGCGTAACCTACAACCCGGGCAATTCTTGACGGGTCTATGCCATTATTTTCTAGTTCCCGCCTTGCCGCGGAAGCGCGTAATGAAGAAAGCTCCCAATTAGTTATTTGTGCTCCTCGAAAAGGCGTGGCATCCGTGTGACCTTCTACTACAATTTTACCGGGGATTTCCTGAATATTTGCCGAGACAAGCTTAAGTATGTCTTTGGCTCTTGCTGTGGGCACTGCAGAACCACTGGGAAACATAATTGATCCTTCAGTATCAATTATCTGGATGCGAATACCTCCGTCAACTACATCCACCAATATTTGATCCCGCACCGCGGCCATTTTTTGGTCGATGGAATCCCGAATTTTTTTAACAGTTTCTTCGTCTTTAAGCGCAATATTCTTATCAACACTTCTAAATCGAAAATCCCCTTTACCTTTTCCTCTGCTGTTAGTGCTTTGACCTTTGGTAGATTCGTTGCCCGGTTCACTAACAAACTGCGGAGATGTTAATTTGTATGATTTACCTGTGATTGCAGAAGAGCCTGATTCCTGGAATAGACTGTATTTGGCAAAATATTCGGCAACGGCAGCTTTTTTCTCATCGGAAGTCATGCTCAAAAGCCACAGCAGCAGAAAGAAGGCCATCATCGCTGTAACGAAGTCAGCGTAGGCAACTTTCCATGATCCGCCATGGGCCGCAGCGCCCTTGTTTTTCTTCACCCGTTTAATTATTATTTGCTGGGGTCGTTCTTCCATATCCACCAATCAACAAAGAGATATTCCTGAAAGCATCAGATCGTCTGTTACAATTTTTAAGTTATTTTTTTGCCGCGCGCATAGTTTCTTCCATCTCCAGAAAAGACGGTTTAGTCGTCGCCGGTACCACACGGCGGCCAAATTCCACGGCAACTTTCGGGGCGGCACCGCCACCAATAAATGATAGCAGCGCGACTTTAATTACATTCAAATATTGCATCTCTTCCACAGCGATAAATTCCATATTTTTGGCCATTGGGCCGATAAATCCGTAACACAATAAAACACCTAAAAATGTTCCTACCAATGCCGCACCGATGCTTGCGCCAAGAATTTCCGGCGGTTCTTTAATTTTGCCCATGGTTAAAATAACCCCCAAAACCGCCGCTACAATTCCCAGGCCGGGCAGACCGTCTGCGACAACGCCTAGGCTGTGTGAAGGTGTCACGGCTTCTTCATGAAGCGCTTCGAGTTCTTGCTCAATTAATGATTCCAGCTCATGCGGCGCGATTGTTGTGGTCATGACGGTACGCAGTGTGTCGGCAATCAGATTGATCGCTTCGTGATTTTTAAGAATTTTAGGATATTTGGCAAAAAGAGGACTTTCCGCTGGAGCGTCAACATCGTTTTCAATGGAGACCAGCCCCTGCTGCCGAATTTTATTAAAAATGCCATTCATCATCAACAAAACTTCTATATAATCCTGTTTGGAATAGGGCTTATTGGTAAATATGCGCACTATAGAAGCGCCCACAGCTTTGATTACCTTAACCGGAGAAGATATAATAAATCCACCAACGGCTGCTCCGCCAATAATCAGGAGTTCCACCGGTGCAAAAATTACTGATAGGTTACCTTTGTGTATAAGGTATCCGCCGAGCACACATCCAGTTACAACCATAAAACCAATAAGAACAATCATGGATTGAAGGGACTACCTCCTCTTTTCCCGTAGGATTTCTCTTTCTGTTTCAAAGACAAATCTAATGATTTCATCTCGCACAAAGTCGTCAATGCCGATAAATTGAATAGAAGTGTCATATTCAGCTTTCATTTTGGTTAGCTCCACAACTTCTCCGTATAAAAAAAAGGCTGATGGTTTTTGCATGGTAAGCATAACCTTTATTTCTAAAATATCACCCGGAAGAAACGATTTACCGGTATTAAAGCTGATGCCACCGCCACTAATATTAACTTTGGTCATATTCAGGCAGTTAAAGCCTTCATGGCTAATCGTCATCATCCGGATAATTTCGTTTAATTTCGCGTTTATTGTTCTAAAGCATTCATTAATTATTTGATCGTCATGATTGGGTAAAGACTTAAATTCGGCAAGAATTGATTCACCCGCTAAATGGGCTCGAACGAATTGTTTTTGTTGCACATCAATTATTTTATATTCCAGCGGTATGCAGGTTTCCACTCGGGAATATTCCCGCTGATTGTCAGCTTTTGTGTCGTTACTTTCGTTCATAAAAATCCTCAGAAGAACATTTATTTGGTTATCACACTGCAAGATACAAGCCAAGCACTACTTTTGTAAAACTTTAGCAGAAGAAGATAAATCCGGTTAGTTTTAACCTTAGATCATGAGCATTGCTCAATACAAATCACTTCGTCAAAAAATTGACTATCTCGCTGGCGATTTGACAAGAATTTGTGTTCAGCAAATACGAACGAAGCAAGTATGTTCATGGTTTCATCTGGTATGTAATTTGCTTTTGTTATTGAAATATGCGAATATTTTTGTAAAACTCCAATTCCGAAAGCGAAGTGCAGCGGAATTCGTAAGTTGAACAATCCCGCGTAGCGGATGGTTTGTACCTGTGATGGTATTGTAAAAACTCAAGTAATGGAAAATTAGTCAAATGAACCTGGGAAAAAAATATTTTTTTATTGTTCTTGGCCTGATAATTATAACATCAGTGTCGGGTACGCCATCGAATGCTGCCTCAGTTTATACTGTCCACTGCGCCTCATACAAAACGGTCGCCTCAGCAAGTGAAGAAGTCCAGAGATTATTGTCTTTAGGTTATCCCGCCTACTATTCCGAGCTTGAAATAAAGGACAAA
>CAZWKB010000067.1:3219-5205 GCA_964633925.1 uncultured bacterium
CGGGTAAATTTGATAACAAGCGAAAGGCAACTCTGCTTGCCGAAACATTGAAGATAAATAAAGTAGTCGGCTATTCCTTTATTTTCAGGCTTCCATCATCCAGCGCAGCAGAAGATAAGCAGGCGAAACAGCCGAAACAGCCTAAGCAGCTTAAACAGGAAAAAGACGAGAAGCCGGTTAAACAGGTTAAACAAGATAAAACAGAAAAAAACCCACCGAAAACTGCTTTAAAAAAAGAAGCTACTCCCGCCGTAAGTACAACAGAGGGTAAAGACTTAACGCAAAAAGCGGCGCTCCCTTTTCAAGAAAATGAACAGATAAAAAATGAAAGAACACAGACGACAATACCGGAGCCTGATGAACCCAATTCAGGCTCACCTCTGTATGATCAGGCTTTTGGTGAAATGAAACAAAAGAACTATTTAAAAGCACTGGTAACTTTTAAGGAATTTATCGCGCGCGATGATACAAAAAATGAGTGGGGGGAACGAGCATTGCGGCACATGGCCGACTGTCATTACTATTTGGGCGAAAAAGGGAATAAAAAAAATCTCTTAATTGCCGCTGAATTTTACAAAAATACATTACAAAGTTTTCCTGATCCGAAAAATGAAAACGCATCGACTTATTACCGGATGGCAAGAACTTATGATTACATGCAATTTTACCCGGAGGCTATAAGATATTATGAGCTGCTTATCTCGAAGTATCCAAATTCTACCTATGCTGTCGAAGCAGTCTTTAGAATGGGGGAATTGTATTATAAAACGGGAAAATATAAGCAGGCAATTGAAAAGCTGATAGCTTACTTGAAAAAAAATCGTGATGGCAGTTGTGCTAAGCAATCTTATTTTATTATTGCTGATTGCTTCTATAAAACAAACCAATTAGCCAACGCTGAAATATGGTTTCGCGATGCCCAGAAAAAATGGGCGGATCTCTCTGAACTGCCGCGGGCAGTTGTCTGGGATCTCGGAGCGCACAAATATAATCTGCGCCGTTATGATGAGGCAATTCACGCATTTTCTTTCTACGCGAATATGTATCCTCAGGATGAGAAGTTAAAAGAAGCATTATTGTTGCTGGCAAATTCGTATAAAGCTGCAGGTCAGATTTCTGCTGCTGTGACAATTTTGAACATGATCCTTGATAAATATCCGGAAAGCAAGGAAGCCAGTGAGAGCATCATACTGATGGCTTCTATGGGCGTTGAAAAGCCGGGAGTGAAAGTAGTTTCATACTTAAATAATGTTCATTATTACAAACATCCGATAGAAGCTTACGATGAAGTTATCATGAAGAATCTGACAGGTGAGATTGCCGAAGCGGCCATACTGAAAAAAGCCGAAGCCCTGCAAAAATTAGATCGCAACAAAAAAGCTTCGGATGTCTATCTGGAGCTTTTGAACATGTATCCTCAAAGCAAGATGGCAGAAGAGGCCAGAAAAGGATTTAGAAAAAATTCCGCCGGTATCATCGATGAATATTTCGATAAAAAGGACTATCTGGCCGTAGCCTACATTTATTTTAAAGCATATAAAAATGTTCCTGTGCAGGCTGATGAATTTAAGCAAATAACCAAGATTGCTCTGAGCTTAAAAGAATTGGGGCTTACAGAAGACTGTCTTACTCTTTTAAGGAATTATAAAAATGTCTGCAAGGATGAACAAACATTAAATAAAGTGATGCTTAATATCGCGGAAGTGCAAATGGCACAGACTAAGTATGATGAAGCCCAAAAGACGCTGGAAGAATTAATCAGCAGACCATCGGTTAAAGACAGCGGTTTAATTCTGGCGATAAAAAAGAATCAGGCGGAAATAATTTACCAAAAAGGATTGTATGATAAGGCCAGTTACGATGCTGTTAGCCGCTCCGGTCAGGATATCAATGATCCGGACCTGAAAACGTGGTCGCAATTTCAAACAGGGAAGTCCTATTTAAAAATGGAAAAAAAGGCTGATGCGCAAAAGACATTTACTGAAA
>CAZWKB010000068.1:0-4982 GCA_964633925.1 uncultured bacterium
CGGCTTCCGGCTGATTGCGGGTCTGGTCAATGGAAAGATAGGACACATACCAGTCGGTGATAAACTCCCTGAGTGCCGCCACCCGGGGATGCTCGGAAAACTGCCCCAGGGTATTCACGGCTATCAGGTCGGCTGACCGCAGATTGCTTTCAACCCGGACATCGTCTGCGTCCGGTGCTTCACCGCTGATGGCTTTTCCCACGCCTTTTCTGAAGTCAATAAAACGAAAGGGCTGCCCTGTTGTTCCCCTGCGCCATTGCAGCCATTCTTCCACAACTTCTGGGCCTTTATCCCCTTCATCAATGGCAAGACGATAGGTAATGATGGGGGTTTTGGGGTGCTCCCGGTATTTGAGTTCAAACACAATGGGACCCTTTGCACCGCGGCTTTTCAATTCCTTTGCACGGCCCCGGCGGTCCCAGGCATGGCGAAGCCCGAACTGGAAACATTCGGACAGAAAATTGAACACATCAAAGAGGGTTGATTTGCCGCTGCCATTGGGCCCCAGCAGGACGGTCATGGGGGTGAGTTTGTCCAGGGTCACCTTTTTCAGAGCCCGGTAGTTTTCCACCTTCAGGGATTCGATCCGGGGAATTCCTTTTTTTCTTGTTTGTACATTTTTCATACTCATATCAAGTGTCCTCCATCTCAATGAGAGGGTTTCATATCTTTTATTTCCTGTTGAATCAGCTCGTGTAATTGAATTTTAGTAAATGGCCTGGGATGCCATTCCATTTTGGTTTTGCCGGTGTCTTTACCCCGGCCGATGACCGGCACTTCGATTTCTTCCCAGAAATCTGCTTCCACCTCATGGGCAATGGCAAGGCTGCGGTCCGCATGGCATTTGCCCAGCACCCGTTCCGGCCAGATACTGCAGGCCAGGTGCGCCCAGTCGTATTCGCCTTGTGCCAGCTTTTCCCAGGTTTCTTTCAATTTGTTCTGCCACTGCCGGTGCTGGAACAGCTTCCAGAGCGGTGCAGCAGTGATCTGTACGCCGTCGTTCAGGTTGGGTTTCCAGAACTTGGCAATGCGCAAAAGTTCGTCCCGGAAATCTTTTAGTTCTGTTTCCAGGTCTGAGAGGCTTGCCAGTTCTCTTTCTTCTGCACTGCTCCGGGTTGATTTATTGCGAAGACCAGTCAGGTCATCAGCAATGGTTTTGAGTTTGGGTTCCACAAAATCATTGACGCAAGTGTAGAGCGTCTGATCGGTCAGGCGGTGGTAATAGATCCAAAGCGTGTATGAGCATGATGGGGTTTGTAGGGGCCAGTAGATGGGGGCTTGGCGGCGGCTCTTGCTGTAACGCTTAAGATGATCTGAGAAGAATGCAGAAGGGCGATTTAAATATGTTCGCAATGTATTAACTCCGAGTGAATCACAAAGCTTATTTTCAAATTCACCTGCATTTTCTTTCCAAATAAATTCAATTCCGCTCCGAACACCTAAAAAGATATCCTGCAAATGGGATTCGTCATCCACTGTAATTCCTGTCCAAGCAATATTTAAAGGATAATCTGAGGAAAAATTTTCTTTTATAGCGGCAAAGCCATCTGTTCCAGTTAGCATCATAGGAGGACATTTTGGCAATGCTTTAAATGGGTCTGGACACGAATTTTCATCTTTTTGATTAATCATGGATAAAATATCCCAACGACCAAATTTAAAACCGACAAGAACCCCAGCAATTATTTTGGATACATCCTCCCGAGAAAGTTTATCTTCTTTATTAATTGCTTCCTTACCAGCTTCATCATCTCTTATGTCGATGCAGATATCTTTATCGTTAATTGAATATATTTCTTTGACTCGATCATCAATTTCTTGTTGAATTTTTATTAAGCTATCACTTCGCTTTGTATAATATTCAATTATTTCATTTGTTGATTTTTTGCTAATACAAAAAGCATGCGATTCTTCATTTAAAGAGTCTTGCTCTCGTTTATATTGATAAGCCTCTTTTGTTAGATCCTTTAGTGATTGGTCTTGTAAAATTTCTTCACTAATGGGAAGCGATGCAACCATTCCTTTTTCCCACTGTCTTGATGAGGTTTGCGCTACCAAGCAATATGAACAAAATTTTGAATTTAAAAATCCAAGCAAATTTAACAAATATTTTTTTTCAGTTACAAAAATTGAAATGCCTGTTTCGCCAAAAATATGTCCCTCTGGTAGAGCTCTTACGCTAAATCCTTTTACTGTTTTTCGGGGATAAGTTAGTCCTTGAAGATAATAAAATTTAGAATTTGCAATAAACCTACTTGGGCTTCCACCGTATTTTTCTGAAACAAAGGCTTTTAAATAGTGACCATTATTACCCCAGTCTAAAAATAGGTTCGTATCATAATAAAACGGAGAGTAATCTCCTCCTTTAGCAAAAGGGACCCAACGATTAAATGATTCATTATTTGCTTTAAATTCCCACCAATTCCTTAGAAACCGTTCATTATCTAATGTAGTTAATCCTGGGCCAACCGAGGCATAAGCAGGTTCTAATGAACTTAGGTTATTAAATATATTAAACACATTTGGGCTAACCCAGTAGGCAATCTGTTTGCCTGGTATTTTTTCAAATTGTTTTTTGTATATTAACTTATAGTTCTCAGATGATTCAAAGACAGTTTGTAAAATATTATCTATAGATTCGGTAGCAGTTTTACGACAATCAACGAAAAATGACGGTCGCTCATTAGTATACACACTTTTCTCAACTACACTCGCACACGTTTCCACCATTGCACCGTCTAAAACCCCAAATCCAAGATCTGCTAAAATTCTTATTCGATTTTCCTTAAACTCAAGAATTTCCCTGAGCGGTTTAAATCTTGGGAGAGCCAAAAATGTTCGTGAAGTCAAAGCTCCTAATATTCCATTGTCAAACACTCTATCGATAGCGTTAAGAAAAAAAGATCCATATAAATCTATCCAACATTCAGCATAAACCTTTCTGTTGTATGCAAGTGATACTCCACTAGGTTTACCATAAGGTGGATTCATCAACACCACATCAAACCGTTTCCGGCAAAGATCAATAAAGGCAAATCCCTTGGCCGCATCCTCGGCAAAAAGCCTTTTCTGCCCTTCATCGGATTCCGCCTGGTCCGCATAGTCGCGGAGTGCATCCAGAATTCTTTCTTCTGCGGTTTCCCAGAAATCAGTATCCCCATAAAGGTCGGCAAAATCAAACAGCGTGGGTTCTCTTTTCGGGGCCATGCCCGGCAGATACCCTTCTTCCTCTTTTCTGCGTAGAATTTCTATATTAAAGGCTTCCTTAGCTCTACTGATGGCAGTCTTGATCTCTTCTTCGATTTTCAGCAGGGTTCCGGCTTCTCCTGCCAGTCCCATCTTGTCAAAAATGGTTTCCACCAATTGTCCCAGCATTGGCGGGTTCAGCCTGGCTGTAAACTCCAGCAGCATCTCCTTTTCACCCGGCATGGGTTCGGCACAGACAATGTTTGATTTTTT
The DNA here is from genome assembly GCA_964633925.1 of uncultured bacterium. GTDB lineage: Bacteria > Margulisbacteria > WOR-1 > JAKLHX01 > JAKLHX01 > CAZWKB01. The sequence goes on from CAZWKB010000068.1 coordinate 3,460, forward strand.
AATGGCCGGTCGCTGATTGGGATTGATGCCCATATTATGCCAGGCCCGCTGTGCCCGCTGCCAAAGCGATAGCCCTGCGATCTGGACAGCCCGGGGGTCGATATCCACCCCATGGACGTTCTGCTCAATAATCAGTTTGGGGATGACTTTTTGAAATTCTTCAAAACTGGAATAACTTGCCTGCAGGGATAATAATTCTTTTGAGCGATCAAAAACAGATGGTCCCAGCTCTGTCTCCAACTGCCAGGCTTCTCCATAGATTTTTTCAAACAGGTCAAAGGCATAGAGCCCGAAATGCATGGAGCCGCAGGCAGGGTCCAGCATACGAATCTCCCGGGGGTCTTTTAATGGGCGGAACGGGATGTAAACCGGTTGTTTGAGCAGCTCCTCCTGGGACAGGCTTTCCTGATCTTCGCTGTCTTCTTCCGGCCCAGCCTCTCCTTTTTCAAGAAAGATTTCCGTGGGTCTGCGCACAAGATAGCGGCAGGTGTCCACGAGAGCCGTCTTGCCCTGGGTCATCTCATACCAGATGCGGCCCAGGGTGTTGTCGGTGAGAAATTCCACCACATAGCGGGGGGTAAAGAACTGGTTGCGCACGGCCAGTTCCCGGCTGTTGCGAGGGGCCTGGGATTCGGCCCGCATTTTTTTGCGTTCTTCCTGGGTGTTGAAATACTGGTAAATCCAGCCGATGGTTTCATCTTCCACCCAGAGGTGTTCGATTTCAAAGTGGTTGATCTGATCCAGCAGAGCCAGCAGTGCGGATTCCCTGGGAAAAAGCCGTCCCTGAATGCTGTGCCGGTCAAAAAGAGCGGACAGATCCAGGCTGAACTCATCAAATATGCTGAACAGATAAGCACTGTAGGCATCCCCGGTTTCCCCCAGGCCGGTTCCCGCGATGGTTTTGTACAGATGAAACCCTTTGGAACTATACCCTCTGGCCACAGACTCGATCAAAAATCCCCGGGCTTCTGCCATGCGCAGCGCGGCCAGGCGGTTGAGCACGGTAAAGGCCTGTTCCCGGATGATTCGGTCAAGTGCCTGTTGAGTAATGGTGCGGGCCTTTTCTGATTTGCCGGGAGTGGCAGCCACATAATGGGCCAGGGTCTGGCGTAACATCACAGCGGTCTGCCGGCCTTTATTGTCCAGAAAATTCAGGGTATCGACCGGGGCTGCTGTGCCGTTCTTGGGGTCCAAGCCATAAATGGCCTGGAGCTGGCGGGTGAATTCTTCGGTTAAAATCCCCCGGGACTCGGAAACAAATTTTTGCAGGCGATTGCGGGTGGTCTGATCAAAGGCCATATTATGCTTCCCCTGTGGTGTCGGTTTCTTTGATATCAAGGGTTAATTCAAATTCATGGGCGTATTGCAGTTCCTGCCGAATCTGCTGAAGTTCCCGGATCAGCTTATCCAGGACAATGATGGATGTGATGCACTTTCTCGAATTCAGGCGGCGGGCAATTTTTAGCTGCCCTGCCTTTCTGGCTTCTTCCTGTTCGGCCTTGAGTTTTTCCTGGAGCCGCTGC
>CAZWKB010000069.1:0-4906 GCA_964633925.1 uncultured bacterium
AGGAAAATCTGTATGTACTTTCTTCCAGGATGAAGAAAAACTCGCTGTTATCGTAATTGGAAGTAATGATGTGCCCTGGTGACGCATCTCTTTTTACCGTATGTGACGTATCAGACATTTTCCACCCCTGTAGGCCATAATAATTGAGCACGTTCTGAAGATGCACAAGATTACTGGAGTGATCCAGAGAGATACTGAACACTTTGCTCACCACTTACCTCCAGGCTCTTGATCTACTCTGGTAGCACAGGTTTTTCTATGTAATCTTTCCATCCCGGATACAAAGAGTCTGCACATGCGATACAGATGCCATCACCATTCTTATATTCTGTCACATAAAATGACTTGTCTTTCTCACGCACAGCCAAACCCGTAAACTGCTCCAGCTTCCTACTCTCCTTACAAGCACTGCAGAGAAATGTTGTCCCCTTATTGTTCTGGTAGTGGAAAGTGTTTCTGCATTTTGTTGAGCAGAACTTTGACCTGTCCTCATGCTTCTTGGGGATATAAAATTTCGTGCATATATGGCAACGTCTCAACTTAAAATCACCTTCCCCGCAATTTTGCAGGAGACTTATTATGCCGCTGATATAATAATCTTCTCGGGAGGACTCAACTAGCAACTTACAGCTTAGTTTGTAATTTTTGACGGGCCTTCTTATACTGTAAATATTATCTTCTTTTGTCCTCCAGGAGAGTCCTAAACGTACCCAATCTTTCAAGAGTTTGTTTACTGTTTCTTCTAACTCCCGAGGAACATCTTCATCCAGGATGGCAGAATTTAAGAGTTTGATGAAAATCCGAGGCAGATCATAATGTCCCACTTCACCCCGAAAATCACAATCCTCATCCACAATGTAATCCGGATCATTTAGCACTTTCAAAAAATTATTTGATGGTATATTATCCAATATTATATTTACCCTTCTAGCTTTTTGCACAAAACATTAAATTCTTTAAATGCATTATATCATAAATATCATTTATTGTCAAAATTGAAGAAGTAAAATTCTTAATGGGATTTCTCAAACAGGAAAGAAAGATCATGATGCCCTAAGGATGCATTGAGTTAAAACCATATTATAAGAGGAGACGCTTCAAATAAGCACATATAGCTTTGAAAGAGCAACGATATTTAAATAAGCACATCAATAGGGGTCTATCAACAATACCGATTTGCAGAAAGTGACAAGATCAACCGTCATTTAAAACGAATTATCTGTAGCAAAGTTCTAAGTTGACTGCTCAATAACATTTTTCCATACTTTGGCAAAAGAAACACCTTCTAGCCCAAGGATTCTAGAATAATCATTTCGTATTTTTTCCAGTGATTTCCTTATACCCTCTTCTGTAGTAGTTTGCAAATCAACAAATTCTCTCTTTTTACACATTAAATAATGACGAAGTGATCTATCTTTGGTTTCAGGTAAAGGATAGTTGAGTGTTACCGTTTGTCCCTTTCTTTGAAAGGTTACAGGCTTAGATTCCCCAAATTTGGAAAAATTGTCCATGTTACCATCAATAATTTCCTGACATACTTGGCAATTACAAACCTCATCATAGAAATATTTTGAGTCTTGCAACCACCCTTTTGCTTCTAATATCTGAAGCGCCTCATTATAACGCAATCGTTTATGGAGAGGAGGAAAGTAGTACTTAGCCATTGGAATACCTCCTCCTACTGGAGCAACTGGTCGGCTTTCTCCATATTCCAAACCATGGCAAATACCAGTGACGCCATATAATTTTGTCAAGATGGCAGAAAAATATCCTCCATAAGCTATAAAAATCTGTTTGTTTGATTTTATAATGCTTTTTATGAACTTGACCATCCCCAATAGAGTATCTTCATCTGCTTCATGTTCGTCCAAATCATCAACCCAAAGACAAATGCCTTCACAATTTGCATTTATATATTTTTCTATCAACTTTTCACGATTATCTGATCGAAATAATAAACCAGGATCTATCACAACTTGTGCCCATAATGGAATTTCATTTCCCAATTCTTTACAGTCATCAATCAATTTTAAATTCACGTCAATCCATTCACTGAATGTATTGGGTTTCATGTAGAAATAAGGGGCAATTATTATATGGGGTTTCATTGCCTTAATACCTGCAAAATCAAGGTAACTGACATAATCCTCCCCTTTTGATGCATCTTCCAGAGTATTGGTTTGAAAATATATAACACTCCGACAGAACTCTTTACGAAGTTTGGAGTCGCTCAGATCATCAGGTAAGATAGCTTCTTTTCCAGCTTTTGACAAAATTGGTTCCCCATAAAGTTGACTTAGTTTTTTTATAGACTTTTTCAAATTTTTCCCGTCACTTGTAACTAGATCCATCCCATGTTGAAATGCGTGAGTTTGAGGGTCAATAAAAAATGGCTTTTCTGGAGTACGTTGCCCCACAAAATTTGCTAATGCTCCAGGAGTATGTGCTATCATTGTACCGTTAATAGCGATGCAATCATATACATCTCTAAATTCATCCTCATAAAAATACCTCTGTTCCCCATGAATACCAAAACGAATACAATGCTTTGGAAACTCAAACATAGCAACAACTCCCCACATCAGCATGTCTTTCAAATGCATCTCTAAGCCATTTTCTAGGAAACGCAATAGAAAATTCATTTCTCTTCGGAGGCAAAACATCAATATAACTTATGGGAATCAGGGGATCATATAATAACTTCCCAATTCCTTTATGCTATAACGTAAATCCCAAATCATCCGAAACTTTTCTACGGAGGAGACATATGCTTACCCACTCTGCACCTAAGCGGTGAGTCGTACTTTGTCGTATAGCCCTCTTCCAATCATGCTTTTTAAATTCTATAGCAATAAGTTCTTTGTTATGGTTTTCATATACCAAATCAATACATTGGCTCATAAATGGAACACCAATAGCAACTCTATAATCTTCCTTACGCAGAAAAATTGCCACAGCCTCAACCATATCTTGTTCTGTTAACACTTTTTCGACTCCATAAAATCCTGATTATCATGAATTGCCTGAAGTTCATCATTTTCTTTCTGTCCAAAAACCCAAAAACCTATCTGTAATAGGAGAAGAATGGTTCCAATAATAAAAATACAAAAATTAGGTTTTGCAAAAAAAATCAGGATTAATACAACTTGGAATATCGTTGAGAATAAAAGGAAATTTCTACATTTTCTCAGGTTGTCACTAATTATTTTGAGTTTTAATTCATACTCTTCCCATTTATACACGTTTCGAATATATTCTTCATAGGGGTCATTACATTGTTCTGGTTGCTCATCGGGGATGCCAGTGGTTACTTTTATAAAAGATTTTACAACTTCTATTCTCTTTACAAATATTACATTTTTGAGAAGATGGATTTGCTCTTTTAATGACTTTTCGTTTGGTACAACTTCTTTCCAAAATTGGATTATTCCAACTATAAGACCCGCACAAGAAATGGGAATGGTTTTTAATAAGTTCTCTACATCAAGCAACATAATTGTCCATCCGTTAAGAGTTGACCTTATTTTTAATTTTTGATTTGCTTGTCATTTCTGGATATTTATCATAAACATATTTCAAAATAGCTTTCAATGGTGCTTTGGCAAAACGATGCTTGAAGGTTGACAGTGCGGATTGTTGCTTATCTGACAGACGCTCCCAAATACCTTTGCTTTCAATATATTGTTTCCCTAGAGGTTCAAGTTCTATCAATTCTTCATAAAACTCAGATGTAGCAGTCACTTCATTATCAATCCCTATATCATTTTCCCAATAAGAGTATTCCTCTGCTTCTTCAGTCGAGGGAGGAATATTTTCACATTTTCTTATCTTTACAAATTTGATATGGGTGAAAAAGTCAATGTCCGTATAGACATCTGATGAGAAGGGACCATAGTTCCACGGATAGAAATTCGGCAATCTACTTTCTTCAATTGTTACATTGAAACTGAAATCTTTATAAATTTCCTCCTTAAATATGAACAACAATTTCGTAAGGCGAGTTCTTCCCCTTATTCCTTCCAATAATTGGCCTGTAGCACCTGGTGCATACAGAAATAGAAGCAATAAGTCTTTACCACTTAGTTTTGATGAAGCCACCATACCACCTCATTATGTTAAAACCCTTAATATTTCTGGAAGGGGGGTTTTTCCTTACTTCTAATAGCTTCTGAAGTGTCACTAATAAAGAAAATACTATTGCTTTGTTACAGATGCCAGTTCCTTTGTTATAAGTTCTAAATCTTGAAGTTCCAGTTTACGTATCCCCACTCTTATAAGTAGTCCAATATGTTTTTCTTCAACTGTACTCTTTTGAACGAAACTGAGTTTTTTTAATACATCAAGGTCTATGGCTTTCGGAGGGTAGGTAATGATGTTTTTGAGTGGTATACGCCAGGAGAAATAAGGTACTGATTGCCTATCAAAAGTGCCAGAATCATCTTTATCTATTTTTTTAGCGATACCTGCCACAACTGCTTGACCAGCAAAATAACGGGCTTTATGTCCTGCAAGGTAATAAACCAGCACATCTTCGGCTTGCATATGTTTAAAAAAGGGTGCCTGTTCCGTGAACTCCCAACACTTGTGCTCCATCATAAAGCAGTAAACATCACTTGCAGGGATTATTGGCCCCTCTAAAGGTCTGATTTCATTTACAACAAGAAGATAAATCGTCATAACTTAAAGATACGAAGGTAAAAACATTTATCCTTTATAAGTTACAAAAGAAGAAATAGTATCAAAATTTGACAACCTGTTATTAGTATACCAATACCCTCCACAACGGCCTATTAGCTACCATTATTATATTCCGAGAGTCTCATAAATCCCACTGAACTGCTCTAATGCCGCTTCCAGGTTCTCCACTATCTCCAGAGCAATCGTATCTGGATCGGGTAAATTGTCG
>CAZWKB010000070.1:0-341 GCA_964633925.1 uncultured bacterium
TGATATTGTTACTCTTGACTGTAATTATAAATGGGTTGGCGAGGATACTAATATGGAAAATAGCAAGCAACAGTCGTATTCAATAAGGAAGCGCAAAGAAAAGATATTTCTAGCGGCAGTGTATATCTGTGCTTTTATAGCTGTGTTGCCACTATTATTTTTACTCACCTATATAGTGTTAAAAGGAGCATCTGCTATCAATTTTGACCTATTCACGAAGATCCCTGTGCCGGTTGGGGAGAACGGAGGAGGGATTGCAAATGGTATTGTAGGAACTTTCATGATAGTGATTATTGGTTGTTTGCTGAGCTTTCCTATTGGCATATTTACAGGTCTATGGC
>CAZWKB010000070.1:522-3541 GCA_964633925.1 uncultured bacterium
ACAACAGAAGAGATGATAAAAATGGTGCCAAGAACTCTAAAAGAGTCGGCACTTGCCTTGGGAATTCCTGAGTGGAAAGTCTCCTTATTTGTTGTTCTGCGAACAGCTTGGAATGGAATATTTACGGGGATTATGCTAGCAGTAGCACGTGCTGGAGGAGAAACTGCTCCGTTATTATTTACGGCTTTTAATAGTATGTATTGGAATTATAATTTAGGAAAACCGACAGCCTCTATGACTGTACAGATATATACTTATGCCATTTCTCCGTTCGAAGAATGGCATAGAATGGCATGGGCAGGATCTCTGGTCCTTGTAGGGTTTATTTTGTTAATAACAATGATTGTCAGAAAATTTTCAAAGAGGGTGGTATATGTATAAAAACTATGTTGAGAAAATAGCGGTAAAGAATCTGAATGCTTGGTTTGGTGAAAAGCAGGCTTTAAAAAATATAAACATGTCGGTTTATGAAAATAAAGTGACAGCAATAATAGGCCCTTCAGGATGCGGGAAATCAACATTTATTCGATGCATAAACAGGATGCATGAGACTATTCAAAATGCAAAAGTTAGCGGGGAGATCATATTTGATGGTAAGAATATTCTTGATAAAAGCATTGATCCTGTAACAGTTCGAAGAAATATAGGAATGGTTTTTCAAAAACCAACACCATTTCCAACTATGAGCATATATGACAATGTTGCCGCAGGATTAAAACTGAACGGGTTAAAGGATAGGGAAGGACTCGATTCTGCTGTTGAAGAAAGCCTCAAGCATGCGGCATTGTGGGAAGAGGTAAAAGACGGGCTAAACAATCCTGGCATAAGTCTTTCTGGTGGCCAACAACAGAGGTTGTGTATAGCAAGAGCACTGGCAGTTAAGCCGGATATAATGCTTCTGGATGAACCTTGCTCAGCACTAGATCCGATATCGACCTCTAAGATAGAAGATCTTATTGCCGAATTAAAGAAAGATCTGTCAATCGTTATTGTTACTCACAATATGCAACAAGCAGCTAGAGTTGCTGATTATACTGGTTTTTTTCTTATGGGAGATCTTATAGAATACGATATAACAAAAAAAATATTTACAACACCTACAGACAAAAAAACAGAGGATTATATTACAGGAAGATTCGGTTAAAAGAAAGGATAATAAATGACAGAGAGAACGTTTGATCACGAAATCCATGAACTTAACGATCTGATATTGAAAATGGGGAATTCTGTGGAGGAGGCAATAGTTAAAAGTATAGAAGCATTGAAAAACAGAGATGATAAATTGGCCCAATCCATAGTTTTCGACGATCAAAAAATGGATAATTTCGAGCTGGAAGTTGATGACATGGCAATAACTTTGCTTGCAACAAAACAGCCCATGGCTAAGGACCTTAGATTTATTACAACAGCAATGAGCATTGCGACGGATTTGGAAAGAATGGGAGATCTTGCAGTTGATATCGCACAAAAGACTTTAGACCTTAACAAGATGCCTCTCTTAAAACCGTTAATAGACACACCAAAATTAGCAGATGTGGCAAGGAAGATGATCAGGTTGAGCCTAGATTCATTTATAAAAAGAGCTCCTGAGCTTGAAAAGGATATTTATAAACTTGAAAAAGAGGCAGATGAATTAAGGAATCTCATATCAAATGAACTTATAGAGATAATGGCAAAAGATTCTGAATCTGTTAAGCGGGCTATACCGCTGTTATTGATAGCAAGATTCTTTGAGAGAATATGTGATCATGCGATGAATATAGCCGAAGATGTTGTTTATATGGTTGAAGGAAAAGTCATTAAGCATCATCACGATATGGCTAATTGAACATAAGAATGATCTCCCATAAGTAATATTTCCCAAATGTTACTTATTTGTTACGTATTTTTTAGTGTAATATTATAGTAGATGCTAAAAAGATTGCTATTTATAATATTATTCTCTTCTCTTGCTCTATCATCATTGGGCTGCTCCGGCCGTTCAAAATGCATTCAAATTAAAGGCTCTGATACCATGGTAAACCTTGCACAACTGCTTGTAGAAAGGTTTATGGTCACAAACCCAAATATACCTGTTGCTGTTACCGGTGGGGGCACAGGGGTTGGTATTGCAGCGCTCATTAATGGTAATTCTGATATTTCATTATGTTCAAGAGATATGCACAAAGATGAAATGGATATTGCAAAGAAAAAAGGGGTGAACCCCAATGAAATAACAGTAGCGATAGATGGCGTAGCAATAATCGTTTCCAACAAAAACAAACTAACGCAAATTGATGAAGATCAGTTGTCAGATATTTATTCAGGCAAGATAAAAAACTGGAGTCAATTAGGCGGGCCAAATGAAAAGATCGTCGTTCTTTCAAGAGATAGAAATTCAGGCACTCATACATTCTTTTTAGAACATGTTGTCAAACATAAAGACAAAAAGAACAAGAACGAATTTGCAAAAGATGTTCTTATGATGCCATCCACCCAAGCTATTGTAGAAGAAGTTATATCAAATTCACAAGCCATAGGATATATAGGATTGGGGTATTTAACTCCAAAAGTCAAAACACTTGCAGTTGCAAAAAACAGGCAGTCGAAATATATATTCCCAACCATTGACAATACTACTAGTAAGCTATATCCCATTTCTAGACCTCTGTTTTTCTATACAAACGGATTGCCAAGAGGTCTCGTAGCAGATTTTATTGAATTCACTACAAGCGAAGTGGGGCAGAAGATTGTAATTGAAACCGGGTTTGTCCCTCTGGTGAAAAAATGAGAAGTAAGTTCATAGAGTTTATTATGGAAAAACTCATATTTATTAGCGGCATTACGGCTGTTGTGATGGTCGTATTAATATTTGTTTTCCTTTTCAAAGAAAGTGCTTCTTTCTTTTACGAGAATAATATTTTTCAGATACTTTCCTACTTTTGCATAACCTTCAAGCCCTTTAACATCAAGAATATTAAAGTCATCTTCTTTCAAAATTACTTTTTCAAAGTACACATTTGTTACTGCATCTGCTACT
>CAZWKB010000070.1:3551-4598 GCA_964633925.1 uncultured bacterium
ATACTTTCCGGTAAAGACTGGTATCCAATATCAAATCCTCCAAAGTTCGGTTTTTTACCACTCATTATGGGATCTTTATTTGTGACCGGCGGCGCAATTATGATTGCTGTCCCATTCGGGCTTGCAGCGGCTATATATATATCTGAGGTTGCTCCAACAAAATATAGGGACATTCTTAAAACTGGGATTGAGTTATTGGCGGCTATTCCAAGCGTAGTATTGGGATTTGTTGGGATCGTTGTTCTCGCACCTTTCATAAAAGAATTTTTTCATATACCAAGCGGACTAACAGCTTTTGCCGGATCATTAATGCTTGCTTTTATGGCAATGCCAACAATTGTTTCTATTATTGAAGATGCTATCGTATCTGTGCCGAAAGCCTATAAAGAGGGAGCCTTGGCTCTTGGGGCGACACAATGGCAAACGATATCAAAAGTAATCGTTCCTGCCGCATTGCCAGGAATAATCGCAGCGGTGATGCTTGGTATCGGTCGTGTGATCGGAGAAACAATGGCTGTTTTGATGATAACTGGGAATGCCGCTATTATGCCAACATCTTTTGCTCATGTTGGCAACGATAATAATTATTCTGCCGGTATTATTAATATTTGGAATCATATTAGCACAAGGACTTGCTCAGCTTACTCCCGAGTTTATTTTTGGCTTGCCAAGAGACGGAATGAGGGCGGGGGGAATATTTCCTGCTATTGTCGGGACAGTATATCTTGTTCTCGGTACAGCATTGTTTTCTATTCCTCTTGGTGTTCTTGCAGCTGTTTATCTTTCAGAATATGCGCCAGAGTCTTCATTTACAAGATTGATAGATATTTCTATTGTTAATCTTGCAGGGGTTCCTTCTATCGTCTATGGCTTATTCGGGTTGGGGCTGTTTGTAATGTTTCTTAATATTGGGACTTCTATCCTTGCCGGGTCATTAACTCTTAGCATCATGACTCTGCCGGTGATAATAACATCGACCAAGGAAGCATTGCAGGCTGTTCCAAAATCTTTTCGGGAAGCGAGCTATAGTCTCGGAGCCTCTAGATG
>CAZWKB010000071.1:0-4550 GCA_964633925.1 uncultured bacterium
CTTCGGTCAGTTTGAACCGAAACTGTCGGTCAGCTTCATCCGAAATTTCCAATTGTATTTGTGATGCTGGATATTACTCAACAGGCTCATCATGTACAGCAGAAACAACAACTACCGGTGACACCTGTGATTCTCCGATACTGGTTCTCCCAAATGCTTCCGGAGTCTTTACACACTCAGGCAATACAGCCAATAAAACAAATAACTATACATCTGCATCGACCTGTGCTTATGGCTCTAAAAGTAAGGATCTTGCTTATAAACTCGTTCTTAAACGCAAAGCAGCGGTTACTGTTTTAATGGCAGGAAACTACAATACAGCATTATATATAAAATCAACCTGTACAGGCTCAGATCTATACTGTAACGATAACTATAATAATGACCAGAAGAAGAGCTATTTGTCTGCAACACTAACGGCCGGAACTTACTACATAATTGCTGACGGCTACAGCACATCAAGCAATGGAACATACACTTTAACAGTAAATGTGACCTATGAAAATCCGTGTAACGCTGTAACCTGTTCAGGACAGGGAATTTGCCAGGCAGTAAACGGTGTTGCTCAATGTATCTGCAACCAGGGTTATGAAGCTAGTGGTATTGAATGTCTGAAGAAAAATCTATGCGACAATCAGAATTGTTCAGGACAGGGAGAATGTAAGATTCGTCATCAAAAACAATATATTATGAACGGATCCAATCAGCATGATATTATAATTGGTAGTAATATTGATAAAAATGGAAATATTTATGTAGTTTGGGCTCCAGTATCTTCAAAAAGATTAACAATAACGAAGTATGATATAAATTACGATCTGATTTGGACAAAACAAATAAACTTCCAAGAATTGGGATACTCTATTGAAAATTTCACACAAATGATTTCTGATGCAGAAGGAAATATTTATCTCGCGGGCACCACATATCAGAATACTAAGACAGGGTTTAATCAAGGATTGCAGGATATATATGTGTTTAAGATGGATTCGAATGGCACAATTGTTTGGACCAGACAAATTGGCTCATATAATGCAGACATCCCTTATAGTATGAAGTTTGACAATAATGAAAACTTATTAATTACAGGAAAAACTGTAGAGAGACTCAATGTTCCGGGGTTAAGTTTTGAGATACCTACAATAAAATCACTACATGACCTTTGTTTAAATAAAGCTTGCTCAAATCATGGTCAGTGCTCTATCAGAATAAAAGAGATCCCAACATCAGGCCAGATAACAACATCTCCATTTGAAGCGTTCTGTTTATGTGATGAAGGCTACATCTCAAGCAATCTTGCTTGTGTTGCAGGTAAGAAGACTCTATGTGAAGAAAATGGCTGTTTCAGTCAGGGCTGTACAGATTCAGAATGTATTTGTGACGGTGGCAAAAAATGGACAGGAATGAGCAATGATTGCACCTCGCTTTCTTACCCAGACGATTATAAAGTCAATAACGATGCGTATATATTGAAATACAATAAGTTGGGACAGCGTATTGGAGTTGACATGTTCAGCGATGAAGATACAACCATAAATATTGATAGAGAAGGAAGGGATCTTGTTACTGACAGCGCAGGTAATAATCATGTTATTGGTATCTATGCAAACTATGATAATAACACAAAATCACTTTTTATAGGTAAACCAAATACAACCACAGTAAAATTCTTTGCTACAGATAAAGAAATTCCTGTTGCTTCTGCAATTGATTCTTATGGAAATATATATATTGCAGGAGAAACCACAGGAACTATTGATCAAGGGTCTGTTAATAAAGGTAAGAAAGATATTTTTATTATAAAAATGGATGGCAGCTATAACATTATATGGTCGAAACAATTTGGCAGCAATGCAAATGATCTTCTGAAATCGGCAGTTATTGATAGTAAAAATAATATTTATCTTTTAGGAACAACAAGAGGGAAAATTGGTATTCAAAATGGAGTAGAAAGTGATATTTTTATCGCCAAGTATGATTCTTATGGAAAAAAGCAGTGGGTTGAGCAAATTGGAACGGAGCAATCAGAGGAGGCGAGCTCTCTACAGATTTATGGAACAGATGAATTAATAATAACAGGCACTACTTTGGGCAGATTGAATAATATTAAAAATGAAGGACGCGCAGATTTTTTTATTATAAAGATGAATATTAATGAAAAAAATGAAGAGGCAGAATGTATCTGTAGAGATGGATTTCATGTGGGAAACTTGAGTTGTATAGAAAATGATGTTTGTTGGGGTAATACTTGTTCTGATGGAGGGCTTTGTACTATTAATGTTGATGGTTCTTCTCATTGTGAATGCTTCGAAAATTACCATAATATTGACAATACCTGTGTGAAAAATGATGTTTGTACCAATATTGAATGCTCTGGTAAAGGAGAGTGCAAAATTAAGAATAAGTTAGATACATTAGAGATCGGGAATGGCAATAGTACTCTTGCAAAATTTATTCAAGTTGATGGTGCAGGAAATATCTATGTGGCCGGAAATATCTATAATCGAGGAAATTATGATGTTTTTATTTCTAAATTCTCATCTAAAAAAGAATTGATATGGACTCAAATATTAAGTGCTGAAACAGTTTCATCAAAGGTTAATAATTATTTAAATAGTATGGTTGTTGATGTTTATGGGAATATTTTTATTGCAGGCTCAACGGATGGAGCATTTGATGGGTGGATAAACAATGGAGGGCAAGACGTTTTTATAGGTCATTTTGATACAAGTGGACGGCGAATATGGCTTAAACAATTCGGCAGCATAGCAGATGATACAGGAGAGTCTATAAAAATAAATGAAGCAACAAGGAAAATATATTTTGCAGGAACTACAACACATATGGATGGCAATAATGGGCTTTATATACAAGATTCATTTGCTTTTTGTAGGAATAGCGATTGCGGAGGACATGGGAATTGTGTTGTTTCTTATAATTGGTCTTTTTGCATATGTGATGATGGATATAAGAATGTTTATGAAAATGGTATTGATACCTGTATTCCGGGAGAGAAAACTCCATGGGAAAAATTGAAATGTCTAACAAGAGGGTATGATGAGGAGTCTGATTCATGCTATTGTTCTCCAGGGCAGAAATATAATGGTTGGTGTGAAACACTTAACTATCAAGAAAAGTTCTCACATATTCCTTTTCTATTACAAACAAATTACGATGGTAGTTTTACCTCGATGGAGTCTTATTATGATTTAAGAGATTATCTCATAAAAGACTTTCATGTTGATAAGTATGATTCAATGATCTTTGGAGGAACATCAGTAAAACTAAAATGGCCTGGAATTCCATTAGCTGAAGAGGATCTTGAAGATTCCTCTGAGGCAAGGCTTATAAATATTATCAATGATGATTGGTATTATAACACTTTAGGCAAAGGTTCTATAAAGGCCATAGCAAAGGATGCTACTAACAACTATGTATATATAGCTGGATATTCAACAGAGGCTTTAGGTACAAATCAATATATAGGAGGGAAGGATGCCTTTGTTGCGCAATTAGATCAAAATTTTAATTTTAATTGGATTAAGCAATTCGGAACCCCCGAGAATGAAGAAATACGATCAATGGTTTTAGCAGAAGGATATTTATTTGTTGTCGGAAATACATCTGGTGAAATTGTTGAACATTCAAAAAATGGTGGCAGAGATGGTTTCTTTATGAAGCTAGATGTTTCGGGTAATGTTTTAGAAAAAAGACAATTTGGAACCACTGGTGAAGATACTATAAACGCTATTGTTTATTCAAATAACAAAAAATTATATATAACAGGCACTTCATTTACTATAGATGACATCAAGAGTTTTATTACGACGATAGACCTTTTTGAGACAGATTCCTCTCAGCCTTATTGTGAGTGTTCCCAAGGATATAAAGCTGATGCCCTAGAATGTATTATTGATCCTTGCTGGGATATTCTTTGCTCGGAACATGGTTTTTGTAATATTAGTAATGGAATTGCAGAATGTATTTGTGATGAAGGATACTTAGCCAAAGGGGGGGAATGCATTAGCATTCTCTCCTCTCCATGCTCAGATGCAAATTGTTCTAATCATGGATTTTGCGAAGTAAATAATGGCGCGGCTAATTGTAGGTGTGATGAGGGGTATTATAGTAAAGGTCTTTTATGTTTAGAAGCTACCTATTGCTCAGATATAACATGTAAACAAAATGAACATTGTGCAGAAAATAAGACTGGCAAACCTTCTTGTATCTGTGATCAAGGGTATCTAAGAGACGCCGATGGTTCTTGCCATTCTATTTGTGAAGGAGTAACTTGTTCAGGGCATGGAATATGTCAAATAGAGAACTCACTTCCACAATGTATTTGTGATTCAGGATATATTAATAGTGGCGGAGAATGTGTTGAAGATGTACTATCTCCTTGTAGTAATTATACATGTCCTTCCCATTCTTCTTGTATTTTAGAAGATAATATTCCTGTTTGTTCTTGTGAGCAGGGTTATAAAATGACGGTTCTAATTCAGAATGTGTGGAAACGCATATTCATGAGAGTTCCACATTTTTGTAAAATC
>CAZWKB010000072.1:0-4446 GCA_964633925.1 uncultured bacterium
ATTGATTTTTCACAAAGGAGAGTAAACGGAGTTGTCAGAATGAAATTGTATAAGGGAAATTGTAT
Organism: uncultured bacterium; assembly: GCA_964633925.1. Taxonomy (GTDB): domain Bacteria; phylum Margulisbacteria; class WOR-1; order JAKLHX01; family JAKLHX01; genus CAZWKB01. Next base: position 66 of record CAZWKB010000072.1, read on the forward strand.
CGTTGTAGGTAGAAAATCGAACAACTCTCTCTACAATAAAAATCTTGCAACATTTGAAGAAGATAATATCTACAATCAAAAAGATGCCGAAGGATTTATTAAGCTATTCGGTCTTCAAATGAAAGGAATGGGAAATGGCTGAAAAAGCATCAAAGTATCTGTTGCCGATATTTAAGCAACTAAAGACAGTTATTAGGAATCTGGATGCGAAAATGGAAGAAAGCATAACATCAAAAGCATGGTCAGGCAGATTTACTCAGCAAATGGACTCTACTATGGAGGATTTTAATTCGTCAGTTCATTTTGACTGGAGGCTTTATAAACACGACATAAAAGGCAGTCTTGCTTATGCAAAGGCTTTGCAAAAAGCAAAGATTCTTAATCAGACAGAATATAACGATATAAGAAACGCGCTTGCAGAGATACTTCAAGAGGTGGAATCTGGGACTTTTGTTTTTAAAAAAGAATACGAAGATGTTCATATGAACATAGAGGCTAATTTGATCAAGAAAGTTGGCGATGCCGGTAAGAAAATTCATACGGGCAGAAGCAGGAACGATCAGGTCGCAACTGATATCAGGCTTTATTTGAAGGATGAGATCTTGACAGTTCTTGATATGGTGCAGACACTTCAAAAAACAATAATTAAAATTGCAGAAAAAAATACTGATGTGATTATGCCTGGCTATACCCATATGCAGAAGGCACAGCCAATTCTTTTTTCTCATCACATAATGGCTTACTACTACATGTTAAAGAGGGACAGTGAAAGGCTGAAAGATTGTTTTGTGAGATCTGACGTAATGCCACTTGGTTCAGCTGCTCTTGCCGGAACAAGCTATGACATTGATCGCAACTTTTTGGCAAAAGAACTTGATTTTGCCGAAATTTCGAAGAACAGTATTGATGCAGTTTCAGACAGAGATTTTGTTATTGAATTCGTTTCTGATGCTTCTATCATAATGATGCATCTTTCCAGAATGGCAGAAGAAATAGTTTTATGGTCAACAGCAGAATTTGGATATATTGAACTGTCGGATTCGTATTCGACCGGATCAAGCATAATGCCTCAAAAAAAGAATCCCGATGTTGCTGAGCTGACACGAGGAAAGACCGGGCGTGTTTTCGGGTCTTTGATGGCAACTTTAACAATTATGAAAGCTCTTCCTCTTTCGTACAATCGAGATATGCAGGAAGACAAAGAGCAATTGTTCAATGCTTTGGATACTGTAAAGAGTTGTTTGTCTGTTATCGACGGACTATTGAGCACAATGAAGATCAATAAGGACAAAATGTACAAAGCGACAGAAAAAGGCTGTCTCACAGCTACAGATCTCGCTGATTATTTAGTTTGCAAAGGATTGCCTTTTAGAGAAGCTCATGAAGTTACCGGGAAGATCGTCAGATATTGCATTGATAATGATATGGACATTTATCAAATGTCCAGCAGAGATCTTAGAAAGTTTTCAGAAAAGATAGACGGGGACATTCACGATTACTTAACTATAGAACACAGTATTGACAGCAGGGATATGCCAGGAGGAACATCCAGAAACCAGGTAATTAAAGCGATTAAAGTGGCCAAAGATGAGCTTTATTAGGAGTTAATGTCTATGAAGAAAAAAATACTTGCGATAATTGCTGTAACCGCATTGGTCTTGTCGGTGCAAGTGTTTTCTGCAGAAGTAAAGTTCCCATCAGCAAAAGGTTTTGTTAATGATTTTGCGGGTATCATTGACCGAGAAAGTGCCGCAAAGATAGAAGTGATGGCGAAGACTCTTAAAGATAGAAAAGGACCTGAAATTGCTATCGTTACTATTAATTCCTCTTATCCTCTCGAACCAAAAGAATATGCTGTAGCTTTGTTTAAAAAATGGGGCATTGGAGAAAAGGGTAAAGATACAGGTCTGCTATTTTTGACATGCGTAAAGGAAAGAAGAACGGAGATCGAGGTTGGTTATGGGCTTGAGGGAATCGTCACTGACCAGTTTAGTGGACGAGTATTAGATCAATATCTTATACCTAATTTTAGGCAAAAAAATTATGGGAAGGGGATATATGAGACATCCTTAGCTCTGGTTCAAAGAATTGATAAAGAGTATAACGGAGTTCCGGTACCAAAAAAGAAAACCAATGATATAAACACTCCAATCCTAATATTCTTAGTGCTGATAGCAATAATTGCAGCCTCAATGCTCAAATTATTTAAAAAAAGTTTCTCAATATTTTTTAGCATGCTGGTGGGTTCTTTGATAGGATTGTTTCTGACATTTTCCCTGGCCGGAATAATAATGGGGGCTCTCATTGGGCTTGCCTCTGCTCTTGGCGGGTTTAATGGAAGAACCGGCGGGTTTGGTGGCGGAGGGGCTTTTGGCGGAGGTTTCGGTGGAGGAAGTTTTGGCGGTGGCGGATTTGGCGGATTTAGTGGTGGAGGATCAGGTGGTGGTGGCGGTGGAAGATCGTGGTGAGTGGAATCAAATAATGTAGGGGCGAATGATTATTCGCCCGTACGGAAATTGAAAATAAATATCGAAGGAGGATTAAAAGATGAATAAAGGATTAATGTGGTTGATCGGGATAGGGATTGCGCTGTTTGTAATTGTTATGTATACGATAGGGGTTTATAACGGTTTGGTTGCAAAGGATCAAGGAGTAAAAGCAGCTTGGGCACAAGTTGAAAGTTTGTATCAAAGAAGACTGGATCTTATCCCGAATTTGGTAGAAACAGTTAATGGATATAAGATTCATGAAGCCGATGTAATGAAAAACATTGCAGATTCTAGAGCAAAATTGGCAGGGGCAAAGTCTGTTTCTGAAAAAGTCGCTGCAACAAATGGTATGGAAGGTGCAATATCCAGACTGTTGGTTGTTGTGGAGAATTATCCAAACTTGAAAGCAGATGCAAATTTTAGAGCACTAATGGACAGCCTTGAAGGCACTGAGAACAGAATATCTGTTGAAAGAATGCGTTACAACGAAATAGTTAAGGAATATAATATCACTGTAAAAAGATTCCCAACTATATTGTTTGTGAACAGTTTTGGTTTTGATAAAGAGAAAACATTGTTTGCTGCTACAAAAGGAGCAGAAACAGCCCCGGCGGTAAAGTTTTAATGAAAATATCCGTCAGAAAAGAGAATGTTCTAAATATTAAATGTGATGTGCTGGTAGTAAATGAGTTTGAAGGTATAAAAAAACCTGGAGGTGCTACAGGAGCCGTTGATAAAGCTCTTGGTGGGATAATTTCTAAATTGTTATCAACAGGAGAGATTTCCGGTAAAAGCAAGGCTTCTACGATAATTCATACACATGGGAAAATACAAGCGGACCATGTCGTTGTCGTCGGCCTTGGTAAAAAAGATGCTTTTGATCTGGATTGCGTAAGAGTTGCTTCTTCAGCAGCAATCAAAGCTGCAAAAAAAGTAAAAGCTAAAAAGATTGTAACAATTGTTCATGGAGCAGGGGTCGGAGATCTTGAACCGTTTGAGGCATGCAGAGCTTTGGCAGAAGCTTCTTTGTTGGAGGCTTATGAATTTAAAGGGTACAAGACTGATGGCAAAGATTCCGATTTCGTTAAGGAAATGATTGTTGCCGATATTGACCAGACAAAAATTGAAGACTATTTTATGGCCGTGGAAATATCGAATATTATAGTACCTGCAATAAACAAAGCTAGGGATCTTGTTAATGAACCTTCCAACAAATTAACACCAAGCATATTTGCAGTAATTGCGAAAAAAGTTGCTTTGGAAAACAAAATTAAGTTGCAGATCCTTGGTAAAAAAGAAATACTAAAGCTGAAGATGGGGGCTTTTTGGGCCATAGCAAAAGGAAGTTTAGAAGAGCCTAAAATGCTTGTTCTTTCTTATTTTGGAAACAAATCAGACAAAAAAAATGTTGTTGGTTTAGTCGGCAAAGGAGTTACCTTTGATAGCGGAGGAATTTCATTGAAGCCATCCAAAAAAATGGATGAAATGAAAACCGACATGGCAGGGGCTGCTGCGGTTCTTTATGCAATGGAAGCAATTTCAAAACTGCAAATAGATAGAAATGTAATAGCAGTGATCCCTCTTACCGAAAACATGCCTGATGGTGGAGCTCTGAAACCCGGAGATGTTGTTGAGAGCATGGATGGAAAAACAATTGAGATCATTTCCACTGATGCAGAAGGCCGAATGATATTGATCGATGCTATTACATACATTAAAAAGCTTGGGGCCACAAAGATAATCGATCTGGCAACTCTTACTGGTGCCTGTGTTGTTGCTCTTGGCGACATGGCTTCTGGAATACTTGGGAATAACTGTGAATTGATCGATGACGTTATCAATGCAGCAGAAACATCCGGCGAACGTTTGTGGAATCTTCCATTATACAAAGA
>CAZWKB010000073.1:0-4080 GCA_964633925.1 uncultured bacterium
GTGTTATTTTGTTGATTCCATGGTAAAATAGTGTAGTGTTGCGCAACGCAACAAAAGAAATACATTTATATTTTTGAGAATGCTATCTTACATACGGAGGTAAAAATGCGTTGGTTATATTTTTTTGTTATGATAACATTGTCGTTTAATTGTATTTATACGCAAGATGAAATGAAAGAAAGCAAATGGTTTTTGGGAAAAGACCTAATGTATCTTAAAATTAAAAACGCAGATATTGTAAGACCTTTTATGAATGCTTATTTTTCTGAAGGAATGTGCCCTGTATTTATCGATCGTGATAGAAATCCTAACACATTGGATAATGTAGGGTATATAGATAAAAAAGGAAATATTGTTTTGGAATTGGGTGAGCAATATGGAAAAATATGGCCATTCCATGATGGTTTAGCGTTATTTAAACAACAGGGTGGTAATAATGACGGTTGTTATGGATATATTAATAAAAAAGGTGCGGTTGTGATCCCTGCTATATATGAAAAAGCATCCGATTTTTGTAATGGATTTGCACTCGTAGAAAAGGGTAGTGAGGCGTGGTATATCAATAAAAAAGGAAAAAATGTTTTTAACAATGATTTTGGGAATAGTAAACCTTTTTCAGAAGGATTAGCAGTTGTGAATGATGGAGAAAATATCATTAATATTAAAGGTAAAGTTATTATTTCTATTGAAAGCGAAATGAAATATTATGGTACGTTTTCTGAAGGATTAATACGATTTTATAGTGATAAAGGAACTGGTTTTGCAGATACAAAGGGGCATGTTGTTTATTTGCTAAAATATGATTCAAATATTGAAACAGCTAATTATAGTGATGGATTGCTGCGAATAAATACTCGAATTGGGAAAAAGAGTGGTTGGGGATATTTAGATAGAGAAGGGAATATTGTGATAGAGCCAATTTATGATTATGCGGGTGATTTTAGCGAAGGATATGCATGCGTGATGAAATATTCTTCTGATTTAACTTTATTAAAAGTTTATTTAATCAATAAAAATAATGAAATAGTTATTGAGCTTCCTTCTCGTTATGAAGGAAATCCTCATATTGGAAAATTTCGCGAAGGAATTTTAGTTTTTTAAAATTTACGTTAATTTATACTAAGGAGTTATATGAGACAAATTTTTTTTATCATTATTTTTTTATTCATAATACAGCAATGTTATTCATCTTATGTAGTAGATGTCCCGGTTGAAATCAAGCAGCCAAATGGAAAAACGATTTCATGTTTTTTTAGCGGAGACGAAGTTCATCAATGGCTACATGACGCTGATGGAAATACAGGTATAGATTTGGTATTAATAGTTCAAGATGCATTTCTTAATTTAAAAATCAGTGGGCATTGTTCTGCTATATTGTTCAATTCTCGGAGTCTATCGTTAGAAGTCAAAAGTAAATTATTAAAAGCTGACAAGGAGATTGGTTTATGGTAAAATTTAAAGAAGTAATAGGCAAATATAAAATACTTGCAGTGTGTGTTTTATTACTATTTACATCATATAATGAAGTAATATCCATAAGACTAGACCAACAGAATTACTTAAAACTACCCATAATTAATGGAAAATGTCTATTAAGTAAGAATGGTGTGGTTAACGCTTATGAGATAGTTGAACCACTTCTTACAAGTAATGTAATTACGATTTCAGATGGGGGTGGCATTTATGAAGATAAAGGAAAAATTATTACATATTTGTATTCAGGAGATATATTTACGTTATACGAATACAAAAATAATAACTGCTCATTTCTTATATCAAAAAGAATAGTTGAAAAATTTGACGGATGGGCATATCGCCATGATATCAATACTTTTGCTTATTTTGATAACTCAAAGCTTGTAATAATTCAAAATGAACAAAATCAAAGCCATGAGTTTTCAGATCTTAAGATAAATGATATTTTATTGGTTGATCATAATTTAGCGTTTATTGTATTTGAAGATGGTAGTATATATAAATATGATTATTTGAATAAAATTATAATTGAGAAAAAACAATTTGGTTTTCCCAACAATCATATCGATATTAAAATCGAACAAGTATTTTTTTTAAATAATTATGGTGATATGATTATTGATGCATATAATATTTTACCAAGATACTATAAATTTAGTAAAAATGAAACGGTTGTATCATATATTACATCACCTATTTATTACATAGATAGGGAAAGGTCTCTAATTGTTGGAAAAGGAAGTATTGATAGGATTAATATTTTTAATTTTAACGGTGATCTTGTTTATTCACTATATTATGACCTAATTAATGAAACGCTAAAAACATTATCAAATATCGAAAAAGAAGATTTAAAATGGACCGGGGCATCCCTATATAAAAACCTTATTCTAATTTATAATACTCAGTATATAATTTATTGGGATCTGGTATCAAATAAAATTATTGGAGGAATAAAAAACTATGAAGAACAAGACGCCTTATTTTTATTAATTTATGCCAATGATAAAAAATCTGAGTGGGTTAATGTTTCTGATGAGCGAATAAAAAATAAGCTTGCAAAAAAGGTTGTTGATTTTGATTTCTTAAATAAAACGCACCCAATTAAGAATAATAACGATTTAAGACCATCTCCGTTAGTCACATTTTATGATTTACAACTCCAAGGCTATTATATGGAGAATTATGACTTATATGAGTATTGTGTAAATAGCGTTCAAGGTAGTATTTTGTCAAATGGGTTAATAGCGGCTCGTCCCCAGCGATCGCAGACAATAAAAGAGGGGTACATAATGTTAAAATTCCATTTATATTTTATCGTTGTTGGGACTTTTCAGAGGGTTATGCTATTGTGCAGGTCGATAAAACTAGCAAAAAGTCTTTTATTGATAATAAAGGGGATAGTGTTTTTTCTTCATACGAAGACGCAGAGAGCTTCTCGCAGGGATTAGCGGCAGTAAAAATCGAAGAGAAATGGGGATTTATTGATAAAACAGGTAAACTTAGTATTCCTGCAATATATGATAATGTAAAATCTTTTTCTGATGGAGTCGCTTGGGTGATGACAGAAAACAAATATTTATTAATCGATACTAAGAATAATATTGTTGGGAAATACTTAAATGGGAATGTAAAAAATTTTAACGAAGGCTTGGCTCCTGTTGAATTAAATTATAAATGGGGATATATCGATAAAAAGGGAAATATTAAAATTGATTATCAGTTTGATAATGCATTACCTTTTACTGAAGGTTTGGCAGCTATTGAAATTGACGGTAAATGGGGATATATCAATAGCAAAGGTAAATCAATAATTTCATGCCAATTCTTAGAAGCGTCCATTTTTAAAGAAGGGTATGCTTTTATAATGCATTATCCAGATTATTCAGCAAAAGATCCTTATGCTGGATGTTTTGTTCTTATTGATAAAAAGGGACGAGTTATAAAAAAACTGGAAAGTCGTTACGGATTGTTTTCAGAAGGGTATAGTTTGCGAAATGGAGTTTATAGATGAAATTTATATTTATCTTTCTTTTTGTAAGTGTATGTTGTTTGAGTATTAACGCAATCTATTTGGAAAATGTTCCATATTCAGTGAAAGACTCAAGCGGTAATCAAATACAATTATTTTATTCTGGTGATGAGTCGTTGGCGGTTATGCACGATGGTGATTTAAACTAGTGGAATATGATGAAGCCACCAAAAAGATATATTAGGGGTCACCACAGAATTCGGAGAATAAAGCACGTTAAAAAAATGAAAAGGGCAGGGTAGGGCACTACCCTATTCAACCAAGTGCGATGTGACCAAAAGTTGTGTGCTTGATCAACAGGAAAAAGTGATTTCATGAAATGAGAATTTTGGCTTGTAAATAATTCCACGTATAAGATGATCCCACGGAAAACGGACGAAATAGCACGTTAAGGAATATCAAATTATCGGCTCTCCGGGATTGTTGAGGATCAATCGATGCTGTATCCTGGTATTGACACGGTAATTAGGCCGTGTTACAGTATTTTTCGTATCTTATTATTATATAATAACATAGCGTCCCATAATCAAGGTTATGTTGAGTTAGTATATAATACTTAATAATGCTTGCAA
>CAZWKB010000074.1:0-3964 GCA_964633925.1 uncultured bacterium
CATACGACCAGCTTCCCGGTGCAATGATGGACGATATTTTTGTAGATAAGAAGTTGAAGGTAAAAATAATTAATCCCTATGTATCAGATATCGGACCGTTTGAATTGAAGAAGTCGCAAATGATTATTGAAAGAGCGCATAAATTCGGAAAAGATCTTTTTAGAAATGGCAGGTTTAATCCAAAAACCAATTCGCGAATTGTTGTTTCTAGAATGGGGCAAAAAGAATCAAACATTATCCGAGCTATAGAGGTTTTATTATAAATTGACAAGTAAACACATGTTTACTATAATAAAACAATGAAAAAAAACATAAAAAAGATACCGATACTTGGAACAATACAGGCCGGTTTCCCGTCGCCTGCAGAAGAAGAGTTGATAGATATAATCACTATTGATGAATTCCTGATAAAGAATCGTAATGCAACTTATATGCTCAAGGTAAGTGGTGATTCGATGATAGATGCAGGCATTAGACCTGGTGATATTGCACTTGTAGAAAGAAATAGAACGCCTAAAGAAGGGGACATTGTTATTGCAGAAATAGATGGTGAATGGACAATGAAATATTTCATGAAAAAGAAAGGCGTAATATATCTTGCTCCTGCAAATCAGCAATTCAGTCCTATAGAACCAAAGACCACTCTCAATATTGCCGCTGTTGTAACCGCCGTTATCAGAAAATATCTATGAATGACAGTCCGTTATCAATAGATTCTCTATCATCAGCGATCTTACACATTGACGGCGATGCTTTTTTTGCATCATGCGAGCAGTCACGTGATCCTAAGCTAAGAGGCAAACCTGTTGTTACAGGCAAAGAGCGTGGCATAGCTTCATCAATGAGCTATGAAGCCAAAGATCGCGGTGTTAAGCGCGGAATGGCGCTTTGGGAGATCAGAAAGATATGTCCTGATGTTGTAATTCTTCCATCAGATTATGAAACTTATAGCCTTCTTTCAAAACGTCTGTATTCAATCGTTGGGCGATACACTCCGATGGTAGAAGAATATAGCATTGATGAATGTTTTGCAGATATAACTGGAATGCGTCGACCCTTAAGAATGTCATACAAAGATATAGCGATAAAGATCAAACAGGATCTTGATAGTGAGTTGGGTTTTACATTTTCTGCAGGGCTTGGACCGAATAAAACAATTGCAAAAGTCGGTTCAAAATGGAAAAAACCATCAGGGCTGACAGTTATTCCTGCACATTCAATTCACAATTATATTGAAAAGATGCCAACAGAAAAAATATGGGGAATAGGGCATCAAACAAGTAATTATCTGGCAAAGCTCGGTATTCGCACCGCTCTTGAATTTGCAAGACAAAAAGAACAATGGGTCAGATCACATTTTACAAAACCAACGATAGAAACATGGCTTGAGTTAAACGGAAAAATGGTCATGCCGCTTAATATGGAAATAAAAAGATCTTATTGCTCTATTCAGAAATTCAAAACGTTCACTCCGCCGTCACGTGATGAAAAATTCGTTTTTTCTCAGCTTTCAAAGAATATTGAAAATGCCTGTATCAAACTAAGACGCTATAGCCTTGCCGCATCAAAAGCTGTTTTTATATTGAAGACACAAGACTTTCGCCATGCGGGAATGGAAGTTGTTTTTTCAAGAGCTACATCAATACCAAATGAAATGTTGCCTCATGCAACAGAAGTATTTAATAAACTATTCAATCCGGAAAAAGAATACAGAGCAACAGGTGTTGTAATGTTCAATATTGGAGAAGAGCAACTTGCACAGCTGGATCTTTTTGGTGAAACTCTTAGAGCGCTTGATACAAAAAAGCTATACGAAGCAGTGGATGACATCAACGGCAAGTTTGGCAAGCATACAGTATTTCTTGGCTCAAGTTTTGGAGCAAATACATTTGAACAACATCTAGGAGAGCGAGGCGATATTCCTGCTAGGAAAGGTGTTGAGATACAAGGCGAAACAAGGCGGCAGAAAATAGGTTTGCCGATGTTTATGGGGAAGGTGAATTAATTCCTAGGGTTTACTTGCGATAGAGTTTGACGTGTATCCTTCACTGATATATACTCACTATCAAGGAGTAAAAAATGAAAAAAATAGCATTGTTCATTTTAGTCTGTTTTTTGTTGGCTGGTGTTGCAATTCAAGCTAACGGAGTTCCATTGACAGCAGCATTATATTTACCAAAAGCGTCTTCCTTGAATGATATTAAAAAAATCAAGTTCCCTTATAAACCAATAGTCGTGTCCACTGCAGAAAGTAACAGCGCTTCCAATTCAGGAGCTGCAAGCACAGCATCTCCATCCGACAAATACAGCAGCGGAACAGGAGTAACATTATCATCTGTCAATCTTCTTGATAAGGATACTGGCAGTTCTCTTTCGATAGATCATGGACAGATAAATAGTTTGCACATGGAGGAAATGCTAAATACAACGAACCCTTTTGCCTCAATTCAATTAGTTCCACCTACAGGGTATATCACACAAATATTTAATGTGTCGTTTTGTGGCCTCAAACCCGGGCTTCATTCATATATTTTGACCATAAAGATCGAAAGCAACTCTACTGTTCCAGTAAAAGACCATCTTAGTCTTTTATTGGGTAGCAACACTCAATTTGTCGGCGACTCTCTAGTGGTAAACGATTCAACAAAAGAAACTCATATCTTGTTTAATTATTCCTCTGTGGACAATAAGCTAAACATAATCGGCAACTGGAGAAATATTCATAATTATCTTGCTAGGATAAAGTTATATTACATTCAGCTGACTCAAGTGGATTAATATTCCTTTTGGGAATCCAAACACTCCTACTGCCTACTGCGTGCTGCGTTCTTCAAACACTCCCGCCAATTCTTTTTTCGTAGGCAAATATAGTTTGTACTTTGATGCAAATATCTGGCGATTTTCTTTTGTCAAAGTATATTTTACGACTGCTTCTTTTTTATCATCGCAAAGAATAAGGCCGATAGTAGGGGATTCTTCTTTCGAAATTAACTCTCTGTCGTAATAATGCACATACATTTGCATCTGTCCTATATCCTGATGAGTCAGCTTGCCGGTTTTAAGATCTATAAGTACATAACAACGCAGTATTGTATTGTAAAACACAAGATCTATGTAGAAATGATCACCATCCAGCGAGATCCGTTTTTGTCTTGCAACAAAAGTTAATCCCTTTCCAAGTTCAAGGAGAAACTTCGATAAATTATTAATAAGTGACTGTTCCAGATCACTTTCATAAAGTTTTACTCCGTCTTGCAAGCCGGTGAATTCAAGTACGTAGGGATCTTTTATTATGTCTTTATATTTTGTAATTTCCTGACCTTTTGATGCCATTCTCAGCACTGCTTTTTTATCTTTGCTTAGTGCAAGGCGTTCATAAAGGGCACTGCCTACCTGCCTTTCAAATTCTCGAGTTGACCAGTTATTATTTGCACATTCAATTTCATAAAACTTTCTTGCTTGCGAATTTTCTACTCTCATTAGTATCCTGTAATGTGTCCAACTCAATTCTCGACTCACTGCGTCGAGAATTGGAAATTTGATATAGAATCCTCTCATGTGCCACAAGTTTGTATGATCAAATCCCTTCCCATATTCTTTTGACAATTTGATTGCAAGTGTATCAATTAAATATTCTCCATACTCGGCTCGTTCTCTCCCTAAGCCAATAGGCTTTGACCATTTCGTGATTAACTGATCTGGCTATATTATTTCTCGCATTATCGATGATCTCGCGGATGTTTGAATAGAGACTGTTGGATTTTTCAACACTTGTCTTCATAATTTTGGCTCCTTTGGGCATATATACAGCAATTTTTATGCCAAGCCTTTGAAATCCTAAGGGCCTGCGGCCTTTGTAACCCCAAGGCCTGCGGCCTTTGAAATCCTAAGGCCTTACGGCCCTAAAACCCTTATTGCAACTTTTCTTTTATAAGAAAAGTTGCGCACCCGCCTGCCACGCCGA
>CAZWKB010000075.1:0-611 GCA_964633925.1 uncultured bacterium
AATACAATCCGGACAAGCTGCGTTATCACCGTATCATCCTGATGACCGACGCCGACGTCGACGGCTCGCACATCCGCACCCTGCTGTTGACCTTCTTCTACCGGCAGATGCCGGAGCTGATCGAGCGCGGGCATATCTACATCGGTCTGCCGCCCTTGTTCAAAATCAAGCAAGGCAAGAACGAGCTGTACTTGAAAGACGTGCCGGCGCTGAATGCCTACCTGGTCAGCAATGCCGTTGAAAACGCCGAGCTGGTTCCCGGCGAAGGCGCTCCAGCCATCCGCGGCGAGGCGCTGGAAAAACTGATGCTGCAGGTGGTCGCCGCACAGGAAGTGATGGAGCGCTTCGCTTACCGCGTCGATGTCGATGTGCTGCAGGCTGTGCTCGACAGCCGCGCTTTGCGCATGGATGATTTCGAAACCGCCGGCGCGCTGAGCGACTGGGCCGCGGCACTCGGGGCCAAGCTCAATAACCGTGGCGCCGGCAAGGCGCGCTATGCCGTCTCGGTTCAGACGGCCAGCGACGAACAGCAGGGCGCGCTCGTCATCGAAAAGCAGCACAACGGTCTACAGGTCATCCAGACGGTCGCCGCCAGTCAGCTGGTCAATGGC
>CAZWKB010000075.1:725-1621 GCA_964633925.1 uncultured bacterium
AAACCGCCAAACGCCTGGACCTGTTGCACCGCATTATGGAAATCGCCAAGAAGGGCCTCACCATCCAGCGCTTCAAAGGCCTGGGTGAAATGAATCCGGAACAGCTCTGGGAAACCACGGTCAATCCGGAATCCCGCCGCCTGTTGAAAGTGAAGATCGAAGACGCCGTCGCCGCCGACCAGATTTTCTCGACCCTGATGGGCGAGTTGGTCGAGCCCCGCCGTGACTTCATCGAAGAGAACGCGCTCAAGGTCGGCAATCTCGATATTTGAATATGAACGGCCCCGGGCCTGCCCGGGCCGACCACTTGAGTGAATCGACGAGAGCAATTACTCTATCCTTCCGGTTATATGGAATTAGGAAAATCCATGAACAAGCAGAAAGTCTGGGCCGCGGTTTCGGTCATGATGATCGCTTCGGTTTCGGTGCAGGCACAGACAGGCGGTACCCGTGATCGGCTCAAGGCGGAAAAATGCTACACCGCTGAAGGCAAGACCGTTGACTGCGACGCTCAGGCCAATGCCGCCGCGGCGGTCGTCAGCAAGTATCCGAATGCGACGCGCCCCGAACCTGCGGCGGCGCCTAGTAAAATCAAGAAAGAGTGGGAAGCGATGGTGAAGGCTTCCAATGGTCAGGATCCGGCGCTTTTGACCGCCACCGCCGATGCCGTGCTCGCCAATCCCGATGCCAGCAACGAAGAAAAGTCCGAAGCCTATTTCCAGAAATACGTTGCCCAGATCCAGCGTGATCCAACCAACTACGCGGAAATGTCACGACAGGCTGAAGCGGCAGTCAAACAGGGCGGTCTCAGCAACAATAAGCATTATGACTTGATGCGCAATCTGGGCCTGTTGAAAATCAACGACAAGAAATATGCCGAAGCCCTCGACTATCTC
>CAZWKB010000075.1:1746-2031 GCA_964633925.1 uncultured bacterium
AACCGGACAGAAAGCCGAGGCCAACAAAATCGCCGATGAAGTGGCCAAGACCGCCAGTGCCAGTGCGGCCACCGGAGACAGTGGCGCGCAGGTCAAACAGCTCCTGGTTCTAGCCAATGCAAAGCAGTATGACAAGGCTGCAAAAATCTTCGACGACCTGTATGCCAAAGGCCAGATTAAGACGCTTGCAGAATACGAAGCCGGCTATGTGTCCTATTCCTACCTCGAGGGCAAGGAGGCGCAGGCCATTAAAATCATCAATGACGGCATGGGCAAAGGCATCAT
>CAZWKB010000075.1:2117-2682 GCA_964633925.1 uncultured bacterium
GCCAAGGCCAAGGCTGCGGCTCAGCGGGGGTTAAGCAAGGGTGTTGACAATAAGGGTGATGCTTATTTGATCATCGCGGAGTCGGAGTCGGAGTTCGGGCTTGATAACCGGGCCGCGATGATTGCGGCACTGAAAGAGGCCGCCAAGGACCCTGAAACCCAGGCCGAGGCCAATAAGCGCTTGAAACAGGCCGGCGCCAAGTAGGTGCTTGGCAGGGCTTTGGAAACTGTTGTAAACTTCTAGGTTCCCGCGTGTTTGCGGGTCACGGCGCAGAAGCGTCATTGAACATCCATTAAGCAGAGCCGCCGCCACATGACGGATTTGAATTCTAAATACGAGCAGAAGAACAAGATCAGCGTGCCACGCGTGTCGGCAAACGCCGCCGCCATTACCGTGCATGTGCTGATATTCATGATGCTCATGGCCCCTGTTTCTGCGCCGGACACCAAAAAAGGCGAAGACACCATCACCTTGGTTTCGTTTGCCGAGCCACCACCACTACCACCACCACCACCACCACCGACGCCGGATTCGCCGAAAGTATACTTTAAGCAGGCTATTCACA
>CAZWKB010000075.1:2713-3786 GCA_964633925.1 uncultured bacterium
GTTTCGCCGCCGCCGCTGTTGCGGGTCTGGTAGTCTGCCTTGCGCGCGTTGGCGGTGACCAGACGATCGGCGCTGAAGGTTTGGAATTTGACCAGGTCCGCGCCTGCCGCCGCCGCCGGATGAGCCGCCAATGGTTTATGACGCCCCGGGTCCGATGGACACCCAGTCGCCGCCGACCCCGCCCGCCCCACCCGCCGGCCCGCCGGCAGATTTCGGCGGCGGTGATGTCGATGCCTCGACCCGCGCCCAGTATCCGATTAAATACCCACCGGCCGCGGCCCGTGCTGGCGCCACGGGTACCGTTGTCATTCAGGTGACTTACGATGCCAACGGTACGGTACTCGATGCCTCGGTGCATAGATCCAGCCGAAACCGCGATTTGGACCGTGCGGCCTTGGCCGGCATCCGGAAATGGAAAATCAATCCAGGTAAAAAGAATGGTCAGCCGGTTGGCGGCACTGCTCTGGTAAGCGTTGACTTCACGATGTAAATTGACAGTTGTACCGTATTTTCTTCATTAACTAACTTATAAAGGTATTCCTTATGTTGCAGGACCTCATTTTAACCGCTACTGCCGCCGCTTCCGCTGCGGGCGGATCGTCCAACAACGCTGAAGCCCTGCAGCAAATGGGTTTCAGCCACATGGTGCAGAACATGGACGTGGTCGGCTGGGTGGTGCTCATCACCCTGATCGTCATGTCCATCGGTTCATGGTGGTACACCGTGATGAATGCGATCAACAATGGCCGTATTGCCGCCAACGCCGATCGCATCATTGAGACCTTCTGGTCCATCAAGAACCCGCGGGAAGCCCGTCAGTTTCTGGAAGAGCAGAAGTCCAATGAGCCGTTCTCGAAAATTGCTCTGGACTCCATCGAGGCCGCTTCCCACCAGGAAGGCAATGCTTTGGCCCAGAGCCTGAGCAAATCCGAGTTCGTCGACCGCGCTCTGCGCCAAGCCGTCACCCGTGAAAGTGCCAATATGGAAAACGGCCTGACCTGGCTTGCCACCGTCGGTGCGACCGCGCCGTTCGTCGGCCTGCTCGGTACCGTGTGGGGCATCTACCACGCCCT
>CAZWKB010000076.1:0-1250 GCA_964633925.1 uncultured bacterium
AAAACAGAAGTGATCCATGTCATGTGATGGAAACCGCGCGAAATTCTTTGGTCACGCCGCCAAACACAAATCGGTGCAGGACGCTTTCGGATCGCAGCAGGATGCCGAAGCTGGCTTGGAGCAGATCTTCAACACCGCGCGTTCCCAGGGCGCAGCGGTCACCGATCGCGCGTCAGTTGCACAGGCGGAGGCGCGCACGCGCAAACTGTTCGACGAAATGAAAGCGGCGGGCATAAAACCGCCCACGCATTCCCCGACGGGACTGCCGCGGCGTGATGCGCAGTTCGGCTACTCGGCGGTGCAGCAAACTTTGGAAGCCGTGCGCAGCGGCAGATCGGCTCCGGTATTGGCGCGTCAGGTGCTTGAGCGATCCAAGCGCACGCGCCAGATCAGCGCCGTGGCACAGGACGCGGGCGGCTATATGCGCTGCGCGAATTGCGGTCGCTTTGCCGCGCGCACGGGCGGACATCTCTGTCCCGCCACCGCCAGCAAGGAAACATTGGGGAAACATCTGTCACGCCGCTTTGGCGTTCCTGATTCTGCGTATGGCGAAGGGCTGGAATCCCTGCTGTCCGAAGCGCGGGCGAACGGAACCGTCGCGATGCGGCATGGATTGAGCGGCGAAGGGGTGGATGTTTCCCTCGATGGACTGCCGCTGGCGTTGAGCACCGGCTTTGTGCCCGGCACATGGGCGGACAAAACTTCGGCAGTCGAACTCGCCGATGGACGCGTGATCCATGTCCTGGATGCGGCGGGCTTGAACCCGATCCAGCCATCTGGAAACGCAGTCCAAATCGCCAGTGCCGCGTATGGACTGGTGACCCACTCCGAGACCCTGGTGGGCGGCGCACTCTCCACACCGCCGGTTTCCTATCATGGCGTGATCTCCGCGGCACAGACGGATGTCGCCGGTGGACAGTCGTATGACCTGGCTCATTTCGCGGGCAGCGAATATCGCAAGGCAGATGCGCGCGGAACGGAGCTCGAAGTCAACGGCGTGCCATACAAAGTGGGCGCGCGCAGCATGGATCAGGCGGACTGGTCGAGCGCGCGCCTGGCTGGCATTGAACCGGCACCCAAAGGCGGCGTGGCGGTCGGACGCACCCTGGTCGAAGCGGTGGGTATTCTGTCGGACGGGGCAGTGGTGGAAACGGTGGACGGGAAAATACAGGTGTACAGCGCAGACCGACGCGAGCTGCTCTCGGTCTTCGATCCCGCCAATTCCACCGCGGGCGACACACAGGGTACTC
>CAZWKB010000076.1:1260-2363 GCA_964633925.1 uncultured bacterium
CACCCTGGGCACCCCGAACGCCTCCGCGGCGCAGATGGCGGCGGTGCTCGCGCAGCGTGCACTGCATCCGCAGAACCAATATGACGTGGCGCTGGCGACCGACCTGGCGCGCGCACGCAATCGAAGCGGCACGCCGTTGGCTGCCGCAGACAGCGCGTACATCACGATGAAGAACAGCGCATTTTCAGATGGCAAGACCCTTCACTTGGGCGGCAGTGTTTCCGCGGGGCGCTGTCCGAATTGCGGACGCTTCATGGGGGACGCGCATATCTGTCCGAATGGAAGTGGGAATGCATCCTCCATTCCAGTTCCGATCTTTGAAACACCCAGCCTGACACAACCCAGCGTGAACGTGGAGGTGCAGATCGATACCGCTCCAATTGCGGATGCACTGCGCACTGCGCCCGCCGCGCAAGTTTCGATCGATACCGAGGCCTTCGCCCAGGCAATGCAGGCAACCAGCGATATGACCGAATTGAAGAGCGCCATGACCCAGATGGCGCAGGCGATCGAGAGCCTGGCAAAGAAAGGCGGTGGCGTAGCAAAGGACACGCGCGCCACGGATCGTCTGCTGGAGGTGACCGAGAAATTAGCCGCCAATGTCGCAGGCAGTACGGCTCCCATATCTTTATCAGCATCGGGGCGCTGCCCAAAGTGCGGACAATTCATGGATGAGGGTCACACCTGTCCGCCGCGCAAGCCGCGCCAGGGAAAGCTGGTCACGTCCACCGATCAGCTCACCGCGCAGGAACATATCTTTGCCTCGTTGCTCATGACGGCGCCCGATCCATATCTCTTGAATGTGCCGGAAAGCGTGGGCGGACAATTGCAGAACGCGCTCGAGGAATTCATCCCCATGCCCGATCCCAACTTCGAGATTAACACCCAGACCGAGATGATCATGAAGTCCATCCAGAGCCAGATGTTGCTGGGCGCGAACAAGGAACGCATGTCTTGGACGCGCGCCATCGGGTTGTATGGTCCGCCCGGAACTGGCAAGAACACCATCGCCAGGCAGGTGGCGGCGTCGATCAAGACCGTCGATGCCGAAGGCAACCTGTCGCAGGGCATGAACTATGTCGAAGCCAACATCACGCCTGAAT
>CAZWKB010000076.1:2445-3001 GCA_964633925.1 uncultured bacterium
CGGACTGGCCGCCGCCATGGGTAGCGTGGTCTGCATCAACGAGATCGTGCGCAATCCGAAACTGGCGACCGCGCTGCAATCGATGCTGGAGGATGGCGAGATCCAGATCGACAGTCCGGAGCAGGGCATGATCCGCATTCCCGTGCATCCGTCTTCTGTGTTTGTCATGACCTGGAACCCGGGTTATGAAGGCGACGCGGAACGACCGGGGCAGGCGCCGCTCTCGCGCATGATGCCGCTGCGCATGGAGCATGCCAGCGCGGACGAACAGGCACGGCGCGTGGAGTCCTTCTTCGCCAGTGTACGCGGCGAGACCGTGGAGGTCGATTCGATCGGCGCGCGGCGCAGGGAGATCCTGGCAAAGGATTATTCCAATCCCAAAAACATCACGCCCACGAATGAAGAGATCAAGGCATCGGTGCGTTTCTTCGGCGAGATCTCTTCATTGACCGGCGGCGGCATCGGCGATCGGCAGATCGGCTTGAACAGCGATTCGCCCACCGGACCCGGGCAGCGCCAGCTCAACCGCTTCATCGCATTGGGAAAGACCGTGGGT
>CAZWKB010000076.1:3011-3555 GCA_964633925.1 uncultured bacterium
GACCAGGATGATCAATATGAAAACCAATGGCGCCTGATCCGCGAACGCTTCGAGGCGCACTTCGGCACGGATGGCGATGCGTTGAACCGCACCGCGCCGGGACAGAATTGAAATGTCCTGCGAACTGCATCGTCAAAAATTCTTCGAGATCATGTCAGCCTCCGGCTCGGTCAGCGCCGCGGAATTGGAGCATGTCTATCAGCAGAACAGACATACACCGACAGATAAGGAACGCCTGTCGGTGGAAGCCAAGACCCGTTCGCTGTTCGGCAACATCGCCGCGCAGGGACTGAAGCCCCCGACCCATTCGGCGGATGGCTTGCCCAAGTCTGAATCGCAGCCCGGCTATGCTGCGGTGTATGACCTGCTGCGCAGGAAGGATCTGCTGGGCGATACCGCGACACTCAGGAAGGCGGGCAAACAGAAGTCCGCCTTCTTTTCCGCGGACGATCCGGCGCTCGCTCCAGCGGGGCGGGGCGCCCAGGCCCAAGCGAGAGCGGGGGAGTAAATTGAACTCCTACAAGCCGTTTGTGGACAAGCTTCT
>CAZWKB010000076.1:3565-3772 GCA_964633925.1 uncultured bacterium
CAGGGCTATGACCGCTGGGGCTATAACCGCATGGGCTTCGATCGCAATGGCTTTGACCGCGATGGATACGACAGGAATGGATTGGACGGCAAAGGTTTCAGCCGTCACGGTTTCAACCGCATGGGACTGGACTTCCACGCGCGCAACACGCTCGGCTATGATTTCAGCGGCGTGGACGCCAGGGGTTTTTCTACACGCGGCTATCAC
>CAZWKB010000077.1:0-2193 GCA_964633925.1 uncultured bacterium
TCCCCCAGTTTTTTCCATGCCCAACGCGGGATTATGCCGTCTTCTTCCCACTGTTCAACATGCGGGACAATTTCTTTTTCCAAAAATTTGCGAAACGTATCCCGAAAAATTCGATGTTCTTCCGAATAAGGTATTATTTCCATTAAATCCTCGCACTCATATCCATATAAACTGATTTCCGATGCCTGATGCCCAGAATCCATACTTCCGTCTCAATCACTTTGAACACGACCCGGTAATCACCAACGCGGAGCTTCCAGTAGCCTTTCAGTGACTTTCGCAAAGGTTCTCCATAGTTGTGAGGCGCTGTTTTCAATCGTTCTTCAATGGCTTTACGAATCCTGTCTTTTGTTCTTCGATCGGTAAGGGGTAAATCCTCAACGCGAACTGCGGGATGATAGTGCAACGTAAAAGGCATAAATCATTCCCATATATCTTCATGCGAAAGTGCCACTTTTCTATCGAATGTCTTCATTCGAATATCGGCAAAAGAAGCGAGGGCAACATCTTCCCGTAAGTTAATTGCCTCCCGGATAAGGTCACGGGCAAGAGTGGACATCGAAACACCCACGCTTGCTGCAAGTTCGTGCATAACTTTATACAGTGGTGGCTCAACAACAATGTTCACTCTCGGATTTTTGGAGGGCATGGCTTTTCTCCTTTACAGATTAAGTGTAACACTTACGATGCACCGCGTCAAGACGAAATTCCCAGGGATTTTCAACAGGGATATTTGGGTAATCTTTTATGGATAACGGCGAGCGAGGCTGGGTTGACTTTGTTATCTATTTTTCAGGTAATTTTTATACAGGCTATCCGCGGTTTGCGCCAGTTTCTTATCCAGTGTCCAAATAGGTACACCCGTCAATACAGCAGATGCAATAAGATGGGCATCCACATAGCCTATCCCTTTTCCCATTAAGCTGTTATCCTCTATAAATGACAATACTTCATCATGTTCGGCTTCGATACACATCGGCAGCAATTGCAGAAACGAAAGGATCACTGCCCTGTCTTTAAGATTCCCGCAGGCAAGTTCACCTACAATCAATGGGTGGCAAAGTACTCTGCCATCATTGAGCAGGTTTGCAAGCTCAGCATTTCCATCCCTCAAATGTGAAATCCAAACCGATGTATCCACAAGAACCATTTCTTATGCTGCCCCTCTTCTTCTTGGTATTGCTTCCAACTGCTTTTGAGTTCCGCCGAGCCTCGCAAGCCTCTTGCCACTTTCCCTGGCAATAAGCGCCTCAAGCCCAAGCTTGACGAGGGCGGTTTTTTCCTTGATTCCTGTCATTTTGGATGCTTTGTCCATCAGATTATCTTCGATATTCAAAGTTGTTCTCATAGCTTCACCTCATACAATTAGTATGCCTGAGTATGTATCATCTATGCATATCTGTCAAGCCATGCTTAGATAATGAAAAAATCAGCTAAGCCATTGCTGGTAAGGGATTGCGTTGTTTTTAGTGGCAATTGTTAAGGTGAAAGATTTGAACCCAGTTCCCCGACAGCAAGGCATGGGTGAAAAGCCCATCGCCGGCAAAACAAAAAGCAGACCATAACAATACAACAATAAGGCAGGCAGATAAGTTTGTGCATAATATATTCACCTTTCTTTATTATTTTGTAGAATATCCCTTCGATCTCATGCAATCATTATTGCATAATGCATACCCCATGGCATTCATTCTGGTATCATAATAACCACACTTCTGTTTACATTCAAATTCGTCGGCACTTGAAGCACGATTACCGTAACTGTCACGCCATGTTACACATCCAGACAAAACAGCAATTAAAGCAAGCAATATAACCATTCGCCAAAGTCGCATCATAGCCCTCCCATATTTATTTTTATTGTAATGAAAGTTATACATTTGGAGTTGTCGCGCAGCCATTGACTAAAAGCTCCAATCCCAGCAGTGGCCATATCGTTTTCATTACTTCTACACTGCCCTTGATTGTCAAAAATCATCATTCTCACAATGAAAATACTGAAGTATCACTCAGAATCAATTGTAGATCATTAGGTTCTGCTACAAATACTTGTTTGGCAAGCCCGCCATAACGGTGCCTTCGCCATTCATCGTAAAAAGAAAATCTATTCTCCGTTGTTGGGCGATAACATATAATATCTTTACCCAATAATTCTAAACGACATTGATGTTTCGTGCGGCCCGCAATAGCATC
>CAZWKB010000077.1:2203-3614 GCA_964633925.1 uncultured bacterium
TCATAAAAATCAGGGTTTAAATTTTCACCCATTTCAATTATTTTAAAAACCCCCATAATTTTTTTTCGTCCAGCTCGATAATAGATGACGATATCATTAATGTTCATACAATTTGTCTGCTCTTGGTTCCAAAAGCCTATCAACTTGTTGTCTATATCCCAAAGATTTTCTTGATGTACAACGAACCATATTTTCTTCGTCATTGTTGTTGCCTCCTGATTCCATCTGAAATTGCTTGTTTTCACACCCACGTCTAACTCTTTTTTGCTAATTAATATTTGACTTAGAATATTCTGCAAGCAATGTGCTTTAAAGGCACTAAAATTTGGTTCATCCGACTAGAGCGTACTTTGTTTCGTTAATGGCCATGATTTTGAGTTTGAAGAACTCCATATATCTCAAGCCGTAGGCCATTCGTTTCATTTTTTTTGATGATAATTTGCTTTCATTGGAAGTGAGTATAGGGAAGCCGCGCTTGTATGTCAAGTAAACTTCGTCCTACAGCAAATACCCAACGTACCTCTTCTCATAAGACTTGGTAATTGTCTCGACCAGCATTTGTCTTTCCCCAAACTGTCAATTAAAGCTCCTCTGCTTTACATTACCACTCAATACCCTCTGATCTTAAAAAATCTTGCGACTTTTTATGCCCTAATCTGGCGGCAATTTTAATATTCTCATTAGCAAGCCTAGTATTGCCAAGCTTAGCATAAGTAACACCTCTGTTATAGTAAAACCCTGCATCCTGCGGATTCAGTTCTATTGCCCTGTTGTAATCTTTAATTGCCTGCTGATTATTGCCAATCTTGCCATAAATGACCCCTCTGTTATAATAAGACACTGCATCCTGCGGATTTAGTTCTATTGCCTTGCTGTGATCTTTAATCGCCTGCTGAGTATTGCCAAGATCGTCATAAGCAAGTCCTCTGTTATAATAAGACACTACATACTGCGGATTCAGTTCTATTGCCTTGCTGTAATCTTTAATCGCCTGCTGAGTATTGCCAAGCTTGTCATAAGTAGTCCCTCTATTATTGTATGCTTGTGCATACTGCGGATTTAGTTCAATCGCCTTGTTGTAATCCTTAATTGCCTGCTGATGATTGCCAAGTATGTTATACGCAACTCCTCTATTAGTGTATGCCATTGCATACTGTGGATTTAGTTCTATCGCCTTACTAAATGCTTTTCCTGCAGCGGTATTGTTGCCCGATATACCTAATTTATAGCCTTTTTCAAACCATTCAGTTGCACTTAAATTATCAATATTTTGCTTATATGCTTGTGCTGTTTCTTGTTTTGCATTACCCTTTGCTGTCTTTAGCTCTTTAGTTAACCGCGCATTTTCCTTTAAAAGTTCTTCAGATTTTTTTCTTAATTCCTCCAGTTCTTTTACCTTCTCACGGTCTTT
>CAZWKB010000078.1:0-1897 GCA_964633925.1 uncultured bacterium
GCGCCGGCCGTTGAACCAGTCGAGCGCGACCAGGCCCCCGACCGTTTTCTCGCTTATCGAAAAAATACTTGTTCGTTAATAATCTGAGTGTAAGTCTATTAGGCAAAACGCGTTTATGACTTTTATCAGTATAATAAAAATAATATAATTCCAACGCGGTCTGAATAGCGGTTGGGTCAGAACTTCCTAACAAGTATATTATCCAACTGCAAAATATATTACTCGATAATCTAGATAGAATTCCGCCAAATGCAAACATTTTGAGAAGCTTCAAATCAATTCTCTCTTTTTCAGCCAGTGCCAGGATTCTTAATGCAGCGTTGTCTGATATGAATGTGGCTGAACGAAAAGTTAATTCGGGAATCAAGCTGAAGAGCTTATCATCCTCAGATAACTCACCAAGAATGTTCTCCCATTTTTCAGGATTATTTTGATACAGTGCTTTTAAATATCCACCTAGAAGAAAAGTATTTTGTGGGGTATCTATATTCTTCTGTGCCCTTAGCATCCTAGGTAATAATATGTTTTGTTCATCTAGTCTACCAAGTGCAAAACCAAAAGGATAAGCATTTTTTGCCTGATCTGTAACTAGCCAATCAAGTTCTGAGTTCAATAAACTGGGATTTTGAATAGCTTCTTTTGCAAGTTCATCTATTTTTGATTGAGGCTTTTCAGATAAAAGGCCTTGACTATTAATCACTTCATTTGGCATTACATACTTAATATGACGATGTAATCTTGAGAGAAAACTATTTCCCTCAATTTTGTCCTGAATTATGATAAATTGTTTTTAATAAATTTTCTTCATCAACAAAAGAGGTTTGAGACATATCAATTAGGGTTTTTATCACGTCATCCCTTATATTCGGTTGAAGCAATAATACTTTACTATGTGTAAGTAAAATATCCATTATTTGCTTTTGCTCATCAGCATCTGAAACTTCCAACTGATTATATAACAATTTCCAGACCTTTTGATATGCTTCGATGTGCTCTTTTGGATTCTCAGGTACCCATAGATTGGCTTTGCGTGCTAATCCTTGATATTCATGACTACCATATTTAGTGATATTATGAAATTCAAGAGCGATATCACAAGCTTTTATTGCTAGCATTCTTTGTTCTTTTATGTCTGAATTTAGAATCTGCTCAAGGATAGGTAATCTTTCTGACGGAGATGTTTCTGTAGGAGCTAGTCCTCCTGTTCCAAGACTAAAAAGGTTTGCAAAAACTCCGCTGGCATTATTAGACCAAGACTCATTTTCCGCCTCAGCAAGTTTAAGCAATAAATAGACCGCTTCAGGAAAGTATTTTTTCCAGACTGCTATAGATTCGAGTGACCAAATAACATTTCTGCGTCCAATAGTGAATAATAGCAGTTCCCTTTTACTCCATGTGCCGATATTTCTTTGAAGGCAATCTAAAGCTGCTTTTGGATTTGATTCAGTAAGTGTCAAAAAAAAATATGATCCAAGTTCTGTTTTCAGAAATTCATCGTTCTTGAAAGGACCTCCAGGGCCTAGAAGCTCTTTTACGATTTTAGTCACAACCCCTGATCCTTCAGCATATTTAAACATTTCGTAAAACCACTTCATTAGAGTAGTAGATAAGTTTGAGGTGAATCCCTCATAATTAAATCCATTACCATAGCAATCCCACCAATCGGACCATAACTTGATATGAAGCAGTTTGGGGGTGATATAAAGGGTAAACTCTCCTTGAAGAATTTTTCTTGCTCTCAATTCTTTAATAATCTCTTGAAATCTATCCCAAGTAATGTGTGAATTTGAGGCTTCAATAAGCTTAGCAATAGTCCAGGCTTCGGATATTATTGCTCTCCCATAGCCAAATCTTTTAAAAAGGGCAAGGTATTTAAGTACTGTATATCTTTCACGAA
>CAZWKB010000078.1:1907-3593 GCA_964633925.1 uncultured bacterium
CAAGAACAGCTGGGCTTTCTGGGGGATCTGTATATGCTATGTATCTATTCCAAATATTTACCGTGTCTAGTGATTTCAATAAATCTTCTGGATGATTCTTAAAATTCCACCCAACTACATGGGCAACCCTTGGTGAGTTGTCACAATATTCTGACCATCGATCTGCTTGATATTTGTCAATACCATATTCTTGAATTATATTACTAATATTTTCTCTACATAAGGAAGGAATCTCCATATAAGTAATTGTGCTAGTTGCTTCATCAATCTCATTAAATATTGTAACAAGTTTAATTCTATGTTCTAAATACTTTAATTTATTCCAAATTGTTGCTTTATTATCTTGATCTGTTTCATCAAGAATTAGAATGACTCGAAAATTACAATCATCTTTTAATATCTCATTCATTAAGGGGCTATTAAGAAATTTGTTGGCGGAATCACAGTAAATCACTAGAGGTTGTAAGTCATCTGCACGCGTTGCTTCTAAAACAAGTCTTGTTTTACCAATACCTGCAGGTCCGTAGATCCTTACATGACTGGATGAAGGATCATTAGATCTTAAATGTGTTTGTAAAGATAATATAAAACTATCCTGTTCCTTTCCTATAATATATTTATACTTCATATCATCCTGACGAGACCAACTATAATGAGTTTGAAATATTGCATGTCCTTTCTCATTGACTCGAAGAGCCAGAGATGGAAATGATTGGAGGAAGCTTATGATATTGTTGATGCAGAGAATCTTCACTTTGGGATTTTTATAACCGCATTTGATAAAATAATCTTTGAACCCTTGTATTGACTTATATCGCTGAGATTCTACAAGATCGAAACCGAAACATACTAATGTATATGTTCCTTTTTGCTCAAGACAATGTCTAATTTGGCTTCCCAGGTTTTCTTTTGAGACTTTCTTCCCTTTTCCAAATAATTCTTTTCTAATTGTAGCAGATTTCCAAGGCTCAAAAGATGTACCAGTCTTAATTTGGAATCCATTAAAGCCAACTTCAAAAATATCTGATTGTAAGCTAGTATCATCCAAAGAAGCATCAATACCTCCATCTGCCACATTAATCTTGTTAGAGATGGAGACTTTATGCATAGGGATGCCTAATCGCCTGACCTCTGCCCAGAGTATATCACGAAAAAATGTGACTGCCTCTTCTGGATTAAGACGGGTAAGATCTTCGTTTCTTATTGTGAAAATGGTATTTATCATTGTATATTGGGAAATATCTCTCCTGATTTTTGAACTCATATTTACGAAATCTAATTTCTTTTTCTCTCATTTATATAAGCTATCCTTCATTGTGGGGTCTGATGTATAGCAATTAAAATCTCACAATGAGATTCAAAGGTGAATGCCGAAAATTGAAAATGTTCAATAAAGCCCACAGGCTAATATATTATTACATTGTTTTATCTTGTCCGCAACAATCCATAATTAACAATAGAACGTTCTATTAGGAAATCCCATAAAACCTCCGAAGAAAGTTGTTGATATGACAAGATTATATCATGAATGGCCCAATAAGATCCATCTCCAGATTCCCCGAATGATGATTTCCTCCATAAAACACCTCCTAAAAGTCATCGAAGTAGTTTACCCTATGCTCGACCTCTCTCGCCAGTTCTGAGTCTGTATGACATGACTGAAAACTCTATCCTGGAGATACCCTG
>CAZWKB010000079.1:0-438 GCA_964633925.1 uncultured bacterium
GCAAGGCCCAGGGCCTGAAGCTCGTGGAAGCGGGCCTCGCCTTCCTCGGCCAGGAGGCGGACCAGGGCCGGGTCGGCCCGCCCGGGAGGAGCCAGGGCCGAGGCCTCGCCGACAAAGGCCTCCCGTTCCTCGTCCGTGAGGCAGACCTGCAGGCCCAGACATCCGTTTCCATTGGCAAAAGACGAGCCGTCCGGTCCCGGGGACATGGAGCAGACAGTGATCGTCAGGCCGGGTTCGGCCTGTCTGGCGGCCCAGGCCGCGGCCAGACCGGCCAGGCCGGAGCCGAGAACGAGGATGTCCGTGTTGATGGTGTCCATGACGTTCCGGTAGCAAGAAACGGGCGGAGCAGGGCAGATTGCCAAAGGAAGCGGCCTGGACTAGAGCCCAGGGCCATGGAGAAGAATCCGGCCCGGGCCACCCTCCTGGCCCTCGTGGTGG
>CAZWKB010000079.1:448-1018 GCA_964633925.1 uncultured bacterium
CTCGGCCTGCGGCACGTGGACCATGTCCAGCTCCTGTTCTGGTCCACGCTGGTTTCCACCCTCACCCTGAGCCTCATTCTCCTGGGCCGCCTGCTCTGTGGCTGGCGACCCCGATGCACGCTCCGGGACCTGGGGGCCTCGGCCCTCTACGGTTTCTTGAATCCCTTCGCCTACTATCTCGTCCTTTTCAAGGCTTACGACCTCCTGCCGGCCCAGGAGGCCCAGGCCATCAATTACACCTGGGCCATCACCCTGGCCCTCTTGTCCGTGCCCTTGCTCGGCCAGCGTGTGAGCGCCCTCGAGATGCTGGGCATTGTCGCCAGTTATGGCGGGGTCCTGACCATCGCCACCCGGGGCCACCCCCTGGCCCTGGAACTGCAAAGCCCCCTGGGCGTGGGCCTGGCCCTGGGCAGCACGCTCATCTGGTCCCTGTACTGGATTTTCAATACCCGGGACCGGCAAGACCCGGTGCTCAGGCTGGGGCTCAATTTCTGCTTCGGCCTGCTCTATGCCGCCCTCTGGACGGCCCTCAAGGGCTCCTTCGCCTTCGGTGGACCCCAGGGCTTGGCC
>CAZWKB010000079.1:1028-1436 GCA_964633925.1 uncultured bacterium
CGTTCCTGTCTCTGGTCTTTATCCGTTTTGTCCTGGGCGAGACCATTCTGCCCTCGACCATGGTCGGCCTGGGCCTCATCCTGACCGGCCTGATCATCAAGGCCCTGCCCCTGGCCAGAAATTGAAATCGAACAAGAGCATCAGGAGGTTGTTCCATAGTGGGAAACGAGTTTCATGGCCGGCCTTGGAATGCAATCTGTCCATGGCCATTTTCCAATTCACAGAGGAGCAAAGAGAATTGCAAATGGCATATTATCTGTTCGTATATGGAGGGATGCGCAAAAAAGAAGATTGGAACGATGTCCGCGCAACAATGGTATGACTGGCCACCTAATGGAGCCACGTCGGGGCTGGCCGGCAGGAGCGGGTTCAAGTTCGGCGGCAATGACCCCGATGCGCTCGTCGGCA
>CAZWKB010000079.1:1446-3283 GCA_964633925.1 uncultured bacterium
AAAGTACTTTTAATAAAGAAAAATCACCATCTGTTAGATTTTTATTTAATAGTATGAAAAAATTTGGATTTTCATTTTCAGATAAAGCAATTGAAAAAAAATATAATTCATATAATAATACTGATATACCTTATATGTTAGATAAAGAAAACATATATATTGAAATAGATAAATATTTTTTCCGGCCTGTCAAATATGGGCTAATCCTCGGAGGAAGGGCTGCCTTCCGGGCTTGCCGTTCCCGTGATGGCCGGGCGTTCGTCCAGGACATGGCGCACGGTCTGGAGCATGTCCGCCAGCCGGTAGGGTTTTTTGAGGAAGCCGGCCGCCCCGTATTGGCCGGGATGCTCGGCCATGGCATGGGCCGCGTAGCCGCTGGTCACCAGGACCTTCATGTCCGGGTTCAGGTCCCTGATGCCCTGGAGCAATTGTTCCCCGCCCATGCCCGGCATACCCAGATCGGTGATCACCAGATGGATGCGGGCCTTTTCGCGACGGAAAATTTCCAGGGCCTCCTCGGCGCTCTGGGCCGAAAGGATCGTATAGCCGTTTCCGGTCAGTGGGTCCTGGACCAGCTCGAGGATGACCTCCTCGTCATCCACGACGAGCACGCGGACAGCCTTCTGGCAGCTTTCCAGGCCTGCCACCCGCCGCGGCCTGGCTGTCTCCGTGACTGCAATCGCGTTGGCGTCGCTTTCCCTGACCGGGATATCCAGCCGGAAGGTGCTGCCGTGTTCCACCTGGCTCTGTACCTCCAGTGTGCCGCCCAGCAGTTCGGCGAAGCGCCGGCTGATTGCTAGCCCCAGGCCGGTGCCCGCCTTGGACTTTCGCCCGCTCTCGGTCTGCTCGAATACCCTGAACAGGCTGCCCATCTCATCGGGGGCGATGCCTTGACCAGAGTCCTCCACTTCCAGGACGAGGCGACGGGCGGCTGTGTCTTCTCCGGATGGGTCGGCCCGCAACTTGGCGCGCAGGGACACGCCGCCTCGATCGGTGAACTTGACCGCGTTCGACAGCAGGTTCTGCACGATCTGTCTGATCTTGGATTCGTCGCTCGTCACGAGACAGGGACCGGGTGGGGACAGCTCCTGCAGGAAACGCAGGCCCTTTGACTCGACGCGAAGGCGGAAGGCTTCCGCGAGATCCCGGAGCATATCGCGGAAGTCGAAGCTTGATTCTTCAATGGCGAGCCTGCCGGCCTCGATCTTTGAATACTCCAGGATATCAGTGATCAGGGCGAGCAAGTGGTCTCCCGAACGAATGATGGTATCGACATTACGTACTTGTGTCTTGGTCAGCGCCTTGTCGCGGCGCAACAACTGCGAGAACCCGAGGATGGCATTCATCGGCGTGCGTATCTCGTGGGACATGTTGGCAAGGAAGGCGCTCTTGGCCCGGTTGGCAGCTTCGGCCTCCGTGGTGCGCTCCATTACCTTCTGTTCCAGGTCAAGGTTCAGCATCCGGAGGCTTTCCTCCGCCTTCAGCCGGCCGATAACGTTGCCCATCTGTGTACCGATAGCCTCCAGGGCTTTCTGTCGATGCTGCATGAAGCCATGTGCATGTAGCCGAGGAGGTGCTCTTCCTGCAGTATGGGGATGATCGAGGTGGCCCGCAGGCTCTCCGTCGTTGTCGCCTCATTCGTCCCGGTGCCCAAAGAGCTGAGCAGGGAATGGATCGGCTTGCCCTTGGCGACTAGCCTGGCTTGGAGAGAATCGGCTTCAAATCGGGAAAATTTTATTATAGCTTCTGGCGGCATACCGCGCTGTACGCTCAATACCAGGGCATTGTGGGACTCCTCTGCCAGATAGATAGCGCCCGGATCCATGATGGCAACTAT
>CAZWKB010000080.1:0-734 GCA_964633925.1 uncultured bacterium
TAAATGCAAATCGTCTTGCTTCAGGAAACACATTTTGCAATTCAATTTGAAAATCTCCGTATTGCGTTCTGTGGGCTTCATCTATAAGCAAAATCACATTGGTTCTATCGTCCATTCGGTTGCCTAATTCACGGAACTTTTGAATGGTAGTAATAAAAACACCTGCTGGTCTCTCATCAATTTTTGCTTTCAGGTCGCCAATGTTGCGAATGGTTTCTACATTCGGAAATTCGCAATCGTCAAATGTGCCACCTATTTGTTCTTTCAAATCTTTGCGGTCAACCACAATGTAAACTGTTGGGTCTTTTAGTTGTTCGTTGTTGCGAAGTTTGTAAGCGGTGTAAAGCATTGTTAAACTCTTTCCGCTGCCTTGTGTATGCCAGATAACGCCTTGCTTTAATTCTTCTTTTACCACACGGTCAACAATTTTGTTGGCTGCCCGTAATTGCTGATATCTTGCTACTTTTTTAATAATGCCTCCATCTTCGCTTCGTTCAAATACAATAAAGTGTTTCAGAATATCCAATACCCTTGCAGGTTGAAGCAATCCCAAAATTCCCCATTTCATTTGCTCTTCGGGAATTTGCTTTCCGTCTGCGGTTCGCAAGTATTTTATTTTGAAATGCACATAACCGTCTTTTTCTTCCCATTCGCAAAGGTCATTGTCAACATCTAAAATCGGGTTGTCAAAAGTGGTGTCAATTATTGTGTCTTTCCATTCGTTGTAATACGAA
>CAZWKB010000080.1:744-1776 GCA_964633925.1 uncultured bacterium
TCCAAAATTGTGTGGCTCGTTGCTGATACGTGCTAAACTGTTTTACACCTTCAATCCAATTGGTTCCTTTTCTTGCCCTTTGTTTGGCTTCAATGGGAACTAACGGAATGCCATTTACTAATAACACAATATCAGTTTTTACCATTTTGTAACCCTGCACCCAATATTGTTGCGTTACTTTAAAATCGTTGTTCCAGATATTTTCAAAGTCAATGTATTTGCAATCTTGTGGTTCGCCCTGAATGTTCATTGTTGTGCCTTCTACCAATCGTTTCAGAAACTTCTCGTTGCCATCAATAGCAGTTGGGTTGTTTAGGTTTTGGGTAAGCGTTTCCAATACACTTTGTGCATCGGCATCATTTAAACCATTAAATAATTTTATTTTTTCTAATAAAATTGGTTCAATGATGGGATTTGAAAACGGACGATTGAAGTCCTGCAATTCTTCCAATGAAGCGTAGTTCCAACCCATTTTGCTGAGCCATTCGCAAACTGGCCTTTCTACTCCGTTTAGTTCTGAAATATTTGGCATACGCTATTTTGTTTTACATTTTTCAAAAACCTCCCAAGTGCTAAGGTCAGGAGTTGGGTATATAAATTCTTTTGTAATTCCATCAGTTTCTAATCTCTTTCGGATATGTCCTTCAAGTGATTTATGAATATTGAAACAACTGCAAAAGCTATAATTATTTGCTTCTTCTTCGGATTTGCCTATTTTGTATTGTTCGTCACCAACTAATTCAATTGGTTTTGATGGGTCAGCATTCCAAGTGAAAACACCTGCTTGATTTAAAATATTTTTACTATTGTTCAATGAGAAAATTATTCCAGTGTCTTTGTCTTGGTCGCTGAAATATGAAATTGGAAAGTTAATCAAGTTTTCTATTTTGGTCATATGAGAGATAAGACCAGAACCGTTTATCCTTGACCTATCGAATACCTTTCTACCAGCAAAGTGTTTTTGCATTGCTTTTCTTTTTTCTTCATCACCATTAGAAAATATTGAAATCATTCTTTGGAGTTCAGGCTCTT
>CAZWKB010000080.1:1786-3282 GCA_964633925.1 uncultured bacterium
TTTCTGAAATTATGGCTCTTAAACTTCCACCTTCAATATATTTTTCTTCAATAAAATATACACTACAATAATCATCAATTTCTACTGTTCCAGGATTTGGAGTAACCCCATCTATTGCGAAGTATAAGGCATTTTTAAAGCGATATGTCCAATCAAGTAAAGGTGTAGGACAGCCGTGGTGTTGCAAATAACCCAAAACGGAAATTGAATTTTCCGTGTCAACATGGTTTGCTTGCAACAACTCCTTTATTTGCTCGGTAAACTGCTTTCTGCCAAGTTCCACCATTCTCTCTATTAAAGATTGATAGCTGTCCTTTGCAAACAACTTTTCTAAAAGCCAAAGCCGTTGCAGTTTGCTATATAGCCTCCATTTAGCTTCACGTTGCCCTCTAAATAAAGTGTCTTGCTTTGCTGAATATTCATCATAGATTTTATCGAATTGCTCTATAGTGTCAATGTTTTCCTGAACAAAACTATTATGCTTTTGAAGTGTGGATTGATATTCTGAAATATGTTCGGGATGAAAGAATGGTGGCATTTGATGGGAAGCAAGAATTGCTAACATCATAGCATTGACCAAAGAGCTGACTGTATCAGGGTCAACTTTACCATCTGCACCTTTTTTTACTTTTTTAATATCCTCTAACAACCTTACTGATGGTATTTTTTGAATACCACCGTTTTCCAAATACTCTTTGAAAAGTTTGATTTTTAGGTCAAGATTTGATATTTCTCTTTTAGCCATTTACAATTTCATTTACTTTCACCCGCACCTTGCCCGTCAATAAATTTTGCATCAATGCTTTTTTCAAGCGTTCCAATTTTTTGATTTTGGTTTGTTTCGTGACCAAAATTTTCTCTACTGAAACTATTTTATCTGAAATCGCTTTTTGTTCATCAACATTTGAAGGAATAGCAATTTTAATTCTATGAATATCATTGCGATTTAATGTTGGCACGGTAGTGCCAGCATAATATCTTTCAAACTTCATAGATTGGATTAAGTAGAAAATGAATTTTGGATAATTACCTTTAAAGTCTTTCACATAAAGGGTTGTATTATGTGGCCAATTTCTTGTTTAATAAAAAATGGTTTTCCTATTGTCCCAGACCTTTCAGTAAAATTCTTTAAACCTATTACAACTCCATTCACTTGGATAATAACCTACTTTCTCATCATACAAAAACTCATCCTCTTTTCTCCAAGTGCCATCGGGTTTTAGTTTGCCCGTAAGCAGGTTTTGCATCAGAGATTTTTTAAGGCGTTCCGCTTTGGCTATGCTGTTTTTGGTGGCGGCTATAGCTTCATCAACCTTGGTAAGCATGGAAGCAATGGTGCGTTGTTCGGCAGGGTTTTCAGGGTGGTGAATTCTGAATTTTGCAAGAGTTCCTTTTGTTATATAGGGTGTAGCAGTATCTTGTTTTTGTCTATGAATTCTTTGTTTTAAATGTTCACCTAAATATTGATATAGATAAAATACATCTAACTTAAAATC
>CAZWKB010000081.1:0-3170 GCA_964633925.1 uncultured bacterium
GGAAAAAGATTATCATTTCAGGAGGATATGTCAAATATTTTTTGGGAGAATTTTTCAGGATGTCTTTAATTGAATACCTTTTTTGTTTTCCATCCATAACGGCTGTATTGAAGGAGCGGGATGTAGTTTGCGAGGACTTACGGATATGACCGAAGGGAATGGAGTTCCGCAGCCCCGCTCATTCAATTGTGCCGAAGGCCAGCCGTTCTCTGGATGGTGTCTTAGAAGCATTTTTGCATACTTTTTGGGCTACAAAAAGTATGTGCCCTGCCGGCATGAGGCTGAAAGAAATCTCAAGATAGGTCTGCCCTACAATTAAATACTCAAATTGGATACCAGAACACACCAAATTGAATAAATGAACCAAATGTCCTTCATTTTCACTCCAGTTTTTAATTTTCTTCCATTATTTTTGTAAAAATTTCCTCCAGTTTATTTGCCGCAGTTTTTACATTACCCCAGCTTGTATCTAACCCTCCCATTATGCACTGAATTGGTAAAAGTTTTCCTTTGATTTTGAGTATAAAAGATGCCTGCGAGTTTACTGTTGATTGAATGCTAAATCTGAATAATTTTAAATCTTTATGATTAACAACCTTAGTCGTAAATGGTTTGTAAATAACAAAATGTTTTTCATAAAAAATTATTTTTGTAACAGCATTAAAATATGCACCAACAATAATAATTACCATCAAAACAGAAAATATAGAAACAATATACATTTTATCCTCAATAGATTTGACAAACATAATAGAAGAGATGACTGATGTGACTAATGCAAGAATATTCGCCAAAAAACCTGCTCTTATTACAGGAACATCACTATCACTTGTTATTGTTAGCTTGTTTGTCATTAAAACCCCCATGAATATGTAAACATAACACCTGCACTTGCTCCAAATCCACCTGTCAATCCTGCAGCTGCAGCTGCTGATGTATGTTCTTCTGAAGTAAACCCAACCCCAGACTGCCCAGAAACTCCATATCCAAACGAAGCCGAGCCTGTAGCACAAACTCCCCAGCCAGAAAGATCTCTTCCATCACTTGTCCCAACTTCAATGGAACCTTGAAGTCCAGTTCCGATAACCGGGCCTACTCCAACATAAAAATATTCTTTTATATCACCTGTTTCGCCGTTCATATCAAAAATTAATCCAATTTCTGCTTGAAAGCCTAATCCTGAAAAATTAATAGAATATGTTGTAACAATATTTAACCCATTCACATCCACAAAATTCACCGGATCGCCATCACAATAGTTGTAATGATTGAATCCCCCATCAAATCTTATCGGATCTTTGCTTGTCCAGCGGCCAATTTTCGCATCATAATCCCTTGCACCAAACTTTGTAAGCTTTGTATCAAGGTCGTAAATGCCGCCTGCAAAATAGAATGGCTGGAATCCAGGGTTTGTATCTGTCAGAACATTTCCAAATTCATCGTAATCTATTCGCTGTGTGATTGTCCCATCAGATAATTTAACAACAAGACGGACGCTTCCTCTTTCATCTGAGACGACGCGGTATTTCTCTCCATCTTTTATAAGATATTCCGGAACATGAGGTTTTGTTCCGTAAACAAAAAGTGTTTTTACTGTGTTGTCAGCGTTCAGTTCTGCAACCGGCTCTAGCTGATTTAGATATACAAATTTTTGTACTGTTGCGCCGTTCACTTTCTTGCCTATTCTTCTGTTTTTGCCGTCAACAATATACTCAATATTTGTTCCGTCAGCAAGTATTACGGCTGACATATTCCCAATTGCATCATAACTGTACTGTGTTGTGAGCTGTGCCTGGCCGAGGTGTGCAGTTCTGGAGGTCATGTCGCCGTTTGCGTTGTAGCCGAATGTCTGATTTCCATAGCTCATTAATCTATCCTGCTCGTCGTAAATGGCTGTGACTGCCGCGCTGCCGCTCGCAGTGATGGAAAGGCGGTTGCCGTTTGCATCGTAGCTGTATTCGCTTGTTAATGTGCCGTTTGTGAAGACTTTGGAGAGTCTGCCGAAGGTGTCATAATCATAGCTGTAGGTTGTTGCAACTCCGTCTATGTTTTTAACCTTCTCCTTGATTCTGAGCTATGACATGAATCTTCACATTAATTTTTTCCTGCATCTTCTATATCCACTTCATTTAATAAGTGTAAGTTCGTTCCAGAGATGCTTAATTTTAGCTTAGGAATGTGGATATAAAAATGTTCTTTTGAAAAATAAGTAATCAGTTCTATTCCATTCCATGCAGAAATTCCATAGGTGTTGGAGTCAAGATTGTAAAATATTTTTAGAGCGTCACCAAATCTTGCTGAATTTATGTCATTAAATATCAGCTTCTTACCATTATTAAGAATCGTTTTGCTATCTCCTCTTTCTATAGCCTTGTTTTTTTCTTCTATAAATTTTAATGACACCGACATCATTTCTTTTGAAATATGTTGAAATTGAATGTTATCACTTTTGTCCTTAAAATAGTAGAGTGCATCTTCTCCTTTTTCTGAACTCCGCATAATAAATGAAGGTAGAGGTAAAACTCCAAATACTTTAAGACTATCTTTATAATCACTTTTCATCATTGTAAGCAATAAACTTTTAGAATTGTTTGTAACTGTTGCATTTCCAACAATAAATTTTTTTGTTGGCACATTTGCAAGATCTTGAATGTTTTTAACTATCGTATTTGAAAACATAAGTAGCAACCCAAAAACAATAACAAAAACTACAGAGGCTAATATCAATTTATTTCTCATAATTCCATCTCCATGCCTAAGGATTTATTATTTCTTGAGCAACTATGCCTGCTGCATCAAGAGGATCAAGTGGGTTTGAAACAGGACCAGAAGTACTTGTGCCTGGAATACATGCTCCTTTTTTCAAAGAATCTTTTATGAGCCTATTTTCTTTTTCAAGAGATTTTCTATATTTTTCATCAGCCATCTCGGGATCATTCTCTGGTTTAGGGTCAAATATTGAGTCATAAAGATCTTTTTCATTATTATTTACTTCTTTTTTATTTTCAAAGAAGTCTTCAATGGCATTGATAAAAGCATAAAATGCTCCAGCAGTAACTGCAGCTGCGGTTACAACAATAATAACAATTGGATACCTTCCATTCACATCAATTTTATTCACCGGATCGCCATCACAATAGTTGTAATGATTGAATCCCCCATCAAATCTT
>CAZWKB010000082.1:0-542 GCA_964633925.1 uncultured bacterium
GCGATGCCGTCCATGCCGACGGCTGCGCCGGATGCGTCCCGGACCGCCCTGGCGCTCGAACTGTGCCAACGCCATTCGCCCGATTTGCGCCGCACGCGGTATTCTGCGCGCTCATAGACATCTTCGGTCTCCAAGACCTTCCGCATGAAGATAGCGCAGAGGCTCAGATCATCGGGATGAACGAATTCGGTAAAAGACCGGCCTTCCACCTCGGCCGCCCTACAGTATGCGCATCTATCTTATCCGCCACGCCGATCCGGACTACGAGAACGATACGATCACCGAGGCGGGACACGCGGAGGCCGCGGCCCTATCCCGCCGGCTAGCGGCCCTGCCGATCGCGGCCATCCATACCTCGCCCATGGGCCGCGCGCGGGCAACCGCCCGCTATACCGCGGAGGCGATGGGCTTGGAGCCCATCGTCGAGCCCTGGACCCGGGAACTCTCCGGCATGCGCATGCAGGACGAGCGCTGGGGAAGCCTTATGGCGTGGGACATGCCCGGCGAGGTAGTGCGGCCGGAAAGCGGACGCTGGCTTAGGT
>CAZWKB010000082.1:766-2163 GCA_964633925.1 uncultured bacterium
CCCTGTTCGCCCACGGCGGCTTCGGCCTTACCTGGCTTTCCCACTTGCTTGGTTTGCCCCTTCCGCTGGTATGGAGCAGCTTCTGGTTGTCCCCCGCTTCCGTCACGACCATCCTCTTGGATGAGCGTTCGGACCGATGGGCCAGCCCCCGTTGCCTATGCGTCGGAGATACGTCCCATTTGTACGAGGCAGGGCTACCCGTTCGTCCCCGGGGGATCAAGGCCAATTTCGATTGACCGCCCCTGCGTACGATCCTACATGTCCTGCGGACGCGGCGCTATAGGCCGGAAAGCGCATAGGATGATAGAATGCGTCGAGGTACGCCATGAACCAATCCTATTCGATGACCGTGGAAGAAAAGAACTACCTGCGCGAACTCGCCCGGAAATACCTAAACTACGCCCATCTCCCCATCATGGAGGAACGGACCAAGCTGTGGTACGCCCACAACGCCATGCGGAGCGATCGGCCCGTGATCGTCGTGGAAGAGGGCAGCTTCGTGGAAGATATCTTGCCTCCCCTGCAGTGCCGGTCCGATGCGGCCAAGCGGATCGAGCGCCAACTCCTGCAGCCCATCGTGAGCTTCGACTTGATCGGCGACGATAAGGTCATATCTCCGAACTTCAACATCCACTGGTGGATCCGGACGCCTACCTACGGCGTGGAGGTGCAGCGGACCTACGCCAAGGATGCCCAGGGCAGGGCCCTCGGCTACACCGAGGAGCACCCGATCAAGGATCTGGAGCGGGACCTGCCCAAGCTCAAACACGGCCAGTATTCCGTCGACCGGGAAGGCACGTTGGCCTGGAAGGCCTTCGTGGACGAAACCATCGGGGACATCCTGCCCACGGTCATGAAGAACTACAGCCTCCACTGGCATACGGCCCCCTCCCAGCGGATCGTGGAGCTGATGGGCCTGGAGAACATGATGCTGGGCATGATGGACAATCCCGACGGCATGCACGCCCTGTACCGCTTCATCACCGACGATATGATAGCCTTCGGCAAGTGGCAGGAGGCCCAGGGCCTGTTGATACTGAACAACGGCAATGACTTCGTGGGCGCCGGTTCCTACGGCTTCTCCGACGAGCTACCGAAGCCCGATGACGCCCGACGTGCCGAGACCGGCGCGGGCGCCGCCGGCGGTAAAGTCCGGGCCGGCGACCTCTGGGGCAACGTCAACTCCCAGGAGACCGTGGGCATCTCCCCCGGCATGTACCACGAATTCATCTACCCCTACTACAAGGACCTGGCCGAACTGTACGGCCTGGTCTACTACGGCTGCTGCGAGCCGGTCCACTCCATCTGGGACGACTCCATCTCCCGCCTGCCGAACCTGCGCAAGGTTTCCGTCTCAGCCTGGTGCGACGAGGACTTCATCGGCGAGCGCCTCCGGG
>CAZWKB010000082.1:2173-2582 GCA_964633925.1 uncultured bacterium
TATTCCCGCAAGCCCAGCCCCAACTTCATCGGCATAGAGGGCATGTTCACCGAAGAAGGCTTCGCCGCGCATATCCAGAAAACCCTGGACGCCGCCAAGGGCTGCACCTTGGAGATCATCTTCCGGGACATATACAACCTTTCCGGGGATAGATCGAAACCGGGAAAAGGGGTACAAATTATCCGCCGGCTCATCGACAAGTAAATCGACTCGGCAAGCATATAGGCGCAGGGGGTCAGGCATGAAGCGGTTCAACGACGGACGGGATGTGTTCTTTCAACGGCGGTTCGGCATGTTCGTCCATTGGGGCCTGTACGCCATCCCCGCTTGGCACGAGCAGATCCTGTGGCGCGGAGACATGAAGCGCAAGGACTACGAGAAGCTGGTCCAATCCTTCAACCCCACCGCC
>CAZWKB010000082.1:2736-3110 GCA_964633925.1 uncultured bacterium
GCAATTTCCCCCTCAGCCTGTACTATTCCCTTCCCGACTGGCACCACAAGAACTATCCCAACAAGGGCAGGCACCACGAAATGTTCGGTCCCCGCCCGGGGGACGACCCGGACGAGAAGAAATACATCGATTTCGTTCGGGAGCAGGTGCGGGAACTCTGCACCAACTACGGCAAGATCTACCAGTTCTTCTGGGACGTGAACGTGGGCGATTTCCGGGACCCCACCCTGAATCCCCTGATCCGGTCCCTGCAGCCCGGAATCCTGATCAACGACCGGGGCCCCGACTCCGGCGACTACGGCACTCCCGAGCGGCACGTACCGGCCGGGCAGGGCTTCGACAAGCCCACGGAAGCCTGCAGTTCCCTGGGCCGG
>CAZWKB010000083.1:0-2832 GCA_964633925.1 uncultured bacterium
ATGCATTTGCATGTGGTGTTAACTCAAAAAACTAACATGGGAATCCAGGCTAGGGAATGAGAATTCGAACATGAATTTGAGCAAGTCAGAATAGGGAAGTGCAAAAAGATGGAAATATTAAATAAAAACGGGGTTTTCATTATCGCTGAACTATCTGCAAACCACCACCAGAAACTTGATTTAGCAATAAAGACAATCAGAGCGATTAAGGATTCCGGAGCAAATGCAGTAAAGATCCAAACCTATACTCCAGATACCATAACAATCAATTGCGATAAAGAATATTTTCATATAAAACATGATACCGTATGGGATGGTAAGACACTATTTGCACTCTACCAAGAAACTTATATGCCTTGGGAATGGCATGAGAGGCTTAAAAAGGAAGCAGAGGAATTAGGGCTTGTTTTCTTTTCGACACCTTTTGATACGTCTGCAGTGGATTATCTTGAAAACCTTGGCGTAAGCCTATATAAGATCGCATCCTTTGAGATTACCGATACTCCATTGATCCAATATATAGCCTCAAAAGGAAAGCCAGTTATTATCTCTACAGGCATAGCAACTCTCTCTGATATTGAAGAAGCGGTTACCATATGCAGAAAAGCGGGCAATAACGATCTGGCGCTCTTAAAATGCACCTCATCATACCCTACACCCTTTGAAGAGGTGAATCTCAGGTCAATTCCTCATCTTGCCGAGACATTTAAGGTAGTAAGCGGTCTTTCTGATCATACATTGGGGATAAGCATACCTATTGCGGCAGTGGCATTAGGAGCAAAGATTGTTGAAAAGCATTTTATTCTCGATCGTGCTTTAGGTGGTCCTGATGCCAAATTCTCTCTGGAGCCTGTGGAATTCCAACAAATGGTCACCTCAGTGAGAGAAGTTGAAAAAGCATTGGGTTCAGTCAGTTATGACCTTACTTCACAGATAAAGAAAAACAGAGAATTTGCCCGTTCTCTCTTTGTGGTAAAGGATATGAAGTGTGGGGAAATATTCAATACTAATAATGTAAGATCAATTAGACCCTCACACGGGCTTCACCCAAGATATATCAAAGATATCATAGGTAGAAAGGCATCTCAGGATATTGAAAGGGGAACACCTTTCACGTGGAGTATGATGTGCTAGCAGTAGAGAAAATTGGCTGATTTCAACAAATGGAGGCCCTATTCATGCAAAGAACGGATAATTATGAAACTGAACAGGAATCATTTTGGGCAGGAGATTTCGGCAATGGCTATATTGATAGAAATAACGATATCAAAATTATTGCCAGCAATCTCTATTTTTTTTCAAAAATATTATCAACAACAAAAGGTGTTAGATCTCTGATAGAATTTGGCTCAAATGTTGGATTAAACATCATAGCAATAAAGAAACTATTGCCTGAGGTAGAGTTATCAGCATTAGAGATTAACAAAATGGCAGCTGAGGAATTGAAGAAAATAGAAGGCGTTAAATTCTACAATACATCAATTCTGAATTTCGTCCCGGACTATCAAAGAGATTTTGTTCTTGTAAAAGGTTTTTTAATACATATTGATCCTCAGAAACTTGCTCTCGTCTATGATATGATATACAGAATGAGCAGAAAATATATTTGCATTGCAGAATACTACAATCCTACTCCCGTTGAAGTAAAATACAGAGGTCATGATAATAGATTATTTAAACGGGATTTTGCTGGTGAAATGCTAGATAGATTTCAGGACTTAACTCTTATAGATTATGGCTTTAACTATCATCGTGATAATAATTTCCCTCACAATGATGATACCACTTGGTTTCTTATTAGTAAGCAGTGAAAAAGAAAATGATTTATCATTGATATTATTTGATTGGATGTAAAGATAATATGGGCATAAAAACTCTTGCATTAATTACAGCACGGGGCGGAAGTAAGCGCATCCCAGGGAAAAATATCAAGCTTTTTCTAGGTGTTCCAATAATTAGTTATTCTATAGCAGCCGCATTGGGTGCACGCTGTTTCGATGAAGTGATGGTTTCTACTGATGACAGTGAAATCGCTGAAATAGCCAAATCTTTCGGTGCAAAAGTACCTTTTTTGAGATCAGAACATAACTCTTGTGATTATGCCACAACAGTTGATGTAATAGAGGAAGTGATAACAAAATATAAAGAAATGGGTATGAATTTTAAGCATTTCTGCTGCATCTACCCAACAGCACCCTTTATTACTGAAGAAAGGTTAATAGAATGTATGAAACTGCTCAGAGAAAGTGGAGCTGATTCTGTGCTTCCTATTGTTCGATTCAGTTATCCAATTCAAAGATCTTTGAAATTAGAGGACGGTAGATTGGGAATGTTCTGGCCCGAAAATTATAATAAGCGCTCACAAGATCTAGAACCAGCATATCATGATGCAGGTCAGTTTTATTGTATGAAAGTCGAAAGTTTTTTGAGACAGAAACGGCTATTTGCAGATTATACTTTACCAATCATATTAAATGAATCTGAAGTGCAGGATATAGATACAGAAGAAGATTGGAGAATTGCCGAAATGAAATACAGGTTTTTAAAAAATAATGGTCATGATAGAAAATAAATATGGTGTTTTGATCGTCGGAGCAGGGAGAATCGGGGCTTTTTTTGATGATCCGAAATCCTTGAGAATACTCACTCATGCACATGCATATCATAAACACATAGGATTCAATATAATTGGTTTTGTTGATAATAATATTGAAATCGCAAAGAAAGCTGTATCAATCTGGGGAGGTAAGCCATTCTTATCGTTGGATGAGGCTTTCCTGAATGAAAGAGTCGATGTAGTAAGCGTCGCTGTACCTGATGATAAACATTTTG
>CAZWKB010000083.1:2842-3082 GCA_964633925.1 uncultured bacterium
TATTATCCCGATACCAAATAAAGATTGTATTCTCAGAAAAGCCTCTAGCCACTTCGCTGATACACGCTAAAGAAATTGTAAATATCTACAGGAAAAGTAATATTGTAATAGCTCTAAACTATACACGCAGATATGTCACCGAATTTGTAAATATAAAAAAGGAACTGGAGAAGAAGACATATGGTGTTTTTTTATCAGGCATTGGCTATTACGGGAAAGGTATTTTGCATAATGGCTCAC
>CAZWKB010000084.1:0-1517 GCA_964633925.1 uncultured bacterium
TGATTATAGCCATGTTGATAGCAGCGTTTCTGCAGTTTTAACCCTAGAAAACAATCGGCACTTTTTTCTCGAAGCTATTAACTGCAATAATTATTCTTTATTTGAAGTTGATCTGCTTTTTCAAAAAAAAAGAATTAGAATTACGAATTCCGGTTTTAATCTTGAGATATTTGAAATTACTGAGAATGAGATATTCCGCGGCTATAGAGAAATGCGAAAGATAAGAGAGAGCACTACTGATTTGGGGAATGCACTCCTCAATGCAGTGAATAACTTATATGAATATATGGAAAATGGTGTACGCCTTGCTTGCACTATGGAAGACGGTTTTGTAACATTGGAGAAGTGCTTTAAAATCAAAGAAAGTGTTATTCTGTGAAACAAAATATTCTTCTATTCTCTCGAGATCCAGGGGCTGCGAATTCAATAATACCTCTTTTGAAAGCATTAGAAGAAAAGCAGTATTATGTGAGGCTTTTCGGCAAAGATACTGCCATCCACAGATATACTGAACGGGGATTGAAGTTTTTGAATATAATGGACTTTGTTAAAAATATACAACTAGATGAAATACATGCTTTTTTAACAAAAGAGAGACCGGACTTTATAATAACAGGCACAAGCGGTATCGATTTTACTGAAAAATATTTATGGAAATCAGCAGAAAATATTGGAATTCCTACTTTTGCAATACTGGATCAATGGATGAATTATGGTGTGAGATTTTCGAGCTATACTGTTTCTGACTTGGAAGATTATAAAAACAAAAAATTGCTTAATTATCTGCCAACAAAAATTCTTGTTATGGATGAGTTTGCAATGCAAGAAGCCATTCAGGAAGGATTGGAATGCTCCAGGATACTGGTTACCGGTAATCCGCACTTTGAATATCTTGCTGAAAAAGCACAAAAAATA
The DNA here is from genome assembly GCA_964633925.1 of uncultured bacterium. Taxonomy (GTDB): domain Bacteria; phylum Margulisbacteria; class WOR-1; order JAKLHX01; family JAKLHX01; genus CAZWKB01. The sequence goes on from CAZWKB010000084.1 coordinate 916, forward strand.
CCAGTAGATAAAATTAGGGAGTTAAGAAATGAATATGGCCTACTGGAAAAAGATTTCTTGGTGACTTATGCATCAGAGCCAGTCTATCAACAGTATAAAAATTTTTGGGGATATACTGAAAAATCAATATTTAAAAAAATATACGATGGACTAATTGAACAAAGTGTCGATTTTAAAGGATCTATTAAAATTATTATCAAGCTCCATCCTAGAGAAGATTCTGAAAGCTATTCTGAGATCATCAATACTTGCAATGATGGAAAGATATCTGTTTTTATTGATCAATACAGTCATTCATATGATTTAATAATGTCATCAAATCTCGTTTCTGGAATGTCTTCAATGTTCCTTATTGAATCAGTGCTCTTAAGAAAACCAGTGATTAGCGTTCAGATTGGATTGAAAACTGAAAATCCCTTTATTCTAGACAGGAGAGGAATTGTAAAGAGTATCTTAGATGAAAGTACGCTGAATAAAGAACTTAAATTATTTCTTTCTGCCAACGGGTCTCCCAATTATGCTTTTTATGTCAAAGAAAACCCCGTACATAACATAATTCTCGAAATGGAGAAATATATATGCCCAAACTAGCTATAAATGGT
>CAZWKB010000084.1:1527-2999 GCA_964633925.1 uncultured bacterium
TACAAAATGAAATCCCTTTCTAAAGAAGCAGAGATCTTTCTGGCCCAAAATAAGAATAAAAAAATTCCCACCGTATATCACAGTGGGAGAAGAAGAACAGATAGTAGTAAAAAGAGTTCTTGAATCCGGAATTCTCTCCAAATTTCTTGGATGTTGGCATACAAGCTTTTATGGTGGACCTGAGGTTCAGGCGCTAGAAAAAGAATGGGCTGCTTATTTCGGAGTGAAGAATGCGATAGCAGTTAATTCGGCTACTTCTGGAATTTTTTGTGCTGTTGGGGCAATAGGTGTTGGTCCTGGTGACGAAGTTATTGTATCGCCCTATACTATGACCGCATCAGCAGTTGCGCCTCTCATCTATAATGCAATACCTGTATTTGCTGATATTGAGGCGGATTATTATTGCCTTTCACCTGAATCAATCGAAAAGAATATTACTGATAGGACAAAAGCAATAATAATCGTTGATTTATTTGGTCAACCTTATGATGTTAAAAAAGTGAACGAAATTGCAAAAAAGTATAACATTTTTGTCATAGAAGACTGTGCCCAGGCACCAGGTGCGCAATATGAAAACAAATGGACTGGAAAATTGGGCGATGTTGGTGTATTTTCCCTTAATTATCATAAACACATACAAACAGGAGAAGGCGGTGTCATTGTAACTGATAATGATGAGATAGCAGAAAGACTGCGTCTTATCAGGAATCACGCAGAAGCTGTAATTGAGGCTAAAGGATATAATTCTCTTGTCAATATGTTAGGGTTCAACTATAGAATGACTGAAGTTGAAGCCGCAATTGGGAGGGAACAGTTGAAAAAATTAGATAGTTTATTGCAGAAGAGAATAGAAAATGTGGAATACCTTACTGAAGGACTCTCTAAAATACCATGCATTATACCTGCGAAAATTCGCACGAAGTGCAGGCATGTTTTTTACTTGCATTCATTGATGTATGATAAAAGAGTGGCCGGTATACATAGAGATCGATTTGTAGAAGCAGTGAAATCTGAACTAATGCCAACAGAACTCAGAGAATCTGAGGGAGTAAAGATTGGGACTGGTTATGTAAAACCATTGTATCTTCAACCACTATATCAAACAAGGATTGCATTTGGCGATGGTGGATGTCCTTGGAATTGTGAAAAATATGGGAAGGTAATTAGCTATACAAAAGGTATCTGCCCGACTGCAGAAAGACTGTATGAAGATGAGCTCATTACACACGAATTGATAACTCCATCTATGTCAATGAATGATCTGGATGATGTTATAAGAGCATTCCAAAAGGTATGGGAATACAGAGAGGAATTGCAATGATATGAATCTTTCAAGAGTAACTTCCTATTGACGAGGATTTTATAGTTACGGTTACAATACAGTTTCAATAAAGAAAAGAGGGAAATGAATATGGCCAGATCTTATAAAATAGATGAACGCGATGTTTTCCTCAGAGGCACCTGCATAACGT
>CAZWKB010000085.1:0-2914 GCA_964633925.1 uncultured bacterium
GAAGCCCAAGACCAACTCAACGTAACTCTGCCGCGTGGCGCTGAAGGCCTTACCGAAGAAAAAGCAAACCGCAACCGCGACATTGATCCGCAACTGGTCTGGCGTGGGAAGGACGAGCAGGACTGGTCTGACCTGGTGGTTCACGCCCCACCACTTTATATTCAGGAAAAAGTCCATCCGAAAGTTCTTATTGACAACCTATTGAGACAAACGGCCAGTAGTAATACACAAGCTGCCGGTTACCAAAACGATCTTTTTGCCGATTTCAACGGCATACCAAGCGAAGCTGCTAAAACCGAATTTTACCAACACGACGCCAACTGGATTAACCTGCAAAGCCGTTACGACATGGATATAACTGAGGATGAATTGTTTGACAAAGTTGTTCGTGAAGTACACCCTTTGGGTGTGGCTGTTTAGTATTTTCTTAAAATAATATCGGTTAAATTTGAATTGTTTCCATATTGTATGTTTTCTTAAATATATTCTTTCTTGGATTCTGAGTAGTTCTTTCTGAAATTCACAATCCAATTATAATTGACAGGCAATGAATTTATCCCTATAAGTGAAACTATTAATATACGGAATAAATATGCAATCAATAATTTGCCGGGAAAGAAAATGACATCTGAAAAGAATATTACGATGCAGGATGCAAAAGGGCAGGTTATTTTATACAAAAATAATCTGGAAGTACGTTTGGAAAAGGATACTGTCTGGCTGACACAGAAACAAATGTCGCTGCTCTTTGATAAAGACGCCGACACGATTGGTCTGCATCTGCGGAACATATATAAAGAAGGCGAGTTGAAAGAATCGGCAACTACCGAGGAATCCTCGGTAGTTCAAAAGGAGGGTAAACGAGAGGTTCGTCGTGATGTACGCATGTACAACCTCGACGCCATTCTTTCGGTTGGTTACCGTGTTAATTCAAAACGCGGCACCCAATTCCGCATTTGGGCGACAAATGTTTTGCGTCAGCATCTGGTTGCCGGTTACACTATTAATGAAAAGAGGCTTAAGGCACAACAAAGCAAAATAAAAGAATTGCAGGAAACGGTGCGCCTGTTAGATAATTTGGTTCTTCTTGAAAGCGTGTCGGATGAAGCAAAAGGCATTGTTCAAATCATCGCCGAATATTCCCGTGCATTGAATATTCTTGACGACTTCGATCACCAGCGTCTTGCCACGCCAAAAGGCACAAAACAGACAAAATACAAAATGACTTATGATGAAGCCAGAAATATAATCGATCAGATGAAATTCAAATTTAAAGATTCTGCCCTTGTCGGACAGGAGAAGGATAAAAGCTTCCATGGTTCCATCGGTGCAATCTACCAGACCTTCGATGGCAAAGACGTCTATCCGACAATACAAGAGAAATCAGCACATCTGCTATATTTTGTAACAAAGAACCATAGCTTTGTGGATGGCAATAAGCGGATTGCTGCTGCTCTATTTATTTGCTTTCTTCAAAAATGCGGCATTTTGATAGGCCAAGACGGTAGCAAAAGAATTGATGATAACGCCCTTGTAGCTCTGACACTGATGATTGCCGCAAGTAAACCATCTGAAAAAGATATAATGATCAAAGTTATATTGAATCTTCTGGATGCAAAGAAGAAGTGAAGTATTGGCGGTTAGGTGCAACTATGAGGCTTACAGTAAAATATGCCTCATCATAATTCGCTTTGGGATGCTACATGGATATCGGGGAATTCAAAGCGGGCTAACGGCGAAAAGGCAATCAATAAAAATTGTTTCCATAATGTATGCTTTCTTAAAAGCAATAAATCGTCAGCTCACTTTTTGTGACTTGGTAATAACAGCATTTAATAGTTGCAATGTTTCCAGGAAGTTGTATTATAGTAAGACTTTAATTTCAAAAACGAAGTGTATTGAAATTTGGTAGTCGAATTATCCCGTCAAAGTCGGAAGGTATTAAAGACACTGTGGTCTACATAATTAATAAAAAAATATATACTGGATGCAGGAAAACTTATATTTCAAGACCTGACCCTATGTTTCCCCATGCGTATAAATTATGTTATTAATGGGAAAAGGCCGGTCAATGCGGAACTTGCTTTAAGATTGGGAAGATATTTCAGTCAGGAGCCACGTTATTGGATTAATCTGCAAAGCCGTTACGACATGGATATTACTGAAGATGAGTTGTTTGATCAAGTTGCTCGTGAAGTACACCCTTTGAGCATGGCTGTTTAATCTTTCTGGTTAAAATTCACCGCTGCTTTTGGTGGGGCTGATCCGCAGTGTTGAAGTGAGGCGAAGAAGTTCACATGGAAAATATCTTTTTTGAAAAACCTATTCTGAATTCCCCTTATGAATATCCATTGCGCCACTGGGAGCTTGATGATCAAGGTCAGCCCACTCAAAAGATTATTGAGAAACGTCGCCGTGCCGAATTTATTACGCCAATTCCCAAACCCAAAAAACGTAAAGCTGCTGCCGTCCAGGCAGATTTAGTGTTTGACGAAGGGGAAAGGCTTATCCACCCAGCAGCAGCAGTATGATCCCACGCCAATCATTGACGATTTGCGTTATCATGTGGACAAATGGCGTAGTATTTCGAATCCTAATGATTGGAAAGTAACGCCGGAAACGGCGCGGCTACTTCAGCATTGGCGGCATCACCAGTTTAATACATTCCGCCCTTTCTTTTGTCAGATTGAAGCCGTGGAGACAGCCATTTGGCTAACTGAAGTGGCACCAGGTGAGAAAGCGGGCAAAGCTTTTCTTGAACATCTTGTCAATGCCAATAATGATGCAAATCCCAACCTTATGCGACTGGCGTTGAAGCTGGCCACCGGAACGGGCAAGACCACTGTTATGGCCATGCTGATCATCTGGCAGACGATTAATGCCGTGCGCCGCCCCAACAGTAAAAAGTTCACAC
>CAZWKB010000086.1:0-855 GCA_964633925.1 uncultured bacterium
TTCAAGAGGGGTCAACTTTTTATATTATAAAAAACAACATGGGAAGATGTCTTTGATTGATGTTGTCAGAAAATATAGTTTAATACTGGGTTTGATTCATTAGACTCTGTCTTTACGCCGGGTGTTGTGAGGTTAAGTGCTGTTCTATTCCAAACTGGCCTTGGCTTGTTCAGCTCGTGAAAGAACCCTTCTTAGATCCGTTTCCTGACCAAGGCCTTTTTCGAGCCCTTCTTTCAGAGCCACTATCGCAAGATTCAAATATTTTTCCTTTGATTTTTTTGTTTTTAGGCTTTCTGCTTTCTCCATATGCCCTGTTGCCAGATTAAGAAACAGCTTTGTCTGAAATTCTTTTCTTGTCTCCTCAATTATGCGTTCAATTTCATTATAAACTTCGGCGGAAACTAAACCTGCCTGTTCTTTCTTTATTTCTTCAAATCGTTCTAAGAGAGTATTCATTCGGGGTTCAGCGGTATCTCTTTTTTTGCTCGCAAGAGCGATTTCAATAGAATCCCGAATTATCTGTAAATTTCTGATCAATGCTGATCTCGGAAAATTAGATCGGGCGAGCTTTAAATTCATTTTTTTTGCTTCATCTGGATGCAGACGGTTATGGAGAACATACAGGACAAGATCATCGAATGTTTTTTGTTCTTTCCGACGATTTCCAATATGATAAAAGATCCCTAATCCGATAACAATCACAACAATAAGGCTGAATCCTAACCCTCCGATCTTTTCGTAAAGCCACACAAAAGGGTATACAATTACACCGATCACAATCAACCAGCCGATTAAAGTCGCTTCAGCCTTTTTCATGCTGTCTTTTCCTCATACACTTAACGCCTGCCATAACCG
>CAZWKB010000086.1:865-2856 GCA_964633925.1 uncultured bacterium
ACTCGTTCAGGTCGTAAATAACGCCACCACTATCCTCATCGCCGAGTGTGCCACCATCAAACCCACCGTTCGACAAAAATCCAGCGGATAGCAATGCTTCTGCTATTGGGGTATTTTTACCTTGTGTTCCATTTTCGAAAGATCTCAGCAAATCAAGATCTTGTACGTAACAACGATCAATCATAGAGCATATTCTGAAGGCCATTGATTCATTGATATTCCCTCGAATATATGCACTAATAGTCTTTGAGATTAAAGTCGGTTTTTCCATATTCTCAGCCCTTTCGAGCAGCAAAAGAATTGCCTCACCAAACTTATGCTTTTGTTCTTGGCTTTGCATACCTTCAATAAACTTTTTTCGCTCATCATCTGAAACGTCCGATAGCGTTTTCAAAAAAATAGTCACTTTGCGCAGAAAAAGTGCTGATTTTATATCACTGCCAGCCTTTATTGCTTGAGTAAGAATTCCTATTATTGGTATGCCACGAACGATATCGGATTCCAAAGCCGCATCTATTGCCGAGTCTGAAACAGTACCCAAAACATCAGCAAGTGACTGAGTTGCAACTGAGCGAGTGAAAGATGTATCAATTGTTTCGTTCATGTCTCGTTTTTATGGCTAACCGAATCCGCTGGAGTGCCGGGTTATGCCAGTTTTTACTTTCCTTTATTACTTGGAGTTACATCAATAAAATCATCTTTTTCACTTCCTGATTCTTTTGTTTTTGATGAATAACGTAGCGATAGCAACTTGAATATTATATACAATATAGTGCCGATGGCTATGATTACACCAATAAGTTTTAGTACATTTTGAGCAGCCATAAGCAAAAGTTGAGTAGAATTTTCTAATAGTCCTGAAATATTCGCAAAACCTCCCATAAGATACGTGGCAAGTGGTACAAAAATTAAAATAGGTATTCCAAACAACAAAAGCAATGAGAGATTGATCTTAATCCATTGCCTCAAACCCCCTTTAGGGGAAATGGAATATTCGATAGAAAGAAGGTTATACCGTAAAGCTTCGGTAACTCTTTCGATAGCGGGAAGATCATTGAAATCATTGTCAATTTTAGGCTTGTTTAATGGTTTAGAAATAGCAGGGAAATATGAAAATATAGTCTTTGATACTGCGGTGCTGTTTGACTTCGACTTTAGAGCTATTTTTGATTCATCTTTACTCTTAGTCATCAGATTTGCCCTCATTCATTATTGATTGTTTATTTGCATCCTTTCGGGCTCTTGAACCCATAGCGACGCCTATTATAAGGACAAGGATAGCGATGGCTATACTTATACCTATGAGTAAATTGAAATTACTTTCTACTTTTGCGGCATCTTGTTGTGCTTTTGCGGCATCTTGTTGTGCTTTTTCTTTCATCTGCACAAGAAATCAGGAAAAACATACAGATTGAAGTAGACATAAAAAAAATAAGCACTCTCTTCATTCATTCCTCCTTTTCATATTATTCAGACGGTATGATATGTATTTTTATTCATTAGTAACATTGATCACAAACCAATAATGACCAAAATCGGTTGTTCATGAATGTGTCCACGTCATTTCTGTTCATATGTGATTCACACCACCACTGTTGGTTCCCTTGAGAGCCTGTAGATCCACAACCACAAGGTTGCATTCCTTTTTGGTTTGGAATATGTTTGCAGCCGTCTTTATGAAGAGTCAAGGTTCTATTCGGTTTGTTTGCACTATAAAACGCCATAGTCTTCTCCTTTTGCTAAGTTAAGATGGGCATAACAAATCAATGAACAAATCAGCATATTCTTACAATCTGGGTATTATCCAACCAAAACATAGACTGGTGGATTGATAAATTTCATATCACTGATTTCTTTGATCTGCAAATTTTAAAAGTATCTTTATCCATCCTAAATTGGACCGATAAAAATCACTCCAATATAATCCAGGTCCTTGCAAAAATCCGGGAGATTGTTGCTTGCTGTTAAGTGGCCCCCAGTGCCCGGGAAGA
>CAZWKB010000087.1:0-435 GCA_964633925.1 uncultured bacterium
GCAATCCAACAATTAATTTTATGCTCAATAATTTTTTTATTAAACATACAAAAAGGATTCCAGTGATCTATACTTGGGTTGATCCCTATGGTATTGGGGGGCATGCTTTATTGACTAACAATCAAGAAAAAAACGGATGTTATCAATGTATTTATGAAATGGATGTCGAATTAGGGCTATACAATAGAGCTTCTTTTGCTGCTAGAGGTCAATTCTTTTCAAAAACAATCACAGGTTGCTCTTCTCTTTTTGTTCCTTACTCCAGTTTAGATGCTCTCCAAACATCTGTTATTGCAACCAGACTTGCAATAGATGTTTTAAAAGGAGCAGAACTTGATAATCCGATTATTTCGTGGCGAGGTAGCTGTGATGAATTTGTTAAAAATGGATTCAATGTCTCTGATAGATATAATAATATGAGTTTTGAAGAATTAT
>CAZWKB010000087.1:500-2742 GCA_964633925.1 uncultured bacterium
AGTAACAATGTCGAAGAATCCGGAGGCGTTTTATTAGGTAGACATATAATTGAAACAAAGAATGTGATTGTGGACTTTATTTCTACCCCCGTCCCTGAAGATAAAAGAAACCGATTTCGGTTTAAAAGAGATATGAAAAAGCATCAGGAAATAATAGACAAATATTGGCATGATAGCTTAGGAACGTGTAATTATTTGGGAGAATGGCACACTCACGCTGAAGATGTGCCGGAACCATCATCGATTGATAAATGTGGCTGGATAAAAAAACTTAATCAAGACAAGTTTGCTGGTGATTATTTATTTTTTGTAATAGTAGGCATTAAAAAAACAAAGGTCTGGGCAGGCAAAAGAAAAAGCAACATAATTTTTAAGTTAGAGGAAATACATGTGTGAAAACAAACGAAAAGACATTCCTGCTAAAGTTAAGTTAAGATTATGGAATGCATCGGCTGGAAGATGTCAATTTCAGGGCTGTAATAAACCTTTATGGTATGATGGATTAACTTTTGAATGTGCAAATTTTGGAGAAATGGCTCATATTATTGCAGCGAGCAAAGATGGGCCGCGTGGAAATGAGAAATCTGAGGATTTGCAAATAGATTTTGACAATCTGATGTTGCTGTGTCAAACACATCACAAACTTGTTGACGACAAACCAGAAGATTACCCAGTAGGAAAACTAAAAGAGTGGAAAAAAAATCACGAAGAAAGAATAGAAATGCTTACTCAAATACAAGGTGAGGAGTATAAAACCTGCTTATTTAGAATGCTTTACAATATAAACGATAGAATAACTGAACTTACTGATCAGGTAGCTTACAAAACTATTCTTCCAATGTATCCAATGGATGGAAAAGGATTAATAATAGAAGAGAAAGATTTTGATAAAAAAGCAGATGAAAGCAGGTGGGCTGCGGAGGCACAAAAAATACAAGATAAAATTCAAAGATTTTTAAAAGTTCATTCTGGAGATACTGCAATCAAACATATCTCTTCTTTTGCAATAGGTCCAATGCCATTATTAATGTTTTATGGAAAAGTTATTGGAAGCACTTTACCTGCAAAGATCTACAATGCTCATCGAGATTACATCAATCCAGCAGAACAATGGATGTGGAAAAATGAATCTACCATTGCTGAGTATAAAATAGAGGAAACAAATATTTTTCCAGAAAAAAAGGAAATAGCTTTAATTTTGGCTTTAAGCGACACTATTATGGAGGATAAATATAATAATGTTGTCAATAATAATTTTTCTGTTTACAAGATTACTATTGACGACCCACATACTAATTTTCTGAAAACTGAAAAGCAACTGGAACTTTTCAGCTATGAATACCGAAAATTATTAAATAGAATACAGTCATTTCATGGAATAGATTGTCGGATTCACATAATGCCGGCAGTGCCGCCAGCAATAGCGGTTGAATGTGGAAGAGCTCTTTTACCTGAAAAAGATCCTAAAATATTTGTGTATGATTATTCTGACAATGGCTTTAGAAAAGTCTTAAATCTTATTGAATAGATTATATTGGATATATCATCTCGTTTTCGTTTCTAATTTCCAAGATTTCATGTTTGTCTATAAAGTTTTTCTCAATCCATTCTTTAGCTTCAGATACTCCATGTTCGATGTCTGTCGTGACAAAAGTTTTCTCTTTAATAAGACCATCTTCAACATAAATTATTGATGTGTAGCATTCATGTCGACGATCTTCCTTAGTTGAAATAATTTTTCTAGCCCTTTTAGATGCCATAAGATTGTCTGGAATAACTTCAAATTTTCGAGTTACTTTGCCCATAAAGTCCTCCGTCTAAATTGTTTTAGTAAACACAAGGTCAATCATTCTTTTTGACCAATTAAATTCAATAAGCACTTAACTGCTTAAGTCAATGGAATTATATGAAATATTATTTTCTTTCCCCAAACACTTGCTTTCCACCCCGCAAGAGCTAATGTCGTCATGTACTTAACTGATATTGCAGGAGAAAGAAATGGGAAGAGAGCTTAAAAGAGTGCCGCTTGATTTTGACTGGCCGACGAAAAAGGTGTGGGACGGATATTTACAGAAACGGAAAAAAGAGCCACCAAAAGGCAAAGGATTTCAGTTATGGGAGAATGTGACCGAAGGCTCGCCGGTTAAGAGGATCGAATCAAAGTAAAAACTGTCAGGTAAAAAAAATCCCCAGCTGCGAACTGGGGGATTAATATTTTAAGGAATGCCTGTTCCCGTTACCT
>CAZWKB010000088.1:0-903 GCA_964633925.1 uncultured bacterium
TAAAGTGTTGTGACTCAATCATGCCACCAATGACGGGGGATGTCAAAAGTTATATTATAAAAATGAATTATTGCTTCAGAAGCTAGAAAAGATAATATATTATTTTTTTGTAATTGCTGTAGTCTAAAAAATAGTCCCCAAAAAAGGAGGATTTTATGTCAGTAATTCAGTTCTTAATGCATATTGGTATAAAAAAGCTGCAGAGACAATGCAGTATCAGCCATGAACCCCCTGTGGTCTTCGCTTGCATGTAGCACTGCTGTGGAAGCGGCAGTTGCCTACGGGGAGGGAGGGACTATTGGATGGTTGTTCATGAAGAATTTTATGCCAAGTCGATGTCAAGTATTAAAAGTCTGACTTACAGGGAATACCTTTAAACTTAAATTTTTATAATGGAGGATATGTGCATCATATAAGAACATTAATTGCACTGGCCGTGCTGACGGGTTTAGGTTACGCAGGCAATGTCCTGAACCTGCCGCTTGCCTTCAGCGTCGCTTTCCTGTTCGGCAGCATTTTCGTGATCATCGCAGTCTCTTTATTCGGCCCTTTGCTGGGGGGGATATCAGCGTTGATCGCATCAAGTTACACTGTCATACTCTGGAATCATCCTTACGCCATTATCATTTTTGTCTGTGAAGCCATCTGGGTGGGCTTCTTTTTAAAAAGAAAAAAAACAAACATCGTTCTTATCGACGCGGCTTACTGGCTTATAATCGGCCTTCCCCTTGTTTTCATTTTTTACTTCGGTGTCATGTCGCTTGGCTTTCAGAGCGCCTCAATCATTTTCATGAAACAGTCGATCAATGGCATTGTTAATGCCTTGATTGCCGCCATCCTGATCACTTATCTCCCGCTGACAAAATGGGTTGGCATCAAATCGGAGCGGCGGAATGTAACTTA
>CAZWKB010000088.1:913-2731 GCA_964633925.1 uncultured bacterium
CTGCCGATTCTTGGAATGCTGCTTTTTACAAACTATCATGAATCCAAAACAATTCAGACAATAACAGGCGAGCTGCTTGTTGCGGAATCTCAAGAGGCTGACGAACTTATTGAAATATGGCTGGAGCGCCATACTGTGGCTATCAAAACCATTACCAAGCTGGGCAGGGAAAATAATTTTCAACCATCGGCAAAGACTCAGGCTTCCCTTGAGCAAATCACTTTACTGTTTCCTGACTTTCATACCGTGTTTATCGCTAATAATAAAGCAACGACTGTTGCCTTTTCCCCGGCTGTCAATGAAAAAGGAGAAAAGACCATCGGCATGAATTTCGCTGATCGGGAATATTTTAAACAAATGAAAAGCACATTAAAACCTGTTGTCTCCGATGTTTTTCAGGGACGCGGGGGAGTATTTTCGCCCATTTTCACAATCAGTGTCCCCGTCGTTGAAGCAGGGAAGCTGACGGGATTCGGCCTTGGGGCAATCAATCTTGATAAAATGCGTGACCTGCTTGCGCGCTGCTCCCACAACAATAGCATTGTTTTTACCGTTGTCGATCAGCACAATAATACTATTTGTAGCACAAACCCCAACAGGACATCACTGACACCATTGAAACAAAAGACCGAGGGGCAGACCATGCTGATCGGCAATAATTTTAGCCTTTGGACACCAAGTACCAAAAAAAATATTTCCGTTATGGATGCATGGAAAGATGCAACCTATTTTGTCACCCTTCCCATTGACGGCACAACCTGGAAACTGATTACAGAAGTTCCTATCGCTCCCTTTCAGGCCTATATCTACCAGGAGACCATAGTGAACCTTATCCTGATTTTCTGTCTCTTTATCGCTTCTATCATCGTATCCCAGATAGTAAGCAAGCGGCTGGCAAGAACGCCGGTAAAGCTGGCGGCAATTTCGCGCGACATTCCCGAAAAACTGGAAAAGAATATCGAAATGAACTGGCCTGAAAGCAACATCGAGGAAATGCAGCACCTTATTGAAAATTTTAAGCAGTCAACTAAGGAACTGAGCCTGCAATATAATAACGTCAAAGATTCGAATATTCTTCTTGAAGAAAAAGTGCAGCAGCGGACAACAGAGCTACGGGAGAACGATGATGCATTAAAACAAACCCGGCAAAATTATGAAGCTTTTTTTAACACAATTGATGAGTTTCTTTTTGTTCTCGATGAACAAGGCAACATAATTCATACTAATTCTACGGTTATTGACCGTCTCGGCTACACTACAGAAGAGCTTTTCGGACTGTCTGTTTTAATGGTCCACCCTCCGGAACGCCGCGAAGAAGCAGGCAGAATTGTTGGTGAGATGTTAAATGGCACGGCAGAATTTTGTCCCGTTCCGATTGTTACAAAATCCGGTGTGCAGATTCCGGTGGAAACAAGAGTTTCCCACGGACTCTGGAATGGCAAACCGGTAATTTTTGGCGTAACCAAGGATATTTCACAAGTAAGATTATCAGAGGAAAAATTTTCAAAAGTATTTTATATTAATCCTTCCATCTGTGGCTTAAGCGATTTGGATACCGGAAAATATATTGAAGTAAATGAATCATTTTGTACATTGATAGGATTTGATAAAAATGAAGTAATCGGCAAATCAGCAACGGAGCTAGGTATATTAACTCCTGAAGCAAAAAATACCGTATTGCTGAAATCAGATATTAATGGAAATGTAACTAATGCCGAAACTGATTTAAAAGCGAAGAATGGCGGCATCCTTCATGTGCTGCTTTCATCAGAAAATATTTTTGTGCAGGATAAAAAATATCGTTTTACTGTTGCTCAC
>CAZWKB010000089.1:0-278 GCA_964633925.1 uncultured bacterium
TGGAATGCCAAAAGGCCATTGGTCATTACCCGGCATGGAAAAGGTGTGTTCCCATGGATGCAAATGAATATGAAACAATGCAGGAAAAAATAGAGCTTTTAACCGATATTCAGACATCCTTGAACCAAATTGAAAACGGGCTGGGTCTGGACCATGAGGATGCCATGAAAATAATTTTGGGACGGTTACTCAAATGAATATCACCTGGCCAGCCCTATCCATCGGCGCATTTGTTCTCTGAGCTTGACATTTTCTTTTTCTCTGGGGTAGGACTTATT
>CAZWKB010000089.1:481-2594 GCA_964633925.1 uncultured bacterium
TGGCCTTTAGACCGTCATTGAAAATTAAACTGAATAATAAATAGGCAACAAAAATCAGAACTTAAGGAAGACATAGAATGAAAATCAAACAATTGAATATTGAAGGCTTCCGTTCCCTTCGAAATGTTAGCTGGTTGCCTGGAGATCTCAATGTTATTATCGGCCCTAATGGTACAGGTAAATCTAATTTGCTACGTTTTATAGAATTGGTTTCCGTATCAGCACAAGGCAGACTAGGCAAATACATTCAATCTTTAGGTGGAATGGATCCGATAGTTTGGGATGGTGTTGCTACTTCCATAAAGTTTGCGATGGAAACAACACCTGAGGGAGGGGAGTTAGGCCCTGAAACATACGAGCTTGAATTGGCAAGGCTGGGAGCAGGAAGTTCATATAAGGTTGAGAAAGAGCGTTTAATAAACTCCCACAAATTAAGGAAAGGTGTCGAAAGAAATCCTTTTAAATTTTTGGAACGAACTGGAAAAACAGCTGTTATTTTTGATGAAAAAGAACACACCTTTAGTACACCTGAAGAGTTTATATCTGACGAAGAAAGCCTCCTCTCTATAGCATCTGGGCCATTTATCAATAACCACTTCATTCCTCCTTTCCAAAAGGGGCTGGCTTCGATAGCTGTTTATCACGATTTGCACACCAATAAAGATGCATCAATCCGACAGCCCGCTATTGCTCGCATGGAAAAACGGGTTGACCCGGATGGGCAAAATCTTATCTCTGTTATGCATACCCTTTACACAGGTGATAGAAATTTCAAAAACGATATTAATTCCGCCATGCAGGCGGCATTTGGTGATGATTTTGAAGAATTGGTCTTCCCTCCTGCTTCTGACCAGAGGATACAACTGCGGATTCGCTGGAAATCACTTAAACGAGAACAATCGGCTGCTGAACTTTCTGATGGAACCCTTCGTTTTCTGTTTCTGTTAACTGTTCTCGCAAGCCCATCGCCCGCTCCAATTATTGCAATAGATGAGCCTGAGACTGGACTTCATCCCTCAATGCTTCCTCTGGTCGCGGAATATGCAGTTGATGCGTCCACGAGATCACAAGTTATTCTAACTACCCATTCTCCTCAATTTCTAGATGCCTTCGTAGGCACCAGACCAACGACAACCGTTGCGAAATGGCAAGATGGTGAAACCACCTTGAAAACATTACGAGGAGAAGAGCTTGATTACTGGCTGGAGGAATATTCGCTTGGTGCTCTTTTTAAATCTGGAGAATTGGAGCAAATAGGATGAAATTTATTCTTTTTGTTGAGGGTTATACAGAAAACAAAGCATTACCTCAATTTCTGAAAAAATGGCTCGACCCCAAATTGCCAAATCCTGTCGGGATTAAAACCGTTCGGTTTGAGGGATGGGCAGAACTCGTCAAAGACGCTCCCCTAAAAGCAAGAATGCATCTGGATGGCCCAGATAAAAACGAAATTATTGCTGTCATTTCTTTGTTGGATCTTTATGGCCCTACTTTTTATCCCATTCATTTAAAAGAAAGCAAAGAACGTTACGATTGGGCAAAGAAAGATATAGAGGGCAAGGTCAACCAGTCTAAGTTTTTTCAGTTTTTTGCTGTTCACGAAGTCGAGGCATGGCTTCTAAGCGAACCAAACATTTTCCCTGTTGATGTTAAAAGAGCCCTCCCCAAAAAAAGTAGTCATCCAGAAACGGTGAACTTTAATGAGCCACCCGCAAAATTACTGGAGCGACTGTATCCTCTACATGTGATGCGATCGTATAAAAAAGTAGTAAATGGCAAAGAGCTTTTTGGCAAGCTCGATCCAAGCATTGCTTACAGCAAATGCCCTAGTCTTAAAGAACTCTTGGACAAAATGTTGGATTTGGCTACAAATTTCAATCAGTTATAATATCGATTGGGATAACCACTAGAGGAAGGTTTTGAAAAAGCCCGGCATGGAGCTTCAGCGAATGCAAAAAGCCGCGCCGCTGAGCTTTTCGTTAAACTTTAAAATCTATCGGAATATTTCCTACCAAAGCGTTTAAACTGTGAGGCCGAATCTATCCACCGGCCAAAAGGCGGTGCCTTCATTCTCCGCCCAGCCCCAGGGCGCCCGGATTCATGATAGCGTGGG
>CAZWKB010000090.1:0-367 GCA_964633925.1 uncultured bacterium
AAGCTGCATCAGGGGCCGGATTCCGGTAAAAACAAGGCAGCCGAAAACAAGAGCGGTTGTGCCAATAGCAATAGCGAGAGATCCAGCTTTGGCCGCAAGGGCAGCAGCGCTGTTTTCTTTGTTCCGGCATGCTTCAATAAATTGAATTGGGAGATCGGTTCCAAGACCGATCATAAGCATTATAAAAGTTGCACTTACAATATGTATTGAACCGTCTGTGAAAACATATATAAGACCACCGCTTATAATTAGGGCAAGTATTACAGGTAGGACTATTATAAAAACAAGTCGCAGGTTCCGGTACGCAATAATGAGAAAAAGAAGAACCAGAATAAGTGTACCGGCAGCATTTTTCTTTATGTCCCGC
>CAZWKB010000090.1:377-2164 GCA_964633925.1 uncultured bacterium
TGTAATTTCGATCTTTATATTGCCCGTCGAAAGGGAATCTGCCAACCTTTTAAGACAGCGGGCACGAATAAATGGTTCACGACCTGAAACAGAACCAGATGCAGTTACAAGGAGATTTTTGTTATCCGGAGAAAGCAGATAGTCTTTCCCGGCAAGCATTGTTTTAAGTGCTTTTGGTATTGTCACCTGCTGTGAATCCGGTGAAAGCCTTATGATTTCAAGCAAACCGATGAAATTTTTAATAAGATTCTCTCTGTCTAAAGAGAGAGAATTGCCATCAGAAGAAAAGCTGCTGTTTTCAAGAATTGTGTTGAATGCTGCAAGAAGCTGATTCGGTGCTGCACCCTCAAGATTTTCTGCAAGTGCTTTTATAAAAAGTGTGTCCGTAAACCATAACGCATAGGTATTTATGAAGTTTGAATCGACACCTTTTGAGAACACAAGATCGGGCAGTTCTTTTGTTGCAGCTTTTTCAAGGGATAGGAGTGCTGTTTTTCCTTCGGATTCATTTTCGGCATGAACCATAATGAAAAAGCCAGGATTTGCCCCTGGGAAATTCTTAAGAAGTGATTTAAAAGCACGAGCCTGAGGAATCGATTGAGGCAGTATATCTGCTACCTCGGACTTTATGGTTAATCGTAATAAAGCGGGGATGCTTGCAAGGCAGATAATTGCAAGAACAATAAGTGTCGCCTTGGAATGCTTTTCAAAAAACCTGAAATATTTTTCTGTCACAACTTTCTCCGCATACACTTGATTATGTGATATTATTGGAATAAAATAAATTATCACGATAACAGCAGTATGTGATAGTTGTCACATCACTGAAAAAAGCGGATCTCTATATTTCAGCCCGCCACTGCCTGCGCTCTTTCTGCCCAGAGTTTCATCATTTCAGGTTTATTGTTATATGAATGAATATCGCTGAGATTCAGATCCATTGGCATACCTTTTCCCGCATCAACCAGTTCCTTCAAATTGGCATCAATTTCATTTTTCCCCCATCCAAAAAAGACTTTGCTTGGATTTGAGTGAACCTCCATTACTGCTTTTCCATGGAGCACTTCAACAGCTCTTGCAACGGTTGACCAGGGTGAAACATGTTGTCTTCTTAAATTGGGAAGATGCTGAATATGTTCAATTTTCTGATCAAGTGATTCGCAGCCATGATAATAAACGGTTTTATATTTGAAAGGTTCTGCAAGCCGGCTGTTGTAAGGCTGAACAAATTCCGCAAACATATCCGGACCGAATCCTGAAGAGGTCTGCGCAGAAATATAAGGCCATTCGTGACAGAGTTTAAGCGAGCGGTCGCCATTTCTTCCGCCATGAGTAATATGAGCACAGTGAATACGATGTTCAAGAACAGGTTGATATCTGCCACTTCTGTCAATAAGCTGCTGATTAATCCAGCCTTTTTTTTCGCGCAATAAATGCTGTTTTTCCATAGCTGCTGTTATAAATGTCATAAGCGCATGTAAGCCATCGGGATCATCAATTGCATCCATCATTATCTGTTCTATGCCTCGCATATCGGCTGCAATATCAAAGGGAGAAAATGCCAGATTATCAAAATAAGGGTATATGTCAAGCAAGTTATCTGTGAGTTTGCGTGCCTCTTCCTGCTTATTCTGCCATGCTGTTTCGTTTACTTCCCAATTCGGCTCAGTCAGCTTTGAAAGATCAATAGCACCTTTCATTGAAGTTGCAAGTGCTGCTGCTTCAAGTGAATTATGAGCTCCCACCCGGTCAACATCAAATCCCCATCCCTGTTTTTTCTGAACAGG
>CAZWKB010000090.1:2185-2594 GCA_964633925.1 uncultured bacterium
CTATCTCTTTGGCAGTTTCTGAAATGCAGCTTTGCATATTGTTTCCAAGCAGTGCTGTCCACTGTAGTTTTGGAATGCCTTCCCAGTAAACCGAAACAGGAATTTTTGCAGTTTTAAGTAATCCTTGATGATCAGCCCAGAGTTTTTTTCTAAACTCCTGTACCGGCAGATTTGAAAGTTCAAGAACCTTGTTTACTAGTGGTTTTAAAATGTCTTTGTCGGTCATATTTAGCACTCCATTTCTAAGGATATGATAAAGATAGCGCAAATTGAGAAAGAAAACAATGGCTTAAGACTCATAAAATTTGTATTATTCAGTATATGGCGAATACAAAAGAAATTGTTACTGAAATTGAATTTTCAAAAATGTTATCTGACAACTCATTTGATTTTAAGATTATTACAAAGG
>CAZWKB010000091.1:0-2567 GCA_964633925.1 uncultured bacterium
TTATGCAAGCTGCATAACTTCGGCTTTGGTTGGAATTGGTTCTGTCGAGTTTTCCGTAATATCACGGCCAACTACACCCCATCTGGCAAAACATATAGTGCACAAGTTGAAGTGGCGGCTAAATTGTTGGAGTCAGGCAATTATGCAAGCTGCATAACTTCGGCTTTGGTTGGAATTGGTTCTGTCGAGTTTTCCTGCTGTTTCCAGTTGTTCGGCAGAAGTTCTTCAATTCTGCTTGTCGGATGAGTAGTTATTCTGCAAAGGACATCTCTAAAATATGCAAATGGGTCGATACCTCTACCCTTGCAGCTGGCAACAAGGCTGTAAATTATCGCAGCTCTATTGGCACCAGCCTCGCTGCCGGCAAATAAATAATTTTTTCGGCCAAGGCACACTAACTTTAATTCTCGTTCCGCAGGATTATTATCAATATCTGCCCTTGGATTGTCAAGATACCTGGTAAGAGCTTCCCACTGATTAATTGCATAAGTTATAGCCTTGCCCATAAGACTTTTGGGCATAACCTTGCCTTTATAGCTATCTACTATCTTTCGCATCTCGGCAAAAAGAGGCTTGGATTGCTGCTGCCTGATTTCTAATAATTGTGCACTATCAAATTTGTTGTCTTTGGCATAACTTTCTACTTTATACAGCTTTTCATACAATGCCAGAATATTAGCCGCCCCAACAGGACAAGAATCATCCAATGCATACTTAAACTTCCGCCTTGCATGGGAATTGCAGCCTATTTCTATAATACCCTTATTGGTTCTAAACAGTTCATCGTAGCCGCTATAGGCATCGGCATGGAATAATCCCTTAAAACCCTTAATAAAATCTATTGGTCCTTGTCTTTTCCTTGTCGGGGTAAAGTCAAATACCACATTGTTATGGTCATCCATATATACCCATAGGTAGCCTTTATAGGTATCGGTCTTGCTTTTATTGCTCTTAATTATTATAGAAGTGTCATCTGAATGAACTTTATCAGATTTTCTGATGTTTTCGGCCATTTTATTTACTAACGGCTCTAATAAATCTGCACATTTACCTACATTATCGCACATTGTTGATACACTTAACTCAACTCCGTGTCTCTTAAAGATATTTTCCAAACGGTTTAATGGTAAATGGTCGCAATACTTACTGGTTATAATATGGGCTAATAAACCTTCGCCTGCTATGCCTTTTTCCACTGCCATAGGCGGTAATTGCCCTATAGATATATTGCCACCGCAAGTCTTGCAGGCATATTTATGACGGACATACCTTTTAATGTAAAAAGAGGCTGGTTTATATTCTAATTTTTCTGTATTTTCTGAACCAATATATACTTTTTCACTATTGCATTCAGGACAAGTCATTTCAGAATGGTCAGGATTAATGGGTTTTTCAAAAACTGGCAAATCAGACGGTAAAGTATTTCTGCCGTTATGATTGACATTTTTCTTTTGAACTGCTTTAGGTTCTTTGTTATCCCGTTGATTTATCTTTTCCTGAACCTGCTCATAGAGATTTTCAAATAATAACCTTTGATTAGGAGCAAGCTTTTCACTCTTTCTGCCGAAGAGCTGATTCTTTAGATAATATAACTGTCCGCTTAAGTCATCTATCTGCTCAAGCAGGGTCAATATCATCTGCTTGAGAGTATCTGTATCATTAGGTAATTGCTCTAATGACGACTTTGATGTTATATTATTTTCTGCTCTTTTAATCATAGATGATATAATATCAAAGAATGCAGAATATGCAAGCAAAAAGAGCTATAAATGCAAAATAATTCTTTTGATTATTATTAAAATAATCACAATCGAACATTGTTTTTATTGATTAATCTTAAATCTTTTTCGATGCTTTGATTTCGTTAAATCTATACCTTCAAGAATCATCGAAAGCTGTTTTATATCGATTTCGATATTAGATGTTTTTGATGCATTATCAAGTCTTTGAAAGGTTCCAGATTGAAGCTGCTTATACCAGATGCAATAGCCTGTTCTATCCCAGAATAATATCTTGCACTTATCAGCATATTTATTGAAAAAGACAAACAAATGCCCGCTTGATGGGTCTTTGCCCATAAAGGATTGGGCATACATTGTCAGTCTGTTAAATCCGCATCGCATATCTGCAGGCAAGGCATATACAAATATTCTAACAGATGCAGGAAGTGTCAGCATTTATCAAGCTCTTTGATTACTTTTAGAACCTGCTTTAAGACAGATGAATCAAAGCCACTTGACAGCTTTAATATTCCCAGTCCGGCAATTTCAAGATTTAACGGCTCAAAAGATGATTTTGGTGAAAGATTAACTTCGACAAAAGATAATGATTTTTGAGGATTTAGAACTGAAATATCAGATTTATTCTCTTTTGGCTCTGAAAATTTTTTACGCCAGGCATAAAATAATGCTTCCTTAAGCCCTTCATTTCGGCAGAACTGACGGACATTTAATCCACTGGATTGCTGCATAGCAATTGCTTCCTGCCAGAATTGATGCTTATCGTCATTGTTAGTGTCAGTCAAAACATCAGAATCCGGCAAATTAACCGTTTCGCTCATAGAATAT
>CAZWKB010000092.1:0-2528 GCA_964633925.1 uncultured bacterium
AAACGAATGCTGTTTTCAACCCATAAGCTCCTTGAATTTTTTTGTCATGACAGGAACGACTTCGAGAACGTCACCGACTATTCCGTATGTCGCCATGTTGAATATAGGGGCATGAGGATCTTTGTTAATTGCAATAATAATATCAGATGAAGACATCCCGGCTAAATGTTGTATTGCTCCTGAAATTCCGCATGCGATATAAACCTTTGGAGCAACTGTCTTTCCGGTTTGTCCGACTTGATGAAAATGTGATATCCATCCTGCATCAACAGTTGCACGAGAAGCTCCGACAGCGCCTCCCAGAACATCAGCTAATGCTTGCAATAATTTAAAATTATCTGCACTTCCGATCCCTCTTCCACCTGAAACAATTATTTCGGCTTCTGAAAGATTAACTTTTTTTTCGGTTGATCTAATAATTTCCAATATTTTTACTCGAAGAGCTTTTTCTGATATCTTTGCTTTTACTTCGATCACATTTCCTTTTCTTGATGGGTCTTTCGGCGCTTTTTTAAAAACATTTGGTCTTACTGTTGACATTTGAGGTCTATGATTTGGAGCTACAATGGTAGCCATGATATTTCCGCCAAACGCAGGCCTGGTCTGTCTGATTATCTTCTTTTCAGGATCTATATCAAGCCCTGTGCAATCGGCTGTGAGCCCACAATAAACCTTTGCCGCAATCCTAGCCGCAAGGTCTCTGCCTGTTGTTGTTGCGCCAAGTAAAAAGATCTCAGGTTTGTACTTTTCTATCATGTCAGAGATTATTTCTGAATATGGTTCCGTAAGATAGTTCGAAAGGCTTGCATCTTGAGCAACATATACATTATCTGCACCATATTCAATTAATTCTTTAATATTTTCTTTAATATTTTCGCTGCCGAGAAGAATAGCAGAAACGTCTTCCTTAAGATCTTTCGCCAGCTTTCTTGCTTCATTTAAAAGTTCAAAGGAAACAGAGTCTATTATTCCGGCATGTTGTTCTGCAAACACCCAAATACCTTTATATAAACTTAGGTCTTTCTTCGGAGCAGACTTTGTTACTGTTATTTCAATTGCTTTGAATTTGCAAGTCCCTACACATGCTCCGCAAAGAGTACAGGCATCTGTAATTACAGCCAACTTGCCTTCCATCTTTATGGCACCGAACGGACAAGCAGGAATACATAATTTACAACCTTTACATTTTTCTGCAGTTACAATTATTCCTTCAGGCATTATATTATCTTCTGCTCCTTTAGCTTGTTAAATATTTTTTCAGATATTTCGCATGAATCACCTTCAAACATTTGCCTTTCACCCCTTGGTGGAGGAGTGAATATTCTCACTACCTGCGTAGGAGATCCTTTTAGTCCAAGTAATTCTTTGTCTGCTCCGATATCATCTGCTGTCCACGTAGGGATCTCAGCTTTTTTTGCTTTCATCTGTCCTTTTAATGATGGCGTTCTTGGATCATTGATTTGTTTTATTACTGTTATTGCAACTGGGGTATTTGTTTCGAGAATCTCCTTGGATTCTTCTAATTCGCGGGTAACGCGTATTTTATTTTCTACCATTTCAATCTTTACTGCAAATGTTATTTGTGGAATATCTAAAAAGGTTGCTACGCCAGGCCCTACCTGTGCAGTGTCTCCATCTATTGCTTGCTTGCCAAACAATACCATATCATAAGTACCGATTTTTTTTATAGCAGTAGCAAGTGCATAAGAAGTTGCCCAGGTATCTGCACCAGCAAACGCTCTGTCGCTTACAAGAATGGCTTCGTCTGCTCCCATTCCAATTGCCGTTTTGAGTGCTTCTTTTGCCTGTGGAGGTCCCATAGTGATAACAGTGACTTTTCCGCCATGAAGCTCTTTCAATCTTACAGCTTCCTCTATGGCATTTTCGTCAAATGGGTTAACAATACTGGCAACGCCTTCTCTGATAAGAGTGTTCGTCACCGGATCTATTTTGACATCATTGGTATCAGGTACTTGTTTTATACAAACTATTATATCCATTAGATCTTACCTGAAGCCGCCTCTTTGATAAGCTGCATTGCAATGACATTTCTTTGTATTTGATTTGTCCCTTCATATATTTGGGTTATCTTGGCATCCCTCATCATCTTTTCAACAGGATACTCTCTCATATAACCATAGCCAGAAAGGATTTGAACTGCATCGGTAGTAACCTTCATAGAAGTATCACTTGCGAATACTTTACACATTGCAGAATCTCTAGAAATATCGGCTTTTCCGCTATCAATTGTTAGAGCTGCTGCATAGACAAGAGCCCTAGAGGCTTCTATCTGTATGGCCATGTCAGCAAGGATATGCTGAACTGCCTGAAAAGAAGATATAGGCTTTCCAAACTGCACTCTTTGTCTTGAATAATTGAGTGATTCCTCGAAGGCTCCTTGTGCTATCCCAACGGCTTGAGCACCAATCCCAGGTCTTGTTCTGTCAAGAGTTTTCATCGCTACGATAAAACCCATTCCTTCTTTTCCAAGCATCTGAGATTTATGTATCTTGCAGTCTTGAAATACT
>CAZWKB010000093.1:0-625 GCA_964633925.1 uncultured bacterium
ATGTCGAAGTGATCCAAAAAGGAAACACTGCAAAATCAGACTCGGCAACTTACGACGAAAAAACAGAACAACTATTTATGAGCGGCAATGTTTTTGTGAAAAAGGAGTCTGAATGGATAAAAACAAAAATGGTTGTCGTGTCTGTAAAAGACGAGATATTTGAAGCAAAAGGACAAGTAGAAGCAAGGATCATTATCAAGAAATAATTTTATTATACTCTGTTTCCTTCCAACAGCTCAAAAAGAAAGAACATTCCTTACAGTGCTCAACATTCTTAATAGATACCAAATATTCTTTCCCTCGAATTCCTTTTATTGATCTTTCGCGCATCAAAGCAACACATGGCGGAGTTTTTGATTTGCACCCATGGCGATTATCACAATTAATACAAAATGGCATCTACAACCTGCTTAGGGGTAAAATCTGATGTGTCGATAATTATATCTGCAACATCTTCATACATTTCTTTTCTATCTTTCAGCATTGATCGTATCTTAGAGATGCGCTTTTGTTCATTCTTTATTTGAAGAAGTGGCCTTGTTTTGAGATTTTTGAGACGACTGTTGATAATATTTGCATTTGCCTCTAGCAATATCACCAGTCCAAGGTTTTTTATCATTTTTCT
>CAZWKB010000093.1:635-2502 GCA_964633925.1 uncultured bacterium
TTGCTTCACGTATTACTATTCCCCCACCTGTCGAGATGATCGAATTACTTGTTTTTACCATGGACTTAAGCATGGAGGTTTCAAGATCCCTAAAAAAAGCCTCACCTTTTTCGGCAAAAATCGTTTTTATTTTCTTCTTGGCTTTTTTTTCTATCAATGTATCAGTAGAAAGATATTTCATTTTTAACTTTTTTGCCAGTATTTGTCCTACCGCAGTTTTTCCGGTTGCCATAAAGCCGGCCAAGACAATGTTTTTATTGTTTTTTGTTGACATAAATTCTTTTTAATATGTATAATATCATTAATGAAGTTTTCGAAACTCCTATCCATGCTTATTATATCAGGTCTTTCCTTTTCCGGTGCTTCTTTAGCAGCAGTGAATTTCCCTTATATTAATGCGTCCGCAAAGATACCATTCTATAACGATCCTTATTCCGGCATAGGAAACTATTACAGCGGATTATCAAATGGCATCAGAACTGTTCTTTGGAATCCTGCTGGAATAATCAAGACCCCAACATTTGAAACCAATCTTGTTATTCCGTCTAGTCTTGGTTCATACACTTTTTCGAGACCAACAAATCTTGATGATTTTGATTTCTCTTCAGGTGGAAGCAATCTTGCAACCGGAATATTTTTCACCAACGACCTAAATGATTTGACTAAGCAAAACCGCACATTTAATCCAACAATGTCATATTCTAATCACGGAACAGCCCTTATGTTCGATAAAGCACTTAAAATAAATGAATATTTTGCCATTGGCATGAAAAACCTTCCTCCTTTTGAGCTAAGCATGAATGCAGGAGGATCAATTCCTCTGACGGCAAAATATTCTGCAAGTTTTAGCGGAAAAACATATGGAGGAGCATCAATATCATCTGGTGGTAAAATGACATATACTCCGGTTGGTGGTTCATATCCTTCATATACAACTTCAAATTCACTTTGGAGCGGATTTTTAAACCAAGACATTGTATTACCGACAACAACGACAACCTCTTTGAACAATAATTTTTCTATCAACGATTCTGTGGTTTTTGCAGGGGCGTGTACTTTTGACAAATATGATATGGGGATAAGCTTTATCCCTATCAGCGCAACAGCAAATTTCGACAATTCAGTAAAAACAATAGTAAATCGTGATGCCACAAATGTTCATTTCTACACACCAAATTTTGATTCCAACAGTGAGTCATCGGCATATAACTGGCTTACGGACCCATCTCTATATGGAACATCTCTCGGTTACAAGGCAAATACAATATCTGTTCCTGCAGGTGAAGTAGTTGCCGATGGCAGATGGACAGGAGCATATAGCGGATCAACATTGAGAATGGATCTTGGACTTACATATAATATAGCCGACACGACAACAATTTCTGCTGTTGCAGAAAATTTCGGAGGCGCCAGTTTAACAATGAAAGGAAAAGGCCTTTCTTATTATGCCAACAGCAGATTTAATGCAGCCTCTACTCCAAGCATAGACCCTGCAACGGGATTGAACTGGTCCCCTTTCAAGGACTCAGCTACCGATTTTGTGAATGACAAATATGTTCTGTTTATGGAAAATGAAAAAACTTATCAGCTTCCAAAAAGAATCAGATTTGGAGTTGCCGTAAGAAAGCCTTTCCTTGTTGCCATTGATTATGAAACTCAGGGAACCCCAACATACATTCAGATAACAGACGCAACAGGAAGCCCAAAACTAGTCTCATTGACCGGAATGAATGTTCTTAGAATAGGATCAGAAATGAGACTGTTCAAATCAAATGTTCTGCTCGAAGGAGGCCTTGGTTTCTTGTATAAACCAACTGCCGATGATGCAACAGTTCAAGCAAGAATAGACAGCTTATTAAAATTTAGA
>CAZWKB010000094.1:0-2482 GCA_964633925.1 uncultured bacterium
TACTGTTTTTGTGGAACTGCCGCTGATAGTCTTCAATCCGGTAAAAACGGTTTATGATTTATTACGCCCGGAACACAAAAAGACTTCGTAATGCTCGAAGCTATGTTTCAAATATTGGTTTATGAGGTACGGCATCAGCTGTTCGTAAATAAACAGGAACAAGCGTGGTTGCATCAAGCAAATCATTTTCCGTGAATTTCTTGCGTCCTAAAATGCCCACTGCGGAAGCTCTTATATGGTGTTGCAAGTCTAAAGAGATAAAGGCTTCCGACTTAATATTATTTATAATATCGGCATATTTGATTACACCATCACCCACAAACAATGTATTGCCATCTGAAGCATTTAATATTTCAGTAGGACTTACTGCCTTTTCTTCGCTAATTTGTTGCAAAATATTTTTATCGTCATATCTGAATTGAGATACATAAACCTGTCCGCGTCCGGCATCAATCATGGAACAAATTGTTTTTGATGTAATTCCGGGATTCAAAGCGACAGCGGCCAAAGATGAAACGCCTGTTGCCGGAGTTCCTGTTGCCATCATTAATCCTTTGAGCGTGCTGACTCCAATGCGCAATCCCGTAAAGGAACCGGGGCCAATCGTGCAGGCAAATAAATTTATATCAGATATTTTTATGCGAACTTGTCTTAACGCATAGTCAATTTCAGGCATAAGTGTTTCTGAGTGATTTAGCCCTGTATTGATAACAGAATCATAGAGAATCTGATCATTCCGCAATACAGCAACGGCGGCAGTTCGAGAAGATGTATCAAAAGCCAGTGTCAACATATTTTTATTTGAAAAACTTCGTTATGTCATTGACCACTTTGAAGTTTAATCGCTCAATATCAATCAGGATCACAAAAGCCATGAGCATTAACAACAAGACAAAGCCGATTTGTTGAGATAATTCCTTCACCTTAACGCTGATTTCCCTTCGAGTGACTATTTCTATCAAATAAAAGAAAATGTGACCGCCATCAAGAACAGGGATGGGGAAAAGGTTGATTACTCCCAGATTAATGGACAATATTGCCATGAAGAAGATGAAGGGAATAATGCCTTCTCTAACCTGTTCCCCGGCAATCTGGGCAATAAAAATCGGGCCGCCCAATGTGCGTGGTGAAACAACACCTTCAAACATTTTTACAACGGCAACCACAGTCAATTTGCTGATTTCCCATGTCTTTTGAATAGCAGTGATGGATGCTTGCCATGGGTTTTGTCTATCGATTACTGATTTTCCGGCAGGAGATATTCCGATGAGATATGTTGATACTTCCTCACCAAACATATTTTTTGCTTTGGATAATTTTGGCTGAATTAAGAATACTTTCTTTACCGATTCTCTTTCAACTGTTACCTCTATTTGCTTTCCATTTGCGTCCGCTACCAATGGCTTTATCTCTTCCCAATAGACAATGTTTTTACCATCGATAGAAATTATTTTATCGCCGCTGAGCATGCCCGCTTCCATTGCGGAAGATTCTTTGGACATCTCTCCTACAACAGCTGTAAGCTTAGGCACACCATACATGAATACGATAATAAATATTAACAGTGCCAAAAGAAAGTTACAGACTGGACCTGCCAAAATGATCAGGATTCTTTTCCAGATCGGCTGTTTCAAGAAAGATTTTTTTTCATCTTCCGGTGATAATTCTTCATCGGTTGATTCGCCTAATAGCTTGACGAATCCACCCAGCGGTATCCAGGAAAGAACATATTCTGTTTCGCCAATTTTCTTCCCTATTACTTTTGGTCCAAAGCCCAGAGAAAATTTAACCACGCCGACTCCGGCAATTCTCGCGGCGATAAAATGACCAAATTCATGCACAAATATCAAAATAGCCAATAATACTACAAAAGAAATTAAAGTAATCAAGATGTTATCCTTTCTATTATTCTAGTTGTTTTTCTTCTTGCCCAGGAATCAGCTTCAAGAATATCCTCTAAAGAAGGATGAATCCCGCAAACATGATCATTAAGTATCTTATCAATTATCCCGGGTAAATCAACAAATTTAATTTTCTTTGCTAAAAAAGCAGCTACGGCAATTTCATTGGCTGCATTTAAGACCGCGGGAGCTGTACCTCCGCAAAGTCCAGCTTCATAAGCAAGCCTAAGACATGGGAATTTTTTAGTATCAGGTTGACGAAATGCCAGTTTTTCTGTTTTCAGAAGATCTAGCGCTGAAAGATCGTTAATAATCCTATCCGGATAAGTCAATGCGTAAGAAATAGGTATTCTCATATCGGGAATGCCCATTTGCGCGAGCACGGAGCCGTCAATTAACTCAATCATGGAATGCACAATGCTTTGGGGATGAATTAAAACGTCAATTTTCTCTATATCGAGATTGAAAAGCCATTTTGCCTCTATTACTTCCAATCCTTTATTCATCATAGTTGCAGAATCAATAGTTATCTTTTTCCCCATTTTCCATCGTGGATGTTTTAATGCCTGGCTTAGCTTAAC
>CAZWKB010000095.1:0-2465 GCA_964633925.1 uncultured bacterium
TTTACGAGAACACGCTTATTCTGGGCCTAAGCAACATGGTTGATGCCCTAGAAAGTAAGACCAACCTCATTGATCGCCATTTTTTATTAATGGGCATCGTTGACCAAACGTACAAAAACCGAAACGATCATGAGAACGAAGCACTTTTGAGGAAGGTGGCAGAGATGCATCTTGCGGAGTTTCCAAAAATAAGGTCAGCCCTCAAAAAGGACATGGGTGGCATTCTGCCTCGCGTGACGACTTTCCAAAAGTATGCAACCTTTCTCACCGAGAAAGGTGAATATGAAAAGGCAATAAGGGTCTGTGAGCAAGCAATTGCTCACGGGTTGCACGATGGCACTAAATCCGGATTTGAGGGCCGGATTGAGCGTATCAAAAAGAAGGTGCCTGCCTAATTGCTTAACTAAGGGGCTGCAGCCAAACGGTTTTCCGCTGCCGCTCCAAACTGGCAGCGGAGCCCAGGCGTTGACTGCTGTACATTTAAATTAATGGTGATTTATGGTGGAAGAAAAAAAATATCAAATTTTCGTGAGTTCGACATATACTGATTTGATTGGCGCAAGGGAAAAGGTATTTGAAACCATCTTGAAACTTTACCATTTCCCCATCGGAATGGAGATGTTTAGCGCTGATGATGATGAACAGTGGGAGGTTATCACAGATACCATTGATAGCAGTGATTATTACGTCGTGATAATCGGTCATCGTTATGGTTCCGTCACTTCTGAAGGTTTTAGTTATACTGAAAAGGAATATGATTATGCTAAAAAACAAAACATTCCTATTTTAGCCTTTATACGGAATCGAGACGTAGCCACAAAACCAAACGAAAGAGATGAAGATCATAAAAATATTGAAAAATTAGATCAATTTATCGAAAAAGCAACCAAAAACAAAATGTGTGATTTTTGGAAAAATGAAGATGATTTATCGACAAAGATAGCAATCGCGCTACCAAAAATATTTAGAAAGACACCCCGTATTGGTTGGATTAGATCCGACAAAGGCATTTCCCCTGAGGTCTCAGAAGAAATTGTAAAACTAAGCAAAGAAAACAGAGAACTGAGAGTGGATAAAGAAAAATTACTATCACTTATCAACGATAAAAAGCCAAATATTTCTGTGAAAATGAATGGGGAAGATTCTCTTGAGTTGCCATTTATTGATAAAAATAATCTTAAAATTGATTTTCACAATAATCAATTGAATTTTAAGATGGTCGAATATCCACTACCAATATGCAATGAATCAATACCAAATCATCTAAATCAATATTTAGACCTTCCTGTTGAACTTGAAAATTATAACCAATCTTTACCATCAAATGAGGAAATCGATAAATATAATTGGGAACGAGAATTATATTTTCGCATAAAGGGCGCATCAGTAAATCTTCAAATAGAGATTGAAAATTTGGGAGTCTCTAAAGCCAATGAAGTATATATTGATATTGAATTGCCAGAAGGAATCTTGGTGATGGAAGAATATGATATTGAGAAGTTAAAACATCCAGATAGTCCAATCCCAAAAAATCCCATTAGAACAGCAGAAGAGAAATACAAAAAAGACCAGGGAAGAAAATTATCGCCGCTTTCTGCCTTTATGCCAGATCGTGACTTTCTAAGTCCATTATTACATTCACCAATACATTCAATCCAAGATACAATTGCAAATATGAACACTAACAGAGAAATAGATGCAAATTTGGATAAAGATGGAAAGAAAATTACAATAAGAATTAAGTCGATTTTACACACCAGAAAAGTAACAATTGATGAATTCGTTTTAATCCCCCTTTTCGTCGGTTCGTTTAATGCCAAAATCTCGATTGTTTGCGAAGAATATAGTGAACTTAAAGAAAGCACAATGCCAATTACTGTAAAATCGAAATCAGCCAACGAATAAGGACAAATTCATGGACACAATACTTAACTCCAACAAACGAAAATGAACCGGATTTCACCGGTTATTTTCATGTTATCTGAAAATATGAATTGTTTACAAAAAAAGTCATGGGGGAATTGGTAGGCGTAACAGTTCACCACCGAAAAGTATTCACCGGTCTTGTATCGCATCGTGATATCAAAATTGACGTTTCGTTTAACTTCAAAGTAGCAGGAGCTGACCTTCTATTTCTTGTTGAATGCAAATGCTACAGCCATGCAGTTCCGGTAGATGATGTTGAAGAGTTCCATTCAAAAATAGATGACATCGGTGCTCACAAAGGGATTATGGTTACTACTATTGGATTTCAAGACGGAACAATTAAAACTGCACAAGGGCGTGGTATTTCATTGGCTTTATTAACAAAAGAACATCAAAAAGGTGAGCTAAAATATGTGGTCAATAAAATTGGTCCAAAAGAAATGCCAATGTTGCCACTGAATAAGAACTTCTGGCAGGGGAATATTCTTGGGCCTCTTGGATGCTACGAAGGCGGCCTGCGATTCGAAGGAATGGGCCAA
>CAZWKB010000096.1:0-1017 GCA_964633925.1 uncultured bacterium
AATCCGCATTGAAGACAGAGAAGATACCGCCCTCCTTCATCGCCGTTTCTAATTTCGCCGATTTTTGGCTCTTTACCGCAGATAGGACAGTATCCTTCTGTCCAGTGCGCTTTATCGACGACTTGACCATATTTTTCAGCAACGCATTCCAATTCCGGCCTCAGGCTTTCTTCCAGAAACAAATCAATTAAGTCCAGTTGATCTTCTGCCTCAGAGCCAGGTTTCAGATTTTCCACTATCGGTTCTTCTTGGGTATGATCAAAGGAGGCACGCACCATTTTTTCCCAGTCGAATTGCTTATCGTTAATAATTTTAATAATATTTTGTGATTCTTCAGGCATTCTCTTTTCCGCGATAGAAATTAAAGAATAAAAATATTCCTTTGGACGGAGTAAATCATATTGATTGCCCGCAAAATCTATCAGCGGCAGTCCGCCTTCCATTTTTTGGCTTATTACATTTTCATTTACAGTGAAAATGGAGCTTGACATGTTGGAACGATATTGTTCACGCAGAATTAATATTTCTCCTAATATTTCCAAAAGATCGGTGTAATGAGGATTTGTAGATTTATAATCCTCTATTGTTTTTAAAGACTTACGCAGCGTTGCAGCCATTATTGTCAACTCCTCAAATAATTATTCATTTCTTATGGTCAAGTTATATCCGCTTTCTATGGTATGTTCAAGGTATATTTCCTGAGAGCAAAATGATGAAACTTTGGGAGAAATGAAGTTCTTGTACTAATTAATTAACCTTAAGATGATTTGGAAACACCTTGATTAAATTCTGACGCCAAATTGTTGAAAGGTGTCATTTTATGCCGATGATCATGCTGAGGGGCTAAGCCCACAAATTGATTTACCGGATGCAGCAAAATGCTGCATGTATTTACAGATCAGAGGATTGAAAGTATCTACACAATTAATCTTGTTGGCAAGGTTATAACTCCATTAATTCTCCATCCTCCGGAATCAGCACTTTTCCGTGTAACCCCTCTTTCAAAACTGAATCTCG
>CAZWKB010000096.1:1027-2460 GCA_964633925.1 uncultured bacterium
TTAATTTTGGTATAAAAATAATAATCCAAATAAGCTCAAGAGTATTGCTGCTACAAAAACGAACTTACAGAATATAATTAATGTTTTATTTTTATTCATCATTTCCAACGATGAGCTAAGCCGGAGCAGCCCAGCGGGCTGCAATCGGCTTTAGTGATTTATTGGCAAAGGTTATAACTCCATTAATTCTCCATCCGCCGGAATTAATACTTTGCCGCATAACCCTTCTTTCGAAACTAAATCTCTTAGCATAGCACGTGTTGTTAAACAATGATTGAAGGCATCCATATGCACGGCAATGATCTTACCGGGTGCAGTTCTTATGCAATCCATCTGCTCATGTATAGGCATAAGAATAGGTCTGCCAAAATCAAGGGTAGCTGTGCCTGCATTTAATATGACAATATTAGGTCGAAGATCGTTAAGTACATGCCTGACAGTTTGAGTCATAACTGTATCACCACTGATATAAACAGATTTTTCCCCTGGCAGTTCAATGAAATATCCTGCTCCGGGTCTCATGAGCATACCGGTTAAGCCGTATCCGTGGGCAGTAGGAAAAGTGGTAATGCTCCCCGTGAGAAATTTACTGCGCTGATTCATTGTAAGCGGTATTGTTTTGATACCGCGGCGCACCAGAAATGGTTCATCAAGGGAGTTACAATATACTGGAACCTGTTGCGTCGCTAATAAGCGAATTCCTGATTTATCAAGATGATCAAAATGTCCATAACGGCAATGTGTAATAAGCCCGGATGTTATTTGGCTTAACATGGATTCTGAGCTTGGAGGTAAATCAACAACAGGATTAAGCTGAGGTTTCTTGCGAAAAAGCGTATATGGCGGCAGGGTGCCTTTGGGGTTCAGGCATGGATCTACTAAAATTTTATGCTCTCTGTAATGAATAATCATGCAAGCATTGCGGATATGTTGTATCTTCAGAAATCAACCTTTAGGCAGACGAAAAAAGGCCGGAGCGAAGCGATCGTCTGCATTGAATTTTTTAGCAATTTTTCAACTATTACTGATTTGAAGTCACCCATTTTCTTGAGGGGTGATTTTTTGTTGAGCAAGCTATAATTAGTGAATTAACTCTAGTACATCCCTTCTTGGACTATGCTCTACTTGCTTTTCAGCCTCCCCAACCCTAAATAACATCTGAACTGTTTGTCCATTTTTTACAAATTTCTGAACAACCTTTTCATATAAATCCTTCATTTCAGGATATTCTTGAGTTATCTGCATCGTTGGTTGCATGCTCAATCCTAGAGTAGTTCCTTCTAATTGAATTCTGGCATATAACATTCCTACTTTTACCTGTGTAGTACGATCATTATTGTCAGAGAAAATCATAATGTAGGCTGGTGTTTTTTGAATTCTTTCCGTTTCAGCTTCTCGCCAAATTTTTCCTTCTTGTTCCAGAGTTATCGGGA
>CAZWKB010000097.1:0-1597 GCA_964633925.1 uncultured bacterium
TAAGCAAGTTGTGCATTGGTTCACCAAGGCCGCTGAACAGGGGGTTGCTGTTGCTCAGGTCAAACTTGGGGCGATGTATAAAAACGGCCAAGGTGTCACACAGGACTATAAACAGGCAGTTCACTGGTACACCAAAGCCGCTGAACAGGGGGATGATCTTGCTCAGTATAGCCTTGGATATATGTATTATAATGGCGAGGGTGTCACTAAGAACGACAAAGAAGCCTTTAAATGGTTTGCCAAGGCATCTGATCAGGGATATGCTTATGCTCAAAGCTATATCGGACTGATGTATGCTAAAGGCGAAGGTGGCATTCACCAGGATTACAAAGAAGCCGCCAATTGGTCTACCAAAGCAGCTTTACAAGGGCTTACAATATCTCAAACTTTTTTGGGGTATCTTTATTTCAACGGCGAAGGAGGCGTCCCCAAAGACCATATACAAGCATACGCATGGTGGAATATTGCGGCATCACAAGGCGATGATTCAGCAAAAGGCAATAGAGATAAAGTTTTAAAGAATATGACCCCAGACCAGATAACCGAAGCTCAAGAGTTTTCAACTCAACTTTATAACAAGATTTATAGCAGGCAAAAACTTTAAATGACTATTTAAAGTAGAAAAGTGCGTGTACCATCCAAAAAACCGCAGGACTCATTATGCGAATATTAATAGCATTGATAAAGAAAAAACAAACTATGGATATTGTAGAGCACTGTAAATGTAAAAAATGCAATAAAATAAAGCATGTATCTGAATTAAAGAATAATCCGAGCAGATTGGGCATGGTTTGCTTTGATGATGTTTCATGTAAAAAAGAACAATTAAAAATAAAAAATTTTTGGAGAATATTTATGAATAAAAAAATTGTATCACATTATCACATGAATTTTTACAGATGAAAAAATATATAATCCTAATAATGTTATTTATTACTTTTCCAGTCGCTTGTTTTGCAAATCAGCCAACGTCATCATATGATGGTATTTTTTTTCAAATAGTATATCCAGTCCAATGGCATCAAACAGACTATCCTCTTGATAAATCTACAGTTTTATTTTTGGAAAGGCAATACTCTGAAAAGGATATAGGGACTTTGGCTTTTAGGGTAGCACCAACTTCAGTTGATAGTGGTTATTTAAAATATTTAAGAACTGAAGTTGATCAATTTACTACTCAAATTAAAAGTAGATTCCCTGATGCTATGCTTTTGTCATCTGTGCAGACATCCTTAGGTGGTTATGATGCCCAAGCTGTTTTTCATTCCTATTCTGTAAGAAACCCTGGAACAAATCATAAAGTCATAAATTTGCAAATCCATTGTGTGAAAAATAAAAAATTATATATGGTAGTCTATGAAACGATAGGGGCAGAAGATTATGAAGAAAAAATGGACGAAGTGATATTATTGCTTTCATCTTTTATGTTCAAGTGATATTTCTGCTCTCATCTTTGTCAGTGGCTTCTGGTTATACCTATGCTTGGTTTGCGAGTTATCAGAGAAGTCAGATAAGAACGGAAGAAATTAAAATCAGTCTTGACAACTGAGTCCACTTAACATTCACAAGTGTATTTTTACCAATAACAATAACATGG
>CAZWKB010000097.1:1607-2442 GCA_964633925.1 uncultured bacterium
CGCTTCTCCTGTCAGGTTGTGCGGGTTTTCTCCTATCAGGTTGTGTAAGTTCAAGCTTCAAATCGAACGTCGAACCAAATGCAATTAGCATAGGAATGCCAGAAAGCGAATTTATAAAAGAATATGGCAATTTAGGGGAAAAATTGGTTTATTCTAATACTGATATGAGTTCATTCCTATGGATTCTAAATACAGGCAGTGAAAGAGTCTGGCTGACTGGGAATGCTTTTTTAGGAGGCACTGTCACAACAAAGCACCATACTCTGGTGGTCAGTTTTAATGACAATAAAGTTTCCAAAGTAAGCTCATCCTCTATGGACGCCCATGAAAAACAAAGAATGAACGCAAAGAGATACATAAGCCTTTATTGGTTAGGTGAATCTTTGAACACATGTGAACCATATTTGTCTAATCAGGATCGTGGACGGTACGAATATCTTATATTTGAGATTATTAATTCTTGGGTATACTCTCCAGATGTATTTATTTTGATAGATCAATATAATAGAAGTAATGCTAATTTTTTATCACCTCAGGGGCAAACACAGTGTAACGATGCCTTTGTGAAGTTTGAAAGAGCTTCGAATGAACTTTCTCAACGTAACAAGGAAAACAACTGATCAGTGTTACACATAAATATCAATAAAGATATTGATATGGATTTCCAGAATGTGTTTTATGATTTATTTGGTCGGATATCATTATAAAGTAACATGATACACAGTTCCACACATTAACTTGTATACGTGAAGGAGATATTATGAAGATGAACAGTATTATGCAGTGATGTCCGGTTAGGTTATTGCATGTAAAAAATAATTAATTTTATTGAAAA
>CAZWKB010000098.1:0-2430 GCA_964633925.1 uncultured bacterium
TTGAAGGTTTTTTATCAGATTTTCCGACATAAAACAGTAGTCGATATGGTATACCATACATTGTCGGATAAAATGTCAGACTGTCTGAAAATATAAAAGCAAGCCCGCCAACTCTGAATTCCTCAGAATAAAGACATATGTTGTTATCTTTACTGATAAAATCAACATAACCACCGGTCTCTGTTATTTCATAAGTTCCGGTGCCACACCCCAAATAGGCAGCCGATCCATTATGTGTTATTTCGGGAGCATAAATATCTGGGAAACTTTCACAATCTATAAAAGAAGCACCCTTGTCTTCAAAGGTGTTGATATCAAAAACAGCAGCTTCATTAAAACTATAGGCATAAATTTTTGAACCTGCAACAGTCATTGCGCGGAGGTTGGGATAATCAATCGCTCTTGATGAGTCTATGAATGGGTCAAACGGATTTACTGCGTCAATTACAACAACACCTGAGCTATGTCCGGCAAGTATAAAGGCACCGTCCTGCTTCAGGGAAACAACATCTGAAATATCAGTGATTGCAGATGTTTCTGAAATTACACCATCAGCAAGGCTAAAAACATGAATTCCATCACCTGCACCTGCATAAAGTGCTCCGTTTACCACTTCAAGATCGTAGACAGGCCCTGGAAGCGACTCGTTAAAATCAGGGGTTCCCGGGTTGGAGTTTATGAGATCTTCTATATTCCATCCAATAATGCTGCCAGCTGTTGACGCAAAAAGATAGCCATTATATGCAACTAAATCATAAAAGGTTTCGTTTACTGGAAAATCTCTTAAAACAACAGGATTTGAAGAATCCTCTGCATTAATAACAATAATATGACCACCTTTTGTTGCTGCAAAAACAATATCTCCGTCAGCGACAACTCTTCTTACCTGATAATCCATTTGATAAGTTGTTCCTGAATCATAATGACAGACACCAAGATCGCATTCCAGGCCGGTTGCTAAAAGATTCGTCGATATTAAAAGAGGAAGCAAAAAGAGTGCCTTTAACACCTTAAATCTTGATAATTTCTTGAGAATTTTCTTCATTTTTTACTCCGGCAAAGACTTTATAAAACAAAAATTCTATTGCAAGGTTTATACTGTTAATTTGGGAAATGTCAACAAGAGATATAAGATATGCCGTAGCAAAGTAAAAAAGTCAGGGTTAGCAACTATTCTTTCTGAGACAATAACGAGTTCAGAAAGAATCTATGGAGATAATTAAGGGTGCCAATATACAAAAAGGCAAAAAAGGGTAAAATTGCTCCGATTGGGATGACTGCTTTTTCCTAGATATGGTGAAAAATTAGTAATTTACTGACGACTGTAATTTTATCACCAGATTTTCAGCCTTTTTGTAGTGTATCAAGAAGCTGCATCTAATAATTGTAATAACCAGTGGCGCCTTCCGCCAAAGCCGAACACTCCATCAAAAAATCACAATGTATTACATTCGTCAGAATTTGTAACTTTATTCAAACATTGATGAAAAACTGTCTTGACAATTATTAATTGCCAAGTATTTTAATCAAGTTTTTTAGAATGAAATGATTTATTAATAAAGATAGAGGTTTTCAATGAAATTTCTCAGTTTTATCGCAATTGCCCTTCTTACAGTTTTCATTTTTTCATGTGATGAAGAGTCTGATTCCTTTAAGCAAATGAAAAATCCTGAATCCCGTGCATCGTCTCATCAAGGTACTGATTCAGATGGCGACGGAATTGGAGACTATTTTGACAACTGCCCGAATATTTCAAATCCCAACCAGCTCGACACAGACGGCGACGGAGTTGGCGATTTATGCGATAACTGCCCGAATGCACAGAACTTTTATCAGGACGACCTTGATTCTAACGGAACAGGCGACGCATGCCAGACATCACTTCCGGCCAATACTCCGATTTGCGAACAGGGCTCTGTTCAGGGGCAGAGAGTAAAGGCAAATATATATCTTCTTATTAATTCTGCTGGCACGATGATAACAAAACTTCCCGGGAGCTCAGATACAAGACTGCAGGCGCTCACAAAAGCTCTTGACTCAATGGCTAAGAATCTTGTAGAAAAATTTAATGTTGGTTTTGCTGATTTTGGGACAACAACATCAACAAGTTCGTCCGCTCGATTTAATGAACGTCTTGTTCTGCTAGAGAATAACTCTATATCTCAGTTTAAAATAGGTCTAAGTGGAATTTTGTCATTAGGAAAAAACCCTACTGCCTATGCGCTTGACCAGATAAGAACAGGAGATAAACTCACAATCCCAAATGATTCTCTCAACTCATCCAGAGCAAAAGCAGTTGTTTTAATTACAGATGGAGAACCGAATATTCCTTCATCCGGCGCACTTACTGCAGCAACAACAGCAGCTATGAACCTCTTGTATCTTAAAAAATAGAGGTTGATAAGGCAGGCTGTTAGCCCCTTGGGAGCA
>CAZWKB010000099.1:0-867 GCA_964633925.1 uncultured bacterium
TCGCGCCTCAGCGCTCCGAAATATTTTCGAGTTACCGTTTCTTCAAAAGGCACGCGATTAAAGGAACAATAAGGACAAAGCTCTTCACAAAAAGGAATGTGGATGTAAAGCAGGCGAAGTTTATTATCCCCGCACAAAGGCAGCTCCGGAACCACACCTTCTTCAAATTTCAGCGCTCTAGCGAATTGCCTTTTGGCTATTTGAGTAACAATTTGATTAATCACAACTATTGTTTAACAAAAGATATGCATATATTGCAAGCAACTTATCTCATAAAAAAATCATCAGAATCAAATGATGAGCGTAAAAGCACGCTGTTGGCAATTATCCCCAATCCTTCTTATGGGGATAATTCGACTATCATACTTCAATGCGTCGCAGATGACCTTCAGGTTACTGCGCTTTTGAAGTTTGAGTCTCATTACTTGAAATAAAAAAGATTAGATGTTATATGGCGATATAATTTATGCCCAAAGATAATGTATTAACTCTATGGAATAATGAAGGAATTAATGAAAAGGATACCTCTGTCTTAAGAAAAAAATCAAAGGAAGTACCGGCGCCTCTTGATAAGGAATCACGCGAGATAATTAAAACATTGGTTGATTCTTTTCTGGCAAGAGATGATGCTTCGGGGCTTGCGGCTCCCCAAATTGGTATCAGCAAGAGAATAGTTGTTTTTCGCACCAAAGGTTTTGGTGAAGGGGGCAAAGTAAAAAGTGCAGATGAGTTTGAAGTTTTAGTTAACCCAAGAATTACTCAATCGCGTGGTGAAAAAGTGATGATGACCGAAGGTTGCCTTTCCTGTCCGGAAATTCAGGTGGAAATCAATCGCTTCCCTGAAATAAAGGTACGAGCGCTTAATGA
>CAZWKB010000099.1:890-1714 GCA_964633925.1 uncultured bacterium
TGCGAAGCTAAGTAGGGATAATGTTTGATAGCAACTTGGTATAAGCAATTGAAAAAGACGCCTTTATACGAAAAACATCTTGCCCTAAAAGCAAAAATCGTTGATTTTGGCGGATGGGCAATGCCTGTGCAGTACACTAATGTCATTGATGAACACAAAGCAACTAGAAATGCTGCCGGACTTTTTGATATCTGCCACATGGGCGAAATTGAAGTTAAGGGTCCGCAGGCGCTTGATCTTTTACAACTGGTTTTAACCAGAAATCTGGCAGATCAAACCACAGGGCAAGTCAAGCTATCCGCGCTGCTGAACGAAGAGGGCGGTATAATTGATGATTTAACTGCTTATAAGCGCGATGACAATTTCTACATGCTGGTTACTAACGCCACACCCAAAGACCGCGATTGGGATTGGATAAGCTCTATTCAGAAGCAGAAACATTTTGATTGTACGTTGGAAGATATAAGTGACCGAACCGGGAAGCTTGATCTTCAAGGTCCACGCTCTGAAGAAATTTTACAGAAACTAACAGAGGCTAATTTGAAGACTCTTCGTTTCTATCATTTTTGTCAATCTCAGGTTGCAGGAGTACCGGCAATTATTTCACGTAGTGGCTATACGGGTGAAGATGGTTTTGAAATCTATGCTGACGCTGATATCATAGGCAATATTTGGGATAAGCTGATGATTACAGGCGTTCCTTTGGGTATGAAACCAGTAGGACTGGGAGCAAGAGACACGCTGCGCCTGGAGAGCGGTATGATGCTCAACGGTCAGGATATGAGTGAAGCGGTATGCCCACTGGAAGTTCCCTATAGCTGGAT
>CAZWKB010000099.1:1887-2302 GCA_964633925.1 uncultured bacterium
ACTTCCTTTTTATAAAAGATCAAAATAAATGAAATAAGGAGACGTAAAATGTCCAAACAAAGTCCCACAGACAGACTATATTCCCGTGACCATGAATGGGTAAAAGATAATGGTGATGGAACAGCAATTATCGGTATAAGCGATTACGCTCAGGAGATGCTTACAGACATTGTGTTTGTTGAATTACCTCCGATCGGGAAAACAGTTGCCAAAGGCGAGGCGGTGGCCGTTGTAGAATCGGTAAAATCAGTCTCTGATGTTTATGCGCCGGTTAGTGGTGAAGTTCTTGATGTTAATAAAAAGCTGGAAGGCACGCCTGAACTGATAAATCAGGATGCCTTCGGCGAAGGCTGGATTGCAAAAATGCGACTATCAGACGCAGGCGAACTCAAATCTCTACTTAACGCCGCTGACT
>CAZWKB010000100.1:0-2294 GCA_964633925.1 uncultured bacterium
AGTTTTCGGGACGATCTTATCGAGAATATGCGCCATTTTTTGCAAAGCACCCATAGGGAAAGCACCGGAACCGCAAGCGGGGTCGAGGATTTTGATGTTATCAATAGCATTGATCAAAGTTTCAATTTCGTTGTCATTGAAGTTGAGTGGTTCATCCGAGTAAGAAACGAGTTTGCGAAGATTTTGTTCAACAGACAAGAATGTCTGTTCTACCGAGTTTTGTGGTAGCTCAGATATTCCAGTCTGAGATTTTTCCATACAATTATCATAATCATTATTTAAAAACCAATACTTATATACGACAGAATAATCACAAATATTCTTCTTATAAGGGTTATTGAACATATAATTAACTTTTTCATTCAGCTCATCTAAATCTCGAATAATTCTATCGAAGGATTCTGATTGCCAAATGCTTCCAGTAAATTTACGAAGTTCATTGATTTTATGAGCTGAAACCCCCTTAATACCTTTCATAATTCTACTTAAATCAAACTCTTGGTTTGGTTTGAGAATAATATGTACGTGGTCAGGCATTACAACAAGGCATACTAAGTGATAAAATTTTTGATTACCCTCGATAATATGGTTGAATACTAAACTTCGTTCATAATCAGACAATACACTATTTTTTAAAGTTCTAAATGTAAGAAAATAATAAGAACCATCATAAGTCCAATGGGGCAAATTTCTATGTTTTATATAGAGTTGATGTGATTTAATTGATAGTTGTTTTAAATCAACAGAAGGTTTTTGGTTATCAACAGACAAGAATGTTTGTTCTACTGGGTTGTGTGTTATCACGGACAGCACATCTGGTAGCTCGGACATCCCTGTCTGAGTGTTTGAAGTTTGAGTACTTGAAGTCTGGTCGATGTTATTAACAGACAAGAATGTCTGTTCTACTGGGTTGTGTGGTATCACGGACAGCACATCTGGTAGCTCGGACATTCCTGTCTGAGTGTTTATATTATCTAACTTTTGATTCAGATAAGCAATAAGCGACTCATCAACCATATAATTTACAATTTCACGCGGCGTATAGAATGAGCCGGTTGCTTTTCGTGCTGTAGTGCCTGTTTCGGGATTATAGCTTGCGAGCAAATTTTCAAAAACTTTTCCGAGAAGTTCAGGGTCGAGAGCAATTTCTTCTTCAATAGGCGTATTTTCAGTGATAGTAAACTTATAACTATTTAAAATATCAATAATACCACGAAGCTTGTATTTCTTATTCTTAGTGCCATAAACATCATTCAAGTCTATATCCAATTCTTTCTCGCAAAAGAAGAATTCATTTGGAAGATTGATTGGATTGTCATCTCTATCTGAGAAACCGTCAATTCTTACCTTATTTACGCTGCCATTTTCTTCGATTTCTTTATCTAAGCACTCGAATAAACCGCCATTAAGAAACGGTATATTCTCAAAATACTCTTTCAATGTTTCATAAGGAGTAAAGAAGTCTTCTTCATAGCGGAAAACGTTGTGAATAAAGTAGTTGCCGTCTCTATTGCTTGCTGATTTAGAACGAAACTTTCGTTTACCCATCTCAGTATTAAGCGTAGCAAAGAACAGATTTTGCAATATAGCTTTGTAAAACGTGGATTTGCCATTATCGAGGTTTTTGAGAATCTTAGATAAACTTCTTCTATCAAATAGTTCTTGTGGCACAAGTCCTTTTTCTTTAAGAAACCAAACAAACATTAACCTTGTAATAAGCCTGATAACGCTTGTAGCATTTCTGATTTCTCTATTCTTTTCAGTATCTGAAGGGAATTCAAAATGTTTTGCTGCCCAGAAATACCAAGCCGAAAGTTCTTGGAAAAACTTTTTATTCAGCTCTTTGGTATCAAGAACTTTTTGCCATGCGTTGTGAAGTTCAATGAAATTAGTAACAGGGAATTTGCTCCTAAGTGAATCAAAAGCAAGGTCATTTAGAATTTCAATATGAGCTCTGTGGGGCTGTTTAATATTAATGTCTTTGATAAGAGTAATTTTTTCGAGAACGTCTTTATTATCATCTTTTTTGTGTAATCTGCGGTTAATCACCGATAGAGTTATTAAGCTGCCATACTTAAAGAGAAGCATAGCAGGCATAGGAAATAACTTATTGATTTCTCTGGTTATTCGGCTGAGTTCCGTCCTGGAATAGCATTCATTTTTTAACTCAATAGTAATAAAGAGATATGATTCTATAATTGTATTATCTACCTTTTTATTCTCAAAGAGAGTAGTATTTTTTAGGATTTCTTCTTTTGATAATTGGAAGAGCATATCTATGTATTTCCAGTCAT
>CAZWKB010000101.1:0-350 GCA_964633925.1 uncultured bacterium
AAACATTGAACCACGCCGGACGGAGAAGCTGCCCGCAAGCCCCGCTCCTGCCGGATGAAACATATCCTGCCCGAGCCTGCCTGCGGCAAGGATCACAAACACAACTAAATAAAAACCACTCAATCCGAACAGTGTCGGGAGCACGCGGTCCAGTGTCTCCCGATAATCTGTAAGGGGACCGAGCAGCAAAGCAAACGATGTTAAGAGCACACCCAGCAAGATAACCCGCCGCTGCCCGAACCTGTCGGCAATCGATCCAAACAGTGGTTGCAGTGCCGTCCCAGTCATGGCGATGACGGTGGCAATCCATCCGGCCTTTGCCACATCCAAACCGGCCAGTGTTTTGTAAA
>CAZWKB010000101.1:382-2282 GCA_964633925.1 uncultured bacterium
CGGCCATACGCTCATGCCCATGAAATCAACCATGATATGCGCAACAGCCGCTGCGACAAACGTGCCGACTGCGACCGATCCGCCGTTGTTAAGCACTGGAGCAGTGGCGACTGAAGTGCTATCTTGCCTGAAATTGTTCATGTGCTGGCTCCATTTATACGAGACGAGGCTTAGCGGATGTTGTCAATTAAATAGCACCGTTCACGATTATTACTTGTTCTCTGCATGACCTAATTCTGAAAACCAATCCTGAAGTTCTTTCAAAGATTCTGTTTTATAGGGTCCAATATTATTAAATAACGGTTTTCCCTTAATTGAGACGGAATACTTCCACTCAATTGTTCTTCTTGGCCACCTAGCGATTGATGATTCCCAAAAATTTGATTCGATCATGCTATGTGAATAGGGGAAATAATCTATCCAACGTTTTTCAATTCTTTCTTTAAAATTTCCATCACTCTCATCTTCTGTTTTCTTATCTATTATTTCTGCATGACAAAATTGTTTGAAATCTTTAATAGGTGTTGGATCCCAATTATCAAGTATCAGCTTTCTCGCTTTAGAATCTGTGTTTGGGCCAGAATATCCAAATATAGTCAAATGAAATGCTTCCTTTAGTTTTTCTGTAACCTTTTCCCAATCTCTATTAATCAAATCATCTTCCGTATAATCTTTGTTTTCAACCGGATAAAAAAGTTTTCCCCGTTTCAATTTAGCATTGCATATCGGGCATATCTCAGACGGTATACCTAAGACATCGTGATCATTGCATGTTGCAAAATTTACGCAACCATGTAAAAACCGAATATCAGGTAGTTTAACTACATCTTTATTTCTTCTATAAGCCTGCATAAGAAATGGGTCCCAATTAAATGTGGCAATAGTGTCTTTTGCACGCAACCCTAGAACAAGGTAATCATAAATCGTAGGATAATCTGGCAAATGTAATCTCTCGAAATATGATTCAATTATACTTTCGATTTTTGATAATTGAGAAGAAAAAATGTTCTTTTGCTTTATCCATGAAAAGATACTTTCAAAATTTCCGGGTGGAGGGCATGCATTTGATATCAATAGTTCCCATTCAGGAGCTAACTCCTCTAATGCGGGTATTTCATCCAGCAATGGAATTTTCTGTCCGAATTTGTCTCCGTTTGGTATTGCTTCCTTACTTGCTCCAGCGCCAAGAATCACTACATGAGGTCTTGATTCGAT
Source organism: uncultured bacterium (assembly GCA_964633925.1). Classification (GTDB taxonomy): domain Bacteria; phylum Margulisbacteria; class WOR-1; order JAKLHX01; family JAKLHX01; genus CAZWKB01. Next base: position 1,598 of record CAZWKB010000101.1, read on the forward strand.
AGACGGCTTCAAAAAAGTATTTTCTTCGTTTATTATTTTGTGAATACTTGCATTTATTCCCATTTTATTGTCCAATAATTAATATACTTACTCGCCGGCATCTTTATTTTTTCTTTCCCCATTTGAAACCAATGTCCTCGAGTCGTTTAATCCGCCCTGGAGGTAATTTCCCTTTTTTGTAATTGATCCTTTGACTATTTTGCCAAGCTCCAAGATGGTGACCTTCAGGTGTTTTGTAACTCCAATTTGCATTTGGATTGCCTGTTCTTTCTTTATGAAGTAAAGTTTCCTGAAATCCCTTTTCAAATTGCTCTTCAAATATGTTCCATATGAAGCCAATTTCTTCTAAACGCTTTATTCTGTCTGGAGATAATTTCCCTTTCTGGTAAAATTGCTTTTGAACCTGTTGCCAATTTGCGAGCCTGTAACCTTGATATGTCTCATATCTTTTTAATGCATTTGGATTGCCTGTTCTTTCTTTATGAAGTAAAGTTTCCTGAAATCCCTTTTCAAATTGTTCTTCAAATTTATCCCATATAAAGCCGATAGCCTCAAGCCTTTTAATCCTATCGAAAGATAATTTCTTTTTCTTATACGATTTTCTTTGTTCATGTTGCCAAATGCCCAACTGATAGCCATCGTCCGTCTTGTCCTTCCTTTGTGCATTGGGATTGCCTGTTTTTTC
>CAZWKB010000102.1:0-440 GCA_964633925.1 uncultured bacterium
GGTAAAACGCGTGGAACAGTAGCAATTCTTAGGATGGAAAATTGCACATGCAATCAATCATTAGTGTCAATTATGCCTAATGAGAGATATTGTCAAATGTTGTGTATGAAAATTTTAATGTATCCATAACCCTCTGTTTACGCTGCTTTTGCCAATTCTTCAATCCCATCAATAAACCGGACACCTGTAATAACTTTGTTTATTAACAAATGACCTTTCATTCGTTTCCATTTTTTGTCTTCGATCATTCCCTGAATGTGCATCTGGATGGCTTCATGCATATTGCGCTCTGTTTCTTCGCGTGTTTTTCCTGTTGCGACACAGCCGGGAAGGTCGGGAGCATATGCAGAAAAATTTTGATCTGTTTTTTCGATGACAATGAGAAAGCGATACATTTATTTTGCTCCTTTTAGTCTATGCAGATCTCATCAGAAAAGATT
>CAZWKB010000102.1:450-2233 GCA_964633925.1 uncultured bacterium
GCTGTTGTTGCGGTTCCAATCCGTTCATCTTTTCTTTTTGTCTTGTTTTCTTTTTTGACAGAAAGAATGCTGACACGAGTGTCATCATAATGAAAGAGGTTCGATTGTGCAGCAATTTTCTGGAGAATTTCGTGCACAGGATAACTGCAGTCAGCAACTTTTTCTGCTATTTCGGCAAGTTCAGAATCCGAGATTGGAACTCCAAACATTTCCAATAATCGCTCCTGCCTGTAAAATGGAAGTCCTCCGCAATATCTCATAAACGCTATGTAAGCTGATGCAGAAGCATCAACACGCTCGTATGAAGTATCTTCAGAAATATCAGCCACAAAAATATTACCGCATTTTGAACAACGGAATGTTTCCCGTTCATGAATTTCAGCTTCAATCGGAGAATGCCCTGTTATTCGCACGAAAATACGGTCATCCAGATCAGAGATATTGTCCCATCCCTTTTGTTTTATGTGTCCTGAGCCTTACAGATGCAAAGGAAGATTCAATAACATTTGTGGTTCTTATATGTTGCCAGTGAAGAGCCGGAAAATCATAAAAAGTAAGTAATGCCTCTTTGTTCCTTTCAATACTCTGGCAGGCACCAGGATATTTTGCGTCGTATAAATTCATAAAATCAGAATATGCTTTTAAAGCTTCTTCCTTTGTCGGTGCCAAATAAATATCATGAATATTTGCCTTTACTCTTTCGTGTATTGACTTAGGCATTTTATCAAGCACATTGAAGGTTTTATGAACCCAGCAAAGTTGATGTCTGCTTTCCGGAAATTCTTCTTCTGCTGCTTTCCAAGTTCCTAAACTCCCGTCTCCTATTATTATTTTGGGACCTTCACTTAATCCTCTATTTTTCAGCTCCTTAAAGATTCCTCCCCAGGATTCAGAGCTTTCTCTATATCCATCTGAAACAGCAATAATTTCTTTTTTTCCTTCTTCTGTTGCACCTATAACAACCAATATGCATTGTTTCCTGTTTTCAATACTTTCAAGTCTCACATTGAAATAGATTCCATCAACCCAAAAATATACATATCTTTTGTCACTCAGATCTCGCTTTCTCCATTCATCGTATTCATTCTCCCATTTGCTTTTAAGGCGTACAATAGTGTTTGCAGATAATCCTGAAACTCCATCACCTAAAATCGCTTTTAATGCTTCAGGAAACTGACTTGTTGAAATTCCTCTCAGATAAAGTGTTGGGAGCAAATTGTCAATACTCGGGGTTCTTTTTAAATATCGCGGCAAAATATTACTCGTAAATTTTTCTCCTTCTCTTTTATCATTTACTCTTGGCTGCTTTATCTCCATTTTTCCGAGCCCTGTAACAATTTCTCGTTCTGGCATAAAACCGTTTCGCACAATCAGACGATGTCCTTGTTCATCGGTAAGTTTCTTATTCTTTTCAATGTATTCAGCAACTTCAAGCATTATCGCTTCTTTTAAAAGTTTCTGCGCGCCTTTTTTCAAAACTTCGGTAAGCATATCCGAAAATTCTTCTGGCAATTTTAACTCTATTGTTTTATTATCATTCTTACAATTTTTCATTTGGTCCTTATCCTCCTTAACTATGTTTTTGAGGGTAAGGATACATTTTTTTCAGGTCATCCACAACTTTTGATTATATCTCGCCTAATGATTCTTATAAACTTTTTGAAACATATTTATATTATCAACTTCGAGCAATGTATCAAGAAATTCGCAATATAACTGGTGATAATCAGAGAAGTGGATTAAATATACCTATTCTTAAAGGGATAAAGATTTCTATTCCAGA
>CAZWKB010000103.1:0-2203 GCA_964633925.1 uncultured bacterium
TCATCAATTACCACGCTGCGGTTGCCATAACATTGACCGACAAAGGAAACGTCGATTGATTTTTCAACATTATAAGGTTTGTGAATAGCAGGATTAGCTCCTTCCGGAAGATACAAAGGCAGAACGCCTTCTGCGCAGTACTTGATCAGCGCGTCTTCCGTGCTTGTCCAGCATATATCGAAATAGCGGCAAATATCTCTTGCTCCCCATGCACGACCGCTTTTAATTTTTCCTACAAAATGTTCTTTATCGTTTAAGGCCAGATTAATTATCGGTAAGCCATGCTTGCGGATTGCCCGCAGTGTCTCCGGTTCAATTAGTTCGCCGGAAAGATAAGTAAAAATAACATCGGCACGCTCTTCAGTCATCCATTTATTTACCTGACTTACTAATTCCAGGTTCATTTTAGCTTTTATTGATTTATGCCAGCTTTTGTTTTGATGGTTGAACTTCTCAAACCAGTCATAATGCCGAACCGTGCCGAACTTTTCGAGTGCGGGTTTCAGTGAATAATTTTCCCAGTTGTAATGGTGATAAATAGCTATGATATTGAGCATACCTTTTTGTTTCGGGACGATAAGCGGGAATCTTTTTTTATATTCCAATCGTAAGGCTTCATCATCCGGGATACTCATTTCCATCTGAGAAAATCTTTTCTGATAATAATCCTGTTCACGCTTAAGCTTTCGACTATTTTTCCAGAGACGAAACCGGACGCGATATTTTCTCAGCGGATCGTTCATGTCTGTTTTCTCAAGGTATATAATCTGGCGCCGTTGGATTTATCCACGCGCCCATTCATCATGTTTAATACATGCCCCGCATCAATTGCCGGGATGGGAAAATTCCTTGCCACATCTGTACAAACAAGCAGCGCCCCAACGCCTGCGCCGGCAAGGCACAAATCCGTCTGAGGAGGGATCTTGTTTAATATTTCCTTTTTAATTACTTCCCATTGAGTGGCAACGTACTGTGCCGGAATATCAACAAAACTCAAAATTGGATAGCTGGTGAATTGCGCAAACCACTTGTGGCAGTTGTCTTTATCGAATTCCGAATTCATAATGCAGATATTTTTACCGTTCATTGCCAGTGCGAATTGCGCGGAGCTCAAATATGCATAGACAACATAAAAGGGGATATAGTTTTCAGGTGTAAGCGTGATTCCGGATGCCTGAAGAAAATTGAGGAAATGGGCACCGGACGAATCTTTTTTCTTTTGTAGAAAAGGGAAAATTCTTTGATCAACAACATTGGAATTTCCCGGAAAAACAAGAGGTGCGAACATGCCGTTTTCTGCCAAATATTTCATTGCGCCAGTATGTATAGGCATGACCTTTTTAATCGCATTGACTGATTCGGCCTGCTTATAGAGTCCATTGCAGTCTAAATTATGGTTATAGAAAGCGTATTCACCATCAGCAAAACGGGCAATGGGCAATGGTTTGCGTTGCTCTATAGCAGTAATTAGTTTATTGTGTAAAATTTTCATATAGTCGTTACCGCTGACAATTTTATCACCGAACAAACAAATTTCCTGTTCCAAAACAGATTGGGAAAAGATTTTTGTCAACGGTTCATTATCAATATTGGTAATTGTTAAACGATTGAAATGAAATATTTTATTATTAATTAACTTATCCAGATAATGTATATTCTGCATCTATTCATCCTTAATTTTTTTGGCTACAATAGCTATGCTGCTACCGGTGTAAAAGCGGGCAATAATTCTTGCCAGAAAACTCGGCGTAGCCCTTTTCTCGAGATTCATTTTTACGTATTCGGAAAGGTATTGTTTTTTCTTAATCACTTTAAAGCCATGTTTTTCCAGTAAAAAAATAATAGATTCGGGAGTAAAGTGGTAAAAATGAAAGGGCAAATCCCAGTGAGCCCATTTGTCCCAAAACTTGCTAGCATCGTATCCTTCATAATTGGGAACGTCAACTACCAAAATCCCGTCGTTTTTAAGCCATTTGTGAGCTGTCTTAATATACAAGTTTGGATCAGCGGTATGTTCAAGTGAGTGCCACATGGTAATCACGTCAAAAGATGCTTTTGCAAGCTCTATGCTTTTGAGTTCTCCTACATATACGTGTATGCCAAATTCTGATCGCACATGTGTAGCAGCAGCGTCCGATATATCAGTGCCTTGCACGCTGTAACCATTGCGGCGGCAGGCAAGCAAGAAATAACCTCTGCCGCA
>CAZWKB010000104.1:0-1803 GCA_964633925.1 uncultured bacterium
CTGCTTCTCCTGCTTTTCTGTTCTTGGCGGGAAGCTTCGGCCCCAGGCTTCTGTCTGCATATCCGATTTTAAATTTTTTCAGGGCATCATCATCCCTGATATTTCTGCTCTCAAGATATTCAAGCGCATTTTGTGAACCCATAAGGATCTTGTGATAGTATCCGATTACCTGATTCTGCAGGGTCTGTTCATCTGCTTCAAGGTCAACAGGAGAAGGAAGCAGCGGAACTGATGCAACACGCACAAGACGGCTGCTCACTCCCTCTGATTTCATTACCCAGTCAATTACAGACCCGCCCTGCTGACATGCTCCCATGCAGTGCCAGAGATTCTTTTCAGGAGTCACCACAAGAGACGGATTTGTGTCATTATGGAACGGACAGAGCCCGAGAAGATTACTGCCGTGTGCTTTCAGGGAAATACCTTTTGCCTCTACCAGTTTATCAAGCGGTATTTCTTTCTTTATCCTCTCCAATTCGGTTTCCGGTATCCGGGCCATATGACCTCCTAAAAAATACATGCGTTATCTTGCATTAATTAATGCCATTAGTAACATACTTTGTCAACTACTTTTTAACATACCGCATTTTGATGCTTGCATATTTCAGGAAAGATGCTATAATATAAGCGTTTGAGGTGAGATATGATTGGAAACCGTATCAAGGAACTCAGAAAAGAAAAAAGATTTTCGCAGGCAGAACTTGCTGAAAAAATTGAAACCGACGAACACATGATCAGCCGTTATGAAAATAACCGCGTTGTTCCGTCTGCCGAAGTCATCATAAAGATTGCGCAGGTTTTTGATGTATCAACCGATTACATCCTGCTTGAAAATGCTCCCAAAAAACTTTTTAAACTGGATACCCCGGAAATGACCAAACGACTGCAGGAAATAGAATCCCTCAACGAACGGGACAAAGATTCTCTTTTCAATATCCTTGACGCTCTGCTCATGAAAAGCAAATTCAGGAATATGGCAAAGGAAATTAACTGATTTTTTCTGAGCTTATTTAAAGACAAAAATAAAGCCTGCACAAGCAGGCTTTTTTCGTATGATAAAATTCAGCTCAAAACATGACAGGAATTTGATTAGGAACAACTACAACAAAATTTGTCAGTCAGAAATCCCGTATTTTTTGAGGATTTCTTCTTTATTACTATGTTCATCATTATATTGATCAATTTGCTTAGCTCCAGAGATAACACATGAATCGATAATATCACGACCAATATGCAAAGAAAAAATATGATTGCATTTTAAACATTGAAGTATATAACCGCCATAATCATTTAATCCTCCAGGCGTCCATCGTTGATCAATTTCAATGTCATTGTTACATTTAGGACATTTTGTTATAAGTGTTGCTGAATCCACAGATATCTCCCAAACAACCTGTTTCATTTGCCGGCTGTTTCGTATGATGAATAATTCGGATCAAAAAGTGTCAATCTTTTGGTTGGAACATTTATCAGTTAAGGACAAATTAAATTTTTCAATATCTATTTCGAGAGAAAATAAAAAATTTCCTTTCCTTTCTTCAACAGAGGAAAGAAAAAAAGTATTATTTTGCACTAATATGCCTTGGTAAAGTTGAAATTTTTCTGTGTTCTCTTTCAAATTATTTATCAGTTTTATTTTTTTTACATTATTAATCTCAACAGAAGTTAAAATACTACTGGTTAAATCATAAACAGGTGATTCAAATATTCCCAATAATTTCCGGATTTCTTTTAATCTATGTCTTTCTAAAATAAATTTAATGGTGCTATTACTCAAATCTTTTTCCAAACTTTCTAAAAGAA
>CAZWKB010000104.1:1933-2195 GCA_964633925.1 uncultured bacterium
CTTCAAATTTTAAAAACATATGTGTTTATGGTCTCCAAATTCTAAAATAAGGAAATGCTTTTTGAAAATAAATATGAATATCAGCAACATAAGGTTGAACAGCTCCTATTGCCAAATGAACTCCATATGCAGCATGGCGCCCTAAATGTACTAAATTCATATTATTGGCAGTTTCAAGCCCCAAATGCCAAGTAGCACCACCTTTAGCAAATATTTGAAGATTACTAGCACCAGGTGCGGCTGAAATAACACTCGCAACAGC
>CAZWKB010000105.1:0-1088 GCA_964633925.1 uncultured bacterium
GCACTGGCTTTTGAAACTCCATCACTAAAAGTCTTATTTGACGCCGAAAAATGCAACGGCTGTGAACTTTGCGTCTCCGCCTGCCCTGTCCGCGCCATGGAAATTAATCTGCTTTAAATTGAATTTTGTCATCCAATAATGATACCGATTGAAGTGATACCGATTGAAGTTGACAAACAATTAATTCTTACCTATACTAAGAAGTAAGAATATTATTGGAGGTAATAATTATGCAATCAACGGTTACCGCAAAAGGTCAAATAACTATTCCGAAGTCTATCCGCGATGCCATAGGCATAATTCCGAACGATCGCGTGGCTTTTATTCGTAAGGGAGAACTGGTTTACATCCAGCCGCTCAAAACAATAAAATCATTTCGAGGCGCAGTACAGAAAAAAACATCAGCTTCATTTGAAGCGGAACGAGCACAAGCAAAAGCCGCTGTTGCCAAAAGAGTTAATGAAGGAAAATCAAAGGTATGAACCCAAAAGCAAGCTTTGGAAACATATTCCGCAGCAAGCTGCGGGGTATTATGCCAGCCGCTTTGCGGGATTGTTCAACTTACCAATTCCGCTACGCTACGCTGTCGGAATCGGAGTTTCACAATAAATGAAGCGATATTTCGTTGATACCAACCTCTTTGTACGTTATCTTACTGCTGACGATCCAGATAAAGCTGACCGCGTGGACGCACTTTTGAGTAAGGCAGTTTCGGGTACGGTCAAACTGGTAACAGCCGATTTGGTGATGGCCGAATTAATCTGGGTTTTGGAATCTGCCTACGATTTGAAGGCTAAAGAAATCGCTCCGATGATCAGGGCCATTCTGGCTACACCGGGCTTGGAAGTAATTAACAGCGCAATTGTCGCCAGGGCATTAGATCATTATGAGGAAAAGAATATTGATTTTATTGATGGATATATCGCCGCGGTAATGGAGAAAGTAAACATCAGTGACATCTATTCATTTGATCGCAAACATCTCGCAAGGCTTACCGGATTGAAAAGGCTAGAGCCTTAAAAAGGAAACGGAATAACCTAATGGCAGGCAATATTCTTCTTACACTTGTTGAAAATATTCAAACCTGG
>CAZWKB010000105.1:1098-2183 GCA_964633925.1 uncultured bacterium
GCAAGTCAACAGCGATATTTCCCCGATGCCGTTCCGCCCGGAAGATTTCAACGACAGCGATTACTTTGTCAAAGAGATATTAGAAACTGGAATAAGGATTGTATAACGGGATTTGTTACCCCATACTACAGTTGCGAACTGACAGAGTTCAAGATTAACGGCGAATGATGAAGACAGATGGACGAGAATAAGGTGCCGGGTCTGGTTGTAAAAAACTGATATTTCAAGACCTGACCACAGTGTTCTATGAGCATTCCAATCTCTTTCAGCTAAACAGGATAACCTAATGGCAGGCAATATTCTTCTTACCCTTGTTGAAAATATTCAAACCTGGGACAAGCTTGAAAAAAGAATTGCTGAACTGCCAACGGAAATGGCAAGAGGCAATGCTTTTGAAGAATTCTGCCATGCCTTTTTCCTTCTTGATCCTGTCTTTCAATTTAAGCTTGTCTATCGCCACACTGAAATACCACCATCAATTAGAGAGCGCCTGGGCTATCCGGGCATTCAAGACCTGGGCATAGACGGTGTAGGCATTACTGATGATAACCGGCTGTTTGCCTGGCAGGCAAAATTCCGCAGCGACAGAAAAGTAACGCCTTCTCTTCGGGAACTCTCCACATTCTTTACAGTATCGGATAAGGCAGATTGGCGTATTACCATAGCCAATGCCAATAAGCTCCCTTCCTCAATTGATGACAGAGTCCGCCAGAGCCGAATTCTTGCCGATAGATTTGATAGTTTGGATGCCGATTTCTTTGCTCGCCTGACTACCTACTTAAAGACACAACGCATAGCCCCACCTGCTAAAAAAGAACCTCATATAACTCAGCGGGAAGCAATTGCGGCGGCTGTATCGTATTATGAAACAAACAAAAGAGGCCAGTTGATCCTCCCCTGCGGCGCGGGAAAAACCCTGGGCTCGATCTGGATTAGTGAAAAGCTCGGTGCTAAAAAGATTCTGATCATGCTGCCCAGTCTTTCTTTGCTTAGTCAAACATTGAGAGAGTGGGCAATTCATTCATCCCTTCCCTTCCGTTACCTTTGCATCTGCAGCGATACAACGGTTGATCTGGGCAACGATG
>CAZWKB010000106.1:0-2158 GCA_964633925.1 uncultured bacterium
TAAAAGAATAATGGTGATTTTATCCCCCTCAAAAATATGTATGGAGAAGCATGGTTGAATAATAATTGGGGCGAGCTTGTACAGGCAATAAAACAGTCAAAAAACGCAAACGACATCCCTGATGAATTAAAGAAAAAATAATTATTAAAGGATTTCACTGTCTCTCCCAGTGAAATCCTTTCCCCTTTTTTTCGATAATTACCCGTAGGGGGCACAGATAAATATGTCCGGAGTAAGATCAACCAATACCATCAATCCAACAGGGATAGCAATTCCCTGCAATAATCTGATGTCTCGATCCTTACAACAAAGTCAACAACCAGTGGAAATTGTCAGGCAGGACGCGGTAATAGAAACACTTCCTATCATATTACTAAATGATATTCCCGGATTTAAGAAAACAGGAGATCTCTTCCTGCCTACTGATATACAGGGAGACCATCTGTTAAAAACTGCTCTTTCAGAAAGATCCAATTGTCTGAATTCATTGACAGATCCTGTTAAATTCTTTGATATATCGGATCAGGGGCAACTTGAAATGATACAAAAATATCAAGAGCTTAAATTGCTGGATACTGAAAACATCATTGAAACTGACAATATACTGAAATTGTTAAAGCATTCTGTAAATTACAAAAAAGCAATTATCAAAGATGTACGATATTTGCTTTACGATGAGCTTCTGCAACAAAATCAGGATTTCAAATATAACAAGGATCAGTCAGAAATACTGACTTGTTTCATAAAGAATAATATAGAAGATTATCAAATACCATTCAGTTACGCCTTGATCATGTCTCTGACAGAAAAGCTGTCAGATATGACGGTAAGAGCTTATGAGGCATATCTCGATATTTTGGAGACATATCCTATTACGTTTCATGATATGGGGATTCCTAATTTGTCGCCTGATATGAGATACGGAATTGAAATAACGCTTGGGATGGAAAAAGCAGGTGAATCAAAAGCACTCTCATCGAATAGCGCTCTATTGAAAATGCTGGAAAATAAGATGCAAGAGTTAATAGATAATGGGATATTGCAGTGTGAGTGGCTTGCAAAACAAGACCAGGGATATGTAGAGATCAACACACCTGCTTTGGGCAATACAAGAGAAGGGTTTGAAGAATTGCAGAAGGGTCTTTCTGCTATACAGGATGTTACAGCCGTATTTATGAGAGATAATGGAATAACATATCTAAGCCAGGGGATTCATACACATGTAAGCCATCCTGAATTTCACGGGACACAAGAGCAGATGAAGGCAATAACATTTATCGGAAAGGCAATGGAATATTATTGGAACAAACTGGCATCAGCAGATATAGAGAAAGTTTCGTTTCCTATGGAATCTCTTATAGGAGATGAGTGGACAGAAAAGAATAGAACGCTTTTCTATTATTGCGATAAATATAACACAATGGCATTCAATTCATTTACTCCTCCACTGTTTCTTGGCAATTCTAAATACTATGAATATCTGCAGTCAACACTGGGGATAGCAATGAATATAGTCCATAGAACTGCGGTGAATGGGCAAGAATTTAATATTGTGGACTGGGAACTGCCGGTCCTAAAAGGAGCAAAATACACAGAAGACAATTCGTATTATCTTCGATCATCGCTTGACAGTTTATATGGGGACAATGTTGAAGGCAAACGCTCGTTTCTGCAATTGTTATCCGGTATTGGAGGCAGAAGCCGGCCGTTTACCGGAGTAATAGACAAGAGAGTTGAAGATCCGTTAAAAGCATTTTACTATCAAAAGGGGCTTGGCTCCCTATATGAATACAAGACAATAAGCCAAGAAACCGAAAAAGGGTTTATGGAATATGTGTCACTTAACACATCAGATTTTGTTCAATTTCGCAACTTGTTGAATACAATTACGTTGAATTCCGGGAAAGGGATTATGAATGAAGAAACTATCAGTATATTGAAAGACAAATATGGGATAGCTGTTTCATCTGTTACAAGCATTTTGGAGTTGAGAGATGTTGCTGATTATCAATTCACATCTGACGAAAAAAAACTGCTGACAAAGGATGAATATAGTAATGGTAAATTATGGGATGTAATGGCCGGTACATGTATAGACTTAGGCAAGGTGTGGAGCTATGAATTCACATCTGACGAAAAAAAACTGCTGACAAAGGAT
>CAZWKB010000107.1:0-439 GCA_964633925.1 uncultured bacterium
GAAACTGATTGTAAGCCCACACTATTAGAGTTAGTAGAAATGCTTTTCTGCATCGTTTTGACTGCGTCTAGTGATGCACCCTGAGGCTTATTGCCTATGGAAACAATATAGTCAAAGTCTTCTTTCTCTATTTTTATGTATACTATCTTTAAAGAAAAGGCATTCACCTGTTCAACCTTGCTATGACGGAAAGTATTGAGAAAAACTTCGCAAAACGTGGCGACTAGAGATTCACCATATGGCAGGAAATCCAAATTGAATTGTTCCCTTTTGGTATTCAAAGTGAAATTCTCTCTAATTCCGAGTTCCCCAAGTGCAAGCTCTATATGTTCAAATGGTGTTATAAGATGATTAGGCATTATTTTTCCATAATTATCCGTCATTCTTATAAAACCATTTCCATTCTCAAGGGAGCACAAAATTGGAGGATTGTAAGCAT
>CAZWKB010000107.1:449-2153 GCA_964633925.1 uncultured bacterium
TCCCATAAAGAATAAGTATATACTGTTTCGATTATATCAACTACGTTATAAGTAATATCCCTACTGGCTCCTGAAATTAATTCTTTTGTAAAGTCTGGTTTTGCTGTGATATAAGCCATTGTCGTATGTCCGCGTTTAGAAATCATGCGAGTATGGAGCTGACTTGCCTCATCTATTTTAATACTAATATTATCTTTCAAAGCATCTTTCTGTCGATAATATGTTTCGAATCTTATGTGCAAATTTTTAAGCCCATCTATAAGAGTTTTTACAGGTGAAGTATAGCTATCCCACATATTTTTCATTCCATGCAAGAAAGTAAGAGAGGTTGATGCACGTGACTGTAAGCTCGTTATATCCGAATAGCTTTTCTGAATCCCCGAAAAACCGAAGGCATAATCTATGGTCATCACAATTTCTGCGGCAGCTGATTTTATTGATTCTGCCTCTTCTTCAAAATAAAGGCAATAAGCGACAGAAGGTTGGGTTCTGTTCTTATACCTTACCATGTGCAGAATAGTATTAATTATCTGTTTGGACGACGGGTTCATCCCCTTGATGAAATTCTTCTTACGGTATTCATTATATTCTCTGTTTAATGGGTGATCGCTTATTGATTGTAAATCCCAAATCCAGAATTGTTCAGACTCTTTTTTCCCCGCATATTCAAAATTATTGTCTGAAGATTGCCTTCCCGAGAATTCATTATGATAGTTTTTGACGAATTCTAGATCACAGTGGAAATAATCTTCTTGTTCACCGGGATCCTTCGGTTCCATTTTAATACGTCTGGAATAATTATCATTGGCAACTTTGCACTCACCATTGGACATATTGACATATTTCAGTAACTTCTTAAATTTCCATTCATCATTTTCGTAATTCCAATAGGTACCACCTACAATCTTTAACGCTTCAGGCAGATGATTGAACACAGTCTCTTCAAGCGTCTTCTCGTGACTGATTTTCCTCAGAACCGTCTGGTAGTATTCTAATTTGAGCGAATTCTTTATTGCCGAAGCCTCGTTGCTCACCAAAAAATTAAGCTTCCACCAATCGAACCAAAGATATTCCTCAGCTTTTTGCACTTGTGTCAGACTCTCAGTAACTACGGGAATAGCAAAGACCTGCCCCATCAATTGGCCGGGGAAAATGTATATAGGAGCCGCTATAACATTAGAAACTACCAGGATACGATGACTGTTCCCACTATTGATCGTTGTTCCTGAATCCCCTTTTTCCTCTTCGTATGTACCCCAAAAAAGTTGCTCAAAATGAAACATAGCATATTGCGCAGGGTATTCAGATTGTCCGCGAGGAGCATATTCTATCGCATAATCATACAAAATACGTCTATCTTTGGTAAAATTATCAAAGATACCGGAGTCCCATTCTTGAGGAATGTGACTCATCACATTTCTTATTAGTCTTGAGGTTTCTTCATCTAGTCCGTTGCCACTTACACTGGCTTTTAACTTTCTTTTTAAAGCATTGTAGGTTTCGCAGATTTTATCCTGGGTATTGTGGTCTGCGTTGGTAGCTTCAATATCTTCTTCTTTCAATATCGGTTCAAGGAAGGATTGCCTATAATCTTGGTTATCGTTTCCCAATAAAAAGTCTTTTAATCTCTCGAGCCGAGTATTTTCGCTACTTATGGCTTGTTCTATTCCTTCGGTAGTATAATAATATATATAACGAGTTCTC
>CAZWKB010000108.1:0-2149 GCA_964633925.1 uncultured bacterium
TATATAATCAAGTGCCTGTAAGCCTAGCCATAGTGCTTTAATTCCTGGTTCGCCATCCGATTTTCGACCTAGAAAACCACCAATACTTGCAAGCAAATGTATAGTTTCTCGTAATGTAGGCGGTTTTTCCGGCGGAATAATATTTTTTGTTTTATACGCAACAAGAGCTTTCCATTCAGCTTCTTCAAAAAACACGCTGCATGGAAGATCAGGAACTTCTCTTCCCAGCTTTGTTAAATGAAAAATACGCCATGCAACTACCATGTCAATCGCTAGACATCCTTCAATCCGGTCGGCACAGCCAAGCTGTCTTTCTTCTATTTTACAACCGCTTTTTAAAGTTTTATGAAAAATTTCGATACCCCAGCGTATAGAATACCACTGTAATTTTTCAACCGCATCATCAAAGGAATTTACTTCGCAGGTCGTAAGTAGCATCCATTTTAAAGGAGCAAAGCCTTCAGGACAGTTTTTTTCTTCAGCAATAATAGCGTTGATAGAAATTTCTTTCAGCCCTTTTTTTCTTTCAGGTGGTTTCAAATTTACTTTCGAAAATCTGATCTCTAACTGAGCTTCTCTAGCTGGACACTTTACTTTTCTAGGTATCTTTATCGTTTGAATACCGCTTAAAGGTAAAGCAGAAACGAAATCCCACAAATGCCCTTGACCGTCAGCTAATAGTCTGTTGTGTTCTGCACGGACAAGCAGTTTTGGAGCTTGAGAATCGCCTCGTGCCAAATCGAATAATTCGTAAATATCGGCTTCCCTATCGCCAACACTTACCAGCATCGTATCCGGTAATTGCTTTTGAATTTCTTGAACACTTCGATAACTTTTTAGCCATTTATTACTTTCTTTTTGCTCAATCGGTAATTCATACCGAAGATGTCTCTTGCCAAAATCTTCAGGGTTGCGAGCCCAGCATTGAACATTTATTAAACCAAGCGGTGTTCCTTCAAGATTAAAGGCCATTGTATCATGAACTAATAATCCTAAAGAACCATCTTTTCTAGAACTTATATTGCCAAGGTTTTCGGTGGCTGGGTGTGCACTATAATTCAAACTGGTTGTATCTTGAGCTGCTAATACAACCTTCTCTTTACCGATGCGATTTTGAGTTGATTTGTAATGCGGTAATAATAATTTTTCCATCGTGACATTCCCATTTTCAAAAAATCTGTAAGTAGCTTTTGTTTTAGCCCGATCTTGACAAGCCTGCGGTATATTCGCCTGCGGATTCGAGTAGAAATCCCTTGCAATAGTTAAAAGTCGTTTGTTGATTCGATTGTCTCCAAGTTCAACATCGCCGAACTCTTCTTCAGCCCAATCAATAGGTTCTTTTTTAACTTTGACAGGTATAATAGGGTTTGGATTATGGCACAATATTTCTTGATAATTCTCTTTCAAAGGATACAAATAGATGTCTTTTATGGCTATTTCAGTATCTCTAGCTAAATCCTGCCTGCCTCTGCCTTTGGTCGAACCTACAAATTGCCAATTAGCAGCACGATAGCAACCGCCATTGAAGCGATCTTTTTCTACAAATGTTTCCAGAAGAACAGGTTCAATTCCATACTGTAATTTCCAATCTTCAGACAGTCTTTTTATGCTTAATGATAGAACGCGTGATGCTAAATTTTTAACTTTAATCCACGGTAAAATCAAAAAGCGACTGTTGTTGACAGTTTTGTTTAAGTTGATAACTTTTGTAGCTAAATCCCATCCTATATGTTTATCACGACTTTCGATTGACCACGCGGAAGAACTGAAAGAAAATCCACCCAAACAACCATAAATATCAGAATGTATTAAATATCGAATCTGTTGTCCGCACAAATGACCATTGCCAAGATAATGATACTTCTTCATTATATCACTCCAGATCAAGAAGTTTGCATCCTTTGAATTGACAATCTTGATAATCTCAATTGTACCTAATTCGGCTAAGTTGCATTCAATAGGAATAGCTTCAATATTTGCTCTGCCAAACATCATGAAAGTAAGATAATATTTTTCTTTCTATTTGTCCAGCAAAATATTTATGGGACATGGTAAGACCAAGGAACAGGGCAAAGGCACCGGTATTGGCTTATACATGTCCAAGCTGATTATCGAAACAAACATGAACGGTCGCCTGATTGCCTGCAAT
>CAZWKB010000109.1:0-2129 GCA_964633925.1 uncultured bacterium
TTGATAATCATGATATGAATAGATTTTTGACAAGTGCTTCATTATCTTCTTTAAAAATGTCATTAATGTTCATAATGACTATACCAGGTATCCCCATTATATCCTCTTTTCCCGGAAATTTGTAACTATTTTTTTCATTAAATTCATAAATATTAAAGAAATATTTGTATTAAAATACTTGCTTTTTTCTCAAAACATAGTTATAATATATGTCTATTGTAACTATGTGGAGGGATTATGGCAAGCATTTCGTATCATCATAACAAAAAAACTGGGGAAACTTATGTTTATTCAGTAGAAAGTTATTGGGACAAGGAAAAAAAAGCTCCCAGGAATCATCAGGTCTGTATCGGAAAACTTGATAAAAAGACTGGCGAAGTTATTCCATCTCATAAAAAGAGTACTATTGCTAAACGGGTAACAAACGCAGACGAAATAACTGCAGATACTCGAATTGCAGGCCCCGCAATGCTGCTTGATAAACTTGCAGATGATACAGGATTATTAAGCATTGTAAAGAAATGCTTTCCTGATAATTTTAATGAAATCTTAAGCCTGGTTTACTTTATTGTTCAAAAAGGACTTCCGCTTTCTAGAAGCGAAGCTTGGAGTCTTGGACATGACCACCCAAATGATGCTTCTATTGCCAGTCAACGAATTAGTGAACTACTTCTAAAGATAGGAGAAAATGACCGTCAAAAATTTCTTTCTTTATGGATGTCAAATCGGATTCCTGAAGAATCCGCAATGATAGAACACGATTATCTATGTTATGACATTACATCGGTATCATCTTATGCTATGAGCAATGAGTATATCAAATATGGACATAATCGTGATAATGAACCTTTACCGCAAATAAACCTTGCTCTGCTCTTCGGGCAAAAGAGTCATCTTCCAGCTTATTACCGCCGGATGCCCGGCAATATTTCAGATGTGGCAACATTGCGTACGACGATGAAATCCATGGATTTTCTCGATTCTAAACCTATTCATTTCATATTGGATCGTGGATTTTACAGCAAAGCAAATATCGATGAAATGTTTCAAAAGAAGCACCACTTTACTATTGCCGTGTCTTCAAGCCTTAAATGGGTAGAAGAAATTATTGACATACATTACGAATCAATTGCCTCTCCTGAAAACTATTATCAGATTGATGATACTGAATCCCTCTTTATGTCAACAAGTCTGTACAGTTGGGGAGATAATAAACATCGAACTTATCTTCATGTCTATTACAATGCCCGTCAGGCAGCAGATGTTTTTGACCGCTTTACTAATGAACTTCTTAATTACAAGAAGGAGGTAGAAACTGATAAACGGATAAAGGAACATGAAGAACAGTATGCTCGATTTCTTATAATCAAACAAACTCCAAAACGGGGTTTATGTGTTTCTTTTAACGATGAAGCAATAAAGAAATATAGAAAACGGTATGCCGGATTTTTCTGCATATTTTCATCAACTGTAAAAGATTCAAAGGAAGCATTGCAAATTTATAGGGCAAAAGAAGTTGTGGAAAATAGCTTTGATGACCTTAAAAATCAATTAGACATGAAACGGCTCAGGATACATAGTTCTGCAGCTATGGATAGCCGGATATTTCTGCAATTTCTTGCACTTATACTCATTTGCCGGATAAGGAATATTTCAAAAGCTGATAATATTCTTAAAAATCTTACTGTCCGAGAGATAATGGAACACATGGAAACTCTTGTAAGAATCAAGTTCTCAGGTCGTTATGGACAAATACTCACTGAAGCAGGACCAATACCGCGAAAAATAATGGAGGTATTCGGGATTCACTCCGCCACTTAAACATAGTTACATTTTTCGGGAAAAGAGGATGTATGTATAGACCCACAAAAGTGATGCAGCTTCCTTTTTACGCCAAGCTCGAGCTGTTTTAAGATTCATTCTTATTAAATTTAAAAATTCTTTACGCCCTGTTTCTCTATTATCCGTCTTTTCAGAATTTTTTAACCAGTCATAATTTGTATGTACAAGGGGATTTGTTTCTCCCATCGCTAATAAACGATACTCTTCTGTTCGTATTTTGTTAACTGCATTCCCAAAATATTGTGCTATATGAAACCGGTCAAATGCTATTAGTTTATCTGCATTTT
>CAZWKB010000110.1:0-2127 GCA_964633925.1 uncultured bacterium
ACTCCGCTTGTAAATGTTTTTGACTATTTTGTAACAACCTATCCTGAAAACGGTGCTCTCAAAAATCATACAGATCCTACATATATGATTCTTATTTCTGATGGTGAAGATTCATGTTACAGATACAAAAAAGACGCAAATGGAGCGAATTTGTTTGCAAATCTTGTTGTCGGCCCGCTTGGCAAAAAAGTTGCAGAGCTTAGAAATAACTGGAAAATTAAGACATTTGCGATAGGTTTTAATCTGGCTGGAGAGTCAGATCAGCTAAATGCTGTTGCTCAAAATGGCGGAACTGGAATGGCAAAATTTATCCCTGCGAACAGCTTGATTGGCCTTACTCAGGCACTTGATAATATTTTTGCTGATATTGATCCTAGAGATTGCGCACCGTCTCAGGATACAATTTCAATGCCTGATTGCGCATCTGCTGGTTATGCGGATCTTGATTCTGACGGCTGGTGTTCAAATCTTGATTGCAAGTCAATAAACAAAGACTCCGATTCCTCAATAAATCCAGGAGCTGATGAGATTCCTAGCGATACGGTTGATCAAAACTGTGATAGCTATGATGATTATCTTGACAATGTTGATTTGGACGGTGATGGTTATAAAGTTCCGCAAGACTGCAACGATCTTGAAAAACTTGTTGGCCCCGATTCAATTGAAGTTGTTGGTGATTTTATTGATAATGACTGTGACGGCAGTATTGATGAGGTGGAGGCTTGCGGCTGTGCAAATCCGACAGGAACAGATGTTGCCGCAATGAGCTGTGCAACAGAGATTTCATGTAACAGCAGATTTTTTGTAGCAAATACAATAACTTCCCCGACAAATGATATTATGACAGATGAATACACAGCATACAAAGCTGTAACAAGATTCGGCAGTGCAGGCAATGCTCTTGCACCAAGAGCAAATAGTTCTTATGCACTTATGGGAACCGGCGATGTGACAGATATAACTCACAGCGATATTCTGAATGATTCCTGTAATGGTTCAAATCCTGACAATCAGACAGACGGCTGCTCAATTAATGATCCTTACTTTGCTTATTCAGATGGAACAAGAGACAAGTCTTTTGATGTTGTTGAATACAAAGTAACGCTGAAAGCACCTGCAAATGCAAAAGGTTTTTCGTTTGATTATATTTTCTTCTCAACAGAGTATGACGAATGGATCGGTTCTCAATACAATGATAAATTCTATGCAGTTATGAAAGCTCCGCAGACAACTGGAAACCAGAATAAAATCATTAACTTCACAAACTGCAGACCTGAGTCAACATACTATGATTTTGCAAGTCCTGAATGCACAGGCGGCAAGTGCTGCTATGTTGCAATAAATTCAGCATTATCCGAATGCTGTTGGAAAGATGGCTGTGATTCCTCAAATAATACAAATATTTCAGGAACCGGATTTTCCTGTGTTCCAACAGAATATAAATGTACTGAGTGGGGCGGATTTTTATGGTCTGAATGTATTAAATACGAATGGGTCAAAACAACAACAGATGATTATGATTACGGCTCTTCAACAGGCTGGCTCAAAACAACCTGGACAATTAATCCTGGAGAGCAGTTTGATGTTACTTTCCACATTCACGACACCGCTGATCAGGTGCTTGACTCACAGGTTCTTATTGATAATTTCAAGTGGCATACAAGTGAAGTAATCCCTGGAACTGAGCCGATTAACTGATAAAATTTCCCTTTTTATCTAAATAAATTCTTATAAACTTTTTTTTGCTTGACATAAAATTCCAAAAAACAGAGCAAGAGAACACCTTTAAGCGAAGTGTTTATCCTAACAAAAATTGCAACATTGTAAAGCAGTAGCCTTAAAGTTTAAACAAATTCCTTGACACAGAACTGTTTTTTAAATACATTTGCGACAGCTTAGAAAAATTAATCCCGCGGTGTAGTAGATGGTTAAAATAGAAACAAAACGGTTTTGCCGTTCCGTAGAATTATCTTCTACCCTTTCTAAAATCAAGAAAATATTCACCAATTCCCCTTCTTCGTGACGGAGTGGCGCGAATGCGACGGGGTAGTTCTTCATCTTTTTGTCTCCTTTCCGTATTTTCTCCAGCCATTTCCCCATTTTCCCTTGTCATTCTCGCATCTTCCC
>CAZWKB010000111.1:0-2119 GCA_964633925.1 uncultured bacterium
CGGAGGCGCAAAATTAAGGATTTTGATCGGGTATTTAAAAGGTAATATTTTATGAATTAAATACCGTTTTGTATGAAAAGTAAGTGCATAGCTATAAGTTGTTAAAAATGTGATTTTGATCTGGAAAAGACATTGATTAAATCATTAAAACTTGCAAATAATGCATGTTAATAATTTCGAAGAATGACTGGTAAAATGTTGTCTTCATTTTTGGGTATATGTTTTTCTGTTACAGCAAGCCCTACTTATCCTGGCCGGTTTTTTTTATAATCTTGTTCAAATTGAAAGTTGCTGTTATGGTTATAAAGAAATTGTTTTTAGTATACTCCAACTCTGATGAGTTTAATTTGCTGGTAATGATGTATTGATAACTTAGCCTGAAGTTTTCGAAGCCTGCTCCTAAAGTTATTGCAGGCTCAAAGAAATAAAAACCGGATTCTTCAATCAGGAAATAATCAGTTGGTTCATTCCCTGATTCTAATATGTTTATATATAAATCAGTAGGATGAAAATTGTAATTCACTTTCGAAATTCTGGATGAAAGAGCGATGTCAAAATACTTTCTGGAATATCCAATCGAAGGCTGTAAAAAGAATTTATTCATCTCCAGACTCCACAAATCGGAATTTCTCTGTATCTGACCATAGCTATAACCAAAATTTATAGCGGGAATAAACGAATTGTCCATTTTCTTAAATAGGATTAATTCATTATTCCAAATATAATTATCTATTTTGGACTTTGTGTTGAATACTCCAATTGCTTGAAATTCAGTTAACAAAGCTATATTATCAGTTAGAGCATATCCTAGATTAAAGCTTTTTGAATCGTAGCGGTCAGTTCCGAATTGGCAACTAACATCGCCTTTTTCTTTAAATTTCAGAACGTTTTGGTTAGCTGTATAATAATTATAACTTCCACATGATGTGAATATAAAACAAGAAATGGCTACTAATTGACAGCAAATAAATTTATAGTTTCTCATAGTGTCGGAGTTAAGTTAAAGAAAAGAAAAGTTTAAAAATGAGAGAAAGCCATTGTGTAAATTTTAGCCTAAATCATATTTCCTTGTCAACCCTCACCCTTTTTCCCATCTCCTTGTCTCACGTCTCCTTGTCGCCCCTTCAAAAAGTTAAAATCAAAAATTTCAATCTGTATTTTATTTCCCCCAGGGATATTGGTTTCTCGTAACACAGAATGATCCTTCCTTTTGCGATGCCAGATCCACGCCGAATATAAGCTGTTGCTGATTGCCGCAGTATGGTTCAATAAATCTGATCTGATACTTTTGAGAAACAACGCCTTCAATTTCTATATCCAAATCGTAAAGGCAATCGCAATTACATGAGGGTTTGCTTTCAAATTCCTCGATAACAATAGTATCGTTACTAAAAGTCACATTGCAATACACGCTGTCGGGACAGCAGTTAAATCCGGCATTTATATGTTTGATAACTAACTTATTGCTTGCTTCATTGTACGAATATTCCGTACACGAAAGGCTGTCGGAAGCACTAACCACAGCATTCGATTTCAGGCTTTTACAATCAGTGCGACTCACCACCTTTCCGAAAACAGTTAAATGCGCTGCTTCTTCTTTTTCATTCTCGCAGCTAGTGGTTAACATCAAAATTGCTATTCCTGCAAAAATTAAATAATTAAATAGTTTCATAGCGTTTTTGGATTTAGAGTTTTATGGTAACAAAGTTAATCAATTGAGTTGGTTTCTAATAAACTGGACAATTTATAAAGGATGGAAGATTATTGGAGACTAAAACAGACAACCAATCCGCTGCTGGCGTTAAGGCCGGTGGGGCTTCATAATGTTTCGAAATCCGCCATTTGCAAGATATTTAATTGAACTTCATGTGGCCATGGCAGCCACATAAAGCCCAATTATTTAATGCAGTTTATTATTTTTCTCAAAAGTTAATCTTCAAACCAACATTAAGCCCAACACTGCCATAAGGCATCTTAAATTTTGTTTGTTTTGCTGGTTCTGATTCAGGCAATGGATCGGCTGGATTGTATGTATAGCTATCAACATATTCTGTTTCTTTTTGACTGGTTGTCATAGTTGGCAACTGGTCAACATCATTTATGGTTGCTTCGGTTAATG
>CAZWKB010000112.1:0-2104 GCA_964633925.1 uncultured bacterium
AACATCACCTCGGCGGCAGTGGATGCCTATTCTGCAGGGATACCTGTTGTGTCAGTGCTGGATGGGGATTCAATGAACATGAGCCCCCTGCGCGGTCTGTCGGGGGTGCAATTTGTGACATCACCTATGGAGTTGGCCGAGGCGCTTTCGAATCGGATCTTATTGGATCGTGGCTGTAAAAAAACAGATTACTTCACTGTTGATTCAGCTCTCCCACGCTGGCGCGCTTTATTATTGAAGGACACGGATGAATAAGTTTTGTAGATTATTTAGTGTTCTTTTATTTTTGTTGCATTGCGGGCATATGCAGTGTCCGAATAGCTTGCAAGCTTTCGATCTTTCTGGAATGGTTACATGCAATTAAAAAGAATTATGCTGATGGTTCCGCCTGCTTTCACAATGAGGGCGCCGCGTGACATCAACCCACTCCCCCCAATGGGGCTAGGCTATCTTGCGTCCATAGCCGAAAGATCAGGAATACAAGTAAAAATTTTAGACTGTTTAATTCACGGGTGGGAGCACGAAGAAGATGTGAATGAAGACTTAGTCCGTGTTGGATTATCGGACAGGGATATTCAAGAGCAGATAATGCAATTTCAGCCGGACATGGTCGGGATAAATTGTCAATTTAGCAGGCAATATAAAATTTACCACCAAATGTTTTCTCTAATTAAGAACGTTGACCCGCGAATAGTAGTTGTAGCCGGTGGAGCTCATGCAACCGTTTGCCCTGAAGAAGTGCTTGGCGATGATAATTGCGATTATTTGTTACTTGGTGAAGCAGAAGAGTCATTTCATGAATTAATTATGGCCCTCCAGCAGGATACTGAAATAACAACAATTGATGGATTGGGATGGAAAGCTGAAGGAAAACTAAAGATTAACCGGAAATTGAGATTTGTTAAGGATCTTGATTCTATGCCATTTCCGGCCTATCACCTTATGGAGTTAGATAAGTATTTTGGTCTGGATGCATCTCACGGCGATAGGCATAAAAAACGTTTTTGTCCGATCATTACATCACGTGGTTGTCCTGCTAAATGCACTTTCTGCAGCGCACATCAGGTGTGGGGCAATAAGTATAGAATGCGATCTGTAGAGAACGTAATTAAAGAAATGCGGCTACTAAAAGACCAGTACGGTATCGAAGAAATTATGTTTGAAGATGACAATGTAACAGCGGATGCCAAGAGAGCAAAGCTTCTATTTTCACGGATGATAGAGGAGCGTCTCGATTTCGTTTGGGATACGCCAAACGGCGCTGGAGTGTGGTCCATGGATGAAGAGATGATTGATTTGATGAAAAAATCAGGCTGTGTCAGGCTGCATTTCCCAGTAGAGAGTGGTTCACAGTATGTCCTGAATAGCATTATTAAGAAACCGCTTAATCTGGAAAAAGTTAAGAAATTACTAAAATATTGTCAAAAAATTAATTTGCACCACTCTATGTTTTTAGTTATTGGAATGCCAGGCGAAAAATTGTCAGATATTTGGGAATCATTCAAGTTCGCCGCTGAATGTGGTTGCTATGCGCCGCATATATCTGTTGCAACACCTTACCCAGGCACGAAACTGTTTGAAGACTGTGTCAAGAATAATTATTTTTCAAAACCTTTTTCACTGGATGACCTTTTTATAAGAAGTTTTCTTATCAGCACACCAGACTGGAACGAAGAAGATTTGAAGAAAATCCTTTTCAAAGGTAATCTTTATCTTAAACTAAGAGGATTGATATCTCAACCATCCATAATAATAGAATATGCTCGCAAGATAATATCGCGACCACATAGAGTGATCGAATTTTTTAAGCATATTTGATAATTTAATAAGGAGAAATGATACGATGTTACCTGTTTCACGGCCTTCAATCGGCCAGGAAGAATTGAAAGAAGTTGAGAAAGTATTTTCAACCGGATGGTTGGGATTAGGTTCTACCGTATTCGAATTTGAAAATAAATTGAAAGATTACCTGGGCGCGAAGCATGTTCTTGCTGTTAATACCGGGACAACAGCATTGCATATCGCATTGGATGCCTTCGGGATCAAAGATGGTGATGAAGTCATTGTGCCGGGCCATACATTTGTGGCTACCTGTTCCGCGGTG
>CAZWKB010000113.1:0-347 GCA_964633925.1 uncultured bacterium
CCAAATCTCACAGGCCAAACAAAATACATCCCAATATAAAATACTCTCCCAAAACTATTGCGATGCAATGGCTCAATTTAACGTTCTGGATGGTTACTCTTTTGAAGCCCGCGCCAAACAGCTGCTCAAAGGATTCGGCTTTAAAGAAAGTGACCATAATCAAAGTTGCGCTTTATTTTCAGGCGGTTGGAAAATGCGTATCCTGCTTACTTCGATTCTTCTGGCAAAGCCGGACATCATGCTTTTGGATGAACCGACGAATCATCTGGACACTGAAAGCATGGAATGGCTGGAATCTTATCTCAAAGACTACACGGGAACAATTCTCGTTGTTTCTCATGATCGTT
>CAZWKB010000113.1:424-1611 GCA_964633925.1 uncultured bacterium
ATTAAAAAAATTGAAGAATTTGTGGAACGATTCCGTTACAAAGCAACCAAGGCGGCACAGGTGCAAAGCCGCGTCAAAATGCTGGAAAAATTTGCGACGGTGACACTCGATAAGAAATCTAAAAGCGTGATCATGAAATTTCCTGAAGGTAAAAAAAGTGCTAATGAAGTAGTTCGGGCAATTGATCTGGGTCATAACTACGGCAGCTTAAAAGTGTTTGGCAATCTTAATTTTACTTTATTCCGCGGTGACAAGGTGGCTTTTGTCGGTGTCAACGGCTCCGGTAAATCAACTTTATCAAGGTTGCTAAGCCTTTCGGAGCAACCTTTTTGCGGATCTGTAAAATATGGCGATGGCGTCAACATGGCTTTCTTTTCTCAGGAAAGTTCTCAAAACTTAGATTATGAAAAAACAATTAGGGAAGAAATAAATTCTGTCCAGACCCATGCCTCTGATCAAGATAAACGTAACCTTCTGGGTACTTTTTTATTTTCCGGAGATGATATTTTCAAGCCAATTTCCGTTCTTTCCGGCGGCGAAAAATCTCGGCTGTCGCTTTTAAAAATTATGCTTCTGGATACGAACTTTCTCATCCTTGATGAACCTACTAACCATCTTGATCTGAAAACTAAAGATATTTTTCAAAAAGCACTAATCAACTATTCCGGCACTGTCGCCATCGTTTCACATGACCGCTACTTTCTGGATCATTTGGTTAATAAAGTTTTTGAACTAAAAGACGGCTTTATCAACGACTACTCCGGCAACTACACATATTTTATCGAAAAACGCGGCCAGACAATCAACCAAGCAGAAGATGACAACATCTCAGCAGCATCATCTAAAGAACAGGTTTTAACGATCAAAGATAAAAGGAGGTTGGAAGCCGAGGAACGAAATAAACTTTCCAAAATTAAAAATACCTGGAAAAAAGAACTTGCGACCGTGGAAGAGAAGATAGAATTAAAAGACATTACTACTTCGTTGGAAGATTATTATAATATCTGGACGGACATCAGTTCCAAATTGGAAAAACTCTCTATTGCCAATGCCGACATTATCATTGATCAATAAGACTAAAGGCACTAAGCCCCGTCTAACATTGGCTTTTCCATATTCGAATACCAGGTAGCAGGATCAGTCAGGAATTCTTGAGTATCGCGCAAAGAAAGAAGATGATCACGCTC
>CAZWKB010000113.1:1824-2067 GCA_964633925.1 uncultured bacterium
TAATGCGGGCGGACTTTTTACCGGACATTGCCTGCAATATGCTTCCGGCTAAAGATTTCTTTACTTCCAGCGGAACAGTAGCAGGCCATTTCTTTTGTTTTTCCCATTTATCATGCAATGCTTTTAGAACTTCGTAATGTTCTTTTTCTTCGTCGGCTATCTGCTTGAACATATTTTTGCCGGCCATGTTCTTTGTCCTGCGGGCATTAGCCAGATAAAACTCTCTTTCTTTTTCTTCATTTT
>CAZWKB010000114.1:0-366 GCA_964633925.1 uncultured bacterium
TCTCTGTGTCTCAGTGCCCTCTGTGGTTAAAATCCACAAAATTATACGAAGAACCAAATTTAAGGAGAAAAGTTATGTCGATAGTCATTATTATCGGATTTATTGCCGTCCTGGTTGTCGCTGGGATTGCCTGGCAACTTGCCGGACTGGGCGAGAGGTCAGAACCACCACCCAACCTGTCGGATGGCGACATTCAGAAGATTGCGCGACAAGGCCAGATGATTGAGGCGATCAAACAGTATCGCGCACTTCATGGTGTCGGACTGAAGGACGCCAAGGATGCCGTCGAGAAGATGATAAGGTAGCAACCGCTTAGAGGGATTGCTCTTAGCCTATCTTTCTGACCACTTGCCTTAGAACGAGAGC
>CAZWKB010000114.1:376-2000 GCA_964633925.1 uncultured bacterium
TAGGTCCCCGATAAAAACTTTGAGCTTCTGCCCAAGGGAGGCTGTTTTTAATTCATTCGATCCTGGCTGTGATAGGTCCTGAGTACTCACGTATAAATCCTCTTCGGTTTATCAAAAAAAACGTACTCATCATACCGATTCACCCTATCAGAAGCAAGCGACAAACTTAGAACGAGAGCAGCATCTGCCAGATGTACATGGCGGCATTGGAGTCCACCGTATTCCACATCCGTTCAGCCAGCTCGGGATTACCCTGGACCGCGCTGCAATTGATATCCTTCAGATGCTCCTGCCAGGTGACACAGCGTCCCGGCGCACGATGTAACGGCGCGGGAATCTTGCCCAGTGGGGTTTGCGCTGCGGAGGGGCGCACGCAGAGCTCGGTCAGCGGCGCATCTGGTGAAGCATAGATCCCTAATTCGCGCGTCGTCTCCACCATGGCCCGCATATTCTCAATCTTGGTGTCATTCTGCATGATGGCACTGCAATCCATGATGTAGCCGCCCTCTTTGCCCAAGATGGAGATCAGCTTTTTGACCTCGGCGCGCACTTGATCGGGCGTCCCGATGGCCATGGTCACATTGCTGACCCCGCCGCTGATCGCGAACTTGTCGTGCAGCTTGTCATGGATGAGCTGCGGATTACCCCGGTCAATCTGATAGACAATGCTCCGCTCGGGAAGTTCATGGAATGCATCCAGATGGTAATCCCAGTTGCCCTCCGCATAGAAGAGTGTCTGATGGTTGTTCTTCCAGAGTTCCTCAATGATGGGTTTGACGGTCGGCCAGTAGACATTGTTGAATTGGTCGGGCGTCACAAAGGGCACGCCCCCGCGATGCATCCAGTAGCCGATCGGAAGTTGTGACGACGGATCCGCCGTGGCATTCGCCACCCAGTGCAGATGCGGCATCAGGGCTTCGCACGCCTTCATCACCTTTTCGGGACGCTCAAAGAGGTCCATGGTCAGTCCGATATACCCCCGGAACTTATCCGCCAGAATATCGAGCGGCGCCTTAAAGATGCCGCAGATCGCACCTGGCATCCCCGCCTCGCTCCGCATGCGGGCACATTGCGGACCAAAGGCATTAAAATACTGAACCATGGCCATGGCCGATGAGACGAGCGCCACCTGATTGCGATAGGTTGAGGGCGTGCCGGCTGTCGCAATGCGACGCGTCGCGCGCGGGAACCAGACTTCATAGAGGAAGGCCGTGGGATCGTCAATCAGGCGATCATACTCATCCTCGCGCATGAAAGCCTGCTCCTCGGGCGGTTCAACATATTGGAAACCGCGATTCGCGGGCACATCCACGCCCGGCACGCCATAATACCGCGCAGAGGCGGCATCGGTAATACCGGTCCAGACATAGACCATATTCGGCACAACCGAATCCCAGTCATAATCCTTACAGCATTGAATGACAGCCTCAAAGGCATCTGGATAGTTCTGTGTCAGTTGCTGGCAGTCGAAGCCGGCATGGACACCTGTGAACTCCGCCGCAAAGGGACGTATCGGGATCATGTCCGGCTTGCGATTATTGAGCGCAGTGACATACCGGCGTAACCGAGTCTGATATTTTTCTTCGAGTGTCATTGTTTTTTCCTTATGCAAACAGGCTGCGAA
>CAZWKB010000115.1:0-1569 GCA_964633925.1 uncultured bacterium
AAGCGGTAAGACACAGGACTTTGGTTCCTGCATTCGGAGGTTCGAATCCTCCCGCCCCAGCCAAACTTAAATATCGGGGATAAATACAAATGTTAGAAAAAATCAGGCTTTTTTCCGGCAATGCAAACATTGCTCTGGCTAATAAGATTTGTGATAATCTTGGCGTGTCGTTGTGTAAAGCCAATGTAACTTCATTTAGTGATGGTGAAACGCGCGTCGAGATCAACGAAAATGTTCGAGGTATGGACGTTTTTATTATCCAGTCCACTTGCTCACCGGTAAACGTAACCTTAATGGAACTGCTGATCATGATTGACGCAATGAAGAGAGCGTCTGCCGAACGCATCACCGCCGTAGTCCCTTATTATGGCTATGGACGTCAGGATCGGAAAGTCGCCCCGCGAACGCCAATTACAGCAAAATTAGTGGCTGATCTCATTACTACTGCTGGAGCTAATCGTGTCCTCGCCATTGACCTGCATGCCGGTCAAATTCAGGGGTTCTTTAATATTCCCGTGGATAATCTTTTTGCAACAAAGGTTTTACTGGAATATATGAAAAAGAACTATCAAAATGATACTGTTATTGTTTCACCGGATAGTGGAGGCGTGGAGAGGGCCAGAGCAGTAGGAAAAAGGCTTGGTTCCAGCCTTGCCATTATCGACAAAAGAAGAGAAGGACCCAATGAAGCACAGGTAATGAATATAATTGGCAATGTTGAAGGGAAAAGGGTTGTAATTCTCGATGATATGATCGATACAGCAGGAACTATTCTGCAGGGCGTTAACGCCCTCAAAGAAGCGGGAGCACTGGAAGTTTCTGTTTGCTGCACACATCCTGTATTATCAGGGCCAGCCATAGAGCGCATTGAATCAGCTCAAATCAAAGAAGTTATCGTCACAGATACAATTCCGCTTAGCGACATAGCGGCAAAATGCAAGAAAATTAAAGTCTTGTCTGTATCAGGACTCTTGTCTGAGGCCGTACGCCGGATTTACTATAACGATTCCGTAAGCTCATTGTTTAAATAGTATCTCCTTATAAATCAATAAAATGGATGAAGTTACTGAACTGCCGGTCATTTTTTATTATTTATCAAAAATCTCTTGAAATTATCATAATTAAAGTATAGAAGCCTTTATCAGCTTCGTCATATTATTTCTACGTTCATAATAAATACTGGCGAAAATTAAGATTATTACACGTGTAATTTACACAGGAGGCAATAAATGGAGATCAATGAGTTAGCTGTTCAAGTGCGTAAAGAACAGAAAAAAGGGCCTGCCCGCCGTTTGCGGCAGCAAGGATTTGTACCGGCGATATTTTACGGCCGATCTGCGGAAAATATATTACTGGCTGTAAATAATAAAGAACTTCTTAAGCTGCATAAAGATAAGAAAGATCATTCCTTTATCAAACTGATTATTGACGATGGCGGCAATAAAATAGAAAAACTTTCATTAATCAAAGAATTGCAGGTTCAGCCTTTAACCGGTAAATTCTATCATGCTGATTTCTATGAAATAGATATGAAGCACAAACTCACCTTTGAAGTTTCCTTACGTTACA
>CAZWKB010000115.1:1656-1957 GCA_964633925.1 uncultured bacterium
TGGTGATTCATTCAAAGTAAAGGAATTGAAAATTGCTGAAGGAATAACAGTTCTTGATGCTCCGGACGCAGCAGTTGCGGCGGTTGCTGTAATCAAGGTTGCCAAGGCAACACCGGAAGAAGAGGCGGCAGCGGCTGCAAAGGCAGCGGCTGCGGAAGCGGCAACAACGGCGACACCGGCAGCAGCAGAAAAGACTGAAAAAGATAAAGAAAAAGGTAAATAAGACGCCACACAAATGGACTGGAGAAAATGTTTCCCTCTATTTTAGCAAAAATATTTCCCGGGCGCGCGCAAAAGAGGG
>CAZWKB010000116.1:0-870 GCA_964633925.1 uncultured bacterium
AGGGGGGCTGACAGGCGGTTCAATGGCTGCAGTTAATATTCCCATTCAAATAGCGTCAAAAGCAATTGGAGTGGGCTTCCCCGTCACAATACCAGTTATGATAATCGTTAGCTATGGTCTTAAGCAAGTAATTGATCCTATGTTCGGTGAAGGCAAATACAAAGAAATATTGGTAGAAATGAATTATACTGATGATCTCATCAAGGGGATAGCTGCATTCTCATATATATCAACAGCTGCCTTCGAGATGCAAAAGCACTATGTCAGGGAGATAAATAAACTGGCGCAGCGAGCTCATATTATTAATCAATATGATCAAGCAATAGATCAAATGCTGGATAAAGCTATCGGAGAGATATAATATGGAGGCAACAAAAGAAATTTCTTTTTATGATATAGATCAAAATCTCGGAGGGAAGCCTCTCACTTCAGATTTGATCTATTCTTTTGAAACCGCCTATCTTCATTTCAAAGATACGTACCAACCAGATACAGAGGAGTCAAAAGTCAGACTGGATGAAATTGTCAAACTCCTCACAGTTTCCGAGAATAATATCAAAGAGGTAAAGGATCAAAACTTTTTCAAGAGGGCCTGGCATACAATAAATGGGCATAATAAGAAACTGGAAACTATCAATAAGCATAATCTATTGATAGTCCAGAAAGGAGCTGTTTATTTCTTACAGAAGTTAGCCCAACAAAATCAGGTGATGATGCAATCTGTTTATTTTTCTTTAAAGCGAGTTGAAGATATCCAGATACAAAACGCTAAACTCAAGTGCTACCTGGTGCAGATAATAAATAAATATAATGACAGAATCGATAATATTGAGGACCGGTTAAGAAAACACGATGTAGAAATAGGCGAAT
>CAZWKB010000116.1:880-1922 GCA_964633925.1 uncultured bacterium
AAGTGGTGTTCTATTATTATGCGGTCTATTCTTCCTCATAAAAGCTATTATTAAATCTGAGAAAAAGCAAGTCCTAATTATAGATTCTGTGCCTGGAGATAATATTAAGAGCATCAGAAATATACTAAAAGACAAGAATGATAAATTAAAGCCTGAACTAAAAGAGAATCTCACAAAGTGGCTTTATAATGAGATTATAAATTCACCGACTATTTCATATCCATTTTCTCCATTCTGGGAAAAATATGATCAATTCGGGGAGGCAGTAAAACCCCTTAATACTGAAAATAATGTGGCACCAGGTATTTTGGCAGATGTTATGGAGCAAGTATATACAATTTCCCCCGACGTTGCTCAACACATTAAAGCCAACTGCTCAAATTTAGCATCAGAGTATACATTATTCATAAACAATATAATCAGTGAACTCAGTAAAGATCTGCCAAATGCTATCGCCATAGATTTACAAATACAAATAGATTACAGTTCAAAAGAAAAGCTAAATCAGAATATCTTATCTACTATAGAACCCTATTTTGAAAATCTGAAAAATATGGAGACGCTCAGACTACACCTGATACAAAATTTCCCCAGATACAGAAAGCTTTTAACTGAAAATAAAATAATTGCAGGTGTTAAGAATTTTCTAATGGGTGCTTTAATAGTACCAATCTTCTTCGATGACACGGAAAAGTTTGCGAAAGATTATGCCGACACATGGTTCTCATATTTAAAATCCTGGGATGATTTTGCAGAAATCACCGGAAAATCAATTTACCCATTTGTTCTTAATTTGACTCATTCATTTGTAGCTTCCGCTGTAAATAAAATGGATGTTCTATTTGACGAGTTTACAAACAATCAGACAGACTTGGAATCATTGAATAATGAGCTCGAACAACTGATACTAGAACAGGAAAGGATAAGTGAAGAGAACGAGAGATCTGGAATTTCGGCTGATTCTACGCCAAAATCTATCAATGCATATATTGATTACCTCATAGTCATTTTGAAAAACAAAGGAGTTCCTATTGATTCAAGG
>CAZWKB010000117.1:0-1877 GCA_964633925.1 uncultured bacterium
CAAACTCGGTTTACATTTACTGGTGTAAGCTATGACTATCGTATGGGAACTTATGAGATAACCAACGACCAGTGGACTAAGTTTAAGAATGCTTATGGCACGGTATATGGTAATCCGACTTATGCTTATGACCAAAGCCCAACATATACAGGCACCAATCAGCCTAATAATGAAGTTAGCTGGTATGAAGCGGCACAATTTGTTAATTGGTTGAATATTGCAGCAGGTAAAACTGCGGCATACAATTTCACTGGCACACAAGGGGCGAGTAATTAGGGCTTGCTGAATAATTTATAAATTCTTTATTGACAATTAGATACATTCTGTTTATAATGCCTCAAGTGAATGGATTTTCGTTAAAATTGTTAAAAACCTTTGCAGATGGAGAACAAGGATGTATCGTAAAGATGATGTTAATCAGTTAAAGTTTGAGAACTTCTACCTTCCGTTCGGCGGCAAACTCAGAAGTGATAACCGTTGGGTTATTTTAGCCAAGCAAATCCCATGGGCAAGGATTGAACAGGAATACGGCAAATTTTTCTGCGAAGATAACGGCAGTCCAGCCAAGCCGGCAAGGGTTGCATTAGGCGCATTGCTTATAAAAGAACGGTTAGGAATTACAGATCGTGAAACAGTTGAGCAAATAAGCGAAAATCCATATCTTCAATATTTTCTTGGCTATCCTGAATATATTGAGCAAGAGCCTTTTCATAATTCAATGATGACCCATTTTCGCAAAAGGTTCAGTCAGGATATTCTAAAGCAAATAAATGAGTGGATTGTCAAAGAGTCTATATCTGATAATAATCAGTCTCAGGAAGCCAGCAGCGATAACAACAATGATGATAATGATAATACACCAACGAATAAAGGCAAATTAATAGTTGATGCCACCTGCACACCTGCAGATATTGCTTATCCTACGGATTTGAATATACTCAATGAAGCAAGAGAAAAAACCGAAGAAATAATAGATGCTATGCATGAACCATTTATTGGCATAGAACAAAAGCCCAGAACTTATCGCAACAAGGCAAGGAAATCATATCTTTCGATAGCTAAAAGCAAGAAACCTTCATATAAGAATATCCGTAAGACAATATCCAAACAGCTTGGTTTTTTAAGAAGAAACTTAGCAATTATAGATTCTGAGGCATTCAAGAGAAGGCTTAAATATTTAAGTCCAAGGCAATATCGCCTATTATTGGTAATAAATGAAGTATTCCGCCAGCAGCAGTATATGTATGCCAACAACATTTTTCGAATTGATGATAGGATAGTAAATCTTTATCAGCCTCATATTCGTCCTATTATTCGAGGTAAGTCTAAAAATCCTGTTGAATTTGGAGCTAAAGTATCTATAAGCCTTGTTGATGGTTTTAGTTTTGTAGATAAGATAGGCTGGGATAGTTATAATGAGTCTTGTGACCTAAAAGAGCAGATAGAATCATACAAACGCAGATTTGGTTTTTATCCTGAATCTGTTCACGCTGACAAAATATATCGGACAAATGATAACAGGCTTTATTGCAAGACTCGCGGCATTCGCATTTCTGGCCCGCCTTTAGGTCGTCCTGTTGAAGAAGATAAACAGTTAAAGCATCAGAAAAAGATACAATATCAAGATGAGATTGACAGGATAGCAGTTGAAGGTAAATTCGGACAGGGCAAAAGAAGGTTTTCGCTCGCTCGTATAATGGCCAAATTGGCAATAACTTCAGAATCGGTAGTGATGGTCTCATTTATGGTGATGAATTTAGAAAAGATACTGGCAGGTATCCTTTCTTTTTTGCTTTTTTTGTCAGAATATGTTTCAAGCAGACGGTTGTATATCTGTTCAGGATTGCCGAAGCTCAAATATTACTGCCTTTGGCAGG
>CAZWKB010000118.1:0-1830 GCA_964633925.1 uncultured bacterium
GTGGCGCGGTCGTTCGCGCGGGAGCGACGACGGATGCGACGACGACGGAGACGACGCAGACGCCGACGGCCGTCGACCGGTCTCGTCGTTCCGTCCGAGGTTGTTCCTCCTCCGATAGCATAAATAACGATCACAAAAGCAGTAGCGTATAGCTATAGGCCCCGTAAATAAAAGCAAACCCCCGCAGACTTCTGCGGGGGTTTGCTTTTGAGGGGCTGTCCAAAAAGTAGATACAGGGCAGCCCTTTATTTTTTAAAAAAAGTTTAATAAAATAGAGGAATGAAAAGAAAAGAAGCCGCCCCCGTATTCAAACCGTATGTGATGAACCAGATCAGCCTGATACCGCCGAGCTATGATGAATTGATCGAAGAAAAACATCTGGTAAGAACGGTAGAAAAAGCAGTCGAGAAGATAGATCTCACAGCACTAATGAATCAGTATAAGGGAGGTGGAACAAGCAGCTACCACCCGAAAATGATGCTGAAAGTACTGGTATACGCGTATTGCGAAAAGATTTATTCGTCACGACGAATAGCAAAAGCAATGAGAGAAAACATCCACTTCATGTGGATCAGTGGAGAAAACAAACCCGATTTCAGAACAATCAACGCATTTCGCAGCAGTCGCATGAAACCAGTGATCGACGAAGTGTTCACAGCGGTATTGGAATACCTGGTAGAGGGTGGGTATGTGAAGTTGGAGAACTACTTTTTGGATGGGACAAAGATCGAAGCCAATGCCAATAAACACAAAGTGGTATGGGCAAAACGCAATGAGAACTACCAAAAACGGGTCAGAGAACAGATCAAAGGCTTGCTGGGTGAAATCGAAAAAGCAAATGAGGCTGAGAATGAGGAATATGGAGATGATGATCTGGAAGAGCTGGGTGGGAACTGCAAGGAAGACATCAACTCAGAACGCCTGAAGAAAAAGATCAATGAACTGAATCAACGTCTGAGAGAAAAAGCCCAGAAAAAAGAAACACGACAAGCAATGAAGAAGCTTGAAAAAGACTGCCTGCCGAGGTTAGAAAAGTATGAACAGCAAACAGAAACATTAGCAGGTCGTAACAGCTATGCCAAAACAGATAAAGATGCCAGTTGTATGCGAATGAAAGAAGATCGGGGAGCAGAGAAACCCTGGCCTAAACCAGCGTATAACATCCAGATCGGAACCGAAGGGCAGTTCATTGTGGGGTTCAGTATTCACCAACGGGCTGGAGACACATCATGCTTGATCTCTCATTTTGAGAAGATGCGAAAAGGGATTGGAAAATTACCCAAGGTTGCGGTTGCAGATGCAGGTTATGGCAGTGAAGAGAATTACGCCTACATTGAGCGGCTTGGCATGCAGAACTACGTGAAGTACAACACTTTCTATCAAGATACCCACCATTATCGAAAACCAGAACTCATTCGCAAACACCAATTTCGAGCTGAACAATTTGGCTATGATGCTGAGAAAGATCAATTTATCTGTCCTGCCAATAAACGTCTCAACTTTGTGAATACCATGCGTTATAAGACTGAGAATGATTATCTTACTGACCGGAGAAATTATCAGTGTGCTGACTGCCAGGAATGCCCTCTCAAATCCCAATGTACTAAAGCCAAAGGAAATCGATCCATACGCATTAGTTTCCGCTTGATGTCTTATCGGGAACAGGCAAGGAACAATCTAACATCTGAGAATGGTGTTCGTTTACGATCAGAACGTTCTACTGAGGTGGAAACTGTCTTTGGACACATAAAACACAATATGGGGTTTAGAAGATTTATGCTCCGCGGTACTGAAAAGGTGAATACAGAGTGGGGTTTGATCAGTATTGCC
>CAZWKB010000119.1:0-1830 GCA_964633925.1 uncultured bacterium
GATGTGGCTCAAAATCGCGCACATCCACCATCAGGCCAGGGATATCAGCAGCCGGAATATACGGGGGGTTACACGCAATCGCCGTAAAACTGCGACCGCTCTTTAGGTGCGGCTGGAGGAAGTCTCCTAGAGCAAACTCGACCTCTACGCCCGCTAGATAGCGCCTGGCATTCGCCCGGGCATATTCCATCGCCTCGTCGCTGCAGTCGGACAGCACCAGGGCCGCAAGCTCAAGCTGTTGCGCGACCGCGATCCCGATCGCTCCACTCCCGCAGCATAAATCCAGCAATGTCTTCGGCTGATCTGGCGCCAATTCCCGCAAAAAGTCCGTCAGCGTTTCCACCAACAACTCGGTTTCCGGCCGCGGAATCAGGACCCCCGGTCCGACCGTGAGAGCCAGACCCATAAAATCTTTCTCCCCCAACAAGTAGGCGATGGGCTCCCCGGCCACGCGCCGCTGCAGCAAAAGGGCAAAAGCATCCGTCACTGGATCGGGCAGCTCCGTCCAGGGCGACAGCATGTAGAGCCCCGTCCGATCTATCTCCAGCAGATGCGCCAGAAGAAGGTCCGTCTCCAGTCGTGCCGCACCGCCGGCAATTTTTGTAAGTTGCACCGTTCCCAGTCGCCAGCACGATTGCAAATTCATCGCATAACGCCCCGGACAACGCGTTCAGCTCGGTACCAGGTTCCGAACCCCAGCCTGTCTTTTGCCGGCCAGCGCCCTTTATTTACTGCTGCCATCGCCGTGCAACATTTCCGCCTGATTATGCATCACCAAAGCCTCGACCACTTCATCCATATCCCCGCCCAGGATGGCATCCAGCTTGTACAGCGTTAAATTAATGCGATGGTCAGTTACCCGCCCCTGGGGATAATTATAGGTTCGGATGCGCTCACTGCGGTCCCCGCTCCCCACCATGCCCCGGCGCGTATCCGCCTCTTCCTTAGCCCGCTCGGCATCCTGCACTTCTTTAATCCGAGCCAGCAAAATCCGCATCGCTTTTGCCCGGTTCTTGATTTGCGATTTTTCATCCTGCATCGACACAACAATCCCCGTCGGCAAATGGGTGATCCGCACCGCCGATTGTGTCGTATTGACACACTGCCCACCAGGGCCACTAGCACAAAAAAGGTCAATCCGCAGCTCGTCCTGATTAATCTCGACTTCCACCTCTTCGACCTCCGGCAGCACCGCCACCGTCGCCGCCGATGTGTGGACGCGGCCACTGGCATCCGTCTCCGGAACCCGCTGGACCCGGTGCACCCCACCTTCAAACTTCAGGCGGCTGTAGACCGAGTCACCCTCGATGCTAAAAACAACTTCCTTAAAACCGCCCAGATCCGTCGGACTGGCATCCAACACTTCCACTTTCCAACCCTGACGCTCCGCATATCGACTGTACATCCGAAAAAGCTCTCCGGCAAACAGCCCCGCCTCATCGCCACCGGTACCGGCGCGGATTTCCATAATCGCATTCCGGTCGTCATTGGGGTCCCGCGGCAAAAGCAAGACCTTCAGCTCTGCTTCAAGTCGCTCTTTCTCTGGTTCAAGGCGGGTAATTTCCGCCTGGGCCATCTCCCGCATTTCAGCATCGTCAGCTTCCTTAAAAAGCTGCTGCGCTCCCGCTAATTCATCTTCCACATCCCGCAACCTGCGAAAAGCCGCCACCGTGGGGCCCAGCCGGGAATGCTCCCGCGTCAGTTCCCGCCAGCGCGGTTGGTCAGCGATAATCGCCCCATCCGAAATCTGGTCTTCCAGCAACTGATATTTTTCTTCTATCTCCGTCAATTTATTATGCAACGTCAATCCCCCCAAGATTTTTTCAATTA
>CAZWKB010000120.1:0-1811 GCA_964633925.1 uncultured bacterium
TTTGTTCGCTTTTGATTTGTTTTTTTAACTCAATCATCTTCTTTGTCTGTTTTGCCTTTGTTGCAGAAACAAGCTTTTCCTTCAGGTCCTCTATATACGTCTTAACTTTATTGATGCGCCCTTTTCTAAACAATGCTTCAAGAGCCGTCTCCCCTTCATGCATGTTTGCCTCTGGCTTCTCCATATCCTTTACTTCGATTGCTTTCACCTTCGGCAATGCTTTTGTATTTGGTTGTTCTGTCGCTTTCTCTATTGCTTTCTCTGTCATTTTCTCTTTTGTTTTCTCTTTTGAAATACCTTTCAACGACATTTCCGGGATCTCTATACCAAATGACACAAAATGCGTTGAAGCTCCCGATATTAATGTATTACATATATATGCATAATCAACTGATAAAAGATTGTACTTGTATCCAACTCCAAGTGTATAGTTGTTGTTTTCTCCAGACCTCTTCTGCAATCCCCCTCTTATCGCCAAGTTAGAAAAAGACATCTCTCCTCCTACCTTAACTTCTATTTGGCTATCTTTAACAAATGACACATCTGCATAGACCCTCTTGTTTTCCATCTCAAGACCAATCCCCATATCGATCTTTCCATAAACTGCTTCCGTACTCCCATTGTCAAACTTTAAATCACCTATTGATGGTAATATATTTGTCCCTACCATTCCAACTTTTATGTTTTCTGTAATGTCATATGCAACTCCAAGATCTACACTCACAGATACTGCATTTATTGACCCATATCCGCTTTGCTTCAAATATTTTCCCCTCATCCCAAACAACAACCTGTCAGTTATATAACCGCCTGCACCTGCAACCATCGTGTTCGTATTGAAATTAAAACTGTCCAACAAAAGTATTTGTCCTGTATCAGGCTCTATTGATGTTTTGTTAAACTGCCCAAGATCAACTGCATATAAACCTACTCCATAATTAAGTACATTATTTGAACTCCCAAATCCAAGAACAGAATATTTTACATCCCCTCCAAAATCTCCATATTGTGAAATGAATTCTGACCTCTTTAACATCCCTAACAATGCCGGATTACCAAATATGCCATTCGAAGTGTTTGGAACCGTTACATAGGCTCCTCCCATCCCTATTGACCTAACACTCGCCCCTATATCAGAGATGTCCCCTCCCCATGCTGCTGCACTGATAGTTGCCAATGTGCATAATGCTATTATTCCTTTGTTTCCTATTCTCAATTTATATCCCTCTCCAAACAAGTATCTTTGATTTGCTCAATACTTTGCCGCCATTGTCTACAACCTTTATCAGGTATCCTCCACTAGAAACTTTACCTCCAAACATATTCATCCCATTCCATATTATTTGGTTATATCCTAAGACTATTTCTCCAGATGTTTTTATTCTGTTTACTTTATACTGAACTCCACCGTATTCATCAAAGATATACACCTTCACCTCATCCAATGATGACAATCTTGTTGCGTCTACAAAAAACTGTATTATCAAATTCCCTTTCTCAGGATTCCATGGATTTGGATATGCCAAAGAGTTGGATAATTCATACTCGTTGTCCAATGTGATCTTATTCCCAAGGTCTATCCATACTGAATCTGGACCATTTACTCCTTTTGCTTTAACTCTAAAATTATATAAAGTCTTTGATGACAGGCCAGTTGAGATCCAGCTCATATCTGTTATCCATCCGGAATTTGTTCCAGCCGTTGTGTTCTCACAATAATATTCTGTTCCTGCAACATTCCCATTTGCTGACCAATTTGCTTTTATTTGTATCGGCGTTACTCCACTATACGCTTCTGCACTCGGTGGATT
>CAZWKB010000121.1:0-337 GCA_964633925.1 uncultured bacterium
ATGGGCATTTCAATAGAAAAAGAGGGTTTGGTGTTATTGACTATTATCCGGGAGCAGATCAGTTCATTACTATTGTTCGTGATCCCCTGGAGTTGCATTTATCCAATTACTTTCATGTAAAGAAAAACTCCCGAAACGACAATAATTATAGAATTGGTACTCTTCATAATTTCAGATGGAAGAATGTCGATGATTATCTTAATCAAACTAATTCTTTTCTATTGTTTCACTTTCCGTGGCAACTTACTCTGGATAATTTTCCAGAAATGATGGAGAATTATTTTATTCACATGGGTATCACGGAAAACATTCAGAATTCAGTAAAGGCTTTTGCAGA
>CAZWKB010000121.1:550-1771 GCA_964633925.1 uncultured bacterium
ATATGTTGTCCGCCGGAACCATGGATAGTTCTTGCGGTGGCTGAATATCTTGAGCTTGGCAATGTCAGGACTGCTCCCTATGGACGCGAGTGGGCGGAGATAGCTGCAATAGAGTTTCTGCTGAACCCGGAGAGAAAACAAAGAGGATCATTAGGTACTGCTCTTCGCGGCATCGGCGAATTATTCCATCCGGGCGCTATTGATTCAGCAAGGAAGATATTACATGCTGCCTATAAGATGCATCTTGATGTATCCCGGACGCCTTGAATGATGATGTCCTGGTTCTACGTTATGAAGATTTGGCAAGAGACCCCGAAATCTCACTTCAATCTGTTTGTGCGTTTGCGGGGATCGAGTTTTCATCAGCGATGCTGGATTATCGCGAGAACACGGCCTTAATAGAAGAGTACATACAATCTCCGGTCGGCGATCCTGCCATGTCCTGTAAACCCAAACCGGCTAATAGCCAAA
Organism: uncultured bacterium; assembly: GCA_964633925.1. GTDB lineage: Bacteria > Margulisbacteria > WOR-1 > JAKLHX01 > JAKLHX01 > CAZWKB01. The sequence goes on from CAZWKB010000121.1 coordinate 1,022, forward strand.
CGGTAAACGCCTGGGAAAAACGTCTTGAAGTTGCCGATATCCAAGCCTTGATGAACGTTCTGGGTATTTCTATTTTTGAGCGTCTTGGCTACTCAGATACGGCAGCTAGGTTGCGGGATATCTCTGTGAACATCCCTACCGAAGAACAAGCGCTTGAACGCCGAAATCTGCTGCTGATGTCCCTGATTGACAATGTGAAGGAGCCGCCTTTCTCAACCTGTGTTATCGCTTCAGTAAACTTAAGAACTGGATTTGTGGAAGTGAAAAAAATGATACTATCATCAAGCTTGTTGGGTATAACTAATTGCCACTAAGATACAGGGAAACTCTATTGACGCAAAAAAGGACACTATTCAAATGATAGCACCCCGCATTTCCATTGTGACGCCTTCTTTCAATCAGGGGCAATTTCTTGAAGAGTGCATGGATTCGGTCTTGAGTCAGAATTATCCCAATCTGGAATATATAGTGATGGATGGGGGAAGCACCGACAATTCCGTTGAAATCATAAAAAAATATCAGAAGTACCTTTCCTATTGGCAGAGCAAGCCTGATGGCGGCCAGTATAATGCGATTAATGAAGGCTTCAAGAAGTCATCGGGTGAGATAATGGCCTGGTTGAATTCTGACGATCAATATCATTCAGCCGCATTATTAAAGGTTGCCCACGTTTTTTCAAAACATAAGGGAATAGAGTGGATTACGGGCAGGCCAACCGTATTTGACAAGAACAGCAACATTATTTGCATT
>CAZWKB010000122.1:0-277 GCA_964633925.1 uncultured bacterium
CTGCTTGTAAGGCAGATGCTCTGAACCAGCTGAGCTAAACGCCCGTTCTTTCTTTACTGTAGTGCTTTTCGACTAAAGCGGTGCAAAGATACGACAATTTTTGAAACAGCCAAAAATTAGTCATCATTTTTTCAGCAGGAAAAATATCTTTAAACTGTGAGGTAAGCTTGTTGGCATCAAAATATTCAGGATAAAAAAGATCAACAAAATAGGTTTCTCTAAACGAAAAAGTATGGATAGAAAAATGACCGCCAAAAAAAAATACAAACGCGCTGAT
>CAZWKB010000122.1:287-1205 GCA_964633925.1 uncultured bacterium
GTTTCAAAAAAAGAGCACTATTCCGTGAGCAACCAAAGATAAATATAGAGATTGCCTGCGCTATAATCAGTATTCACATAACTCTTCGTTGTAGTTGTTCCTTTTCCTTCCTTGTCGTAGGACGTTGTAGTTTGAACATCTGAGATCAGCATGACTTTTTGTTGAGTGTCGGCAGAACCGGTTGAACGGTAAAACACCTGCTTATGATCCGGCACTTTTTCAAATCCAACCACATCCTTAAGGTAAAATTTCTTTCGGGTCAAAATATCACTGCTGATTCGCTCAGGATAGTCTTTTTTGGTATATTCATCTTTATAGGCCATCATCGTATACCGCTCCGAGGAGCTTTGTTCAATCAGGAAAATTCCCTTTTTAAAATAGTAGTCTGTTGTGTTGTGTTTGGAAATAGTATAATAGGTATTCGGACAATTATAACAATTGACCGAAATTGCCCAGCGGGAATAACCGGAGGCAACCCTGATAATTGAATCGCCAATCATTCTTTTAGAGTTGTTGTAAGTAGCATTTTCGTTTATGTAATCACCATCACCGGCAATAAAAGCCACTCCTTTCGAACCATCATTGTAATTGTGAACAGGTACAGATGGTTCATCCGGACCGACTGTCACATAATTTACATCCACAAAATCGATTACCGGGGTAGCGGTAAGTTCGAAGGAGGCATCAAAAGAGCCGGAAGAAAATACCGATTCAGGTGAGTCTTTATTGATCAGCACAAGAAAAGCCATATTAGCCTGATTACGTGCATACTTTTTCTTACCCGATTCAAGAAAAATGCCATAACTCAGTGAATCTGAAATATCAACTAAGTTTACCTTCCCGGATGCCCTATTGTAAGACCCGTAGTAGATGCGGAAATTGGTTGAAGGAACATGATTACACTTATAATTCACTGCA
>CAZWKB010000122.1:1215-1734 GCA_964633925.1 uncultured bacterium
TACTCTTCCGATTTATTGGTAAGCATGATCAACTGTGCCGAAAGATATGGAAATGTTAGTTCGATTGATTTAGAAACGGGAGTCAGGGCACCCGGTGCTTTGAAGTGGTAGTTTTGTTGATTAACGAAAGGATCATAAGCAACCTGAGCATATGGATTCCCTTTCGAATGAGCATCAATCAAACAAAAATCAGAATTGGACCCTTCCAGAATATATTTTAAGAAGTTCTCGTATTCATCACCAATAGTTGATTCAAGGTGATCCTTAACATACTGTTGCACATGAGATCTCCAGGAAGAAATGTTGGGGGATTCTATCAATAGAACCTCAGGTTTTAACTTTTCTCCTGTTCTGTAACTTCTCATATAATGCAGAAAAGTTCCCGCCGAATAACACATACTGATATAATCCCTCTTCTTAACTTTAGAGATATATGCTCCATGAAAAGTGTTTTTATCCCAATAATCCCAGGATGTTTTCAGGAACTCAGGCATATCTTTAAGATAGGTTTCCGATTCA
>CAZWKB010000123.1:0-265 GCA_964633925.1 uncultured bacterium
AAAGATTTCATCTTTTCTCCTACCGATTTAAATGAGTGCTGACTAATCATCAGCTCCCTTCCTTTTATGGCAAGACTTTGAGCCTTAGCAAAGTCAGCATAAATCTCTTGCAGAAATGAGGCAGCTTGATCAATAAACGGATCAGCCCAAATTTGATTAAGTGCATATGGATACTCAGTTTGTTTAACCGGAATAAGCTTGTACCCTACAGGGTATGCAGTATTAGCATTAATGAAATCACAAGTTCCACCATAATTGGTTGTTA
>CAZWKB010000123.1:300-1730 GCA_964633925.1 uncultured bacterium
CGATCTTACCCCTCCCCAATGATTCTGCCGATCCCAAACCAAACCCCTCCGAGCGGTGTAGAGATAGGAATACATTGCATCCCTGAATCAAATCATCCATTGATGCTCGATCCAAAGTTTTATCAATGATTTTAATTCTGGGATCCTTCAGGGCATACTCCAGCAGCAATCTTCTGCTACCCTCACTACTACCCCTTACTTTTACTGTCAACTCCACATCATTATTTGACTTAGGAAAGGCAATTTGAAAAGCATCCAATGCTGCCTTAGGGTTCTTTCTTGAAACAAATGAATCAGAATCAAAAAAACTAAATATTTTTAGCTTCCCATCCACAAATCTAGTAGGTATGTCGACAGGGTGGTGTATCACAGAAACCTGCCTATTGGTATATTGAGAAAAGGTATCCGCAATAAATTGGGAGGGTGCAAAAATTTCATCATAAAAACGTAATTTTTCTACGACTTCATAAGGCAATCTGTCTAGCTCCCATAATGGATATAGGAATTCCTTGGCTCCTTTTCCAAGTTGCTGGATTTGTTCAGGCCAAGATACGGCCGTTCCCAGCTCACAAACCAGAAAGTTATTAACAGAAGGCACCCAAGGAATGCAATGTGAGGAAAAATCCATTATGTTCGATCTACCAGGCAGATCCATGTTGATACAATTAATGGGAAAATCCGCTTCAAAAAGAGAGGAAGCAATATTCCTAACGGTTTGACCTAAACCAATTTCGGATAGAAAAAAACCAATTACGGAAAAAGCTTTAGGTTGGCCAAGATCATTCATTTTGATCAGAATGGGAATTAGCATTCAACTGGTCAAGAATACGCTGGGTATTCCTAATTTCAGCCTGAATAAAATCATGATTTAAATTTTTACCCTCATAAGATAAATGCCGATATAAATCAGCAGACACCCACTTCTTTGCAAAAAATAACTGATCTTCTAATTTAATCTTATTTAACCAAGGCGTAACCATGTCTGTGCTTCCATGAGGCTCATGATCAATGAACGCATCCTGCACGACAACGCATTTCCAGCCTCTTGCGCGAGCTGTAAAAGAGTAATCAGAGTCAGAGCAAATAAATTTCATATTTTCATCTAACAACCCAATCTCTCTTATCATTTCACTGCGTAAAAGCATACATGCCCCATTTACCCAGTAAGTTTCGATGGGATGGGAAGGCAACTCAGTTAAATTACATGTCATATGACGTCCCCAAGGAAATGCGTGAGTAGAGCCAGCCCAATTTACACTCTTGTCTTTTGAAAGAGCAACAGGAGCACAGATTCCAATTCGTAGATCAGCGTTCATGGTAGCGATCATTTGTTTTAAGGACTCTGGATGCAATAAAGCATCATGATTAAGAACTAAAATATAATCATATTCAGGTGAAAAAGTGAATTGCCGCAATCCCTCATTTACTGC
>CAZWKB010000124.1:0-308 GCA_964633925.1 uncultured bacterium
ATGCTCATTGGCTAATTATATTCTGTTTACGGGTCTTGGCCCTTACAGATTTTTATTAATGGGATTATCTATAAACTCCAAATCAATTTAACCACTTTTTCTGTTGAAGGCAAGATGTAAATCTCATTGATCCCGACAAAATGGAAAATTTAAAATTTTCAGGATGCAAATCACGATTATTCACATCAAGAAAAATATTTTTTTTTATAATTGCTTTTTAACTATTTAAGACTGAACTTATACATACACCGCAATTATTTCCAGTCAGATTCTTAGGAAAAAGGTGTAATCCGGAGCGATTTAAATTT
>CAZWKB010000124.1:517-805 GCA_964633925.1 uncultured bacterium
CCGAATTTACGGAGATAAAAGATTATCATCTCCTGATTGGCATGATCAAAAAACTGGGTTTTGCTTACATATCTGATGTTGCATTCGGAGCCGATGTTATAGCCCACAAATACCTGCAATATTTTCAGGAAAATCCCAGTAAATACTGGATCACCTCCTGCTGCCCAGCAATTGTTTCATTTGTTGTTAAATACTTTCCTGAGCAGACAGAGAATATCGCCGGAATAGTATCGCCAATGATAGCATCAGCCCGCATTGTGCGTAAAAAATTCGGTGACAATGTCAAAA
>CAZWKB010000124.1:987-1345 GCA_964633925.1 uncultured bacterium
AGATAGCTTCCTATATGCGTAAAAAACTTAAAAACTTTGATTGGGAAAAATGGCAGAACGATGTTGATGAATATATCAAATTGCCATTGGAAATTGAATATCAGCCCAACGATACCAGAATTCTGGTTAATGCTGAAGAAGAAAAAATTCTCGGCATCCTTGAACAGATGGGTAAAACCACTCCAGAAGATGAATTGAACTGTACCGCCTGCGGATATGATTCCTGCCGTGAACATGCTATTGCCATTCTGAAAGGTCTGGCTGAACCGGAGATGTGCTTACCATTTACCATCGAAAAAATGCACCGGTATATCAAAAAGCTGGGTGATGTCAATGAAAAGCTGGCTAATACTAAAGA
>CAZWKB010000124.1:1355-1721 GCA_964633925.1 uncultured bacterium
GTTGAAAAATATGTTATTTGACTTGGATAAGACTCATCAGCAATTAAAATCAACTCAAGCTCAATTAATTCAGACGGAAAAATTGGCCTCCATTGGTCAGTTAGCTGCCGGTATTGCTCATGAAGTAAATAATCCGATGGGTGTGGTCTTAATGTACAGTCACCTGCTGATGGAGGAGGTGGATAAAAACTCTGACATCTACAGTGATTTACAAATGATTGCATCTCAGGCCGACAGATGCCGGAATATCTTAGGAGGATTGCTGAATTTTGCCCGCAAAAAAGAGGTGATGAAAAAAGATGTCATCGTTGAAGATTTGATTGAGCACTGCTTGCAGGCAGTAATTATTCCATCAACTGTCAATAT
>CAZWKB010000125.1:0-382 GCA_964633925.1 uncultured bacterium
TCAATCAGGAAGATGTTATAGTTATATGTTCGTATCACTTTGCACGATCGAAGTCGCCCTACATAAAACAAACAAAATGGGATTTAGCAGTAATTGATGAAGCACATCATCTTCGAAATGTTTATAAAACTGGCAATAAGATAGCGCGAGAAATTAAGAATGCCTTAAGTGAAACACCCAAAATATTACTGACAGCCACTCCGTTGCAGAATTCACTCCTTGAGTTGTATGGGCTCGTCAGTGTAATTGACGACCATGTATTTGGTGATTTGACGAGCTTTAAGGTGAATTATTCCAAAGTCTCAAAAGAACAAGATGTATTTGAAAGCGAGCTTGGTTTGGTTGAACCCAAACAGGAAATGTTTACGGACTTGCGCAATCG
>CAZWKB010000125.1:508-1211 GCA_964633925.1 uncultured bacterium
TGTCCCATTATCTTCAAAGGGCAAAACTTTTCGCTCTTCCATCAAGCCAACGTCAACTAATCACGCTTATATTGCGCAAATTATTGTCTTCTTCTTCGTTTGCTATTGCAAGCACACTCAATAGCATTGCATACAGGCTGACAAAGCTTATCGAAAAGACAGAGAAACAGATAACTGAAAATGAGTCTGGCATTGAAGGGCTTAGTGAAGATTATGAAAACTATGATGAGCTTTCCGATGAGTGGAGTGATGAGGAAGAAGATGATGAAGTAACGACGAAGAAAAAAGCAGTTTATACAAAAGAAGATGTCGTCTTGATGAAGCAGGAAAAGGTTGAGCTTGAGAATTATCGAGACTTGGCAAAAAAGATTTGGAAAAATTCCAAGGGTGACGCCTTGATAATTGCCCTAAACAAAGGCTTTGAAATGGCCGCTGAACTGGGCGCTAAGAAAAAGGCAATCATTTTCACTGAATCACGGATTACCCAGGATTTTCTTGTTAGGTTACTTTCGGAGAATGGTTATGAAAATAAAATCGTACTCTTTAATGGCACAAATACTGATGATAAATCGAAGGCTATATATGAAACTTGGTTAAAAAAGCATCGGAATACAGACAAGATTACTGGTTCAAAGACCGCTGACAAACGTGCCGCAATTATAGATTATTTTAAAGATGAAGCTGAGATTATGATTGCCACTGA
>CAZWKB010000125.1:1407-1709 GCA_964633925.1 uncultured bacterium
GGACAAAAGCATGATGTAGTTGTTATCAATTTTGTCAACCGTAAGAATGCCGCTGATCAGCGGGTCTATGAACTTTTGGATGAAAAATTCAACCTCTTTAAAGGTGTATTTGGGGCAAGCGATGAAGTGTTGGGAAGCATTGAATCCGGTGTTGATTTTGAGAAGCGTATCGCAGCAATCTATCAGTCATGCCGCACGGAAGATGAAATTAATACTGCGTTTGATACGCTACAAAATGAAATGGATGAAAGCATCACGAATAGCTTGCGAGATACCCGTCAAAAACTTTTAGAGAATTTTGA
>CAZWKB010000126.1:0-1706 GCA_964633925.1 uncultured bacterium
AAACAGGCATTTGACTTGGATTTTGGCAAGACGGCGGACGCGCGCCTGTCGCTTGGCATGAGCGGAGACTTTGCAGTTGCCGTTGAAGAGGGCTCCAACATGCCCAGAATAGGCAGCGCACTTTTTACATAGATTAAGGAGGTACTAATGATAGTGAAAGTACGAGTTATTCCGAACGCTGTGGAAAATGAAGTTGTCAGCAGAATTGGAAGCGTATTGCGGGTGAAGGTAATAAACCCCGCCATTGACGACGGCGCCAATGAATCTTTACGCGCCTTTCTCGCGGACTTCTTTAGAGTGCAAAAGACCTCCATAAACATAATCCGCGGAGCCAAGGGCCGCGAAAAAACAGTTGAAATAAACGGCAAATCTGAAGAATGCCTTAAAACGGTGATGGACGCAATTCCGTAGACAATGATTGAAAGAATTAAATACTCGGGTAAAAGTCTTAAGATTTTAGATCAACGGCTTTTACCCGCTTCAATTGTCATTTTTATAAGTCTTAAAACGGCAGTATTAAGAGAATTGAATATATATGCAACTTTTTTATTTCCTCTATCAGCAGCTAAAGTATATTGAGTCAAATCATTTGTTCCGATACTGAAAAAATCAACAATCTTAGCCAAATGATCAGCTAATAGAGCGGCGGAGGGAATTTCAATCATGGTGCCGATTTTTAAGTTTTCGTTAAAATCATGACCATTTTTGGCAAGAGACTTTTTTTCTTTATCAAAAAGTTCGATAATTTCTTCCATTTCACTGATCATAGTGACAAAAGGCACCATAACCCGGATGTTTTTTTGTTTGGAAGCCCGTAACATTGCCCGGATCTGCGTTTTTAGCAATTCTGGATTTTTTAACAGTAAACGCACACCACGGATACCGAGATAAGGATTGTCTTCCTTATAAATCAGGTGATCCTGTAATTTATCTCCGCCAATATCCAGTAAGCGGATAGAGAGCATATTGGGAGTTATCTTTGATGCAGCCTGTTCATAGATGGCATATTGCTCATCCTCCGTTAATAAACCTGCTTTTTCCTCTAACAAAAATTCAGTACGAAAAAGTCCGATTCCTTCACTGTGCCATTTAATCACATTGTCGATTTCACCGGCAGTCTGAATGTTGGCACACAGCTGAATCGCGGTGTTATCCAAAGTAACCGATTTCAGTTTAGCTGTTTTAAGATCGTCTTTCAGTCTTTTACTTTGTGCAAGCTCTTTTTCTTTATAGTTTTGCAGAGTAGTTCCGGTAGGATTTATGATAACTTCGCCGGTATGACCGTCAACGATTATTATTGATGCCTTTTTAATTGCTTCGGTTATGCCGTGGACACCAGTGATGGCTGGCACTTCAAGTGAACGGGCTAAAATGGAAGCATGACTGGTTTGTCCGCCCAGTTCGGTAACAATAGCGATTACATTTTTTTTATTAAAACTGACTGTATCAGATGGAAATATATTCTGCGCCACAATTATTCGGGCATTTTGCAGAGATGAATACTGGCAGATTCCCTTTTCGGTATTAAGAATATTTCTGACAATCCTGCGACAAACATCTTCGATATCAAACGCCCGCTGAGAAAAGTAGTTGTTATCCATATTTTCAAAAGCCAGCTGATAATCTTTCATGATTTTATTGACAGCATAAGCCGCGGAGAGGTGATTGCTGATAATTAAATTTCTGATTTCGGAAATTAGAATCTC
>CAZWKB010000127.1:0-1688 GCA_964633925.1 uncultured bacterium
TTTTCTATTCTTTCATTAGGCGGTTTAGGCATAATCTCAAGCTGGTAGACGCTCTCGCAACCATGTCTTATGGATGTGCCTACACAGTCGGTTCCTGTATCCCCTCCACCGATGACTATAACGTTCTTACCCTTTGCGCTTACATAGTTACTGTCCTTATGATTAGAATCGAGAAGACTTTTCGTATTTGCCTTCAAGAAGTCTACCGCAAAATATACCCCTTTAAGTTCCTTACCTTCGACTTCTATTCCCCTAGCTTTAGTTGCACCTGCACATAATACAACTGCATCATACTGGTTAACAAAATCTTGGGTAGAAATATCCTTGCCTACCTCAGTATTCAAAACAAACTTAATTCCTGATGCCTTCATAAGCTCTAATCGTCTTTCGACAATTCGTTTTTCAAGCTTCATGTTTGGAATTCCGTACATCATAAGTCCGCCGGCTCTATCACTTCTCTCGTAAACAGTCACATCATGTCCTACTGCATCTAGATAATAGGCTGCTGACATTCCCGATGGACCAGATCCGACTACCGCTACTTTATTCCCTGTTGCTTTAGCTTTATTCGGTACTACCCAACCTTCAGCAAATGCTTTCTCAATAATTTCATATTCAATATTATTGATGGCAACAGGCTCCATTATATAACCCTCTGTGCATGAACCTTCACAAGGTGCAGGACATACCCTCCCCGTGAATTCTGGAAATGGGTTTTTTCTAATCAGCCTTTTATAAGCTTCTTTCCACTGCCCTTTATAAACTAGCTCATTCCATTCTGGTATAAGATTTTGTACAGGACACCCAGCTGCCATACCGTTTAATAAGACACCACCATGACAAAAAGGAATTCCACAGTTCATACATCTTGCCCCTTGAGTTTGAACTTCATTCCAGTCTAGAATTCTATCTTCCGGTGAACGTTTCTTCGGATTTACTCTTTTATACTCTAAAAATCCAGTAGCTTTTCCCATTGTAATTACCACCTTAATTTACTTTTATGCTTTAATTTTTATAGTTCTCTGCGAAAGCGACCATTAATGCTTCTTCGCCACTTAGCCCAGCTTTGTGAGCCTTATCAATGTTTTCAAGCATACGTTTATAATCTTTAGGTATCACCTTTGTAAATCTTAGCGAACTATTTTTCCAGTCACTAAGAATTTTCTTTCCCTGAGGACTCCCTGTATACTTAACATGATTTTCAATCATGTCCTTAATTTCATTCAATTCATCTTGAAATTCTATTTTTTCCAATAATACCAAAGACTTGTTACAGTAAATATCTTCAAAGTCCAGAATATATGCTACACCACCAGACATCCCTGCCGCAAAGTTTCTTCCTGTTTTGCCCAGGATAACCACTTTGCCACCTGTCATATATTCACAACCGTGGTCACCAACACCCTCAACTACCGCTTTAACCCCACTATTCCTAACACAGAATCTTTCTCCAGCGATACCATTGATATATGCTTCTCCTGAAGTTGCCCCATAAAAAGCAACATTTCCAATCAAAATATTTTTCTCAGGTTCAAAATCAGAATTCTTAGGGGGATAAACTACTATCTTTCCACCCGAAAGGCCTTTCCCTATATAGTCATTCGAATCTCCTTCTAGCTCGAGAGACATCCCCTTTGGAATAAATGCACCAAAACAGGAACAATCAGCAGCAGTAGAAAGTATAAAAT
>CAZWKB010000128.1:0-1676 GCA_964633925.1 uncultured bacterium
TAATAAACAATATAAAAAGACTGGCAGTTTGGTTTCTGCCAGTCTTTAGTATAATCCTAAATTCCGCAGTTGGTAATGATAATTTGCTTTAATTTTTCCCTTAATTCTTTATAATTTAGGCAGTTATAACAAGTTTTCAATATGAAGGAGTGTTCACCTTATGGATGAATTAATTTTGCCCTTTGAAACATACGCCGGAAAGGTTCAAATTGAGCCAACAGACGATGCAATGACGCCTTTTGGTGGTCTTGCTGTATGGTCGGCTTTTGTTAAAAAGATACAGATTTTTGAAAAACTTGCACAATTGTGTCCAGTAACTCGAAAGTCTAACAATGCTTTATCGGTTTATGATATTCTTACAAGCTTTTCCCTGACAACCCTTTGCGACGGAAGGCACTTTAGTGATGTCAATCGGCTTCGTAATGACCCTGCTATGGCTGAGTTATTTGGTATCAGACGAGTGGTAAGTGATGACACAATTCGCCGTTTTTTCAAAAGCATTAAAATAGAAGATGCCCGCCAATGGATATCACAATCTTGTTTGCCTGTAAGGTCTGCATTGCCCAACAAATTTATTCTTGACTGGGACAGCACTGTAATAACTCGTTATGGTAGCCAAGAAGATGCCGAAATTGGTTATAACCCTGTAAAGCCAGGCAGACCCAGCCATCATCCGTTGCTTGCAGTGGTTGGAGGCACTCGTTTATGCCTTCATTTTAGCCATAGACCAGGTAATGCGGCATCATCAACTGATTGCATAGAAGCTATAGAAGATGCTCTCCAATACTGTGGAGACAGTCATCGTCCTTGGCTTAACAGAGGTGATATAAGTTTTGGCAGTAATGAAATAATGAGCTGGCACGAAACAAACTATAACGCTCCATATTACCTGTTTAAGCTTAAAATAACCAATAATGTAAAACATGCTTTTTCTGAGATTGACCAAGAACAATGGCAGGGTAATTTTAACTTTGGCGTATTACAGACGGCAGAAAAAATGCTTCAGTTGCCCAGTTGGGATTGTCCTCGCAGAGTCATATTTGGCAGAAGATTGCAGTCAGTTATTCCGGCAGAAAAATCCGGACATTTTTGGGATACTTACAAGCATGAATATGAGGCATATGTAACTAATCTTCCTTTAGAGCAAGCCAATAGTTGGCAGATTGTAGATTTATATCATCAAAGAGCAGATTGCGAAAATGTATTCGATGAACTCAAGAATCAATGGGGTTTAAGTGGCTTTTGTTCTCATAGTTCAAATATTACTGAAATAGCAGCGAGACTTTTGCTGTTGACATATAATTTATGGATATTATTTTGCAGACTTATAGAACCTCAAAAACATACAGAAGCTCAAACGGGTCGTCGCTGGTATTTGCTAATAGCTGCAAGATTGGTTCGTAGCGGTAATCAGAGGACGGTTAAAATATCTGTTTCTCAGCAATGGCTCAAGGATTTATTGGAAGGCTATACCAGGATTTATCGCTGGCTTAATTCAACTGCTCCGCAGTTGAAATCATTATTGCCTGTTGCACTGCCGGAAACCGTGCCGATATAACAAAGGCAGCTCTTGATTAGCCTAAAACTCGAGCTCAACTGCGGAATTTAGGATCAATAACAATAAATAAAGCACCCTTAGCCGCTGCAGTGTTGAGCTGCTCATCAAAGGCCTTTAT
>CAZWKB010000129.1:0-1234 GCA_964633925.1 uncultured bacterium
TACGGCCTAAGCTTGCTGAATGATTGTGAATATGGCTATAGCATCAAAGATAATGAAATGAAACTGACGCTCCTTAAATCCGGTACATACCCAAATCCGGATGCGGATAGAGAGTATCATGAATTCATTTACTCAATCTACCCCCACGAGGGTAGTTGGAAGAGTGCAAATGCTGTAAATGTGGCATACTCCTTAAACTGCCCGGCATATGCCAAGGTGGAAGAGGTTCACAAGGGAATACTGCCTGAACAAATGTCTTTGATATCAACTGACTGTGCAAACGTGGTTGTGGAAGTCGTCAAGAAAGCAGAAGACGGTTTAGGATTGATTGTGAGAATGTATGAGTGCTATAATAGGAGAACAAAAGTGCGTGCAGATACATTTATGCAAAAGCGATAAAAAAGGAATGGTCTGCTAGGTAAGAAATCATAAGAGACAAATGTAATTAATTCAAAAAGCAGGTTGGAATGGGGATCTCCCAGTCCAACCTGCTTTTTGCTATATCTATTATTATCGCATGTGATCTACGCAACATTTCAGTGGTTGATCTGGCTTGCATCATTCATCACTCGATCCCGAAATCAATCGAAACTCTTTTGGAGAAACGCCGGAATACTTCTTGAAAGTTCTTGCAAAAGAATTCTGGTTTATAAAACCTACACTGGCAGAGATATCTGATATTTTTCTGTCGGTTCCTTTTAAAAGGTCTTTTGCTTTATTTATTCTATATTGATTTACGAAATCCAGAAAATTCGATCCTGTTTCTTGTTTGAAATAATGCGATAGGTAACTGCTGGAAAGCTTTAATTTATCTGCTACGATCGTTAACGATATATCTTCCGCAAAATTATCATCAATATATTGCAAAACAGTCCTTATTACTTGATTATCCGATTTTTTGTCTTTTTCGATAATCTTTTGAAATTAAATAAGTATGCTGAAAGTATAATTAATGCTAAAGTTATTACTGATGATATGTTCCTGTTTTTCTGTCAGCAAAAAGCCTTCATTGATTAAATCAGTCTCATTAAAATAAATAATTTGAAATTCATTGGAGATTTTTCTCCATTCATATGCATTAATTGTTTGATTTAGGGCATCTTTGATCTGATTTACGTTACTAAATACATCACTTACTGTAGCGGTTATGTCGATATACTCTTTTTCGTTTTTTAACTTCTCAACAACTGAATTAAACAGTTTGCTAAAATCAACATTTTCATTTTCATTTTTT
>CAZWKB010000129.1:1343-1674 GCA_964633925.1 uncultured bacterium
GATATATTCCAGCAAATAATAGGTGCTATCCTGAATTCCGCCTAATTGCTCTAAAAAGAGTTCCTTATAATGGATATTAAAGCAAACAACTCTAAAATAGTAATGATCCGAATCAAGTTTTTCCCGAATGCTGTTCACTGCATTATATATTTTGTCAATTCCGGCAATACTGAAGAACGTCATTTTTTCGGAGTCTGATTTATCCTCAATGATTTGGTTTGCTTTACCCGCATATATTTCTACAGATTTCCCGATAACATTCATTTCTTCAATATTGAATCTTTTTAAGGCGTTTTTCTGTTTCAGGCTGAACAGACAGATGAAAATCTAA
>CAZWKB010000130.1:0-294 GCA_964633925.1 uncultured bacterium
TATCAGCAAGTGGCGAAAATGCTCGATCAGCTCCTGACAGAACTGGCGCAGATGTTCAGCTGTTCCAAACAGACAGTTCTGAGATTGATCAATAATGTCAGAAAGTCTTATGGAATAACTATCGAAGAGACAACTCAAGGTAATAGAAGTTATTATCGCATTAAGAGACCTGCAGCGTCTCTCCATAATATACCATTGACGGAAGCGGAACTTCAGGCACTTCAAATGTGCAAGGCCTTTACACAGCATCTTGTCGGCAAAAAACTTTATGAAGAAGCAACACAGGCTATTTTA
>CAZWKB010000130.1:319-1264 GCA_964633925.1 uncultured bacterium
CAAGAGCAATACCACACTTGCCGGCGGAAGGCAGATAAGCGAATGTCATTTTGCTGCTTTCAGTCCTGGCAGCATTGACTATACGCCTCAGCATCAAATCATCCATGCGTTAATTGAGGCTATGAGGAAACAAAAGATCTGCAAACTGACGTATCAGGCCATTGAGGCGCCACGTCCAAAAACATTCCACATCAAACCGCTGAAACTCTTTTCTTATCATGATGCTATTTATCTTCATGCGCAGAAAGCTAAAGAACCGGGCAAACCATACAGCTCACCTAAATATGATCCGCTGTTGGCCGTGCACCGCATAAAATCTGTGGAGATGACAAAAGTTGATTTTCATCCTGATAAATTTGATTTTGAGAAAACATTCAACCAGCATTTTGGTGTCATCAAGGAAAAGGCATTTTCAGTGGAAGTAGAGTTCACAGGTTGGTCGGCAGCTTATGTAGTGGAACGAAATTGGAGCCCTAATCAGGAAATCATCAAAAAAGGCAAAGATAAAATCTTTCTGAAGTTTACGTCCTCATCCGAGCCAGAGTTGACCGGGTGGCTTCTTTCTTTCGGCGAAGAGGCAACGCTAATCAAGCCGGAATGGCTGGTTAAAAAGCTGAAGTTAAAGATTGCTAAATTGGCAAATTGCTATAAATAAACTAATCGCTTTAAAGATGTTTTTCCCAAAGCACTATAATAAATCAAATATCAGCTTATCCCTTATATTAGTAATAAATAATGCAATCGTTCCTCGATATGGAACGTTCACATGATATATTCCTTCAAGTCTATAAACAACAAAGATAAGGAGGAATATATGGCAAATACAAAGCAATTATTTCAATGGCAAAAAGACAGTTACACTTTCCAAATCCTTAAAGGGTGATAATGCCCTCAAAACTTATACATTCTTCGTTTCTGATTACAATGCGGATGGAAATATTGGTG
>CAZWKB010000130.1:1274-1635 GCA_964633925.1 uncultured bacterium
ATAAAGAGGAGCGCTTTGTAATTCGCAATTGCATTATCTATCTTGAATCTATATTAGAATATGACAGAATATCGGACAAAAAATATCTGGAGATGCTTTCGTGGGCATTGGGAGATAAGTTTAAAAAAATAGAAAAGCATATCTTTGATATACTAACTGCAAAAGAAAAAAAAGAATATCAAAACGACTTCCAGAATATCAATGAGAAATATAAATCCATAGATTTAATTTCCCACATACTCTACAAATCAAGCAAAAAGCGTATCAATGACTTTATTTCATATACCAGAGATATCCTCCTTCATCGTTACAAATCTCTTAATTACAGTGGATGTGGCGATACGGAAAAGAAAATATTGAA
>CAZWKB010000131.1:0-231 GCA_964633925.1 uncultured bacterium
ACCGGTTGGGGTTATCGCGAACAATCCCATGTTTTTTGCAGGTTCTCTGGACGTCAATGCCTCCGATAAGGCATCCCGCTTTATCCGCTTTTGCGATGCCTTCAATATTCCACTTTTGACCTTTGCTGATGTGCCGGGATATATGCCGGGCACAGTACAGGAGTGGTCCGGCATCATCCGCCACGGCGCAAAACTGCTTCATGCATACGCGGAAGCAACAGTGCCAAAGAT
>CAZWKB010000131.1:275-1155 GCA_964633925.1 uncultured bacterium
GCGGAAATCGTAGTGATGGGGGCGGAAGGCGCCTGCAATATTATTTACCGCGGTGAAATCAACGCGGCGGCCGATCCGGCAGCCAAAAGGGCGGAACTCATTAACAGTTATGAAAAAAAATTCAATAATCCATATTTTGCCGCCTCATTAGGCATTATTGAAGAAATTATCCAGCCGAATGATACACGTAAAAGGATCATCGCATTGTTAGAAGCGCTGCAAGATAAAAAAGAAACAAGGCTGAACAAAAAGCATAATAATATACCATTGTAATATAAAGTTTAAACAATATAAAATTGATATACAAGAATGAGTTTCGCATAGCTCAGCCATGAACAAGCGACATATAAGCGCAAGGATAAAAAAAAGATGAAGCCGCTAAAATTCATCAACAAATTAAATGAAACTGAGCCGGAACTGGCCAGACAGGAATATATGCCCGCAATGTATTCCTGTTTTTATTTATTGTCGCATTTCCTTTTACGCTGGTATCATTTCTTTTTTACATTTCAGGCAAAATGCCGTTTGATACTTTTATCATCTATTCGATTATATCAATAATGCTTTTTGTGGCAATGATTCTCACGGAAAACGGATACTGGCGCGCAGCCAGCTTCATCCCCCCCCTGATTATGTATCTCACAGCCGTAAACGGAAATTATATTGGCGGAATAGACGCGCCGGGTAATTTTATGTATGTTCTGCTGATAATTTTTGTGGCGATTATCTATGGTTACCGGAAAATGTGGATCGCTCTGGGGATATGTCTTGCGACATATTTGTGTCTTGCCTGGATGATATCTAGTGGTAATATAATACCTTACAGAACATCTGAAACAGTTTTTATAAACAGGGTTGTAATTACATCAGGATTTCTTGT
>CAZWKB010000131.1:1340-1596 GCA_964633925.1 uncultured bacterium
CCGGCACCTCAATGATTCTTATTGAAGAGGACATGACAATAAGCATGGCCAATGAAGAATTCGTTCGCAACACTGGCTATTCTAAGAATGAAATTAATGGCCGGATGAAATGGACAGAGCTTGTGCATCCAGATGAACTCGAGCGCATGATCGAGCAGCACCGCTTGAGACGTGATATTTCGGGGAATGCGTTACCTGGTTACGAATTGCGCTACAGAACAAAAGCAGGCGGTAAGCGTCAGGCATTGCTCAATAT
>CAZWKB010000132.1:0-1575 GCA_964633925.1 uncultured bacterium
GATTGAATGCTTATGAGAAGAATTAACCGCAGATGGACGCTGATAAACGCCGATGTGGGGATAAGAATTAGAATGAGGGTGAATAATGAGTTATAAGAATCAAGAATACTATATCAGTCTGGTAAATGAACTTCTAAAGTTACCCAAAGAATGCGAATGGTTAGAGTTGAAATTGAACAATTCTGAAAAAGATGATATCGGCAGCTATATAACAGCTCTCTCAAACTCTGCGGCATTTTTGGGAAAACCAACCGGTTATGTAATATGGGGAATAGAGGATGAGTCAAAAAAAATAGTAGGAACAACATTTGAACCATTCAAACAAAAAGTTGGAAATGAAGAGCTAGAAAATTGGCTCTTGCAACGATTAAATCCAAAGATAAACTTTCAGTTTCATAGTTTCATAATGGATGATAAAACGATTGTGTTACTGGAAATCCCTGCGGCTTCTAAACATCCTACCTCTTTTCAGAATGAAGAGTTAATCAGAGTTGGCTCTTACAGAAAAAAACTAAAAGATAATCCTGAAAAAGAACGGGAGTTATGGCGGGCTTTAGACAAAGTGCCATTTGAGTCATTATTTGTATTGGAGCGTATTGACGGAGAAAAAGTGTTACAACTTTTGGACTATACAGCTCTTTTTGACTTATTAAAACAATCTGTCCCGGATGGAAATCAAGCAATACTTGAGTATCTTACATCAGAGGGGTTAATTACTCGAAATGAATCTGAAGGATTTAATATTACAAATTTGGGGGCAATACTTTTTGCAAAGAAACTCAGTGATTTTAACAGACTCGATAGAAAATCAATGAGAATTATCCGTTATAAAGGATCAAGCAGAATTGAAACAGTTAAAGAGATCGTAGTTAATAAAGGCTACGCATCAGGTTTTGAGATTTTAATTGATCAAATAATGGGACAACTTCCTTCAAACGAAGTGATTGAAAAGGCACTTAGAAAAACTGTTCCGATATATCCTGAATTGGCTGTTCGTGAGCTTGTTGCAAACGCTATAATACA
Source organism: uncultured bacterium (assembly GCA_964633925.1). Lineage (GTDB taxonomy): Bacteria > Margulisbacteria > WOR-1 > JAKLHX01 > JAKLHX01 > CAZWKB01. The sequence continues at coordinate 1,024 of CAZWKB010000132.1, forward strand.
TCAGGATTTTTTTGAAAGAGGAACCGGCTCAATGATTGAGATATTTGATAATAGGATGGAAATAACAAATCCGGGACTTCCTCTCATTGACACAAACAGATTTTTAGATAGTCCGCCTAAGTCAAGAAATGAAAAATTAGCTTCACTTATGAGACGATTTGGAATTTGTGAGGAAAGAGGAAGCGGGATCGATAAGGTTGTTTTTCAAACAGAATATTATCAGTTGCCTGCCCCATTATTTGAAACCCCAAACGGTTTTACAAAAGCAATGCTTTTTGCACATCAAGAATTTGATGAGATGACAAAAGAAGATAAAATACGGGCGTGCTATCTTCATGCCTGTCTTCAATATGTGAATAGAAAAAAGATGAACAATAAAAGTTTACGAGAAAGGTTTGGGCTTGAAGAAGATAAGGTGTCTATTGTAACCCGGATTATTAATTCAACGGTAGATGCCGGCTTGATTACCAATTCCAGTTCATCTGAGTCTCGAAGAGATACGCAGTATGTTCCTTTTTGGAGTGTATCGCATGAATAAAATTGTGTTTTCGC
>CAZWKB010000133.1:0-1564 GCA_964633925.1 uncultured bacterium
ATCCCACTGCGTAAGCTTATTGATTTTCTTGAGCTTCATACATCCAGAAGCATCAACAACAAACATAATATTAACCGGCCTTTCGCAGAGACAATTTTTACTCTCTTCATTGCAGAAATTGTTTGTATCACACTCAAACTGAACTTTGCCGGTTCCCTGAGCATTGCAGATTGAATAATTAGATTCACTTTCGCAGGTAAATTCATTTGAATTACATATTTTCGGCTTGCAAACACCATTTTCGCAGGCACTATTTTCGCCGCAAGCCGTTGAAACTATTGAACCATTATCGCAAGTAAGAATCGCAGCAAAGCTGTCGGAACACTTTGGATAGCCAGCCGCAGAGCACTGATTAGGAACGCAGCTTCCATCCGCACAGTGAGTTCCATTCTGACAGGTTTCTGTAACCCAGCTATTATTTACACATTTTTTCACATTACCGCTAACGCAGGACGCTGCCTGATTTGAGTCACAAACAAAATCTGCACAACCTTCATAAGCAACACAAACCTTTCCATTTCCGCAGATTTGTTCAACTTTTTCATAGTTCTGGCACAAAATCGCTGTTCCGGAATCCTTACATTCAGGCAGAAATGAAGAGTTTTCACATTCTTTCAAAACACATTCTTTATTTTTACAGAACTTATCACCGCCGCAATCAACTTCATTGATAATACCGCCAAGACATTCATTCAAAGTAAACTCATCCTTGCAAACATTGACTGAACATTCAGCCGTGATACATTTATTATCTTTGCAAACGCTTCCATTATTACAGTCGCTTTTTGCAAGAATTCCGCCTGTGCAGGTTGACAAAACACTGGTCTCACATTTTGGATAATCAGCATCCTTACACTCTCTTGCAACACATTTATCATTGCTGCAAACCTTATTTTCGCCGCAGGCAGATTCCTGAATCATTCCATCAACACATAAGTTAATTGAATTTTCGTCCTTGCATTTATCCGCATCGCACTCTTTTTTGACACATTCACCAAGATGACAGAGAAATTCCTCTCCGCAGGTTGTTTTAACTTCAACAAAATTTTCGCAAGTTGCGGCTGTATGAATATCGCTGCATTTCGGGTAACTTGGATCATTTACCTCGCATTCTTTAACAACGCACTCGCCATTTATGCAAATAGAGTTTTCGCATTTAAATTCAAGAACTTTGCCATCTTTACAAATAATTGCCGTCCCATCATCTTTGCAACTTGAATCAAAAGAAGATTCCTCACATCCGCCACCATCAGAATCAGAATCATTAATCAAATCAGAATCTTGCGAAGAATCAGAATCAGGCAGATTATTGTCTGGAGTTACCATGTCTTTATCTTCAGTATTGCTGTCTGGCTGATTAAAAGCCTCGTCATCATTTGTTTTTGAGTCATTATCGGAAAGTATTGGCGAATCATTTTGAGCACTATCCGCATCTCCTGACAAATCAGAATCAACAAAAACATCGCCATCTGTTTCACTCACCCCGCCACCGCCAGGAGTACTGTCACTTGAACAGCCTGCTAAAATCAGCAGAAAAATAATTGAGATAAAATAAATAGAAAAT
>CAZWKB010000134.1:0-985 GCA_964633925.1 uncultured bacterium
AGAATATCGCCATCTTGAAGCGCATCTACGGCTTTGTGTGCAACATCGCCGATGCAATCATCCGCAAAGGAAATCGGCGATCCCAGCAATTCAGCCAGACGTTCTCCCACAGGCCGCAAAGAGAACGCAACCTCACGCTGGCCTTTAGGACGACCAAAGTGAGATAGAATAACGATCTTTGCTCCAGCATCACGTAATTTGATAAGCGTTGGCAGAAAACGAATAAGGCGCGTATCATCTGATACCGCGCCATCTTTCATAGGAACATTAAGGTCTGCGCGCACGAGCACCTTTTGACCTTGAACATTGAGGTCTGAAATAGTTTGAAAAGCAGCCATGAACTAATATCTCCTTAGAGCCTGTTCGAATCTAAGAGACTGTTCAGAATCTTAGATAAAAGCAAAGTCGTCAGGAGTATATGCCAAGACACACTCAGAGGAGCAATCTATTTTCTATCCAAGGATATCTTCCCTGCAAAGCACTGAACCCAGACAAAGAAAAAGTAAATGGGGCCTTTGGCATAGTTAATATTAGTATTATTTACAAATGCAGCCAAACCCTCTTCGCTTCCAAAACACTGCCTCATGAAAGTAATGAAAGGTCCATGAAAGTAATGAAAAGTCCATGAAATTAAATTACACTGCAAACATCATCTTATTCTTTTTGAGAAGGAAATATCAGCATGAGCAACAAGCTATTTTTGACAGACATTAAAAACCTAGTTGTAATAGAAGTGAATGGGTATGGTCGTCCAAGATTTGTGCTTCAGCAAAAACGTCTCCCCAAAAGATCGGCTGCATCTATGTATGTTGCTTCAATTGAAATTTGTAAAATAGATTTCCCTAGTCGCACGGAACTTGTTATCAGAAGACCTAAATCTGTTGCACCTAGAAGTGAGATATCAGTTGGGATAGAAGATGGTTGTATAATGACCGAATCTAACCATGCTTTCATTTATGATGCAGCCTTCAAAAAGGCGCTTAGG
>CAZWKB010000134.1:995-1555 GCA_964633925.1 uncultured bacterium
GACATCTGAAGTTTATGCACCCTCAACTAGGGCTAATTCTTATGCTGTACGCGCACGAACCACGGCACTATCTCTATATTCCTCAATTAACGACGCAAATTTCTTTCGACGACCACAATGTTTAATTGCCGTGGGGTCCTCTTTGGCATCTTTAGCCAAAGCTTGAAGTTCTTTAAGCGACCGTTCCAGAGTGGCGACTTCGCACAGCTCCTCACGATCACCGATTTGCATGACAGAGAGTTTATTCTCAATCAAATCAACGAGAACTTCGATGGTGCTTTTCGAGAGATTCATAATGCACCTCCTTTTTTAAAAAAAGCGTCCAAAATACTGCGCTAATGTTCTTATTATTTATCAAAAAGACTAAGAAAAACTGAATAAAATTCAATATGTTATAGTTAATTTACACTTTTTTAAAACCTCTTGATTCCCTTGACTCTTTTGGGTCTTGGTTAATGAGATTCACAGGACAGACGATAGAGGACAGACCTCAGAAGGGCTTTTTCATATTTTTCTCTTTAAACAAACTACACTCCCGTCATCCTCGCATAAGCGGAAAT
>CAZWKB010000135.1:0-1523 GCA_964633925.1 uncultured bacterium
CATAGAAAGAAAGATAATGAGCCAAGAAATATTGCATTGCATGGAATGATGCAGCAGGCAATAGATGAAGGTTATAAGATTGTAATATGGCCAAAAATAGATGAAAAGGACATAAATGAAATGTGTTTAAAATATGGAAGAGAAAAGACAATACAGATGCTAGATACTAATACGTATTCAGATAATGCAGCTAGACTAAAATTTTTAGCATGGAGAAAGTCATGATAGATGAAAATTTTGGAGATGATTTTGAAGGATTGAATGAGGAAGCTCAAATGAAAGTCTGTCAGGCTTTTCTTCAGTTTAACTCTTATTTCAGCCAGTATATCAAAGAGATGGATAAAGATCTTTGGCAGAAGGCAGTTGATTATGCCAAGGATAGCGTTGATATTCCGGGTGTAGAATTAAAGTTTATAGATGAAGATGATGATAAAGACTTAGAGGTTTAATATGTTAAAGCGTGTGAGTGTTTTGAATATGGGCCATGTGGATCTTATGGCCTGCATGGGTGATGATCTAATGGTTGCAAACGCAGCTCGTGTTTCTTTCAACAAAGAAAGCAACTGGGAAAGTGATAATAAGTTATCAGAGAGAGATGTCAAATTAATTCGATATCTTTCTAAGCATAAACACTGGACACCGTTCGCTCATCCTCAGATTTCTTTGAGAATCAAGGCTCCAATTTTTATTCGTACACAATTGTTTAAGCATAAGGTAGGTTTAGTAGAAAATGAAGTTAGCCGAAGATATGTTACTGATACCCCAGAGTTTTATACGCCCATATGGAGAAATGCTCCAACTGATGGTGCAAAACAAGGAAGCTCTGATTTTGTGGATGACTTTGAACTTGCAGCCAAAGCTACTTTTGAGTATAATGTAGTATTAAAGAAAGCATTGGAAACTTATGAAAATCTTTTGGAACAAGGTATCGCCCCAGAACAGGCAAGAGCCGTTCTCCCACAAGGAACATTCACTGAGTGGTGGTGGACAGGTTCGCTCTCAGCTTTTGCGAGAATTTATGCTCAGAGAATTGATGCCCATGCACAATGGGAAGTTCGCGAATACGCAAAGGCTATCGGGGATTGTATATCGCCGCTCTTTCCAGTTTCTTGGGAAGAATTAACAAAAAATTGTAATAATAAATAAAGACACCAAAGGAAAACCATATGCAAAATTTATCAGCTTTTCAAGAATTCATTTTTATCTCTCGCTACTCTCGTTGGTTGAATGCAGAAAACCGAAGAGAAACTTGGAGCGAATGTGTTGACCGTTGGTGGAATTATTTTACAAACAAAGTTCCTCAACTTCTAGAGCGTCCTGATGTTAAGCAGGCCATTCTAAATCTTGAGGTTCTTCCCTCTATGAGAAGCCTCATGACTGCAGGGCCAGCATTGGATCATGACAATACATGCATCTATAATTGCTCTTATCTTCCAATTGACTCTATTCAGTCATTTGCTGAATTGTTTGTTATTCTGATGAACGGAACTGGTGTTGGTTACAGTGTCGAACATCAGTATACA
>CAZWKB010000136.1:0-565 GCA_964633925.1 uncultured bacterium
GTGCCTTATCAAGTTCACTAAAGAAGGACTTTGCAAGAAGATATGTTGGAGTGATGTATGCTATCTTATGGCCTTGTGAAGATTCAAGCAAACTAATCAACTGACTAATAAGGGACTTGCCAAACCTCCTCCCACACATCAACACCCTAAACCTTGCAGCACTATCAAGTACTTCCTGTTGTGCAGGGTGAGGTTTGTTCGATATCGTGATGGATACTGATGCCATTAATCTTCTTCTTCTGCCGGGTATTCCTGTATAAGCATATCAAGATAGTGTGCAGCCTTCAGCAAGTCATCGACACCTCCCTTTTCACGATGTCGACAAACATACTTGATAATGTTTGCTTCACGGAAAGGGATATCATTTTTAACGATGAACTCAATTGGTTGAATCTTCATCACATAGTGAAAAGGTGTGTCACTCATCCGGCAAGGTTTATCGTGTGAACCGTAATTTCTCCCGACTGCTCAACTTGTTCTTTAGGCTTACCGAATACTCTTGATAGTAATGTTTCTATTGAGTATAGACTTCCCTTCTCTATTGACTTCTTAATTGCTCCTGCAA
>CAZWKB010000136.1:575-1522 GCA_964633925.1 uncultured bacterium
ATTCATGTTCATCGACATGATTACTTGAATGCAGTCATTTACTTCTGATAACTTGTAGCCTTGATCCTTCAGCAATGATACATATTTCTTTGGCCTTCCTTTAGGATTCATTGATTCACCTTTCTCTGGTCGCATCAATGCACCTCCGTGTGCCTGTTTAACTTTGTTTGCCATATTCCGATGTTACTCCGTTGTTTTGATATATGGTTGACCATTTATTTTTACATCCAATGATGGGTCTAATTTTATCATCCTGTCTAAAATGACTTGGCAATATTTCGGATCAAGTTCCATGCCGTAACATTTGCGTTTAAGTTGATGTGCTGCTACCATTGTAGTTCCACTCCCTGTAAAAGGTTCAGCAATTATATTATTTTCACTTGTCATTGCTTTGATATACTCAGATGCTAACTCTACCGGAAACATAGCAGGATGTTTAATGTTTTCATCTCTTGCTAATTGTGGGTTTATAGTATTTATTGTTCCTAATTGCCTTCTGTCTCTTATTATTGGTGCTTTTTTACTTTTTACACTTCCGTCTTTTTGTCTATTTGCTACTTCTTTTCTTTTATTGCCTGCTTCTTTATTTTCAACTGTTAAATTTAATTTTTTTACATTATTCCCAAAAACAAATATCCATTCATGTTGTGTTGCAAACATTGAAGTTATATTTGCAATTGAAAATCCTGCATTTTCTCTGTTCCAAATATTCCAACTTAAAAATTTATAACCATTGCCTGTTGCTTTATTTATATAATCATTCCAGTATTGATATATCTCTCCTTCTTTTCTTTGTATGCCTAAATTAATAACCTGGTATTCGCAATATTGATAAAAGGATGTAATAAATTCTACAATGTTGGCTATAGACAAATCTTTACTCCCATTGTATTCTCTCATATCTGAATATGGAGGAGAGGTGAAAAGCAATTCTGCTTTTTCTTCAG
>CAZWKB010000137.1:0-1503 GCA_964633925.1 uncultured bacterium
ATTCACCTTCTTCATAAACATTTGAAATATGTTCGGTTACGGTGCTTCTGCCTTTGCCAAACAGTGTAGCCATTTGCTCTTGCGTAAGCCAAACAGTTTCATCTTCCAGGCGGACATCAATTTTGATGGTACCGTCTGGGTTTTGGTAGATGATAATTTCGCTGTTATTCATTGGCTTAATCCTCCACCGTGGCAAGTTTGGAAAGAAAAATATTTTGTAATTCGGTTAGTTTAATATTTTCTCTTTCAACAATTTCACAATTGTTTATTATTTGGACAAAGGGATGTTTTTGTAAAACAGATGAATGGGGTTTCAGTATTTGAATATTTTCAATCAATTCTTTACTCAAATTCGGCTGTGCTCCGCCATTTGCCAAGCTTGCAATTCTTTCTTGATTAACTCTTAGAAAGAAATACAGAAGGCTTGATAAAGATTCATCTTTGCATATAATAGCACAGCATGCTTGATTTACAGTTGCTTCAAATCTTAAATACCCACTTTGCCCTTTTGTTTTACCTTCACCATACATAGCAACTAAGACAGTATTGATGGGAAGAATTTTAGCGGAGCTATTTTGCATGCCTATCAATGAAATATATTCTTCTGAAGCTACCAGTACTTTATTAGCAACTTCTCCTGTTTTTAACCAAGGTATATCTTTACTGTTCCAATAATTTACTTCGTCACGACTTGGAGTTCCCCCTGACCTTATTTTTTGTGAAAAGTCTTTTATATTTCCGATTTCCCACCCCAACGGAATTTCCTTTTGCAATTCATCATTAAAAACCATTTCTCCGCCATTGCTTTTATATGGCTTTCCGTTTTTATCGGGAAATTCAAAATCAACAAACCATTGTTTGTAAATAGCCTGTGCGGTTTCTTCCAGTTTTTGTATCAGTTGCTGGTTCAGGGATATGCGGTTTTTGATGACGTTGTATTCTTTTACGATTTCTTTTTGTTTAGCGATGGAGGGGATGGGCAGTTGCATATCACATAGGGCGTTCCAATGTAACCCGCCACGAACATCGGCATCGGTGTAGAACCATGCATTTCGGTCAAATTCTCTACGAGTAAACCACATCATCAAATATTCCGGGCAAAGAATATCTGTGTCTTTTATTTCAAAAACATCATAGGCAGGTGAAACCATAAATTCTTCATCAGTTTTTGACATCGAAATGGGCAATCTATAATCTCTGCCAACATGCATTCTATTACAAGCAAATTGATTTTTCCTGACAAGTCGATAAACTGACAAATCCGTTCCAACAATATTCGCAACAGAAGGCATAAAGAATTTGTCAATATTGATCCCTAAAAGCTTTTCAGCCTTTTGTTCGGTATTGCGTAAGTTTGCCTCAGTTATATGATCGCCCAGCCTTTTATAATCTCCTTTACCCATTTTTTATTTCCCAATATCCCGTCTTATCAGAACCGATTCTGGAAACAACCCCATCTTCCTGCAACTTCTTGATAATCCGAGTTATTGTTCTGCGCGATTT